>NZ_JACCBF010000001.1:2967868-3644303 GCF_013409625.1 Nocardioides kongjuensis
TCGTCCAGCTCGTGGGCGCGGATGACGTTCGCCATCAGAACTCACCAGCCTCTCGCGTGATGAAACGGGCCTTCATGGGCAGCTTGTGGATCGCACGACGCATGGCCTCGCGGGCGATGTCCTCCGGGACGCCGGAGAGCTCGAACATGACGCGGCCGGGCTTGACGTTGGCGACCCACCACTCGGGCGAGCCCTTACCGGAACCCATGCGGGTCTCGGCCGGCTTCTTGGTCAGCGGGCGGTCCGGGTAGATGTTGATCCAGACCTTTCCGCCACGCTTGATGTGGCGGGTCATCGCGATACGGGCCGACTCGATCTGGCGGTTGGTGACGTACGCACTCTCCAGCGCCTGGATACCGAAGTCACCGAACGCGAGCGACGTACCGCCCTTGGCAGCACCCGACCGCTTGGGGTGGTGCTGCTTGCGGTGCTTGACGCGACGCGGCATCAACATGGGTCAGGACTCCGTTCCGGTGGTCGGCTCCACCGCGGCGGCCTCGGGGTTGGTCTCCACGGCGGGAGCACCCTCGGCGTTGCGGTCCGAGCGGTTCGGGCGGTCGCCGCGCGACCCACGGGTCGGACGGTCACCACCACGGCTGGGGCGGCCGCCGCGGCCGGGAACACCGGCGCGGGCAGCAGCCTGGGCCTGGCGCTCGGCACGGGAGCCGGCGACCTCGCCCTTGTAGATCCAGACCTTCACGCCGATGCGGCCGAAGGTCGTGCGGGCCTCGTAGAAGCCGTAGTCGATGTCGGCACGCAGCGTGTGCAGCGGGACGCGGCCCTCGCGGTAGAACTCGGTGCGCGACATCTCGGCGCCGTTGAGGCGGCCGGAGCACTGGATCCGGATGCCCTTGGCACCGGAACGCATCGAGGTCTGCATGGCCTTGCGCATCGCGCGGCGGAACTGCACGCGACCCGACAGCTGCTCGGCGACACCCTGGGCGACCAGCTGCGCGTCGATCTCGGGGTTCTTGACCTCGAGGATGTTCAGCTGGACCTGCTTGCCGGTGAGCTTCTCGAGCTCGCCGCGGATGCGGTCGGCCTCGGCGCCACGGCGACCGATGACGATGCCGGGACGCGCGGTGTGGATGTCGACGCGGACCCGGTCACGGGTGCGCTCGATCTCGACCTTGGCGATACCGGCCCGCTCCATGCCCTTGCTGAGCAGCTTGCGGATCGCGACGTCCTCGCCGACGTAGGACTTGTACAGCTTGTCGGCGTACCAACGCGACTTGTGGTCGGTCGAGATGCCGAGGCGGAAGCCGTTCGGGTTGATCTTCTGACCCATTACTTCTTGCCCTTCTTCGCGACGACATCGGCCGGCTGGACCGCGATGGTGATGTGGCTGGTGCGCTTGTTGATCCGGGTGGCCCGGCCCTGCGCACGCGGACGCCACCGCTTCATCGTCGGGCCCTCGTCGACCCGCGCGACCGAGACGACCAGGTCGCCGGTGGCGAGGCCCTCGGTGGTCGCGGCGTTCGCGACGGCGCTCTGCAGCACCTTGTAGACGGTCTCGGAGGCCGACTGCGGCGCGAACTGCAGCAGGGTCAGCGCCTCGTCGGCGGGCAGGCCGCGGACCAGGTCGATGACGCGGCGCGCCTTCATCGGGGTGATCCGCACGAAGCGGGCGGTCGCGAACGCGCCGGGCTCGTCGCCCAGGAGGGACTCGCGGCGCGCGCTGACGCGGTTGCGCTCAGTGGTGCTCATCGACGGCGTCCCTTCCGGTCTTCCTTGACGTGGCCGCGGTAGGTGCGGGTCGGCGCGAACTCACCGAGCTTGTGGCCGACCATGGAGTCGGACACGAAGACCGGGACGTGCTTGCGACCGTCGTGGACCGCGATCGTGTGGCCGATCATCGAGGGGATGATCATGGACCGGCGCGACCAGGTCTTGATGACGTTGTGGGTGCCCTTCTCGTTCTCGGCGTCCACCTTCTTGAGCAGGTGGCCGTCGACGAAGGGGCCCTTCTTCAGGCTGCGAGGCATCTCTCAGTTCCTTCAGCGCTTGTTCTTGCCGGACTTGCGGCGTCGGATGATCTGGGAGTCGCTGGCCTTGCGCTTGCGCGTACGGCCCTCGGGCTTGCCCCACGGCGAGACGGGGTGGCGACCACCGGACGTCTTGCCCTCACCACCACCGTGCGGGTGGTCGACCGGGTTCATGACCACACCACGGACGGTCGGGCGCTTGCCCTTCCACCGCATGCGGCCGGCCTTGCCCCAGTTGATGTTCGACTGCTCGGCGTTGCCGACCTCGCCGATCGTCGCGCGGCAGCGCACGTCGACGTAGCGCATCTCGCCCGAGGGCAGACGCAGGGTGGCACGCGAGCCCTCACGGGCGACGAGCTGCGCGCTGTTGCCGGCCGAGCGGGCCAGCTTGGCGCCGCCACCGGGACGAAGCTCCACGCAGTGGATCGTCGTACCGACGGGGATGTTGCGCAGCGGCAGGTTGTTGCCCGGCTTGATGTCGGCACCGACGCCCGACTCCACCCGCATGCCCTGCGTCAGGTCCTTCGGCGCCACGATGTAGCGCTTCTCGCCGTCGGCGTAGTGCAGCAGCGCGATGCGCGCGGTGCGGTTGGGGTCGTACTCGATGTGCGCGACCTTGGCCGGAACGCCGTCCTTGTCGTAGCGACGGAAGTCGATGATCCGGTAGGCACGCTTGTGACCGCCACCGTGGTGCCGCGTGGTGATCCGGCCCTGGTTGTTGCGACCGCCCTTCTTGGGCAGCGGGCGGGTCAGCGACTTCTCGGGGGTGGTCCGGGTGATCTCGGCGAAGTCGGCCACCGAGGAGCCACGACGGCCCGGGGTGGTCGGCTTGTACTTGCGGATAGCCATGTCAGATTCCTCTACCTAGCCCGGTCAGGAGACCGGACCTCCGAAGATGTCGATGCGGTGACCGTCGGCCAGGCTCACGATGGCGCGCTTGGTGTCCTTGCGCTTGCCGAGGCCGTTGCGGGTACGGCGGACCTTGCCCGGACGGTTGAGCGTGTTCACCGAGGTGACCTTGACGCCGAAGACCTTCTCGACGGCGATCTTGATCTCGGTCTTGTTGGCGTCCGGGTGCACCAGGAAGGTGTACTTGTTGGCGTCGAGGAGGCTGTAGCTCTTCTCCGACACCACGGGCGCGATCAGGACGTCGCGGTGGTCCTTGTGCAGGGTGCTCATCAGTTGGTCTCCTCCTCGGCGTTGCCACCGACGAGGCGGTCGAACGCGGCCTTGCTGAACACCACGTCGTCGCTCACGAGGACGTCGCGGGTGTTGAGCTGGTCGACCGCCACGATGTGGACCTCGGGCGCGTTGCGCAGCGAGAGCCAGGTGAGGCTGTCGGTGCGCTCGAGCACGACGAGGAACTTGCGACGGGTGGTCAGCTCGAAGAGCGAGGCGAGCGCGGCCTTGGTCGACGGCTTGTCGCCGGACACGAGGCCCTCGACGACGTGGATCCGCTCGTTGCGGGCCCGGTCGGAGAGGGCGCTGCGCAGGGCGGCGGCCTTCATCTTCTTGGGGGTGCGCTGGCTGTAGTCACGCGGCTGCGGGCCGTGGACGATGCCACCGCCGGCGAACTGCGGCGCCCGGGTCGAGCCCTGACGGGCGCGGCCGGTGCCCTTCTGCTTGTAGGGCTTCTTGCCACCGCCGCGGACCTCGCCGCGACGCTTGGTGGCGTGGGTGCCCTGACGCGCAGCGGCCTGCTGGGCGACGACGACCTGGTGGATCAGCGGGATGTTGACCTCGACACCGAAGATCTCGGCGGGGAAGTCGACGGAAACGGTCTTGGCCATGGTGATCAGCCCTTCTTCGCAGCCGTGCGGAGAACGACGAGACCGCCCTTGGGGCCGGGAACGGCGCCCTTGATCAGGACGATGCCCTTCTCGACGTCGACGGCGTGGACGGTGACGTTCTGGGTGGTGACGGTGTCCGTACCCATGCGACCGGCCATGCGCAGGCCCTTGAACACGCGACCGGGGGTGGCGCAGGCGCCGATCGAGCCCGGCTTGCGGTGGTTGCGGTGGGCACCGTGCGAGGCGCTCACGCCGGCGAAGCCGTGACGCTTCATGACACCGGCGAAGCCCTTGCCCTTGCTGGTGCCGGTCACGTCGATGACCTGGCCGGCCTCGAACGTGTCGACGGGCAGCTCCTGGCCGACGGTGTACTCGCTGGCGTCGGCGGTGCGGATCTCGACCACGTGGCGACGCGGCGTCGTACCGGCCTTGGCGAAGTGACCCGCCTGCGGCTTGTTGACCTTGCGGCCCTCGATCTCGCCGAAGCCGATCTGGATGGCGTTGTAGCCGTCCGGCTCGGGCTGGCGGACCTGGGTGACGACGTTGGTGCCGGCGGCGACCACGGTCACCGGGATGACCCGGTTGTTCTCGTCCCAGAGCTGGGTCATGCCGAGCTTGGTGCCCAGCAGGCCCTTCACGTTGCGCTCAATAGTCATGTCTCGAACCTCAGAGCTTGATCTCGATGTCGACACCGGCCGGCAGGTCGAGGCGCATCAGGCTGTCGACGGTCTTCGGCGTGGGGTCGATGATGTCGATGAGCCGCTTGTGGGTGCGCATCTCGAAGTGCTCGCGCGAGTCCTTGTACTTGTGCGGCGAGCGGATGACACAGAAGACGTTCTTCTCGGTCGGCAACGGCACCGGGCCGGCGACCTTCGCACCCGTCCGGGTGACCGTGTCCACGATCTTGCGCGCCGAGGTGTCGATCACCTCGTGGTCATAGGCCTTGAGCCTGATGCGGATCTTCTGTCCCGCCATAGGTCTCTCTCGTCCTTACTCGTCGTACGACTCTGGGTCCTTCAGCTCCGACCCCCGCGGTCGGGCGTGTCGCACCTTGTTGTGGGCGCGCACGTCTTCCCTGGGGAAGTCGAGCTGTTGTTCTTGGCTGCCTCGGGCCTCCCGGGCGTGCGGTGCGAGCTGATGTCGACGACCGGCACACGCTCCACGCGGCTCGGATCGGCAGGGCCGACCACTCCGCAGGGGAGACACGATTCAGTAGTCAAGATTGGCGCGCACCCCGACGTCCTGTCCGGGGCAACCGGAACATCTTGGCAGAGTTCGCCGGGCCTACCAAATTGCGGAGGGCGCTCCAGCTCGGGGGCCGTCTCCCCCGGTTCGGCAGGGACCGGATGCAAGGATGACCCGCATGACCGACGGCCCCTCGCAGCAGTACCCGGCCCCGGGTGCGCCCGCGCCCGCCGACCCGGTCCCGCCCGGCACGGCCGGGCCGTCGTTCCCGCCCCCGGGGGCACCCCGGGCCCCCGTCCCGGGGCCGGCACCGGCCGGCTGGGCGCCGTACCCGACCGGTCCGGGGCCGCGTCCGGGACTGGTGCTCGGTGCGGCCCACAAGCCCGGTGCACTCCCCCTGCGCCCGCTGACCCTCGGCAACATCTACGACGGCGCGTTCCGGATCATCCGGTTCAACCCGAAGGCCACGGTCGGCGCCGCGGTGATGGTGACCGCGGTCGCGATGCTGATCCCGGTCCTCGTCACGGTCGTCGTCAGCCTCACCATCGGGATCGCGACCGACGCGTCCGGCGAGCTCGACCCCGACGCCACGACGGCGGAGCTGGTCGGCGCGCTGGCGGCCTACGGCTCCCTGCTGCTCTCCCTGGTCGTCGCCCAGGTCGGGGTGGTGTTCGTGACCGGCATGGTGGCCCACGTGACCCGGGCCGCGGCGGTCGGCAGACGGCTGGGGCTCGGCGAGGCATGGGCGGCGACCCGGGGCAAGCGGTGGCGGCTGCTCGGGCTCACCCTGGTCCTCAACCTGACCTACACGGTCCTGCTGGTCGTCTACATCCTGCTGTGGGTGCTGGTCGTGGTGGCCAGCGACAGCGCGTGGCCGGTGGTGATCTGGGGCCTGCTGAGCGTGCCGGCCTTCGTCGCGCTGTGCTGCTGGCTGTGGATCCGCTACTACTACCTCCCGGTCCCGGCCCTGATGCTCGAGCCGGTGGGCGTCTTCGGGGCGATCGGCCGCGGCTGGCGGCTCTCGGCGCGGCAGTACTGGCGGACCTTCGGCATCGCGCTGCTGACCGTGGTCATCGCGCAGTTCGCCGGGGGGCTGCTGTCGTTCCCGGTCAGCATCGTCGGCAACGTCGTGGCGCTGGCCGCCCCGCAGCACGCCGTGCTCGCGCTGATCTTGACCCAGGCGATCGCCGTGGTCGTCCAGAACGCCTTCGTGGCACCGTTCCTCGCCGCCGTCACGTCGGTGCAGTACGTCGACCTCCGCATGCGCAAGGAGGCCTTCGACGTCGAGCTGATGCGGGAGGCGGGGATCGTCCCCGCATGAAATCACCCCACGAAGTTCCTCTCCTCCGCTTCGCTCCCCCGAACAACTCCGCGGGGACCCCGATGGGCGCATGCTGATGTGGCTGCGCATGATCCGTCTCGACCCACCGCTCGACCCGAGCGGGGACGAGGCGCGCCGCGAGCTGCGCCGCGAGCTGGTGCGCCCGGAGTACTACCAGGACGACGTCGTCGGCCGGCTGACGCGCTGGCTCGACCGACTGATCTCCAGCACCGTCGACGCCGCCTCCGGCTCGTCCTTACTGACCACGGCGGCGGCGATCCTGGTGGTGCTGCTGATCGTCGCCGGCATCCTCCTCCTCGCGAGCCGGGCCCGCCGTACGGCGACCGGGCGGGCGGCGCGCACGCCCGCCCTCACCGACGAGGTGGTCAGCGCCGACCAGCTGCGGGCACGCGCCGAGGCCGCCCTCGCCGGGGGCGACGCCGCGGGTGCGCTGGTCGATGCCTACCGGGCAGCCGCCGTGCGCCAGGTCGAGCGCGGCCGGATCGAGGACCTCCCGCAGGCCACGGCCCACGAGCTGGCCGACGCGCTGGTGGCGGTGTTCCCCGAGCACCGCGCAGCCGTGCTGCGCGGCGCCGACCTCTTCGACGGCGTCCTCTACGGCGAGCGGCCGGCCACGACCGGGCAGGCGGCCGAGCTGCTGGCGCTCGACGACGCCCTCTCCGGGCGGGCGGTGCGCCGATGACGACGACGACCACCACGACCACCACGACCACGGCGACCGCGAGGTCCCGGGTCCGGGTCTCGCGCGGGCAGCTGGCGATCACCGCAGCGGTCGTGCTGGCGATCGTGGTCGCGGTGTGGACGACCCGCGGCTCGGAGCAGTACCCGGGCGACGCCGACCCGCGCAACCCCGGCCCCGACGGAGCCCAGGCGGTCGCCAAGGTGCTGGCCGACCAGGGCGTCGACGTCACCATCGCCCGCTCGGCCGATGCCTTCGACGCGGCGCAGGTCGACGGGCACACGACCGTCGTCGTGAGCAGCACCGAGCAGCTGGCGGCGAGCACCCTGCGGCGGATGCGCGAGCACGCCTCGGCCGCCGCCCGGATCGTGCTGGTCGAGCCGGACTTCGCGATCCTCAACCAGATCGACCCGGACCTCGGGCTGCTCACCGTGGCCGCCGGCAAGGACGACTCCGTCGCCGCCCGCTGCCCCGACCCGATCGCGGGCGTCGACCTCGACGGGCTGCGCATCGAGGTGGACCGCGCGACGTCGTACACCGGCGAGGGGTGCTTCCCGGTCGAGGACCGGTCGCTCGTGCGCACCGTCGACGGGCTGGTCCTCCTGGGCGCCGGACAGGCGCTGACCAACGACCAGGTCACCCGCGCCGACAACGCCGCCGTCGGGCTGCGGCTGCTCGGGCAGGACCCGCGCCTGGTCTGGTACGTCCCCGACGCCACCGACGCCGTGTCCGACGACGCCGTCACGATCGGCACCCTGCTGCCCGACTGGATCGGGCCGGCGCTGTGGGTCCTGGCGCTGGCCGGGGCCGCGCTGCTGCTGTGGCGGGTGCGCCGGCTCGGGCCGCTGTCGACCGAGCCGCTGCCGGTCGTGGTCCGCGCCGTCGAGACCGCCCGCAGCCGCGGCCGGATGTACCGCCGCAGCGGTGACCGCGACCACGCCGCCACCGCGCTGCGCCGTGCCGCCCGCGCCGACATCGCCCGCCGGCTGCGGCTGGACCGCGGCGTCCCGACCCCGGTGGTCGTCGAGGCGGCCGCCCGCCACCTCGGGGCTCCGGTCGAGGCCGTGGCCGCCCTGCTCGACGACGACCGCACGCCACCGGCGACCGACCAGGACCTGGTCCGGTTCGCGCAGGACCTGGCCCGACTGAGGAGAGAGGTACGACGCTCATGACCCAGACCACCCACGAGGCCGGCGTGCGCGAGCGGCTGATGGCCGTGCGCCAGGAGGTCGCCAAGGCCGTGGTCGGCCAGGACGCGGCCGTGTCCGGGCTGCTCGTCGCGCTGCTGTGCGGCGGTCACGTGCTGATGGAGGGCGTGCCCGGCACGGCGAAGACGCTCCTGGTGCGGACCCTCGCGCAGAGCCTCGACGTGCAGACCCGCCGGGTCCAGTTCACCCCCGACCTGATGCCGGGCGACATCACCGGCTCGCTGGTCATCGACTCGGCGGGTGGCGCTGAGCTCAGCTTCCGCGAGGGCCCGATCTTCACCAACCTGCTGCTCGCCGACGAGATCAACCGGACACCCCCGAAGACGCAGTCGGCGCTGCTGGAGGCGATGGAGGAGGGCCAGGTGTCCGCCGACGGCGTGACCCGGCCGCTGCCGCGCCCCTTCCTGGTCGCCGCCACGCAGAACCCGGTCGAGTTCGAGGGCACCTACCCGCTGCCCGAGGCCCAGCTGGACCGGTTCCTGCTCAAGGTGGTGCTGCCGGTGCCGCCGCGCGAGGACGAGATCACCATCCTCACCCGCCACGCCGAGGGCTTCGACCCCCGCGACGTGGCCGGCGCGGGCGTGCGTCCCGTGGCCGGTGCCGCCGACCTCGAGGCCGGGCAGGCGGCCGTGCGGAAGGTGCAGGTCGCACCCGAGGTGGCGTCGTACATCGTCGACATCGCGCGGGCCACCCGGGCCTCCCCGTCCCTCTCGCTCGGCGTGAGCCCGCGTGGCGCGACCGCCCTGCTCCGCGCGGCACGGGCGTGGGCGTGGCTGTCGGGTCGCGACTTCGTGACGCCCGACGACGTGAAGGCACTCGCCCAGGCGTCGCTGGCCCACCGCCTCGGCGTGCGAGCCGAGGCCGAGCTCGAGGGCGTCGACGTCGCCCAGGTGCTCGCGTCGGCGATCGCGTCCGTCCCGGTCCCGCGATAGACCCAGCGACGTCATGGCGATCTCCGGCCGCGTCCCGCTGCTGCTCCTGCTGGGGCTGGCGGCGGTCGTGCTGCGCCCGCAGGCCGGCACGGTGTGGCTGTGGCTGCTCGGCGTGCTGCTGCTGGTCGGCCTCGACCGGCTGCTCACCCCCTCGCCCGCCCTGGCGTCGATCACCCGACGCCCGCCGGGATCGGTCCGGCTCGGCGACCCCGCGACGTCCGAGCTCGTGGTCGCCGCGACCGGGCGGCGAGTGCACCTCCACGTGCGCGACGCGTGGCAGCCCTCGGCCGGGGCCCGCGACAACCGGTTCCGGCTCCGGCTGGCGCCCGGGGACCAGCGGCGGCTGACCACGCCGCTGCTCCCCCGCCGCCGCGGCGACCTGCGCGCGGCCGGCGTCACGGTCCGCTCGTGGGGACCGCTCGGACTGGTCGCCCGGCAGCGCACCTACGACGTGCCCGGCTCGGTCCGTGCGTTGCCGCCCTTCGAGTCCCGCAAGCACCTGCCCTCCCGGCTCGCGCGTCTGCGCGAGCTCGACGGGCGGGCCGCCGTGCGCGTGCGCGGGCAGGGCACCGAGTTCGACTCGTTGCGTGAGTACGTCCGCGGCGACGACGTCCGCTCCATCGACTGGCGCGCCTCGGCCCGCAACACCCACGTGGTGGTCCGGACCTGGCAGCCCGAGCGGGACCGCCGGGTGGTGCTGGTCCTCGACACCTCCCGCACGTCGGCCGGCCGGGTCGCCCGCGCGGCCGGCGAGGCGGAGACGGACGGCATGCCGCGGCTGGACGCCGCCATGGACGCCGCCCTCCTGCTCGCGGCGTTGGCCTCGCGCGCCGGCGACCGGGTCGACTTCGTCTCCGGCGACCGACGGGTCCGCGCGCGCCAGCGCCTGCAGGGCGCGCGCGACGTGGCGGTGCGGCTCCAGGAGCAGATGGCCGACCTCGACCCGGTCCTCGCCGAGGCCGACTGGGACCTGCTGGCCGGCGCGGTCCAGGGCTTCGGCCGCCAGCGCGCGCTCGTCGTCCTGCTCACCGCGCTCGAGCCCGCCGCGATCGCCGACGGCCTGCTGCCCGTGCTGCCGGTCCTCACCCGCCACCACCGCGTGGTGATCGCGTCGGTGCGCGATCCCGAGCTGTCCCGGATGGCGGCGCTCGCCGACGAGGAAGGCCCCACGCCGCCCACCGCCGACGACGTGTACGCCGCCGCTGCCGCCTCCCACGAGCTCGAGCGCCGCGAGCGCACCCGGGCCATGCTGGTGCGGCTCGGGGTCGACGTGGTCGACGCCGACGCGGGCGACCTGCCGCCGGCACTGGCCGACCACTACCTCGCCCTCAAGGCGCAGGGACTGCTGTAGGAACCGGCCCACGGAGGAACCGGCGCACCGGGCGCCGCGTCGGAGGTGCATGCCCACCTCACCGCGTCGTACCGCCCTCCTCCTCGCCGGCATCGCCACCGCCCTGACCCTCACCGGCTGCAGCAGCTCCGGCTCGGACGACGGCGCGGGCAGGAGCAGTGGTGGCGCGCCGCCGGCGGAGGCGGTGGCCGACGGCGCCCCGACGCAGGCGGAGGTGCCGGCGGGACTGGCCGACGGCGCCGGGCGTGAGGGTGCGAAGGTGGCGACGGCCGAGCAGCCGGCCGTGGTCGCGACCGGCACCGTCTCGCTGGAGGCCGAGGACGTCGCCAGGGCACGGCTCGCGGTGCGCAAGGTGGTCGACACCCACCAGGGCACGATCGGCGAGCAGGAGACCACGACGGGCGACAAGGGTGCGCTCAGCACCGCGCGATTGGTGCTGCGGGTGCCGAGCGACCAGTTCGACGACGTGGTGGCCGCGCTGGAGGAGGTCGCGACACCGACGGGCACGACTACGAACAGCGAGGACGTCAGCGCCGAGGTGGTCGACGTCGCGGCCCGGATCCGCGCCCAGCGCAAGAGCGTCGGCCGGATCGAGACCCTCCTGGCCCGTGCGGAGAGCATCGAGCAGATCGTCGCGATCGAGTCCCAGCTCGCGAGCCGGCAGGCGGACCTCGACGCGCTCGAGTCCCGGCAGCGCTGGCTCGCCGACCAGACCGGGATGTCGACGGTCACCGTCTACATCGAGCAGCCGGTGGTGCACCACGAGCGCACGAAGGACGAGGAGGCCGACGGGTTCCTCGGCGGGCTGACCCGGGGCTGGGACGCACTCGCCGAGGGCGCCGGGGCGGTGCTGGTGGTCGTCGGCTTCCTGGTCCCGTGGCTGGTCCTGATCGCGCTGCTGGCCGTGCCGGCCCGGCTGCTGCTGCGGCGCCGGACGCGGGGTCCGGCCCGGGCTGCGTGAGCCGGGTCCGGAGCCCGCGTCCCTCGTGCTACTGTTTGTCTACAGACTTACTTGTATTTGATGCCCGGGCAAGGCCACCGGCCCACGGCGTCACCGATGGACGTGAAAGGCCGCACCCATGCGCATCGAACAGCTGGAGTACCTCACCGCCGTGACCCAGCACGGCTCGCTGCGCCGGGCCAGCGAGAAGCTCCACCTCTCCCAGCCCGCGCTGAGCGAGGCGCTCACCAAGCTCGAGCGCGAGCTGCGGGTGACGCTGCTCGACCGGCGCCGCTCGGGCGCCCGGATCAGCCGCGAGGGCCGCGAGCTGCTCCCCTACATGTCCGACGTGCTGGCCGCCGTGGAGCGACTGCGCAACGCGGCCGGCGACCGTCGTACCGATGCCCGGGTGATCCGGGTCGGCACCGTGCACGCCGCCACGTCGACCCTGCTCATCCCGGCGGTGCGCGCCTTCCAGGAGCGCCACCCCGGGACGACAGTCGAGGTGCTGACCCTCCAGCAGTCCCAGATCGACGAGGGGCTCGCCGAGGCCACGCTCGACCTCGGCCTGGTCAACGTCCTCGACGGCGACGACGCCCCGGTCGGCCTGGACGGGATCGACCTGCTGCACGGCCGGCCGGTCGCCGTGCTGCCCGCCGGGCACCCCCTCACCGCCCGCCCGCAGGTCAGCATCGAGGAGCTGCGCCAGGAGCGGTTCGTGATGATGCGCCCCGGTTACGTCATGCACCGCTACGTGCACCGCGCGTTCGGCCCCGAGGTGCCGCCGGCGGCGCACAGCACCGACGGCGCGGAGATGGGCAAGGCCCTGGTCGCCGAGGGTGTCGGTGTCACCGTGCTGCCCGACTACGCCGTGATCGGCGACCCGCTGCACCGGGTCGGCATGATCGAGGCGCGTCCGATCGCCGGCGACCAGACCTTCCTCACCCTGCAGCTGCGCCAGCGCAAGGCGCTCCAGCAGCCGCTGCCGGTGCGGGAGCTGCAGGCCGCGCTGACGGCGCGCGCCGCGGAGTACCGCGCGGCCGGGGCGAGTGCGAGCGCTGCCTCCTGAGCTCGGGCACCCTCCTCGGCCATGATGGGCAGATGGCCGACCTGCGCATCGCCGTCCTCATCGACGCCGACAACGTCTCGCACCAGTACGCCGGCCCGCTGCTGGAGGAGCTGGCGAAGTTCGGCCGCACCACGGTCAAGCGCGCGTACGGCGACTGGTCGGGCGAGAACATGAAGGGCTGGAAGGACAAGCTCAACAAGCACGCGATCTCGCCCGAGCACACCTTCGCCTACACCCGCGGGAAGAACTCGACGGACTCGGCGCTGATCATCGACGCGATGGACCTGCTCTACTCCGGCAACGTCGACGGGTTCGCCATCGTGTCGAGCGACAGCGACTTCACGCGGCTCGCGAGCCGCCTGCGCGAGTCCGGCAAGACCGTCTACGGGGTCGGCCGGGAGCGGACCCCGCGGGCGCTCCAGGAGGCCTGCGACCAGTTCCTGCTCCTCGAGCTGCTCGGCACCGAGGACGCGGCTCCCGCCGACGAGCCGGACGAGGCCGAGGACGTCCCCGACCTCCCCAACCTCCAGAGCCTGCTGGCCCGGGCGGTCAACAACGCGGCCGGCGACGACGGCTGGGCCAACCTGAGCTCCCTCGGGACCAACCTGCGGCGCCTGTTCAGCGCGTTCGAGCCGAAGCGCTACGGCTTCGACGCGTTGCTGCCCCTCGTCGATGCCCAGCCCTTCCTCGTCGTCGACAAGGAGCGGCAGCGGGTCGGGCTCAAGGGCCAGGTCACGCCGACGAAGCCAGCGGCGAAGAAGGCTCCGGCCAGGAAGCCGGCGAAGAAGGCCACCGGCTCCTGACCGGCTCGTCGCCGTACGTCGCCACCGTACCGTCGGCGGCCACCACGACCCCGGTGCGTCCGCGGGCGAGCAGCCAGGGCACGCCCTGCTCCCCCAGCACGAACGCGGTCGTGGCCTCGACGTCGGCGGCGACCAGGTCGGAGGCGACGACGGTGACCTGGCGCAGCCCGTCGGGCGCGGTCCCGGTGCGCGGGTCGTGGATGTGGGCGCCGCGGCGCGCGGTGCCCGAGGTCGCGACCGCGCCGTTGGCGACCGGCAGCACGGCGACGACGCGGCGCGGGTCGGCCGGGTCCTCGATGCCGATCCGCCAGGCGGGGGCGCCGGGGACGCGCGTGCGGCAGACCATGTCGCCGCCGGCCGAGAGGCAGTAGTCGGTCGCGGCGAGCCGCTCGAGGGCGAGGCTCGCGCGCTGCACCGCCCAGCCCTTCACGACGCCGGAGGGGTCCGGCCCGCCGCCGTGCGGCGATCGCACGGCCTCGATGTCGAAGGCACCGCCGCTCGCCTCCCGGGCGACGTCGGCGAGGGCGAGCACCTCGGTCAGCTCCGGTGGTGCGTCGAGCAGGGGGAGCTCGCCGCGGCCCCAGCGGTTGACGACCGAGTCGGGGCGGTAGGTGCTGAACACCGCGTCGACGTGGCGCAGGCTCGCCACCACCTCGGCCCAGGCGGCCTCGGCCTCGGGGCCGTCGGCGTACCTGCCGCGCAGCGCCAGGCTGACCACGGTGCCCATCACCTCGAAGGCACGGCGGTGGACGTTCACAGCCCGGCCCTGTCGAGCGCGCTCTGCAGCGACTGCAGGTAGCCCGTGCTGGTGACGGTGGCGCCGCTGACCATGTCGATCGAGGCACTCTGCGCGGCCAGGGTCTCCCGGACCAGGACCGGCAGCGCGCGGCCGTTGATCTCCTGGTCGCGGCCGTTGCCGCTCGGGTACTGCGGCACCTGGACCGAGGTGATCGTCCCTGCCTCGACGGTGAGGGCGACCTGGACCGGGCCCCAGCGGGTCCGGGCGACGTCGCCGGTCACGGTGCTGCCCGCGCCGGTGCCGGTGCCCGCGGTGACGACCCGCGATCCGCCGGCAGCAAGCGAGGCGCCGGAGCCGGTCGAGGTCTGGTGGCTGAAGAGCAGGACCACGACGGACACCGTCCCCGCGAACCACAGCGCGATGCGTCGCACGCCGCTCACCACCCGAACTCCTCGACGTGCAGGTGCCGGTCGGGCACCCCGGCGGCCACCAGGCTCGCCCGGACCAGCTGCGACCATCCGGGCGGACCGCAGACGTAGACGTCGCGCTCGTGGATGTCGGGCACCCAGGCCCGCAGCGCGGACACGTCGTCGACCGGGCGGGACAGGGCGGGCAACCACGAGTCGGCGGTACGACGCACGCCGGGCAGGCGGAGCACCCGGAGCCCGCGCTCCCGGGCGAGCCGGTCGACCTCGGCCGCGAACAGCGGCGCGGTGCGGAACCGCTCGACGTACACCGCCTCACCGGGGAGGTACTCCATCCCCTCGGCGAGCGCGCGCAGCGGCGCCATGCCGACGCCGGCACCGATGAAGGCCACCTTGCGGGCCTCGCGGGCCCGGGGCGTGAGCCGGCCGTAGGGACCCTCGACGAGGACCCGGCTCCCGGGCCGCAGCGCGGCCACGTGGCTGCTGTCGTCGCCGGCCGCGGCGACGGTGATCCGCAGGCTGCGACCGTCGGGCGCGGCGGACAGGGAGTAGGGGTGGGCGCGGGACCGGCCGGGAGCGCCGAGGAAGCGCCACAGCAGGAACTGGCCGGGCTCGGCACGCAGCAGGTCGAGGCGTCGTCCGGCGACGTGGACCGACCACACGCCCGGCGCCTCGGGGACCACCGCGGTCACGCGGAGCCGGTGGCGCAGGTTGACCGCGAGCGGGAGCAGCACACGCCAGACCAGGACCGCGCCGGCGGCCACGCCCCAGGCCGTCCACCAGAAGACGGTGCGGGCGGGTGAGGTGGTGAGCTGCTGCCCGGTCCACAGCTGGTGGGGCAGGGCGAGGCCGACGCCGAGGTAGGCGTAGAGGTGCAGCAGGTGCCACGACTCGTAGCGCAGGCGGCGGCGGGCGGCCCGGATGCTGGTCACGACCACCATGACCAGGCACAGGGTGCCCGCCGCGGCGAGCAGCATGCCCGGGTAGTCCCAGGTCAGCGTCCACAGCGTCGCGGGCGTCGCGGCGAGCGATCCGGCGGCGTACCCCCAGGTCACGGTGAGCACGTGGACCATCACCAGCGAGAACGAGGTGAAGCCGACGATGCGGTGCTGCGCCGCGAGCTTGTCCTGCCCGAACGAGCGCTCCAGCACGGGCAGCCGGGCCATCAGCAGCACCTGGGCGAGCAGCAGGACCGAGCCGGCCAGGCCGCTGAGCTGGCCGAGCGCGGTCAGGGCCGTTCCGAGCCCGGCGATCGCGCTCAGGCCACCGTCCCGCAGCCACCAGAAGGCAGGCAGGACGAGACCCGCCGCGAGGGCGAGGCCCGCACCGGTCCGGACCGCCTCGGCACGCACGGCCGCGGCAGGGCGTGCTGCGACCGGCAGCGCGGCGCGCGGCGCCAGGGTCGTCATGACCGGACCGTGCGCGGTGTCGGACGTGGGGCTGGCTCGGTCATGGGGTCCTCCGGAGGTCGTCGGTGACCACCAGTGTTCGACCGCGTCGTGGGTGCGGACTGTCCCCGTTCTGTGCGCTTCCTGTGAAGCGTGCCCCGGTCAGTCCAGCGGGTAGGACTGCACGAACTCGGTGAGCCGTGCGAGCTGGTCGGGGTCCGTGCTCGGGATCACGCCGTGGCCGAGGTTGAAGATGTGGCCGCGGGCGGCCCGGCCGGCCTCGATGACCGCGGCAGCGCGCTCGGTCATCACCTCGGTGGGCGCGAACACCAGCGTCGGGTCGAGGTTGCCCTGCACCGAGCGGTCCCCGACGAGCGGGATCGCCCGGTCCAGCGGGGTGCGCCAGTCGACACCGACCACGTCGGCACCGGCCTCGCCCATCAGGTCGAGCAGGTTCGTCGTACCGACGCCGAAGTGGATGCGGGGCACGCCGAGCGCGCCGACCCGCTCCAGCACCCGGGCGGAGTGGGGCTGCACGAACCGGACGTAGTCGGCAGGCGTCAGCGCACCGGCCCACGAGTCGAACAGCTGGACCGCCGAGGCACCCGCCGCCACCTGGGTCTCGAGGAAGACCGCGGAGACGTCGGCGACCTTGCGCATCAGCGCGTCCCACACGTCGGGGGCACCGAACATGAGCGCCTTCGTCTTGGCGTGCTCCTTGGACGGCCCGCCCTCGACGAGGTACGACGCCACGGTGAACGGCGCGCCGGCGAACCCGATCAGCGGCGTGCCGCCGTTGACGGAGGCCAGCTCACCGACCAGGTCCCGCACGGCCCGGGTGATGTAGGGGACCTGCTCGGGCGTGAGGTCCGCGATCGCCTCGACGTCGGCGAGGGTGCGCACCGGCGAGGCGACGACGGGCCCGACGCCGGGCACGATGTCGAGGTCCACACCGACGGCCTTGAGCGGCAGCACGATGTCGGAGAAGAAGATGGCCGCGTCCACGCCGTAGCGCCGCACGGGCTGGAGCGTGATCTCGGTGATCAGCTCGGCGTTCATGCACGAGTCGAGCATGGCGATGCCCTCGCGCACCTTCAGGTACTCCGGCAGCGAGCGGCCGGCCTGGCGCATGAACCAGACCGGGGTGTGCGGCACCTTCTCGCCGCGGGCTGCCTTGAGGAGTGCGCTGTCGTGGAGGGGGACGGTCACGGGGTCAAGCGTCTCAGGTCGACGGCGTGGGACGCACATCGATCCGGCCGCGGGGTTCTAGGGTGGCCCCATGGTCGCCCGCCAGGAGATGAACCAGGGGTCCGGCGCGGCCGGCACTCCCCCCGAGTTCACCGCTGCCGTCGCGGGCCTGCGTGCGGCCACGTTCCGCCCGGAGGTGTTCTGCGAGGAGATGCCGGCGCCGCAGCGGATCGCGCCGTACGCCGCCGCGCTGTCCGCCGACGTCACCGTCGACGACGAGGAGGTCGCCACCGGACGACTCGTCCTGCTGCACGACCCGGCCGGCAACGACGCGTGGGAGGGCACCTTCCGCTGCGTGGCCTACTGCCGTGCCGAGATCGACCACGACCTCGCGACCGACCCGATGCTCACCGACGTCGGCTGGACCTGGTTGAGCGACGCCCTCGAGGCCCACGGCGCCGAGCACGTCGCCGTGTCCGGCACCGTGACCAAGGTGGTCACCGAGTCCTACGGCTCGATGGCCGACGAGCCGGGCAGCGCCCAGCTGGAGATCCGGGCGTCGTGGACGCCCGTCGACCCGAGCGACATGGCCACCCACGCCGAGGCGTGGGGCGAGCTGATGTGCACCGCCGGCGGTCTCGAGCCGGTACCCGACGGGATCGCGGTCATGCCGTCGCGGCGCGGCCAGCGGGGCGGCTGATGGCCGACGAGGCAACCCCCCACGAGACACCCGACGAGGCGCCCGGGGAGGACCAGCAGCCGGTCGAGCTGCTGACCCTCGCCGACGGCCTGCCGCCGGTGATCGACACCCCCGAGGCCCTCGCCGCCTACTGCGCGCTGGTCGCGGCGGGCACCGGTCCCGTGGCGATCGACGCCGAGCGCGCGTCCGGCTACCGCTACTCCAACCGCGCCTACCTGATCCAGGTCAAGCGGGCCGGAGCGGGCATCGGGCTGATCGACCCGATCCCGTTCGGCGACCTGACGCCGCTCGCCGACGCCATCGGCGACGCCGAGTGGATCCTGCACGCCGCCACCCAGGACCTGCCCTGCCTGGCCGAGGTCGGGCTGCGCCCGGTCGCGCTCTTCGACACCGAGCTGGCCGGCCGGCTGCTCAACTACCCGCGCGTCGGGCTCGCCACCCTGGTCGAGACCCTGCTCGGCCGGCACCTGCGCAAGGAGCACTCCGCCGTCGACTGGTCGACCCGGCCGCTGCCCGAGCCCTGGCTGGAGTACGCCGCCCTCGACGTCGAGGTCCTCGTCGAGCTGCGCGACCTGCTGGCCGCCGAGCTCGAGGAGACCGGCAAGGCCGACTGGGCGCGGCAGGAGTTCGAGCACGTCCGTGGCTTCGAGCCCGCGGTCCGCGTCGACGCCTGGCGGCGTACCTCGGGGCTGCACAAGGTCCGCGGCCGTCGTACGCTCGGCGCGGTGCGCGCCCTGTGGGAGGCCCGCGACGAGATCGCCCGCGAGCGCGACGTGACGCCGGGCCGGCTGATTCCCGACGCCGCCATCGTGGCGGCGGCGACCGCGATGCCGACGACACGAGGCGCGCTGCTCAGCACCCCGGGCTTCCACGGCCGCGGCGCGGCCCGGCACGCCCGGGAGTGGCTGGCCGCGCTGCAGTCGGCCGCGAACCTGCCCGAGGACCAGCTGCCCTCACGGGTCACCCACGGCGACGGCCCGCCGGCACCGCGCACCTGGGCCGACAAGGACCCGGTCGCGGCCCGCCGCCTCGAGCTGGCCCGGGCGGCAGTCTCCGCGCTGGCCGAGGAGCACTCCGTCCCGCTCGAGAACCTGCTGACCCCCGACACGCTGCGCCGGGTGATGTGGTCACCGCCGAGCACCCGCGACGCGGTCGACCTGCTGGAGGCGGTCATCGACCAGCTCCGGGCGCTGGGCGCGCGCAGCTGGCAGATCGGCCTGACGGCACCGGCCCTCAGCCGCGCGATCCTCGACGCGGAGGGGTCGTCGGGGAGCCGGGCGAAGCGGAGGCGTCAGGGAGTGGCGGACCCCGACGGGGCATCGGACGCGGCGCCGGACGGCCCGCCCGACGGCGTCTCCGACGGGGCCTCCGACGGCGGCACGTAGTCCGGGTCGAGGAGGCTGCGCGACTTCTCGTCGATGGCCTTCAGCGCCTCCTGCAGGTCGGCGATGTCCGGCGTCGTCAGCAGCGTCTGGATGTCGGGGTCGACCAGCTGGCGCAGCTCGCGTCCCTGCGTCAGCAGCGGCGGCAGCACGATCGAGCGCATCACCGAGTTGAACAGCGCGGCGTGCTCGGGCGCGAGTCCCGGCTGGAGGAAGTCGTCGGAGAACGCGACGGTCAGCTTGGCGGGCTGCACGTAGCCGGTCTCGGCGACCCGGGCGAGCGCCTCGTCGCTGACGAGGTAGCTGAGCACGTTGGCCGCGGCCTCGTTGCGCTCCGGGCGAGCCGGCGTGAGGCAGATCCCGTTGAGGTCGGCGACCGTCTGGGCCGAGCCGAGCGACGGCATCGGCATCACGTCGAAGTTGAGGCCCTCGACGCCGCGCAGCTGCGGGGTCAGGCCACGGAAGCCGGCGATCATGGCGAGCTTGCCGCGCTTGAACCAGTCGACGGCCGGGCGCTGCTCGAGCTGCTTGGTGCTCAACGTCAGCCGCGGGTCGCGCAGCACCTCGAGGGTGCGACGCAGCGCGTCGGTCGAGCCGTCGTCGCCGAGCGCGAGGCTGGTCGGCCTGTCGTCGTCGTTGAAGACCTTGCCGCCGCCGGAGTAGATGAACGGGGCGAGCCCGCGCAGCGTCGGCTCGATGTAGATGCCGCGGGTGTTGCGTCGCGGCCGGCTGCCGAACTCGGCGGCGGCGCGGAACTCCGCGAGGTTCCAGCTGGCGTGGTCCTCACGCGGCACCGGCAGGCCCTCGGCCTCCATCGCGGCGAAGTCGACGAGGTCGGTGTTGTAGTAGATGACCATCGGCGAGGCGGCGTACGGCATGCACTGCAGGTCGTCGTCGACCGAGAACGCCGAGACCGCGTCGCGGGCCCAGTCGTCGCCGATCGGGATCTCGCGCTCGTTGACCAGGTCGAGGAGCGGCACGTTGCGCTTCTCGGCCACGGTCTGCGCGAGGTCGCCGCGCGGGAGCAGGTAGAGGTCCGGCTTGGCGCCACCGCTGCGGATCGCGTCGAGCATCGCGTCGGCGTCGGGCCAGGACACGATGGACACGTTGGTGTCCTTGCTGCTGGCGTTGTAGTCGTCGACGACCGTCTGGTAGGCCGCGATCTCGGGCGCCGTGCCCCACACCGCGAGCTGCAGCTCGGTCATGGTCTCGGCCGTCGGCCGCGGCTGGTGGGGCCGCTGCTTCTGCTCGGTGCCGCTCGCGAGGGCGATCATGCCCACGAGGACCACCAGAGCGACCCCGACCACGACTGCACCCGTACGCCACGTGAACCGACCCACGGCCGCAACCCTACCGGCCGGTCACAGGCCTGCCTCCACGGCAGCGGTCCTAGGCTGGTGGGGTGTCCGAGCACCGCCGCCACCACCGTCCCGCGCCGCGGGAGGCTGCCTTCTTCGACGAGTACGTCGGCGCCGACGACCCCGCGCTGCTCACCGAGGCCGCCGAGCGGGCCGCGGTCCTGCTCGTCCGCGGCGCCCGCACCAGCGACGACGCCGGTGTCGCCGACCGCCTGGTCCACCTCGCCGACACCGAGGGCATCGAGGCCATCGCCGAGGTCTGGTCGCACGCCCCCGCCGACACCCTGGCCGGCTGCCTGTGGCGGCTCTACCTGCTCCGCTCGTGGGTCCACGCCGACCCGGCCGGGGTCGCCCGCGAGTTCGAGGCCGGCCGCTCCCGAGCCGAGTTCGCCCGGGTGGTCGCCGGGGTCGCGGACCCGCCCGGCCCCGACGAGCTGCGTGCCATGGTCGACGAGGTGCTGCGCGGCATCGCCGGGGGCGAGCTCGCCGACGTCCTGCTCCGCGCGGCCGCCTTCGCCCGGGTGGTCGCGGCCGGGCGGGCCACGCTGCACGACGTCCCCGATGCCGACATCCGCCGGATGCTCGCGCTCGCCGAGCAGCTCGAGGCGGCCGGCCACCTGGAGCTCGCGCACCGGTTGGCGTGAGGACTGGTCCGGCAGGACGTAGACTGGGCCCTCGAGCACGCCGGGCCGCGGCAGCCCCGGGTCCCAAATTCAGCCGCTACGAGCGGCCCTGCGCCGTGAGGCGCTCCCGGTCCGGTGTGCTCGACCTTCCACCGACCCGGCTCGAAGTTGCGCGTGAATCGCGCCGACCCGGCAGGAAGTGACGCGGGCGGAGCCATCTTCTGCCGGGTCGGCGCGATCACAGAGCCAGTTCGCGCCGGGTCGGCTCAGAGGGAGTCGAGGGCCTTGCGGATCCGTACGTCGGAGATCGGGCCGTCGGTGCCGAGCTGCTGGGCCCACAGCGAGACCCGGTACTCCTCGAGCATCCAGCGGATCGCGCGCAGGCCCGCCCCGGCCGGGCGGCCCTCGGGGAGCGCTGCGACCCGGGCGAGGTAGGCGTCCTGGAGCGGCTGGAGCACGTCCATCCGCTGCCGGTCCCTGGCGAGGGCGGCCGGGCCGCCGTTCTCGAGGGCGGTACGCCGCTCGCGCATCGCGGCCAGCCAGGTCCGGTGGCGGCGCAGCCGGGTGGCGCCGGCCTCCCCCACGAAGCCGTCGTGGACGAGGCGGCCGAGCTGGCCCTGCAGGTCGGTGAGCGCGGGCAGCATCGGCAGGTCGGCGCGGCCGCTGAGCAGGCGGTCGACCTCGCGCCAGGTGGTGAGCACCCGGAGCAGCTCGGCGAGCACGTCGCGCACGCCGGCCGCGGCGGTGGGGCGCAGGGCGGCCAGCAGGTCGTCGTACTCCTGGCGGCTGCGGACCGGCGGGCGGGCGTCGACGGCGTCGACCACGACGGCGCGCAGGCAGTCGTCGAGGATGGCGGGCACCCCGGCGTACGGCGTCCCGGCGAGGCCGAGCTTCTCGGCGTTGCCGAGGCCGTCGACCACGCCGGCGAGCGGTCGTGGGCCGAGGGCCAGCAGCGCCAGGCGGACGACGCCGAGCCGGTGCCGCGCGTCGCGCTCGTCGGCGGAGCCGAACACCTGCAGGCCGACGGTGCTGCCCTCGTCGACCAGGCCGGGGAAGGCCTCGACCTCGTGCCCGGCTCGGGTCCAGGTGGCCGTGGCCGGGATCTCGTCGAAGACCCAGTCGGTCTCGCCGGTGCGGGCGACGCCGGAGTCGGAGGCGACGGCGGCCATCGCGCGCTCGAACTGCGGCTGCAGCGGCGCCTTGAGCTCGGCGAGCGACTTGCCGCGGCCTTGCACCGAGCCGTTCTCGTCGACCACGCGGTAGCTCGGCTTGAGGTGCGCGGGCAGCGAGGAGAGGTCCCACGCCTCGCGCGGGACGTGGACGCCGGTCGTCGAGCGCAGGTAGCGCTCGAGGGCGGTCAGCAGCGCCTCCTCCCCCGGCGGTACGGCGGCGAGGAACTCGCGCGCCGTGTTCGGGGCCGGGACGAAGCTGACCCGCAGCGCCTTCGGGAGGCTGCGGATCAGCTCGGTGACCAGCTCCTCGCGCAGGCCGGGGACGATCCAGGAGAAGTCGTCGTCGTCGACCCGGTTCAGCGTCGCGACGGGGATGTCGATGGTGAGCCCGTCGTCCGTGGCGCCCGGCTCGAAGTGGTAGCTGATCGGGAACGTCAGTCCCCCGGCCACCGACCACTCCTCGGGGTAGTCGGCCTCGCGGACCTCGTCGGCCGTGTCGTGGGTGAGCATCGCCGGGTCGAAGGTGAGCAGGTCGGGCTGGGCTCGGCGCGCGTCCTTCCACCAGCGGTCGAAGTGCGCCCCGCTCACGATCCCCTCGGGCACGCGGGCGTCGTAGAAGTCGAAGAGCGTGTGCTCGTCGACGACCAGGTCGCGCCGCCGGGCCCGGTGCTCGAGCTCCTCGGCCTCGGCGAGCAGGCGGCGGTTCTGCTGGAAGAAGCGGTGCCGGGTGTCCCACTCGCCGTAGACGAGGGCGTGGCGGATGAAGATCTCGCGCGACAGCTCGGGGTCGACCTTGCCGTAGGAGACGGCGCGGTCGGCGGCCAGCGGTACGCCGTACAGCGTGACCCGCTCGCGCGCCATCACCGCCTGGCGCTTGCGCGACCAGCTCGGCTCGGAGTAGGTGCGCTTGACCAGGTGGGCGCCGAGGCGCTCGGCCCAGCGCGGGTCGATCGCGGCGTTCTGCCGCGCCCACAGCCGACCGGTCTCGACCAGCTCGCCGGCCATCACGAAGGGTGGGTTCTTCCTCGCCAGGCCGGAGCCGGGGAAGATCGCGAACCTCGCACCGCGGGCGCCGAGGTACTCGCGCGGGCCGGGGCGACGGTTGTCCTTGCGGGCGCCGGGCCCCGACCTGGCCGGCTTGTCCCGCTCCTCGAGCACGCCGACGTGGGAGAGCAGCCCGGAGAGCAGCGCCTGGTGGATGCCGTCGGCGTCGGGCGTCGCGCCCGGGGCCTCGAGCCGGACGCCCATCTCCTTGGTGACCTGGCGCAGCTGCGCGACGAACTCCTGCCACTCGCGCACCCGCAGGTAGTTGAGGTGCTCGCGCTTGCACATCCGGCGGAACGCGCTGCCGGAGAGCTCCTTCTGCTGCTGGCGCAGGTGGTTCCACAGGTTCAGCCAGGTCAGGAAGTCGGAGCCCTCGGCCTTGAACCGGGCGTGCAGCTGGTCGGCCTGGGCACGCTCGGTCGGGTGGTCGGCGCCCGGACGCTCGCGCGGGTCCTGCAGCGAGAGGGCCGCGACGATCACGAGGACGTCGCGCACGCAGCCGAGCCGCTCGGCCTCGAGCAGCATCCGGCCCAGCCGCGGGTCGATGGGGAGCCGGGCGAGGCGGCGGCCGACCTTGGTCAGCTCCCCGCGACCGGAGACCGCGCCGAGCTCCTCCAACAGCTGGGTGCCCGCCTGGACGTTGCGCCGGTCGGGCGGCTCGACGAACGGGAACCGCTCGATGTCGCCGAGCCCGAGGGAGGTCATCTGCAAGATGACCGAGGCGAGGTTGGTGCGCAGGATCTCCGGGTCCGTGAACTCGGGGCGGGCCTCGAAGTCCTCCTCGGCGTACAGGCGGATCGCGATGCCGGCCGCGACCCGCCCGCAGCGGCCGGAGCGCTGGTTGGCGGAGGCCTGGCTGATCGGCTCGATCGGGAGACGCTGGACCTTGGTCCGCGCGGAGTAGCGGGAGATGCGGGCGACACCGGTGTCGACGACGTAGCGGATGCCGGGGACCGTCAGCGAGGTCTCGGCGACGTTGGTCGCGAGCACGACACGGCGCCGGGAGCCCTTGGCGGGCGCGAAGACCCGGTGCTGCTCCGCGGCGGACAGCCGCGAGAAGAGGGGCAGCACGTCGACGCCCCGGATGCCCTCGCCGAGCGGCGCGAGCGCCTCGGCGGTGTCGCGGATCTCGCGCTCGCCCGGGAGGAACACGAGGACGTCGCCCGGGCCCTCGGCGGAGAGCTCCTTGACCGCGTCGACGATCGCCTCGGTCTGGTCCCGGACGATCGGCTCGCCGTCCTCGTCGTCCTCGGGCAGGTCCATCAGCGGCCGGTAGCGGACCTCGACCGGGTACGTGCGGCCGGAGACCTCGATGATCGGGGCGGGCTCACCGGTGCGTACGTCGGCGAAGTGCTCGGCGAAGCGCTCGGGGTCGATGGTCGCGGAGGTGATGACCAGCTTGAGGTCGGGCCGCTTCGGCAGCAGCTGGCGCAGGTAGCCGAGCAGGAAGTCGATGTTGAGGCTGCGCTCGTGGGCCTCGTCGATGATGATCGTGTCGTAGCGGCGCAGCAGCCGGTCGCGCTGCAGCTCGGCGAGCAGGATGCCGTCGGTCATCAGCTTGACCCGGCTCTGCTTCGACGTCTTGTCGGTGAACCGGACCTGGTAGCCGACCAGGTCGCCCAGCTCGGTCCCGAGCTCGGAGGCGATCCGCTCGGCGACCGAGCGCGCCGCGATCCGACGCGGCTGGGTGTGGCCGATCATCCGCGGACGGCCGTCCTCGCCGGGACCACCGCGCCCCAGCTCGAGACAGATCTTCGGCAGCTGGGTCGTCTTGCCGGAGCCGGTCTCGCCGGCGACGATCACGACCTGGTGGTCGCGGATCGCGGCAGCGATGTCGTCGCGTCGGGCGCTGACCGGGAGGTCGGGCGGGTAGGAGATCTTCACAGCGCGCCCATTGTCCCGTGTCCGCGCCCGCGGACCCAACCGGATTCGCCCCGGGTGCGTCAGGGCAGCGTGAACCGGGGGTCGGCGGCCGCGGCGAGGAGCTGGTCGACGGTGAGGTCGAGGCTGCTGACCGGCGTCAGGGAGTTGTTGCCGAACAGGTCGTTCGCGTCGATCTCGACCGTGAAGCCGTCGGCGCGGTGGACGACGACCGCCGTCCCGCCCTCGTGCACGGAGACCTCGGCGGAGGCCACACCCGGCAGCGCGACGGGCCGGTCCTGCCAGTCGTCGTACTCGGCGACGACGCTCGAGTCCGGCCAGCCGCCCGGCGCGACCACGAAGACCTGCACCACACCCTGGCCGGACTCGCCGGCGACCCGCCAGCCGACCTTGGTGCCGAGGCCGGTCATCGACACCGATCCCTCGGGACATCCCAGCTGGCTGCCCGACGACTGCACCGACCGGGTCACCTCCCAGCGGTCCAGGTGCGCACCCTGCGGGTCGAGCCGCTCGGCGAGGATCTGGCGGTAGCCCTTCACCGTCCGGTTGTAGACCGGCGCCTCGCCCCGCACCGGGTCGGCCATCGGCACGCAGGTCCGGCCCTCCGGCGTCGTGACAGCGGCAGGCGTCGGGGCGGGAGTCGACGTGGGCGCCGGGTCCTTCGCCACCGGCGCCGGCTCGCTGCCGCCGGGCGCGAGCACGACGACGGCGCTCGCCGAGGCCACGGCGGCGAGAGCTCCACAGCCGACGGCCAGCCGGGTGCGCGCGCGGCGCCGGCGCCCGCGACGAAGGTCGTCGGCCGGGTCGGAGGAGGGCGTGAGGCTGTCGGTGAGCCGGTGCAGCTCGGCACCCAGCTGGTCCTCGATCGGGGTCATGAGCAGTTCTCCTCGAGCTCGTCGGAGCGGTCCGACAACGCCGTGCGCAGCGCCGCGAGGGCCGCGGACGTCTGGCTCTTGACCGTGCCGGCGCTGATCCCGAGATCGGCGGCGCTCTCCTCGACGCTCAGCCCCCACCAGTGCCGCAGCACGACCACCCGGCGCTGGCCGGGAGGCAGGGCGCGCAGCGCGCTCCACAGGGCGTCGCGGTCCTCGAGCGCAGGAGCCGCCGCGGGAACGGGTACGTCGGGCAGCCGCTCCCCCGCGGACGTCTCGCGCCGCCACGGCCGGCGCCCCTCGTCGAGGTGGGCGTTCACGACGGCGCGGCGCACGTAGGCGTCGACCGAGTCGGCGCGACGCACCCGCGGCCAGGCGACGTACAGGCGGGTCAGCGCGGCCTGGACGACGTCCTCGGCGCGGTGTGGGTCACCGCACAGCAGCCAGGCAGCGCGGAACAGCTGCGGTCGCCGTTGCTCGACGTACGCAGCGAACTCCTCGTCGCGCTCGTGGCCCACCCTGCTCCTCCCGGTCCGGCGTTGTCGTCTGGTTGACGCAACGCGACGCGGATCGGTTGGGTGCGCCGCGCCACGGTCTCAGGCGAGCGCCTCCACGTTGCGCACCAGTGCCTCGCTGGAGTGCTTGACCGCGACGCCGACGACCGGCTTGACCGCACCGGCGATCGCCTTGCCCGCCGGGCCGCCCGGGAGCGTGAAGGAGATCCAGGCGTCGACCCGGGTCCGGTCGCCGCCGAGGTCGGTGAAGCTCCAGCGCTGGGTGGTCTCGACGCCCTTGACCGAGGTCAGCTCGAGCAGCCGGTCCTGCTCCCAGGCGGTGCACTCGATGCGCGCCTTGAGCGGCACGCCGACCTTCATCACGCCGTCGTACTGGGCGCCCACCCCGCGGAGCTGGTCGGTGACCGGCTCGATCTTCGTCAGGCCGTACATCCAGTCCTTCGTGCACGTGAAGTCGTCGACGTACGCGAACACCTTGCTGACCGGCGCCGCGATCTCGACGCTCTGCTCCACCACGTTGCTCACGCCGGAGAGTGTGACATGCGGTCACAGGTTCCGGGCGAAGGCTCAGCGGTGCTCAGCGCGGTGGCGGCAGCGCGTCGGTCGCCTCGAGCTGGCCCATGCCGGTGACCATGAGCAGGTCGGCGACGATCGCGCGCAGCTGGGCGAGGATGGCCTCGGCGGTGAGGATGTCGCTGCGCTCGACCTGGCCGGTCGCCGCACCGACGGCCAGCACCTCGTCGCGAGCCGCGGTCGCGATCCGGTCGGCGTGGAGCTCACGGGCGATGGCGTCGGCGGCCGAGGCGAGGTCGGCGGTGAGCCCCGGGTACGACGCCGGCACCGGCAGCCGGCGGTAGGCGATGATCGTGGTCTGCCGCACCAGCACACGGGTGCTGCGCAGCGCGCGGTCGAGCGGGTCGACCAGCTCGACCATGCGCCGCAGCGGCTCGCGGTGCCGGATCCGGAACGGCGAGGAGCTGACGACGGCCATGCCCTCCTCGGCCGCGGCCTGGAGCTCGCGGATCAGCCGGTCGGTGGTGCGGGCGTCGGCGAGCAGCTCGAGCGCCGGCGTGACCTCGCCGTCGACCATCACGTCGGAGGCGGCACGCAGCAGCTGGGCGATCTTGCGGGCCACCGCCGCGGCCTGCTCGCGCGGGCGCCGCAGCGGTGCGGCCGGGACGGCCATCGCCGCGAGGAGCGCGACCGCGCCGCCGACCACGGCGTCGGTCCAGCGCAGGAAGGCTCCGCCGGCGCCCGGGAGCAGCACCGTGACGACGATCGACTGCACGGCCGCCTGCGAGACGAACATGATCCCGGCGTCGAGGAACAGCGCGATCGACATCGACAAGAACACGATCAGCCCGAGCTGCCAGGCGCCCGAGCCGATGCCGGAGACCAGGACGTCGGCCATGAACACGCCGATCGCGACGCCGAGGGTGACCTCGACGACCCGGCGCAGCCGCTGCCCGTACGACGTCCCGAGGCACAGCACGGCCGCGATCGGCGCGAAGAACGGCAGGGTGTGGCCGAGCAGGTCGTGCGCGACGAACCAGGCCAGGCCGGCGGCGACCGAGCACTGGGCGACCACCCACAGCTTCTCGCGCCACCTGTCGAAGCGGCCGCGCAGCGACAGGCGGCTGCGCGACCACATCCGGTCCAGGACTCCGTCGCTCACCGCCTCCACACGGCAACCCTAGTGGCCCTCGGCACTGAGCTCGTCGAGTAGCCGCGAGCGCCAGCGAGCGGCGTGTCGAGACGCCTCGCCCGCGTCTCGGTACGTCCTCGCCCCGGGGCTCGGACCACTCGACGAGCTCGGTTGTCTGTCAGACCGCCTTGGCGGGCAGGACCTTCTTGGAGACCAGCGCGACCACGTCCTCGTAGCGCGAGCCGGTGAACTTCTGGAAGTTGTGCAGCGCGTGGGCGTCGAGGCCGACGAGCACGCGGGCCTGGTTCTTCACGATGCCCTTGACGATGATCTCGGCGGCCCGCTCGGGGGTCATCTTCGCCAGCTTCTCGTCGAACAGCTTCGCCGTGGCGGCCTTGTCCTCCTTGTCGGAGACCCGGGCGTTGCGGGCGATCGCGGTCTTGATGCCTCCGGGGTGGACCGACGTCACGCCGACGTTGTGGCCGGCGATGAGCATCTCCTCGCGCAGCGCCTCGGTGAACCCGCGCACCGCGAACTTGGTCGCGTTGTAGGCGCTCTGGCCGGGCATCGCGAGCAGGCCGAAGAGCGAGGACAGGTTGACGACGTGGCCCTCGCCGGAGGCGATGAGGTGCGGCAGGAACTCCTTGGTGCCGTGCACCACGCCCCAGAAGTTGATGCCGACGATCCACTCCATGTCGTCGTAGGACAGGTCGACGACGTCGCCGGCCAGCGCGACGCCGGCGTTGTTGACGACGACGTTGACCTGGCCGAAGTGGTCGGCCACGGCAGCGGCGTACGCCGCGAACGCGTCGCGGTCGGCGACGTCGAGCCGCGCGGTCTGCACGTCCGGCGCGCCGGCGTCCTTGGCGAGCGCGGCGGTCTCGTCGAGGCCGGTCTCGTTGACGTCGGACAGCGCGAGCCGCGCGCCCTTGCCGGCCAGGTTCACCGCGAGGGCGCGGCCGATGCCCGAGCCCGCACCGGTGATGACGACGACCTTGTTGCTGAGGTTCTTCACGCGTTGACTGCCTCTCGCTGGTGGGACACCTCGACGTCGTACTTGTCGAGGTCGAACGTGCGCAGGTGCTGCCGGAAGGTGAACGTCTGGCCCGGCCACAAGGTGGTGTTGTTGCCGAACTTGTCGAGGTACCAGCTGGCGCAGCCGCCGGTCTGCCACACGGTCGGCTTCATCCTCCGCCGGATCTCGGCGGTCCACGCGTCCTGGGCGGCCTGGGTCGGCTCGACGGCGGCGAGACCCTCGCGGCGCATCGCCTTGGCCGCCTCGACGACGTACTTCACCTGCGACTCGATGATGAAGATCATGCTGGAGTGGCCGAGCGCGGTGTTGGGACCGACGATCTGGAACAGGTTGGGGAAGCCGTGGAAGGTCGTGCCCTTGTAGGCCGCCATGCCGCTCTCGTCCCACAGGTCGGCGAGCGTCACGGCGTCGCGACCGGTGATGTGGCGCGCGATCGGGGGCTCGGTCACGTAGAAGCCGGTCGCGACCACGAGGACGTCGATGGGCCGCTCGACGCCGTCGGCGGTGACGATCGCGTTGCCGGTGATCTTGGCGATCGGGTCGGTGACCAGGTCGACGTTGTCGGCGTCGAGCGCGGGGTACCACTTGTTGGAGATCAGGATCCGCTTGCAGCCGGCGCGGTACGTCGGCGTGACCAACTTGCGCAGCTCGGGGTCGGTGATGCCCCGGGCGATGTTCTTCCTGCCCTGCATCTCGACCGCGCGCATCGCCTGCGGGAACTTCGCGAACGCGGGGACGCGGGACTCGAGGGTCCCGTAGACGAGGGCCCGCAGGGCGCGCTGGGCACCGGGGACCCGCTTGAACACCGTCTTCTCGAGGGTCGTGAAGGAGCGCTCGTTGCGCGGGATGATCCAGTTCGGCGTGCGCTGGTAGACGTCCATGTGGCCGACCACCTTCTGCAGCTCGGGGACGAGCTGCACGGCCGAGGCGCCGGTGCCGATCACGGCGACCCGCTTGCCGGTGAGGTCGACGTCGTGGTTCCAGCGGGCCGAGTGGAAGATCTCGCCCTGGAAGGTCTCGATGCCCTCGATCTCGGGGAGCCGGGGCTCGGAGAGCCCGCCGGCGCCGGCGATGAGGGTGCGGGCGGCGTACTCCTGCACGCCCGCGGGGCCCTCGGTGCGCACGACCCAGCGCTGTGCCTCGTCGTCCCACGTCGCGTCGAGCACGGCGGTGTCGAACACGAAGCGGTCAAGCGTGCCGGAGTCCTCGGCGACCTTGCGGGTGTACTCCCAGATCTCCTGCTGGGGCGAGTAGACCTTGGACCAGTCGGGGTTCAGCGCGAACGAGTAGGAGTAGAGCTGGCTCGGGACGTCGCACTCGGCACCCGGGTAGGTGTTGATGTGCCAGGTGCCGCCGACGTCGCTGTCCTTCTCGATCACGACGAAGTCGCGCTCGGCGGCCTCGTCGAGCTTGATGGCTGCGGCCAGGCCGGCGAAGCCGGCGCCGACGATGAGGTGGTCGACCTGGGTGCGACCTGCGCTGCGGGAGCTCATGGCAGGACGCTATTGGCGTTATTGAACATCTGTCAATAGAATGGCCGGCGTGACGACCGCCACGCCCTCCCCCACTCCGCGCACCCGGCTCTCGCCGGCGCAGCGTCGTACCCAGCTGCTCGAGCTGGGGTTCCGGCTGCTCGCCACGCACTCGCTCGACGAGCTCTCCATCGACCTGCTCGCCGAGGAGGCCGGCATCTCGCGCGGGCTGATGTACCACTACTTCGGCGGCAAGCAGGGCTTCTACGAGGCGGTCGTCCAGCACGCCGCCGACGACCTCTACGCCCGCACCGCTCCCCCGGACCACGGCGAGCCGATGGAGCGGCTGCTCGCCTCGCTCGCCGGGTACGTCGACTACGTCGTCGCCAACCACGCCGGCTACCGCTCCCTGGTGAAGGCGGCGACGGGCGGCAACGACAACCTGCGCGCGATCTACGACACCACGTTCGCGGCGCTCGCCGACCGGTTCTTCACCGCCGACCCCGGCGGCCTGGTCATCCCCGACACCCCGGCCGTGCGCCTGCTCATCCACGCCTGGCAGGCCATGGTCGAGGACCTCGTCCTGACCTGGTGCGACTCCCCCGCCGGGTTGAGCCGCGAGGACCTGCTGCAGGTGATCACGACGTCCCTGCCGGCGCTCATCGACACGCTGCCCGGGTGACGCGACGAGCCGGGCCCCGCTGGCAGCGGAACCCGGCTCGCGAGAGGGGACGAACGATCAGGGAGCAGCCGGCGACAGGTCGCCGCACTCGTCCTTGACGGCCTTCGCGAAGTCGTCCTCGTCACCCTTCACGTCCTTGTTGTCCTCCGCCCACTTCAGCAGCGCGTCGGAGGCCTTCTGGGCCTTCTCGACGTCACCGGACTCCGCGGCGTCGGAGGCGTCCTGGAGCAGACCGCAGTACTCCTTGGCGAGCTTGCCCTCGTCGGTGCCACCGCAGGCGGTGAGCGAGAACGCGGCCGCGAGGACGATGCTGCCGAGGCCGAGGGTGGTCTTCTTCATGGTTGTCTCCCGTGGTTCAGGCGATTCGATCGCCGGGAGCCTCCCACCGGGACATCCGGCGAAACCTCACCAACAGGTGCGTCGTCACTCGGCTCGCTCGCGAGTCCGCCCCCGGCCCCGCCGTCGGGCCCGGGTGACGCCGACCAGGCGGGGACCGGCGAGCCGGGCCTCGACCCGGCGCGCCTCGCGCATGACCGGCTGGGCGACGTACTCGCCGAGGATCACGCCGGAGGCCAGCGCGATGGCGACGGAGGCCGCCGTCACCATCGCGAGCAGGCCCTGGGCTGCCTGCTGGCCGCCGTCCTCGCCGAGCAGGAACAGGCCGCGGTAGATCGAGAGGCCCGGCAGCAGCGGGACGACGGCGGAGACCACGACGACCAGCGGCGGCACCCGGAACCGGCGGCCGACGGTGTAGCCGAACAGCCCGATCACGAAGGCGGACAGGCCGACGGCGAAGGTGCGGCCCGCGCCCGCCTCGGACATCGCCTCGGTCGCCGCGATCCCGAGGCCGCCGAGGACGCCGACGGGGAGCAGGGTGCGCAGTGGCGCGTACGACGCGAAGGCGAACGCGGCAGCACCGACCGCGCCGCCGACGGCCACCGCGGTCACCCCGACCAGGTCGAACCGCGGCAGCGTGAGCGTCGGGATCTCCAGCCCGACCGCGGCGCACAGCGACAGCCCGCCACTGACCCCGGCGATGATGCCGGCGGTGGCGAGCACGGCCTCGAGGATCCGGGCGCCACCGGTGACGAAGAACCCCGAGAGCGCGTCCTGGATCGCGCCCATGAAGCCGATGCCCGCGAGCAGCACGATGATGTTCGCGGTCACGACGAGGGAGGCGTTGAGGTGGACCCACGGCTCGGCGAGCCGGGTGCCGAGCGCCGCGAGCACCGTGGCGACCACGCCGCCGGCGACCTGCTGGTAGAAGCCGGGCAGCCGGCGTCGGGTCATCAGCATCTGGAGCCGGTCGATGCAGATCGCGGCGACCGTCGCGACCAGGACGACGACCAGGCTGCCGCCCAGCTGCAGCCCGACCCCTCCGCACATGACCCCGAGGCCCAGGGTCGCCGCCCAGCGCGGCCGTGCGTGCCCGGAGGACACGATCTGCGCGAGCTCGGTGCGCGCACCCTCGAGATCGGTGTCGCCGGCGATCACGTCGCGGACGAGGTGGTCGACGCGGGTCAGGTCCTCGTAGTCGATGTCGCGCTGGGTGACCGCGCGCAGCTGGACCACCGGCGGCTCGTCCGGACCCTGCTGGACGCTCATCGCCAGCGAGGTGAAGGTGACGTCGACCTGCGTGTGCCGGACGCCGAGCGTGCGGGCCAGCGCCCGCATGGTCGCGACCACGTCGGCCGCGCCGGCTCCCGAGGACAGCAGCACCTCGCCGACCTTGAGGCACAGGTCGAGCGTGCGGTGGAGGGTCCGCAGGTCGTCCATGCCCCAACTCTGTCAGGTGGCCGCGCGGCACCTCTACGCTGATCGCGTGCGCATCGACTTCCACGGCTCGGCCGAGCCGACGCTGGGGGTGGAGTGGGAGTTCGCGCTGGTCGATCGGCGTACCCGCGACCTCCGCAACGACGCCGCCCACCTGTTCGCCCGGGCCAAGCCGCGGATGCCCGCGCCGGAGAAGCTCCACAAGGAGCTGCTCAAGAACACCGTCGAGGTGGTCACCGGCGTGTGCGGCACCGTCGGGGAGGCGATGGCGGACCTGCGCGACACGTTGCAGTACGTCGCCGGTGCGGCCGACGACCTCGACCTGGACCTGTACGGCGCCGGCACGCACCCCTTCGCGGACTGGACCGGGCAGCAGCTGACCGAGGGCAACCGGTACGCCGAGCTGATCAACCGCACGCAGTGGTGGGGTCGGCAGATGCTGATCTGGGGCGTGCACGTGCACGTGGGGCTGCCCGAGAAGGACCGCGTGATGCCGGTCCTCAACGGCCTGCTGACCTACTACCCGCACCTCCAGGCACTCTCCGCGTCCTCCCCGATCTGGATGGGCGTCGACACCGGCTACGCCTCCAACCGGGCGCTGATGTTCCAGCAGCTGCCGACCGCGGGCCTGCCCTTCCAGTTCGACAGGTGGGAGGAGTTCGAGCACTTCGCCCACGACCAGCTCACGACCGGCGTGATCGACGAGCTCAGCGAGATCCGCTGGGACCTGCGCCCGGCGATCAAGCACGGCACCCTGGAGAACCGGATCTGCGACGGCGTCTCCACGCTCGCCGACATGCAGGGCCTGGTCGCGCTCATGCACTGCCTGGTGGTCTGGCTCGACGAGCGGGTCGCGGCCGGCGAGACGCTCACGACCATGCCGCCGTGGCACGTCCAGGAGAACAAGTGGCGGGCCGCGCGGTACGGCGTCGAGGCGATCGTGATCCTCGACGGCGACTCCAACGAGCGGCTCGTGACCGAGGACCTCGCCGAGCTCGTGCCGCGCCTCGAGCCGGTCGCGGCCCGGCTGGGCTGCGAGGCGGAGCTCGCCTCGGTGCTCGACATCGCGACCCGTGGGCCGTCGTACGTGCGGCAGCGGGCGGTCGCCGAGAAGACCGGCAACGACCTCGTCGCGGTCGTCGACTCGGTGGTCACCGAGCTCAAGGCCGGGCTGTAGCCCTGCAGGTCAGGAGCCGGGGAACTCGATCCGGCAGTCCGAGCTGTCGCACGGCGGCGTCTCGGCCCACACGGTCGCGCTCTCGAACACGCTGCCGGTCGACCTCATCACCTGCACACCGGTGAACTTCGACTCCTTCAGCGCCTTGACCACGAACACGACGTCGCCGCGACCATCGCCGTCGACGTCGCTCAGGGTCGCGCCCTGCAGGCTGCGCTGGCCGATGGTGGAGGTGCCGGTGAAGCCGGCGACGGCGCGCGGGCGGCCGTCGGCGAGGTCGTAGACGGTGAGCTCGACCTCCTCGTCGTACGAGCTGGCCTGGACGGCGACCAGGCTGGTCGTGCCGTCGCCGGTGACGTCGCCGACGAGGTAGGCGTCGGCGTACAGGTCGTCCTCGGCGACCGCGCCGACCTCGAAGTCCTTGCCGGTCGAGGTGAGCAGCGCGTAGCCCTGCTTGCCCGAGTAGTAGCCGGTGTAGTCCTCGTCCTTGACCTTCTCGGCCGGGAGCCGGGTCCACAGGTCGGCCCTGCCGTCGTGGTCGAAGTCGCCGGCGCGGATCTCGGTCGAGTCGATGGTGGCGTTGGTGAGCGAGGCCCAGCGCACGGGGTCGGCGAAGCCGCCGGTCCCGTCACCGAGCAGGACCTGCACGTCGACGACGCGGTCGTTGGGCCCGACCAGGGCGAGGTCCTGGCTGCCGTCGCCGTCGAAGTCACCGGCCTGGACCTGGATCCGGGTGCCGAACTCCTCGAGCGAGGACAGGGCGAGCCGGAAGGTCTGGTCGCCCGGGAACTCCTTGTCGGTGGAGGACAGGGTCAGCTGGTTGGCGTCGTCGACGAACGACCAGCTGAGCTGCTCGTTGGTGCCGTCGTCGTCCCAGTCGAGGTGGAGCTCCTCCGGCTCCTGCGAGTCCTCGACCGCGAGCTCGCTCGTGGTGAACACGGTGCCGTTGCTGCTCGCGGTCACCCGGGTCGTGCGGTGGTAGTCCGGGGAGAAGTAGAAGACCGCGTCGCCGTGGCCGTCACCATCGATGTCGCCCTGGATCGCGGTGGGGTGGTCCTTGCCGCCCTCGCCGCCGCCGCCACTCGCGGTCGGGTCGTCCTCCCACGGCCGCAGGGCAGCCAGCGTGCCGGCCGCACCGGCGAGCAGGACGAGCACCACCGCCAGCGCGACCCACAGGCCGAGGCGGCTGCGCCCGGGCGGGGCGGGCGTCGGTGCGTACGGCGGCTGCGGGCCGCCGTGCCCGAGGGACGGGATGTGCCCGTAGCCCGCGGGCGGGGCGGCCGGAGGTGCGCCCTGAGGGGGCGCCGGCGGGCTCGACGGGGTCGGGGGTACGGCGGTCGGCGGGTCCGGCGGTGCCGGCCGGACCCGGGTCGACTCGTCGGCCGGCGCGAACCGCGTCATCGGTCGCCGGTCGGCGGTCCAGTCGGAGCCGTCCCAGCGACGCTCCATGCCGTCACCGTCCGGGTACCAGCCGGGAGGGGTGATGTTGCTCAAGACCTGATCCCATCCGTTCGCGTGCAGCCGGGACCTTCCTACCCCGTGCCGCAGCCGATCACGCCTCACCGCGCGCCCCGATTCCCTTGTGGCGACCGTCACGACGCGCAAGGATCGGGAACCTCCTGCGACGAAAGGGGCTGCTCCGTGGTCTCTGTTCCCGGCAACCGCTTGATCGACCCGACCTCCGCCGCGTTCCTGCTCGCGGAGAACCGCAACATGCCGATGCACGTCGGCGGGCTCCAGCTCTTCGAGCCGCCCGCGGACGCCGGGCCCGACTACGTGCGCGAGATGTTCGAGTCGATGCGGGACACCGAGCGGATCGCACCGCTGTTCCTCAAGCACCCCTACCGCTCGGTCCGGACCGGCGGCACCCTGGTGTGGCGCGACGACGAGCAGTTCGACATCGAGCACCACGTCCGGCACAGCGCGCTCCCCCAGCCCGGCCGGGTGCGCGAGCTGCTCGAGCTGGTCGGCCGGCTGCACTCCACGCGGCTGGCCTGGGAGCGGCCGCTGTGGGAGACCCACGTGATCGAGGGGCTCGCCGACGGCCGGGTCGCGATGTACACCAAGCTCCACCACGCCCTCGTCGACGGCATCTCAGCCATGCGGCTGATGGCGAGCACGCTGTCCTCCGACCCCGACCGCCGCGCCATGCCCGCCCCGTTCGCCGAGGGCGCGGCCCGCAAGCGCCGGCCCGAGGCGGAGGGCCCCGGCTCGCTGCCTGCCGCCGCGGTCGACGCCGCCACCACGGCCGCCCGCACCCTCGCCGACCTGCCCGGCGACGCCGTGCGCACGGCGCTGTCGATCAGCGCCGATGCCGCCGGGATGCCGATGGCGTTGGTGAAGACCCTGCGCAAGGGCCTGAGGAACGAGACCTCGGCGGTGTCGCTCGCCGCGCCGCGCACGATCTTCAACCAGTCGATCACCGGGGCCCGCCGGTTCGCCGCGCAGGACTGGCCGATCGAGCGGATCCGCGGCGTCGGCAAGGCCAGCGGCACGACGATCAACGACGTGGTGCTCGCGATGTGCAGTGGCGCGATGCGGACCTACCTCACCGAGCTCGACGCGCTGCCCGACCAGTCGATGGTCTCGATGGTCCCGATCGGGCTCAAGGCCAAGCAGGCCGGCACCGCCTCGGCGGACGGCGGCAACGCGATCGGCTCGGTGATGGTGCGCCTGGCCACCGACAGGGCCGACCCGGCCGACCGGCTGCGCACGATCAGCCAGTCGATGAAGGACGGCAAGGAGGCGCTGTCGTCGATGACGCCGGCGCAGATCGTGGCGATGAGCGCGATCGGCATGGCGCCCTCGATCGTGGTGCCGATGCTGAAGATGCAGGGCATCGTGCGCCCGCCGTACAACCTGATCATCAGCAACGTGCCCGGTCCGCGGGTGCCCCACTACTGGAACGGCGCGCAGCTGGTCGGCAACTACCCCGTCTCCATCCCGATCAACGGCATGGCGCTCAACATCACCTGCACGTCGTACGCCGGCAACATGGGCTTCGGCCTCACCGGCTGCCGGCGCACCGTCCCGCACCTGCAGCGCCTGCTCACCTTCCTCGACGACGAGCTCGCGGCGCTGGAGAAGGCGGCCGGCGTGGACTGACGTCCCGTCCCGACGCGCCCGGCGGACCGGGCTGCTCGACGACCAGGGCCGTGAACCCGCCGCCGACCCGCTCGGCCACGGCCTGCAGGCGGGCGCGGGTGATCGACGAGACGGTCGGGTGGCCGGCGAGCTCGGCGTTGGAGCCGGGGCGGGTGGGCTCGGCGGAGTTCACCGACAGGCAGGTACGACGCCCGCCGTCGGCCGCGTTCGCGAGGGCGACCGCGTGCCCGGTGGTGCCGGACCCGGCGAAGTAGTCGAGGACCCGGGCGTCGTCGGGCATGGTGCCGATCACCCGCAGCAGCAGGCCTGTGGGCTTCGGGGACTCGAAGACGTGGCCGACCAGGTCCTTGAGCTCGGCGACGGCGGTGTCGGTGGAGCCGACCTCCTCGGCGAGCCAGATGGTCGGCAGCTTCTTGCGGCGCCCGCCGACCGGGTGGCGCCAGTCGCGCTGGTAGACGTCGACCCGTGCGCCCCGGGTCCCGCGCACGACCCGGCACTCGAGGTCGTCGGGCCGCTCGTCGATCCGCGGCCGGGACCAGCGCCACACGGCCGGCGTACCGTCCCCGAAGACCGGCTTGATCTCCTCGGCTCCCTCGAACGGCGTCGTCGCGACCCGGCCGGTGACCGGGTCGCCCCAGACCGGGAAGTGCAGGGTCGGGGTGGAGAGCGGGTTGAACCTCTTGTTGGTGTTGCGCAGCGGCAGTCGCCGGTAGCGACGCCCGTCGGGCGCCTCGACCGGGAAGTCGGACTCGACGACCGTGGCCTCCGAGGTGGCGTCGAGCACGCAGCGGGCGGCGTCCTTGGCGTAGACGAGCAGGTACTCGTGCGAGGTCGCGAAGCCCTTCCCCAGCTGGCGGCCCTTGGGGTTGAGGTTGACCACGACCTGGGCGAGGAAGTTCGCCTCGCCGTACACCTCGTCGAGGAGCAGCCGCAGGTGGGCGACCTCGTGGTCGTCGATGCTGACGAAGAGCGCGCCGGTGTCGGCGAGGACGCGGTGCCCTGCCTCGATCCGGGGCCGCAGGTACGCCGCCCACGCGGCGTGCCGGCCCGCCGCGCCGGCGCCCCGAGCACCCTTGAAGTCGTCGTGGTAGGCGAAGTCGTTGCCCGTGTTGTAGGGCGGGTCGAGGTAGATCAGGTCGTACGACGCCTCCGGCAGCGTGGCGAGGACGTCGAGGTTGTCGCCCTCGACGAAGGTGTTCCACGGTCCCGGCTCGCTGGCCACGGGCTCATCGTGACAGGCTCGCGGTGTGGCGCGCCGTACGTTCTCCCGAGCCGAGCTCGATTCCTACCGCGACGCAGTGGTCCCCGACCTGCTCCCGAACGCACCCGGCCAGGTGCTCAAGCTGCTGTTCGTCGGCATCAACCCGGGACTGTGGACCGCTGCGACCCAGACCCACTTCGCCCATCCCGGCAACCGCTTCTACCCGGCGCTGCTGCTCGGCGGCGTGATCACCGAGCCGGTCGACCCGGCCGACGGGATGACCGACGTGGAGCGGACGTTGATGCGCGAGCGCGGCATCGGGATCAGCAACGTCGTGCACCGCGCGACCGCGAAGGCCTCCGAGCTCTCCGCGGAGGAGCTGAAGGCCGGTGGGCAGCAGCTGGTCGAGCTGGTCGCCCGTGAGCGCCCGAAGGTCGTGGCGATCGCCGGGATCACGGCGTACCGCACCGCCTTCGGGCTCCCCAGGGCCGTTCCCGGCCGCCAGCCCGACACCATCGACGACCTGTGGTCCGGCGGGGAGCTGTGGGTCGTGCCCAACCCGAGCGGCCTCAACGCCCACGAGACGGTCGCCTCGCTGGCCGCGGCCTACCGCGAGGTGGCGCTGGCGGCCGGGGTCATCTGACCGCGGCCCGTCACGCGTCCTGCAGCAGGCCCTCGCGCTGGGCGGCGGCCACGACCCGTCGTACGTTCTCGACGGAGCCGCACCCCTCGTCGATCAACGCGTTGCGCCGCCGGGCCCACTTGGCGCCGAGGTCCCAGCGCACCTTGGTCGAGACCTCGGTGCGGGCGGGCTCGAGGATGCTCAGCTCCTCCTCGGCGATGTGGTGCGCGACGAGGTTGCTCAGCTCCTCGACGGCGTCGGAGAACGCCTGGGTGTCGGTGCCCTTGAGCTCGAGCAGCACCAGCAACGCGTCGTTGCCCTCAGCGTGCTCCTCGCGGCCGTGCTCGACGTCGTGCGCGTCGACGTCGGAGGCCGCCTTGCGCAGCACGGGGTAGACGATCTCCTCCTCCGCCTCGCCGTGCGCCACCAGGACGGCGGCGAACGCCTTGCGGACGGCGTCGCGGTCGACGGTGCCGAGCCGCATCTGGGAGAGCAGTTGCTCGAAGCGGCGGTGGTCGTCGCTGATCAGGTCGATGACGTCGCCCGACGCGGGGCGGCCCAGGTCGATTCCGGAGGTCATGGCGCCGTCGGTACCCGCAACTGCTCCAGGTATCCGTGCACGAGCGAGACCGCCGACGCCCCCTCCCCGCTGGCCGACGCGACCCGCTTCATCGAGCCCGAGCGGATGTCTCCGGCCGCGAAGATCCCGGGCACGCAGGTGCCGAGGTTCGCGGGCGGCAGGCCGTCGACCCAGCACTCGGTCGGGACGTCGCGGCCCGTCAGCACGAAGCCGTGCTGGTCGCGCTGGACGGCGGCCGGCAGCCAGTCGCAGTGGGGCGCCGCACCGATCAGCAGGAACAGCCCACCCGCGCTGACCCGCTCCTCCTCGCGGGTGCGCACGTCGCACAGCTGCAGCCAGCCGAGCTGGCCGGCGTCGTCGGCCCCGCCGTCGATGATCTCCGTGCAGGGGCGTACGTCGATCCGCGGGTTCCACGCGATCTCGTCGATGAGGTACCTCGACATGGTCTCGGCCAGGTCCTCACGCCGGATCAGGATGGTCACCGACCGCGCGAACCGGGCGAGGTGGACGGCCGCCTGACCGGCGGAGTTGCCGCCGCCGACGACGTACACGTCGCGGTCCTCCATCTCGCGGGCCGCGGTCATCGCGGCGCCGTAGTTGACGCCTGCGCCCACCAGCTCCTCGAGCGCGGCGATGCCGAGGCGGCGGTAGGCGACGCCGGCCGCGACGAGGACCGAGCGGGCGTGCACCTCGCCTCCCTCGGTCACCAGGACGTGCGGCGCGCCGTCAGTGCCGGGCACCAGGTCGACGACCGGCCAGCCGGTGAAGAACCGGGCGCCGAACCGGATCGCCTGGGTGCGGGCGCGCTGCCCGAGCCGCTGCCCGGAGATGCCGCGCGGGAAGCCGAGGTAGTTGCGGATCATCGAGCTGGTGCCGGCCTGGCCGCCGATCACCTCGGACTCGATGACCACCGTCGAGAGGCCCTCGGAGGCGCCGTACACGGCGGCGGCGAGGCCGGCCGGTCCGGCACCGACGACGGCGAGGTCGACGACCGTGTCGACCTCGATGTCGGAGGGGCGGCCGTAGATCATCGCGCCGAGCTCGCGGGTCGAGGTCGGCATCAGCACCGGGCGGTCGGCGAAGACGCCGGAGGTCATGTGCACCAGCGGGTACGACGGCGGCCCGTCGAGCCGCGCCAGCGCCTCCTCCCCCTGCGGGCTGTCGGGGAGGTAGCTGCGGTGCGGCATCCCCTGCCGGTCGAGGAAGTCGCGGATGGCGAGCGCCAGCGGCAGCCCCTCCGGCGTGATGATCCGGACCGAGTCGACCTCCGAGGTCGCCACGGTGGCACCCCAGTCGCTGAGCATCTCGGTCACCGCGTAGTGGAACTCCTCGTCGCGGCGTCCCTGCGGCAGCACGAGGTAGGTGTCGAACTTGCCCTTCTGCAGGTAGGGCCGCAGCGAGTTGCTCTCCTCGCCGAACCGGGTGATCGGGATGACCACGAGCCGGCGGGCGGTCGGGACGAGCGCGCGCCAGTCGTGCATCGCCATCAGCATCTGCTCGTCGGGCAGCTGCGACTCGGTGACGATCAGCGCGACCGGCTGCCCGGCACGGCGGGCCTCCTTCAGGACGGCGTTCGCCGCGGCGGCACTGGCGGCGGCGCGGACGTCGTACTCGCGCTCGTAGCGGTGGAACTGCTCGGTGAGGACGTCGAGGTGGTCGCCGGAGACCAGCAGGATGACGGGCGCGGCGGCGGGCTCGGGGGCCGGTGCGTTCACGGCGCCAGTCTGACAGCGCGGACCTCGCGGATCGACCCACTTCTGCCGAGGGTTGCCCCTACGGTGACGCCGTGACGCGGTGGTGGGTGCTGGTGACGGTCCTGCTCGCGGTGCTGCTGGCGGTGCTGCTGACCGCGTGCGGTGCGACGACCGCCGCTCCCGCACCCGCGCCCCGCCCGACCTCGGTGCCGCCCGACGCCGCGGCGGCCCTGGCCGGCCTGACCGTGACCGACCGGCCGCGCCGGCCGACGGACTACGAGCGCGACGCCTTCGGCGCCCCGTGGGCCGACCTCGACCGCAACGGCTGCAACCAGCGCGACGACGTGCTGCTCCGCGACGCCGAGCCCGGCACGGTGCGCACGGCCCGGCAGGGCCGGTGCGACCACGACGTGCTGGCCGGGGCCTGGCGCGACCCCTACACCGGCAAGGAGCTGGTGTTCGACGACCTCAAGGACCTCGGTCAGGCCCAGGCGATCCAGATCGACCACGTGGTCCCGCTCGCCGAGGCCTGGGTGTCGGGCGCGGCGGGCTGGGACGACGAGCGGCGGGCGGCGTACGCCAACGACCTCGACGGGCTGCTCGCCGTCGACGGCCCCGCGAACGCGGCCAAGGGGGCCGACGACCCGGCTGCCTGGCGCCCGCGCAAGGACGTCCAGTGCGCCTACGCCCGGCGGTGGATCACGGTGAAGGCCCGGTGGGGCCTCACCGTCGACCCGAGCGAGGTGGCCGCGCTGGAGGACATGCTCGGCCGCTGCTGACCCGCCGGGTCAGATCACCAGGTTGAGGCCCAGCACGAAGACCAGGCCGCAGATCGACAGCAGGGTCTCCATCGCCGACCAGGTCTTCAGGGTCTGTCCGACGCTCATCCCGAAGTACTCCTTGACCAGCCAGAAGCCGGCGTCGTTGACGTGGGAGAAGAACACCGAGCCGGCGCCGATCGCGAGCACCATCAGCGAGACCTCGCCGCTGGACAGCTGCGCGGTCAGCGGGGCGAGCAGGCCGGACGCGGTCACCGTGGCGACGGTCGCGGAGCCGGTGGCGAGGCGGATGAGGACCGCGACGAACCAGGCGAGGACGAGCACCGAGATGTTCGAGTCGGCGACCCGCTCGGCGACGATCGTGCCGATCCCGGTGTCGACGAGCGACTGCTTGAAGCCACCGCCCGCGGCGACGATGAGCAGGATGCCGGCCACGCCGGGCAGGGAGGACTCGAGCGACTTCGAGACGCCGTCGCGGCCCATCCGGCCGCCGAGGGTGAACATCCCGACCACGACCGCGAGGGCGAGCGCGATGAGCGGGGTGCCCAGCACGTCGAGCGTACGGCGCAGCGGGTCGGTCGCGTCGTCGATGAAGATGTCGGCCAGCGCCTTGCCCATCATCAGCACGACGGGCAGCAGCACCGAGGCGATGGTGACGACGAAGGACGGCCGGGCGGCCGCGTTCTCGTCCGGCTGACCCTCGAAGCGGTGCGGGACAGGTACGTCGACGTAGCGGCCGACGAGCCCGAAGACCGGCCCGGCGATGATCACCGTCGGGATCGCGACCGCGACACCGAGCGCGAGGGTGGTGCCGAGGTCGGCGTGCAGGTAGTCGATGGCGGTGAGCGGGCCGGGGTGCGGCGGGACCAGTCCGTGCATCGCGGACAGTCCGGCGAGGGCGGGGATGCCGATGGTGACCAGGGACTGTCCGGAACGCCGCGCGACCAGGTAGATCACCGGCATCAGCAGCACCAGGCCGATCTCGAAGAACATCGGCAGGCCGATGATCGCGCCGACGACGGCCATCGCCCACGGCAGTGCCCGCGGCGAGGCGTGGCCGATGATCGTGTCGACGATCTGGTCGGCGCCGCCGCTGTCGGCGAGCAGCTTGCCGAACATGGCGCCGAGCGCGATCAGGATGCCGACACCGGCGGCCGTCGCGCCGAATCCCGTGGTGTAGCTGGCGATCGCGGTCTCGACGTCGACACCGGCGACCACTCCGACCGTCAGCGCGCCGCCGGTGAGGGCGAGGAAGGGGTGCACCTTCGCGGCGATGATCAGGACGACGATGACGCCGATGCCGAGCAGGGCGGCGAGGACCAGGCGGCCCTCGGTGGCGACCGGTTCGACGAGGTCGGTGCCGGCGGCGATGAGCGGGACGGACATGCGGGACTCCTCAGGCCTGGCTGTCGGACGAGCTGGCGGACGAGCCGTCTGACCGGCCGGACCGGACGACGTACTCGTGGACGATGGCGTCGACCGACTGGTCGACGTCGATGACGAGGCCGGCCTCGTCGGGACCCAGCGGCTCGAGCGTGTCGAACTGCGAGTCCAGCAACGAGGCCGGCATGAAGTGGCCAGGACGGCTGGCCTGGCGGCGCGCGATCACCTCGCGGCTGCCGTGCAGGTGGACGAACTGGACCCGCGACGCGTGCGCGCGCAGCCGGTCGCGGTAGGCCACCTTGAGCGCCGAGCAGCTGATCACGCCGCCCGGCTCGTCGTGCTCGTCGAGCCACCGGCCGATGGCCTCGAGCCACGGGATCCGGTCGTCGTCGTCGAGCGGGATGCCGGCGGTCATCTTGGCGATGTTGGCCGGCGGGTGGAAGTCGTCGGCGTCCGCGAACGGGACACCGAGCCGCTGCGCGATCGCCGCGCCCACGGTCGACTTGCCCGAGCCGGAGACCCCCATGACGACGAGGAGGGCGCTCGTCCTACCGTCGGTGCGGGTGCTGCTCATGGGAACCTCCAGGTGATGTGCTGGCCGTCACAGTCTGCATCCATTAATCTGCTTTTAACAAGATCGAAGCCGAAATAAATCTGATCTTTTCTGGAGGTGTGTCCGTGACCGCGTTGCACGACGACGTCCTCGACGCCCTCGGCCGCCGCATCGTCAGCGGCGACCTCCCGGCCGGCACGGTGCTGACGCTCGACGACATCGACACGCAGTACGACGTGAGCCGCTCGGTGTCGCGCGAGGCGGTCCGCGTACTGGCCTCGATGGGCATGGTCGCCTCGCGGCGCCGGGTCGGCCTGACCGTGCAGCCGCGCACCGGCTGGCAGGTCTTCGACCCGCGGCTGATCCGCTGGCGCCTCGACTCCGAGGACCGTGCCGCCCAGCTGCGCTCGCTCGGCGAGCTGCGCAGCGGGTTCGAGCCGGTCGCCGCCGCGCTGGCCGCCGTACGTGCGACGCCGGAGCAGTGCGGGGCCCTGACCACCGCGGTCGGCGACATGGTGGTGCACGGCCGGGCCGGCGACCTCGAGGCATTCCTGGCCGCGGACATCGTCTTCCACCGGGTGCTGCTGCAGGCCTCCGGCAACGAGATGCTGGCCGCGCTCGACGAGGTCGTCGCCGAGGTGCTGTCGGGGCGGACCCACCACCACCTGATGCCGAGCAAGCCCAAGGACGAGGCGATCGACCTCCACGTCGAGGTGGCTCGGGCGGTGCGGGCGGGCGACCCGGTCGCGGCCCGGGCGGCGATGGAGACGATCATCTCCGAGGCGACCGATGCGGTCGTGTCGGGCACGGCGTCCTCGACTATCCTCGGAGGCGATGGAGAACACGCCTGACCTCGCCGACCTGATCACCCAGCTCAAGGGCGAGGAGTACGACGTCTCCGAGCCGTTGCCCGGCGTCCTCCACGTCAAGGGCCGGTTCTCCAACCCGGAGCGGATCGCGCTGCGCGCCGCCGCCGATGCGGGCGACGTCCCGCTCGCCGTGTGGGCGACCAGCCACCACGACGACTGGGCCCTGGTGGCCTGGGACCGCCCGGAGCTGGTGACCATCACCCAGAAGGGCGCGACCCCCCAGCGCTGGCGGCACCGCCGCCCGCCGGCCACGCTGCGTCCCGACGCCCAGACCTTCCTCGAGGGCGCGTCGTCGCCGTTCGACATCGTCACCCGCCCCAAGCACCAGCCGACCGACGCCGCCCGCGAGGTGCTCGGTCGGTTCGGCATCACCGACCCGCCGCCGCCGGGGTGGGTCCCGCCCGTCGTCGAGGCACCGCCGGTCCCGACCGTGCGCGAGAGCCGGGTCCCGGCCGCGACCGAGAAGGCGGCCCGGGCCCCGCGCGCGACCAAGCCGAAGGCTCCTGCCAGGGCGACCAAGCCGGAGCCGGTGATCGCGGTGTGCCCGACGTGTTTCATGGCACTGCCGGCCACGGGCGTGTGCGACAACTGCGGCTGAGGTTTTCGGCGATGCTCTGACCATGAGCGACGCACCTGCTCCCGTCGGACTCCGCAAGCTGTCGAAGCTCGGCCTGGCGATCGCCGTCGTCGGCGCGCTGATCCAGCTGGTCCTCGGCGTCTACTACCTCGCCATGGCGCACTCCCCCGCGCCCAACGACCTGCCGGTGGGCATCGTCGGGACCGCCGAGCAGCGCGCCCAGCTCACCACCGCGCTCGAGGAGGGCGGCGACTTCAAGGTCGAGGCGTACGACGACGCGACCGCGCTCCAGCAGGCGATCCGCGAGCGCAAGGCGTACGGCGGCGTCGCGTTCGCCGGACAGCAGCCGACGCTGTACGTCGCCACGGCCGCCTCACCGTCGGTGGCCAACCTGTTCAAGGCGTCCTTCTCCACGGCCTACCAGGAGCAGGTGCAGGGCCAGGTCGACCAGCTGGTCGCCGCCGGCCAACCGGTGCCGGCGCAGACCGTGGCACTCCTGGCCTCGGCGCCCCCGGTGACGGACGTCGTACCGCTGCCGAAGCAGGACAGTGCCGGCAGCTCGCTCGGCTTCGTCATCCAGGCGCTGTGCCTCGGCGGCTCGATCGCCTCCCTCGCCCTCGGCCGGCTGCGCGGCCTCACCCAGCACTCGACCGCCCGCGGCCTGGGCCACGCTGCCCTGCTCGTCGTCTACGCCCTCGCCTCGGCCGGCGTGGCCCTGCTCGCCATGTCGCTCTTCGGTGTCGGCAAGGACGCCCACCACCTCACCCTGTTCGGGGGCCTCGCCCTCATCTCGCTCGCGGTCACGGCCTCGACCGCCGCGTTCGTGGCGCTCTTCGGCCCGGCCGGCTCGCTGGTCGGCGGCCTGTACTTCACGCTCGGCCTGATCATCTCCGGCTCCTCGATCGCACCCGAGATGCTGCCCCGCGCCGGCAACGCCATCGGCCAACTGCTCCCGCCGGGCGCCGGCGCGACCGTCGCGCGCGACGCGATGTACTTCCCCGACGCCTCGACCGTCCCGGCGTTCGTCGTGCTCGGCGTCTACGCCGGACTGGGCCTGCTCGTCATCCTGCTCACCAACACCGCGGCCAACCGGACCCGGTCGACACACCGCCTGGCGCGGGGCGAGGATTGATGCCGTGACCGAGCCCGGCGGACTCCCCGAGCGCAACGTGCTGGGCGAGCCGCTCCAGCCGTGCGGCACCGACCCGATGACCGGCTTCCTCCGCGACGGGAACTGCTCGTGCGGTCCCCAGGACGCCGGCGTGCACGCGGTGTGCGCGGTGATGACCGAGGAGTTCCTCGCCCACCAGCGGGCCGTCGGCAACGACCTGTCGACGCCCCGCCCCGAGTGGCAGTTCCCGGGCCTGCACCCGGGGGACCGGTGGTGCGTGGTGGCCGGCCGTTGGCTGCAGGCCTACGCCGACGGCGTGGCCGCACCGGTCGTGCTGGCCTCGACGAACGCCCGGGCGCTGCAGCTGATCCCGATCGAGGCGCTGCGCGAGCACGCGGTCGACGTACCCGACGACCTGAGCGGCCTGGACCAGGCCTGACCGGGCCTGACCGGGTCTAGCAGTCCCAGCTGCCCTCGAGCACCGCGCGGTGCGTGGGCAGCGCCTCGTCGTACAGCTTGTGGCCGGCCTCGGTGAGGCAGACGAAGACGCTGCGCCGGTCCTGCTCGCAGGCCGAGCGCTCGACGAGGCCGTCCTTCTCGAGGCGGGTGATGGCACGGGACAGCGCGCTCTGGCTGAGGTGGATGTCGCCGGCGAGGTCGGCCATGCGGTACTTGCCGCAGTTGGCGTCGACGACCCGGTCGAGGGTCTCGAACTCGCTCAGCCCGATGCCGTGCCGCTCCTGCAGCGCCTTCTCGAGCGCGCAGCTGACGGCGGCGTGCCGGTCCAGCAGCTGGCGCCACTCGGCGACCAGCGGACTCGCGACGGGGACCTTCGACACGCCTGCATCCTAGCCACCGGGTGAATTTCATGCAAACGCATTATTTGCGCTTGCATTGAATGCACATGCATGGAAGTGTTCCGTGCCATGTCCTCGACATCCCCCTCCCTCCACTCCCCTGCGACCAGCGCGATCCGCTGGTCCCGGCGCACCTGGGGCCTGCTCATCACCCTGTGCGTGGTCCTCTTCCTCGACGGCCTCGACGTCTCGATGATCGGCGTGGCCCTCCCCTCGATCGGTGCCGAGCTCGACCTGACCACCTCGTCGCTGCAGTGGCTGATCAGCGGCTACGTCCTCGGGTACGGCGGCCTGCTGCTCGTCGGCGGCCGCACCGCCGACCTGCTCGGCCGGCGCCGGGTGTTCCTGGTCGCCCTCGCCGTCTTCGCCGCCGCGTCGCTGCTCGGCGGACTCGTCAGCTCCGGCCCGCTGCTCATCGCGACCCGGTTCATCAAGGGCCTGGCCGCCGCGTTCACCGCGCCCACCGGCCTGTCCATCATCACGACCAACTTCGCCGAGGGCCCGGCCCGCAACAAGGCGCTGTCGATCTACACCGTCTTCGGCGCCGGCGGCTACTCCTCGGGCCTGCTCTTCGGCGGCCTGATGACCGGCGTCGGCTGGCGCTGGACCTTCCTGCTGCCCGTGCCGATCGCCCTGCTGGCACTGGCCGCCGCCTGGGTCCTGGTGCCCCGTGACGAGGCGGTCGAGGAGGGCGGGCACGACCTGCTCGGCGCCCTCACCTCCGGTGCCGCGATGCTGCTGCTCGTCTACACCGTGGTCTCCGCCCCCGAGGCCGGCTGGGCCTCGGCCCGCACCGTGCTCTCCTTCGTCGGCGTGGCCGCGCTGTTCGCCGCCTTCTTGACGATCGAGCGCCGGATCGCCCACCCGCTGGTGCGGCTGGGCATCCTGCGCAAGGCGACCCTGGTCCGCGCCAGCCTGGCGATCGTGGCGGTCGGCGGCTCGTACTTCAGCTGGCAGTTCATCGTCACGCTGTTCCTGCAGGACGGCCTCGGCTGGTCACCGCTCGAGCTGGCGCTCGCACTGCTGCCGATCGGCCTGATGGTCACCTTGTCGGCGGTCTTCTCCGACAAGCTGGTCGACCGCTTCGGGACCGGGCCGATCATCGCGGTGACCATGGCCGTGATGGCGGTGGGCTACGTGCTCTTCACGATCGGGCTCGACAGCACACCGTCCTACCTCGGCATGCTGCTGCCCACGCTGATCCTGATCGGCATCGGCTGGGTGGGCTTCCCCGCGATCAACATCCAGGCCACGAGCGGGATCGACGACGACGAGCAGGGCCTCGCCGCCGGCGTGCTGCAGACCTCGATGCAGGTCGGCGCGGCCATCGTCCTCGCCGTCACGACCGCGATCATCGCCTCGAACGCCGGTGCCGCGACGTCGCCGGCGGCGGTGCTCGACGGGTTCCGGCCGGGGCTGGTGTTCGCCACCGCGGTCAGTGCCGCGGGCGCGCTGGTCGCGATCGGCGGACTGGTCCTCGACCGGCGCGCTGCCGGTCGGTCGGCGGGCGACGAGCCGGCGACCGAGGTCGAGACGGAGCTCGCGGGCGCGGCCTGACCGGCCCGACCCCGGCGTCAGATCGTCGCGCGGACCGCGGCGCCGTCGACCGTCGCCGCGAGCTCGGCGATCGTCCTGCCGGACAACGAGGTCCGCCAGGCCTGCTCCGCCTCAGCCATGACCTGGGCGACCCCGCAGGCCTGGCGGCACTCCTCGGGCGGCGCCGCGAGATCACCCTGCTGCCGGATCTCGGTGCAGCGGAAGGCCGGCTCGGGGCCGTCGATGGCGCGGACCACGTCGAGCACCGTGATGCCGGCCGGGTCGCGGGTGAGCGCGTAGCCACCGTCGCGCCCCTCGCTCGGCTGCACGATGCCCGCCCGCGCGAGCGCCTGGAGGTGCTTGGCCAGGTAGGTCTTCGACACCCCGTGCAGCTCGGCGAGCCGGGCGCCGGGCACCGGTCGCTCGGCCAGGCTCAGCACCACGCAGCAGTGGATCGCCCACTCCACACCGGCCGACAGCTTCACGCGCCCACCCTAGTGTCGGCGCCGGCTCCGGCCCTCAGCCGCGTGCCGCCAGCCACTCGTCGTAGGTCGTGGGCGCGATCCAGGCGTTCGCGCCGGGTGTCGGCGTCAGGGCCTCGTCGTCGAGGATCGCGCCGAAGTAGCCGGCGGTCGCGTCCGAGGTGACGGTACGACGGTCACCCGTCGCCGCGAACCACCGGCGGACCAGCTCGTCGATGCCCAGCGGCTCGGGGCCGGCGATCTCGACGGTGCCCTTGACCGGCTCGGCGGTCACGATCCCGGCCAGGTGCTCGACGACGTCGGCCGACGCGATCGGCTGGAGGTGGGCGGGCGTGGCCCGGACGGTGTCGCCGACGGTGCCGGCGTCGGCGATGCCGGGGACGAACTCGAAGAACTGCGTGGAGCGGACGATCGTGAACGGCACCGCCCCGTCGACGACCCCCTGCTCCTGGGCGAGCTTGGCGCGCATGTAGCCGGCATCGGTGAGCCGGTCGGCGCCGACGATGGACAAGATCACGTGGTGCCCGACGCCGGCCTCGGCCCCGGCCCCGACCAGGTTGCGGGTCGAGTCCCGGAAGAACGCGAGAACGTCGTCGTCGGCCCACGACGGCGAGTTGGTCAGGTCGACCACGACGTCGGCACCGTCGACGGCGGCCGCGACACCCTCCCCCGTGGTGGTGTCGATCCCGGCCTCGCGACCGAGCGCGACGACGTCGTGCCCCTGCTCGTGCAGCCGGTCACGCAGCTGACCACCGATCAGCCCGGCTCCGAAGATGACGATCCTCATGGCGTTCCTCCAAACGTGGATAGTGTTTGCCCGAGATTACTCGGACAAACACTATCCACGTCAAGACCTGCGCTCAGCCGACACCCGCCTGCGCCTCGGCGGTGACGGTGACGCCCGCGGCGAACTCGATGACCTGCTCGTCGCTGAGGCCGAGCGACTTCCACGCCTGGACGACGACACGGTGCTCGCCGTCGTCGTAGGTCAGGACCTGGGTGCCGCCCTCGACGGTCCGCAGCCAGCCGTCGTGCTCGCCGACCTTCACCGGGGCGCCCTCGGGCTCGCCGGTGACCGACTGCGACTCGAGCATCACGACGAGCTTGTCCTCGAAGACGTCGAGGCCGCTGTGGTCCTCGGCGCGGGCGACGTTGAGGTTGTAGGCCGTCGCGCCCTCGAGCACGAAGCCCGCAGGCACCTTGGCGACGACGAACCCGGGCTGCTGCTCGCCGGTGTAGGCGACGAGCTGCACGCCGCCCGGAGCGGGGCCGTCCGTGGTCGTGCCGGTGCTCGGGGCAGCGATCGAGGGCGCCGGAGCGGGCGTGCGGTCGGCACTGACGGCGATCGCCGTGCCCACGCCGGCCACGGCGGCCAGGGTGAGCCCGGCCGTGCCGACCCGCAGCGCGCGGCGCCGGGAGGCACCGCGGCCGCGGGCCAGGTCGCGGCGCACGGTCTCGTCGGTGGGGGCGGGCGCGTCGCCGCCGAGGCGGTGCAGCCGGGCGGTGACGTCGGACAGGTCGGTCATGACGGTTCTCCTTCGTAGGGGGCAGCCGGGATCGGCTCGGCCTGCGGGAGGAGCTCCCGCAGCCTGGCGAGACCGCGAGCCGTCTGGCTCTTGACCGTGCCCGGGCTGCACCCGAGCGCGTCGGCGGCGTCCTCGACGCTGAGGTCGGCGACGTGGCGCAGCACGACGGCCGCCCGCATCCGCTCCGGCAGCGCCCTGAGCGCCGCGAGCAGCTCGGCGTCGACCGCCCCCTCGCCCAGTGCGCCGTGCTCCGTCGCGGCAGCCCGGTCCGGGACCGTGTCGGTCACCGTCTCCCGGGCCACCGACGGACGGCGGCGGTGGTCGATGAAGGCGTTGACGAGTGCCCGCCTGGCGTACGCGTCGACACCGCCGCGGCGGGTGGCGCGCCCCCAGGCGAGGTAGAGCCGCACCAGCACGCCCTGGACCAGGTCCTCGGCGAGGTGGTGGTCACCGGCGCTCAGCACCACGGCGGTGCCGAGCAGGTGCGAGCGGCGGCGTCGTACGAAATCCTCGAACTCGGCGTCGCGGGCCTTCGGTCTCATGCTCCCTACACGTGCGGCGGATGCTGCGGGGTTGCATCCACCGTAGGTCCGTCGGCGCGGGTGGGCGTCAGCCGTAGTGGCAGACGTACCCGAGCGTCTCGGTGACCTCGATGTCGAACGACGAGTCACCGGGCACGCTGAAGGACTCGCCCGCGGCGTAGTCCTGCCACTCCTCGGAGCCGGCCAGCCGGATCCGGCACGCGCCGGCGTTGAGCTCCATGACCTCGGGCGCGGCGGTCCCGAAGGTGAGGCTCGCCGGGAAGATCACGCCGGCGGACTTGCGGGTGCCGTCGGCCAGGTAGAAGGTGTGGCTGACGCAGGCGCCGTCGAAGTAGACGTTGGCCTGGGGGTCGAGGGTGACGTTCTCGTACGTCGGGTGCTCACTGGTCACAGGCGCGAGCGTAGTGGTGCTCAGTCGTGCCCGACGTTCCAGTCCTTCGCGATGACCACGTCGTCCTCCAGCGTGATCAGCACCCACGGCCACAGCGCCATCTGGTCGAACTGGCAGGTGGTGATGTCGCCGTCGGTCGTGCAGCTCCCCTCGAGGCCGAGCACGGCGACCATCTGGGCGCGGGTCATCCCGATCTGGACCGCGTCGAACTCGGCCCGCGACACCGTGGTCTGGGGCGTCTTCTGCTCGACGACCAGCACGTGGCGGCGTACGACGCGCGAGCGGCCGCAGGTCACGGTGGTCCGCGACCGGTAGGTGCCGGGCGGCACCCGCAGCAACGGGCGGCCCGGGACGGAGTCGTAGCGGCGCACCCAGCGCCGACCGGTCTCGACGCGGGTGACCCGCCAGCGCACGTGCGGCTCGACGCCCGGGTTGGCGCAGGCCACGTCGGAGCCGGTGAGCCCGCCCTTCTTCCCGGTCGGGGCGTCGAGCACCTTCGGCGCCGGGACGTGGACGCGGCCCGCCGACGCGGCGGCCACAGCGGGCGCGAGGAGGGCGAGGCAGGCGAGGGCGAGCAGGAGGTGCCGGGTCCGAGAGTGCACCGGCTCAGTGTGCCAGCGCGCGCACGCGTTCGAGCGTGCTCTCCTGCGTGCTCGCGATGTGACGGGCCATCAGGTCCCGGGCCCGCTCGGCGTCCTGATCGCGCAGCGCGACGACGAGGTCGACGTGCTCGTCGTGCAGGCCGTGGGCGTCGACGTCCTGGCCGATCCGGAACAGCTGGAGCGCGCGGCCGTAGATCGAGCGGAAGATCGAGCCGAGCAGCGGGTTGCCGGCGGCGTCGACGACGGCCTGGTGGAAGTCCATGTTGAGGCGGGCGGCGAGCTTGCCGTCGCCGGCGGCGGTCGCCGCCTGGGCCTGCTCCATCAGGCGGTCGAAGCGGGCCAGGTCGCCCTCGGTACGACGTGCCGCGGCCGCGCCCGCCGCCATCGACTCGAGCCCGATCCGCACCTCGAACAGGTTGAGCGCCGACTCCGGGTCGAGCGGTGCGACCTGGGCGCCGCGGCGGGGCACGATCGTGACCATCCCCTCGGCGGCGAGCTGCTGGATCGCCTCGCGCACGACGATCCGGGAGACGTCGAGGGCATCGGCGAGGTCGCGCTCGACCAGGCGTTCCTCCGGAGCGAGGTCGCGCTCGACGATCCGGTCGCGCAGCTCGTCGGTGACGACGTCGCGCAGCGAGCGGTGTCGGGAGCCGAGGGTGTCGGCGGCCGGTGCAGTACTCATCATCACTCCTGTCGAACCTTCTCCACAGTCTCGGATCCCAGACAGAACCTACGCGGACGGCATTCCGGGGACCCACCCCCCTGGGTCAGTGTGGTGCTCGACACATCGTACGGCCTACCATCGTTGGTATACCTCATACCATCACCCAAGGAGCACCATGACCGACCTCCTCGTCCGCCGGGCCCGGCTCCCCGGCCACGCCGACCTCCAGGACGTCGTGGTGCGCGACGGGCGGATCGCCGTCGTCGCCACCTCGGGCACCCACCTGCCCGAGCCCGCCGCCGGGAGCGACGAGGTGGTCGACGTCGAGGGCCAGCTGGTGCTCCCCGGCCTGATCGACGCCCACTGCCACGTCGACAAGACGCTGTGGAGCGGCCCCTGGGTCCCGCACAGCGCCGGCCCGCGCCTGGTGGACCGGATCGCGAACGAGCGCACGCGTCGTACCGACCTCGGGCTGCCCTCACCGGAGTACGCCGCCGCGCTGCTGCGCCACATGGCCACCCTCGGCACCACCCGCGTGCGCACCCACACCGACGTCGACCCCGGTCTCGGCGTGGCCGGCATCGAGTCCGTCGCCAAGGCCGCCGCGGCGGTCGAGGGCCTCATCGACGTCGAGCAGGTCGCCTTCCCGCAGGACGGTGTGATCCGCCGTCCCGGCACCGTCGAGCTGCTGGAGGCCGCGCTCGACGCGGGCGCCACCACGCTCGGCGGCATCGACCCGGCCGGTGTCGACGACGACCCGCTGGGCCAGCTCGACGCGCTCTTCGAGATCGCCGCGCGCCGCGGCGCCTCGATCGATATCCACCTGCACGACACCGGCAGCCTCGGCGCCTGGCAGTTCGGCCTGGTCGCCCAGCGCACGGTCGCCCACGGCCTGCAGGGCAAGGTCGCCCTCAGCCACGCCGACGCGATCGGCACCGTCCCCGACACCGAGCGACTGCGCCTGATCGACCTGCTCGCCGAGTCCGGCGTCGCACTGGTCACCGCCGCGGTGTACGACGTACCGGTCCCCTCGGTCCTCGAGCTCGCCGAGCGTGGCGTCACCCTCGCCGCCGGCAGCGACGGCATCCGTGACCTGTGGGGTCCCTACGGCAACGGCGACATGATCGAGCGGGCGATGCACATCGCCTACCGCAACGGCGTGCGCCGCGACGAGGACATCGAGCTCGCCCTCGACTGCGCGACCCACGGCGCCGCGCGCCTCCTCGGCCTCGAGTCCTACGGCCTGGTCCCCGGCGCCCCGGCCGACCTCGTCGTCGTCCCCTCCCGCACGCCGGCCGAGGCCGTCGTGTCCCGCCCCACCCGATCCCTCGTCATCAAGAACGGCCGGGTCGTCGCCCGCGACGGCCAGCTCGTGGCGGTCTGAGCACCTCAGCAGCACCTCACCCTCACCGCACCACCCTCACCACTGGAGAACCACCATGAAGAACCTCGTCACCGGCGCGGCCGCTGCCGCCGTCCTCGCCGTCGGCCTCAGCGCGTGCACGAACGCCTCCACCGACACCGGCTCGAAGAGCAAGGTCGACCTCCCCGACGCCTCGGAGAAGGTCGCCGTCGAGACCGACGACGCCGCCGCGGCCCTCGTGCCCGCCGACATCGCGAGCAAGGGCACGATCTCGGTCGCGATGGACGCGTCGTACCCGCCGTTCCAGATGTTCGCCGAGGACAACAAGACGATCATCGGCTTCGACGCCGAGTTCGCGACCGCCGTGGGCGAGCGGCTCGGCCTGGAGGTCGAGCTGGTCAACGCCGGCTTCGACTCGATCCTGCCGGGCCTGGCCGCCGGTCGCTACGACATGGCCGAGTCCAGCTTCTCGGTGACCCCGGAGCGGCAGCAGACCGTCGACTTCGTCGACTACCTCCAGGGCGGCGCGGGCATCGCGGTCGCGCCGGGCAACCCGAAGAACCTGTCGATGGACCCGCTCGTCCTGTGCGGCCACAAGATCGCCGCCCAGAAGGGCACCACGCAGGCGATCGAGCAGCTGCCCGACATCGCGAAGATGTGCACCGACGCCGGCAAGCCCGCCGTCGAGCCCGAGCTCTTCCCCTCGCAGAACGACGCGATCCTCGCCCTCAACAGCGGCCGGGTCGACGGCATGATGGCCGACAGCACGGCCGTCTCCTACCAGGGCGCCCTGTCCGGCGGGAAGTTCGAGCTCGCCCCCGGCGACATCTACGAGGCCCGTCCGACCGGCATCGCGCTGCCCAAGGGATCGCCCCTGAAGGAGGCCGTCAGCGCCGCCGTGAAGTCGCTGTACGACGACGGCACGGTCAACAAGCTCGCCGCCAAGTGGGACATCCCGGACTCCAACCTCTCCCCCACCCCCGGGGCCTGAGATGACCACGCTGTCCGTGCCTCCGGCCACGGAGGAGTACGTCGAGCTCACGACGGTCCCGCGCCGCCACCCGCTGCGCTGGGTCAGTGCGATCGTGCTGGTCGGCCTGGGCGCCTACCTGCTGGCCGACGTGTTCACCAACCCGCGCTTCGGGTGGGACGTCGTCAGCCTCTACCTGCGTGACGTCTCGATCTTCCACGGCCTGGTGACGACGCTCGTCCTCACCGTGGTCTGCATGGCGATCGGCATCGCGCTGGCCGTCCTGCTCGCGGTGATGCGGCTCAGCCCCAACCCGGTGGTGCGGACGTTCGCCTTCGGCTACGTCTCGTTCTTCCGGGGCACCCCGGTGCTGGTGCAGCTGCTGTTCTGGTTCAACCTGGCGGCGTTGTACCCGGTCCTCACCTTCGGGATCCCCGGCGTCCACCTCGACGCGAACACCCTGATCACGCCGTTCATCGCGGCCGTGCTGGGGCTCGGGCTGAACGAGGCGGCGTACATGTCGGAGATCGTGCGCGCCGGCATCCTGTCGGTCGACCACGGCCAGAACGAGGCGGCCTCCGCCCTCGGCCTGACCCGGGGCCAGACCCTGCGCCGGATCGTGCTCCCCCAAGCGATGCGCGTGATCGTGCCGCCGACGGGCAACGAGGTGATCGGCATGCTGAAGACCACCTCCCTGGTGTCGGTCCTCGCCGTGCACGAGCTGCTGTTCTCGGCGCAGATCATCTACGCGAAGAACTTCGAGACCATCCCGCTGCTCATCGTCGCGAGCATCTGGTACATCGCGGTCACCACGGTCCTCGGCATCGGCCAGTACTACCTGGAGCGACGCTACGCCCGGGGCAACCGCAACCTGCCGCCCACCCCGCTGCAGCAGCTGAGGAAGTTCTTCCGCACGCACGCACCCCTCGAGAGGAGCGCACGATGACCGCGACCGCAGTCGGTACCCCGAAGGTCCGGGCGCGGGGCGTCCGCAAGTCGTACGGCAACCTCGAGGTGCTCAAGGGCATCGACCTCACCGTCGAGCAGGGCGAGGTGCTCTGCCTGATCGGGCCGTCGGGCTCGGGGAAGTCGACCTTCCTGCGGTGCGTCAACCACCTCGAGGCGATCGACGCCGGCCGGCTCTGGGTCGGCGACACCACCGTCGGCTACGAGCAGCGCGGCACCAAGCTGTACGAGCTCACCGACAAGGAGATCTGCCGGCAGCGCACCGAGGTCGGCATGGTGTTCCAGCACTTCAACCTGTTCCCGCACATGACGGTGCTGGACAACCTGATGGAGGCACCGCTGCGGGTGCTCAGGCATCCGAAGCGGGAGGTCCGCGAGCGGGCCCTCGAGCTGCTCGAGCAGGTCGGCCTCGCCGAGAAGGCGATGTCGTACCCGCGCAGCCTGTCCGGAGGCCAGCAGCAGCGGGTCGCCATCGCGCGGGCACTGTGCATGCAGCCGGGCCTGATGCTGTTCGACGAGCCCACCTCCGCGCTCGATCCCGAGCTCGTCGGCGACGTGCTCGCGGTCATGCGGAACCTCGCGCATACCGGCATGACGATGATCGTGGTCACCCACGAGATCGGCTTCGCCCGCGACGTCGCGGACCGGGTGGCCTTCTTCGACGGCGGGCAGATCGTCGAGGTCGGCCCGGCCGCCCAGGTGATCACCGACCCGCAGCACCCGCGCACCAAGGAGTTCCTCGCCGCCGTGCGCTGAGCTCTCCCCTCCCCCGGTCGACCCGGCCGGTCACGTCCCGTGTGCGTGGCCGGTCGGGTCTCTCAACTCTGCGGTGGTCGCGGGGCCCTCGGGCTCCGCTTGTACGCCGACACGGTCGGGTCGCCCTCCAGCCAGAACCGCCAGGGGACGTCCGCGGCCTTGGACACACCCACGCGGGGGCCGGCGATCGTGCGCTTGCGCGTACGGGGCTCGGGGCCGAGGCGGACGCCGGTGAAATCGCCGTCGTCGTGCGCGGCGAGCAGGTCGGTGCCGAGGTCGTCGAGGGTGATCCCCAACGCCTGCGCGAGGTTGCCCGGTCCTCGGGCGAGGTTCACGTCCCGCTCGGGCGGCGTCTCCCCACGCCGGAAGCGCGCCAGCTCGTGGCCCTCGACGACCTCCCCGGCCCGCAGCAGGACCGCCGCACCGATCTCGGTCGGCCCGGTGACGACGTTGGCGCAGAAGTGGATCCCGTAGGACCGGTAGACGTAGAGCCGGTACGCCGGTCCGTACATGATCTCCGAGCGCGGGGTCCGCGTGAACGCGTGCGACGCCGGGTCCTCGACGCCGCCGTACGCCTCGACCTCGGTGATCCGCACGGTCACGCCGTGCCCGGTGATCGTCCGGTCGAGGAGAGCCCGGGCTCGTCGTACGACGTCGGCCTGGTGACGGGGCGGCACGAGGCGGTCCGAGGTCAGGCGGGCAGGCCCGCGTCGTAGATGCCGTTGACCAGCCGCTCGTGGGTCTTCGCACGGACCGCGGCGGCGTCTCCGAGCCCGGTCACGAAGTACCCCTCGCCCGGGTCGCCCGTCTCGGCGTTCACCACCCAGGCGGCGAGGAAGGGCGTCCACGACCACGTCCCCCGCCGGTCGCGCATCTCCACCAGCACCTTCCCGAGCTGGCGCGCAGGAATCAGGCGCTCGCCCTCGCCCCGCAGCCGCTCGGCGAGCTCGCCGTAGGTGATCGGGTCGACCGTCTCGCGGGCGATGGCGACGAGGATCTGCTCGGCCTGGCGGGCGAGGGTCTGCACGGTGTTGAGGGCCACAAGCCGGAGTCTGCCCCCATGGCCGTCCTTCCGCGTCATCGAGCCGCGCTTCCCGATGATCCCTTCGCCCCGTGGAGAGCGAGGTCGTCGGCGCCGTCGCCGTCTGGCGAGCTGATCGGTCAGGACGTCGGTGTGGCGCCGGACGCCAGCGCCACACCCGTCCAGGCCTCGACGTCACTCACGTCCGCAAGCACGCCCAGCCAGCCCGGCAGGTCGGCCGGCTCGCCGTCGCCGTCGTCGATCTCCGCCAGCAGCGTCCCGTCTGGCAGCTCGTCGACCACGACGTGCAGGCCGTCGCGGTGCACGTGGTGACGTCTCTTGCGCAGCCTCCGGGCTGGCAGCTGCGCCAGGAGCGTCCACTCGGCGTCGTCGAGGTAGAGCGACGTGCACGCCACCTCGCTCGGGTCGTCGTGGAGGCGGACCTTGTGCCCGAGCTTGCGCTGCACCGACCCGTCCGGCTTGCGCACCTCCCGCAGCCGCAGCCGTGCTCCGTCGACGTACCGGTCCTCGATCTCCCACACCTCGCGGACGCCGTCCGGCACCGCCGCCACGAGGAACCGCCGCTCGCGCTCCACGACCGCGTACTTCAAGGAGACCATGCGCCCATTGCTACCACCTGCGACCATCGGCCCGTGGAGATCGAGGTCGTCGGCGCCGTCATCGTGCGGGACGGCCTGGTCCTGTGCGCCCAGCGCGGCCCCGGCGGCGAGGCAGGCGGGATGTGGGAGTTCCCCGGCGGGAAGGTCGAGCCCGGCGAGTCGGCCGTTGCCGCGTTGGCGCGGGAGATCCGGGAGGAGCTCGGCTGCAACGTCGAGGTCGGCGAGCCGGTCACCACCACGCAGCACGTCGGGACGTCGGTCGTGGTGGTGCTGTCGACGTACTGGTGCCGAGTGGTGTCCGGCATGCCGATCCCTGTCGAGCACGCGGCGATCCGGTGGCTGCCGCCTGAAGAGCTCGCCGAGCTCGACTGGGCGCCGGCCGACGTACCGGCAGTGGAGATCGTCGCGGCCAGGTTGGTTCAGGCGGCGCGTGGTCGGGCGGGTGCGTAGGTGATCCCTGCCTTGCTGTAGCCGTCGCGGGTGTTGCGCGGTGGTGGGGTCCACACGGGTTGACCAGTGTCCTCGTCGATGTGGACGGCCCAGGGGGTCTGGTGGACCAGGACGTGGTGGTGGCGGCACAGCATCACGAGGTTGTCGAGACTGGTCGCACCGCCGTCGGCCCAATGACGGATGTGGTGGGCATCGCAGGCCAACGGCATCCGGGCACAGCCGGGGAACGCACAGTGCCGGTCGCGGACGACCAACGCGGTCCAGATCCCGGTCGTCACGAGTCGTTGGGCACGGCCGACGTCCAACACCTGCCCGTGGGCGCCGAGCACGGTGGGGATGATCTCGGCGTCACAGGCCATCCGGCGGACCGCGGCCGCGGAGAACCGGGCTCCGTTCGGGGTGTGTCCGTTGCGGGCGAGTCCGGCGTCGATGACCTGCTGCTCGAGGGATTCCTGGTCGATCAGCACGACCACTCGCGGCTTGGTGCCGTGGTCACGGGGCAGCTCGTCGCTGGCGGCGAGCCGGTCACACGCGTCGACCAGCGCGTCCCACAGCCGGGCACCCGCCTCACGCGGGTCACGCCCATCGTGGCCACAGCCCGGGGTCAGACACGCCGCGGCGGTGGAGACCCCGTCGTCGTCGAACATCGGTTGACCGGGTTGCCGGTTCACGCCGCCACACGAGCCGGGCTCGGTGGTGGCCGGGGCGGCGAGGGGGTGGAGGGTCGCCTTGATCCTCTCGACGTCCTCCACACTGCCGTAGCCCTTCACCCGGACTCCGCCGTGGCCGTCCTCGGCGAACGACAGGTGCCGGGCGTGATGGGCAGCGCGTTCGGCCTTCGCGCGTTCCTTCTCCTCGTTCACCAGCGCGGCGTCGGGGTCGAGCTCGCGGACCACGTCACCGAACACGGTCTGCAGATCCGACGCGTCGTGCCCACGGGCCTCGACGAGGTCCAGCATCCGCCCAGCGACCGCGGTCCGGAACTGCGGCACCCGGGGCAAGGTGTGGACCTTCGACGCGATCACCCGGGCCTGGGGCAACGTCACCCGCCCGGACTCGAGGGCCGCCTGCACCTCCGGGAGGTCACGCAGCTGCTCGACCGCGCGGACCAGCCCGCCACCAGTCCCCTTGTGACCACCGGTGAGGTGGGTGAGGAAGTCCTTGACCGATGCCCAGCCGAGCTCCCGGAGGGCGTCGGTTGCCTCGAGCCGGTCGATCCCGCGCAGCAGTGCGGCATCGAGGAAGGACCGCGCCGCGACGATCGCCTCCACACCCGCCACCACGTCCGGCCCGTCGACCGCGTCCCACTCGGCGCCGGCCAGCACCGAGGCACGCTCGGCCACGGCTGTGGCCTGGTCGAGCGCCCCGGGAGAAGTCATGCGCTCATCCTATCGAACACCTGTTCGAACCGTCAATGCCCGAGACGCCGCCCGTCGTTTTCGGCTGTGCCACGATCGGGCCCATGAGCTTCTCGACCGGCACCTTCACCTCCCCCGTCGACGGCATCCCGCTCGCGACGTACGCATGGGACGACGTCGCCGAGCCTCGCGCCGTCGTCCAGGTCGCGCACGGACTGGCGGAGCACGCTGCCCGGTACGACCGGCTGGCGGCCGAGCTCAACGCGGCCGGCTACCTGGTCCGGGCCACCGACCATCGCGGCCACGGTCGCTCGATCGTCGAGACGCCCGGCGACTTCGGCGCCGCGGGATTCGACGGCCTGATCGCCGACGTCGCGGCCTACGGAGCCCTCCTTCGTACCGAGAACCCCGACCTGCCGCTGTTCCTGATCGCCCACTCCATGGGCTCGTTCGCGGCCCAGGCGGTGCTGCTGGAGCACAGCGACCAGTACGACGCCGTGGTGCTCTCCGGCTCGACCGCGCTGGACCAGCTCGCCGCCGCCATGGCCGAGTCCGAGGGGCCGGCCGGTCTCGAGGCGTTCAACGCCGGCTTCGAGCACCGCACCGGCTACGAGTGGCTCTCCCGGGACGAGGCGGAGGTGGACCGCTACGTCGCGGACCCGCTGTGCGGCTTCGACCTGCCCGAGACGACGGTCCCGTCGCTGTTCGGCCCGGCGCCCCGCCTGGCCACCCCGTCGACGGTCCGCCCGGACCTTCCGCTGCTCATCGCCTCGGGCAGCGCGGACCCGCTCGCCGGCGGCGGCGCGCTCGTCCAGCTGCTCGGCCAGCGCTACCGCGATGCCGGCGTCACCGACGTGACCGTGACGGTGTACGACGACGCGCGGCACGAGATCTTCAACGAGACCGACCGGGACCAGATCACGCAGGACGTGATCGGGTGGCTCGACGGCCGCAGCTGAGTGAAGAAGGCCGCGCACGGAGCACTTCACACGCGCTTCGTCCGGCATTAGGGTCCCGAACGTGAAGCTTCGCCCGGCCGTCGCCGCCCTCGCCGTCATCCTTCCGCTCGCGGCCATGGCCGCCCCGACCGCCCCGGCCGGCGCGAAGCCCGCTCCCGGCGTGACCACCGGCAGCGGACTGGTCTTCAAGGTCAACCCCGTGCAGTCCAGCGGCGACGAGTCGCTCGTCGACGCGAAGGACTCGGCCACCGCCGTGCCGGCGAGCGAGTACGCCACCGTTCCGCTGCGGAACCTGGACGGCTCCGGATACCTGCGCGGCACGTGGGTCACCGTCGAGTCGGCGACCGGCACGCCGGCGTACTCGGCCAACGGCGTCTACGACTACAACCGCAAGGACGACCAGTTCGAGCAGGTCATGGCGTACTTCTGGGTCAACCAGGCGCAGGAGTACATCCAGTCGCTCGGCTTCGGCTCCACGCTGCGCCCCGTCGTCAAGCAGTCCTTCAGCGTCAAGATCGACCAGTACGGCGGCGACAACAGCTACCAGACCGACAAGCCGTACCGCATCCGGTTGGGCAAGGGCGGGGTCGACGACGCCGAGGACGCCGAGGTGATCGTCCACGAGTACGGCCACGCGGTGCACGCCTCGCAGGTCCCGGGCTACGGCACGTCGCTGGACGCCGGTTCGATCGGCGAGGCCTGGGGCGACTACCTCGCCGTGTCGGTCGGTCTGGACGCAGCCCAGCAGTACAACTGGCCGGTGCAGGCGCCCGATGCCTGCGTCATGGACTGGGACTCCACGTCGTACACGGCGGGGCCGGTGCACTGCCTGCGCCGCCTCGACACCGACCTGACGGTCGCCGACCGCAAGGGCGAGGTGCACTACGACGGCCAGATCTGGAGCCGCGGCCTGTGGGACGCCCGCGCGGGCTACGAGTCGCTCGGCCTGACCTCGCGTGACTTCGACACCACCGTCATCGACGCCCAGTTCGACTTCGCCCCGGACACGTCCTTCGACGCGGCCGCGACCGCGATCTACCACAAGGCGCTGACCCGCGACGGCGCCGCGGCCGCGGGCGTCATCGAGGACGCGTTCGCCGCTCGCGGCATCACCGTCACCCCCTGACGCAGCGAACCAACCGCCACCGATCTCCTGAATCCGACGGGCGGTCCTGGCAAGCTCGCCCCATGCGGGAGGGGATCTACGAGGCGCTGATCACCAACGAGGTGCGCGCCCAGCTCGCCGCCCTGCCGTCGACCGCCCCGACCATCCGGGCGATCGACGAGGCCGAGGAGCCCGAGATCCTGGCCCGTCACGTGGCGGAGGTCGTACGTCGCCATCTCGTGGCAACGAGCGATCCTGGCCGCCGTCTCGCCACTGTCAACGAGATCCTCGACCTGCTCGAGGGCGACGCCGCGATCGCCCCACCAGCCCGCCAACTGCTCGCGATCACGACCGACACCGCGCCGGATGCCGGGGACCGCTTCGCCGCGCGACCACGCACTCCCCTCTCCGACGCCGCCCTGCTGACCAACGCCCGCGACGAGCCGAGCCTCGCGGCCGAGCTCAAGGCAGAGCTGCGCTCGGCGGACTCCGTCGACCTGCTCTGCGCCTTCGTCAAGTGGTACGGCGTTCGCCTTCTCGAGGACGAGCTTCGCGCCCTGCGCGAGCAGGGCGTCCCGCTGCGGGTCATCACGACCACCTACCTCGGCTCCACCGAGCGCCGCGCGCTCGACCGGATGGTCCGTGAGTTCGGCGCTGAGGTCCGCATCCAGTACGACGCAGCGCGGACGCGCCTCCACGCGAAGGCGTGGCTGTTCCGGAGGGCGACCGGGCTCGCCACGGCGTATGTCGGGTCGTCGAACCTGTCCCGCGCGGCGCTCCTCGACGGCGTGGAGTGGAACGTTCGGCTCTCCCAGGTCGCAACTCCGAGCCTGATGCAGAAGTTCGAGGCGACCTTCGACACCTACTGGAACGACCCCAGCTTCGAGCCCTACGACCCCGACCTGGACCGCGACCGGCTCGACGATGCCCTCGCCCAGGCCTCAGGCCGCACCGACAACCAGCGCGTCACCATCACACTCGCCGGCCTCGAGGTCCGTCCGTTCCCCTACCAGGCCGAGATGCTCGAAGCCATCGAGGCAGAGCGGGTCATCCACGACCGCCACCGCAATCTCGTGGTCGCAGCCACCGGCACCGGCAAGACCGTGATCGCAGCGCTCGACTACCGCCGCCTGTGCGAGCTCGCCGGCGGCGAGCGGCCATCATTGCTGTTCGTCGCTCATCGTCGCGAGATCCTCGAGCAGTCGCTGCGCACCTATCGCGAGGTGCTGGCCGACGGCAGCTTCGGCGAGCTGTACGTCGGCGGCGCCCGCCCCGAGCGCTGGCGGCACGTCTTCGCGAGCGTCCAATCGTTGACGGCGTACGGCGTCGCGAACCTGCCGGCCGACCACTTCGACGTCGTGGTGATCGACGAGTTCCACCATGCAGCAGCCCAGACCTACCGCCAGATCCTCGACCATCTGCAGCCGCGTGAACTACTGGGCCTGACCGCGACACCGGAGCGCGCCGACGGTTTGGACGTACGGGACTTCTTCGACGGCCGCACCGCAACCGAGTTGCGGCTCTGGGACGCGCTCGGCGCCGATCTGCTCTGCCCGTTCCACTACTTCGGGGTCGCCGACAACACCGACCTCACTGGCTTGACGTGGTCGCGGGGCAGGTACGACGACGCCGAGCTCTCCAACCTGTACACCGGCAACGACGCGCGATCGGCGATCGTGGTGAAGGAACTGCGCGACAAGGTCCTCGACCTGGGCAACATGCGCGGCCTCGGCTTCTGCGTCGGCGTGGAGCACGCCACCTACATGGCGAAGGTCTTCAACGAGGCGGGCATCCCGGCTGCCGCTGTCACCGGGCAGACGTCACCTGCCGACCGCCAACGCGCGATCGCCGACCTGCGTGACCGGCGCCTCAACATCCTCTTCTCGGCCGATGTCTTCAACGAAGGACTCGACGTCCCCGACGTCGACACCGTCCTGCTGCTGCGGCCCACGGACAGCGCCACGATCTTCTTGCAACAGCTCGGCCGCGGCCTGCGTCGCACCCGCGACAAGGCCGTGCTGACCGTCCTCGACTTCGTGGGCTTTCAACGCAGGGAGTTCCAGTGGGAACGCAAGCTGCGCGCCCTGACGGGAACGACCCGCAAGAAGCTTGTCCACCAGGTCGAGACCGGCTTTCCCTTCCTGCCCTCGGGCTGCCAGATCGTCCTCGACCGCCAGTCCCAGCAACTGATTCTCGACAACATCAAGACGCAGGTGACGCCGCGCTGGTCAAGAGTCGTGGCCGAGCTGCGGTCTCAGGGCGAGGTCGAACTGGACCGCTTCCTCGAGGAGAGCGGGATCGAGCTCGCCGACATCCTGCGCAAGGGCAGCCACTCTTGGACACGCGCCCGGCGCGACGCCGGCCTCCCCGTCCCCCGAGGCGGCGAACGCGAGGAGCGACTCCTGCGCAGGGTCCGCGCGTTCGCCCACGTCGACGACCGCGCCCGCGTCGACATCTACGGCCAACTCCTGGCAGAGGACGCTGTCACCTACGAGCAGTTGAGCGTCGGTGAGCAGCGCGTCGCGGACATGCTGTTCTTCTCGCTCTGGCCGGACGGCGGTGGGTTCTCCTCCGTGGCCGACGGACTCGCCGCACTCCGCGACGAAGCGGCCGTGCGGGAGGAAGTCCGAGCCGTCGTCGACATCTCCTTCGACGCCGCTCGCCACCGTGCGCTCTCGTTGGGCGGACCGCTGTGCGACGTACCGCTCCGCGTCCACGCCCGGTACCAGCGAGAAGAGGTTCTCGCCGCGCTCGGCTACGCCACCCTTCAGCGAAAGCCGAACTCGTTCCGCGAAGGCGTCCTGTACGAGCCGACCCACAACGTCGACGCGTTCTTCATCACCCTCAAGAAGTCGGAGAACGAGTTCTCCCCCACCACGATGTACCGCGACTACCCGATCAACCCGACGCTGTTCCACTGGGAGTCACAGTCCGGCACGAGCGTGAAGTCGAAGACCGGTCAGCGGTACGTCAACGGCACCAGCAACGTCTTGTTGTTCGTTCGGGAGACCAAGGACGACGAGTTCGGCACGTCGCCCTATCTGTTCCTGGGCCCCGCCACCTATGTGACGCATCAGGGCGAGAAGCCCATCGCGATCACGTGGAAGCTCGAGCACGCCATGCCGATCGACTTCTACAACACTGCGGCCGTGGCCGCACAGTAGGGCGAGCAGACGAAATCCGGCAGCCCTCGATCCGCACGTCGGTCGAAGACCCGGCCGAGGTCGAGGGCAGCGCAGTTCCCCAGCAGGCGCAACGCCGACGGCCCGGCTCCTCCGAAGAGGAACCGGGCCGTCGTACGTCGCCTTCGTCTCGATACGCCCTCGCCTGGCGGCTCGGGCTACTCGACGACCTCAGGTCAGCTGCAGCCGGAGGTGCTGCCGCAGCCCTCGCACACGTAGCAGGACCCAGCCGGACGCATCTTCGTGCCGCACGTCATGCACAGCGGCGAGTCGACGGCGTGGCCGGTGATCTGCTCGAGGAGCTCGGCGGTGGTCTTGGCGACCTTGACCTCGGGGGCACCGGCGAGGGGGTCCTCGTCGGTGACCTCGACGACCTCGGCCTCGACCGTGGTGGTCTTGGCTGCGGGGGCGGTCTCGACCAGCTCGGAGGCGTTGCCGGTCTCCTCGACGGGCTCGTAGGAGCCGGTCTCGAGGTGGCGCTGGCGCTCGTCGGCGGAGTAGATGCCGAGGGCGGAGCGCTCCTCGAAGGACAGGTAGTCCAGGGCCAGGCGGCGGAAGACGTAGTCCATGATCGACTGCGCCATCCGGACGTCCGGGTCGTCGGTGAGGCCGGCGGGCTCGAAGCGCAGGTTGGTGAACTTCGAGACGTAGGTCTCGAGCGGGACGCCGTACTGCAGGCCGATGGAGACCGCGATCGAGAAGGCGTCCATCACGCCGGCGAGGGTCGAGCCCTGCTTGCCGAGCTTGAGGAAGATCTCGCCGAGGCTGTTGTCGTCGTGGGCACCCGAGGTCATGTAGCCCTCGGCGCCGGCCACCGTGAAGGAGGTGGTGCGGGCCTGGCGCGACTTCGGGAGACGCTTGCGGGTCGGGGCGTAGACGACCTTCTCGACGACCTTCTCCACGACCTTGGTGTCGGCCTCGGCAGCCTCGGCGGCGTCCTTCTTGGCCTTGCCGCCACCGTCGGCCAGGGGCTGGCCGACCTTGCAGTTGTCGCGGTAGATCGCAGTCGCCTTGAGGCCGAGCTTCCACGACTCCATGTAGATCTGCTCGATGTCCTCGATGGAGGCCGACTCGGGCAGGTTGACCGTCTTGGAGATGGCGCCGGACAGGAACGGCTGGCAGGCGGCCATCATCAAGACGTGGCCCATGGGCTTGAGCGCGCGCTCGCCCATGGCGGTGTCGAAGACCTCGTAGTGCTCCGGCTTGAGACCGGGGGCGTCGACGACGTGGCCGTGCTCGCCGATGTAGGCGACGATCGCCTCGATCTTCTCCTCGTCGTAGCCGAGCTTCTTCAGCGCACGCGGGATCGTCTGGTTGACGATCTGCAGCGAGCCGCCGCCGACGAGCTTCTTGAACTTCACCAGGGAGAAGTCGGGCTCGATGCCGGTGGTGTCGCAGTCCATCATGAAGCCGATGGTGCCGGTCGGCGCGAGGACCGAGGCCTGCGCGTTGCGGAAGCCGTTGGTCTTGCCGAGCTCGACGACCTTGGCCCACTCCTCGGTGGCCAGCTTGTGGACCTCGGCGTCGGCGATGTGCAGGGTGCGCACGTCGTCGTTGGCGGCCTGGTGCTTGCGCATCACGCGCTGGTGGGCCTCGGCGTTGCGGGCGTAGCCGTTGTAGGGGCCGACGATCGCGGCGAGCTCGGCCGAGCGGCGGTACGACGTGCCGGTCATCAGCGACGTGACGGTGGCGGCCATCGCGCGACCGCCCTCGGAGTCGTAGCCGAGGCCCATCGCCATGAGGAGGGCGCCGAGGTTGGCGTACCCGATGCCGAGCTGGCGGTAGTTGCGGGTGGTCTCGCCGATCGGCTCGGTCGGGAAGTCCGCGAAGCAGATCGAGATGTCCATCGCGGTGATGATCAGCTCGACGGCCTTGGCGAACAGCGGGGCGTCGAAGGTGTCGTCGTCGCGCAGGAACTTGAGCAGGTTGAGCGAGGCCAGGTTGCACGAGGAGTTGTCGAGCGACATGTACTCCGAGCACGGGTTGGACGCGGTGATCCGGCCGGTCTCGGGGTTGGTGTGCCAGTCGTTGATCGTGTCGTCGTACTGCAGGCCCGGGTCGGCGCAGGCCCAGGCGGCCTCGCTGATCTTGCGGAACAGGGTGCGGGCGTCGACGGTCTCGATGACCTCGCCGGTCATCCGCGAACGCAGGCCGAACTCGCCGCCGTTCTCGACCGCGCGCATGAACTCGTCGTTGACGCGCACCGAGTTGTTGGCGTTCTGGTACTGGACCGAGGTGATGTCCTTGCCGCCGAGGTCCATGTCGTAGCCGGCGTCGCGCAGGGCGCGGATCTTGTCCTCCTCGCGCCACTTGGTCTCGACGAACTCCTCGATGTCGGGGTGGTCGACGTCGAGGACGACCATCTTGGCCGCACGACGCGTCGCGCCGCCCGACTTGATGGTGCCGGCCGAGGCGTCGGCGCCGCGCATGAAGGAGACCGGGCCGGACGCGGTGCCGCCGCTGCTGAGGAGCTCCTTGGAGGAGCGGATCCGGGAGAGGTTCAGGCCGGCGCCGGAGCCACCCTTGAAGATGAAGCCCTCCTCCTTGTACCAGTTGAGGATCGAGTCCATCGAGTCGTCGACCGAGAGGATGAAGCACGCCGAGACCTGCTGGGGAGCGGTCGTGCCGACGTTGAACCAGACCGGGGAGTTGAAGGAGAAGTACTGGTTGGCGAGCAGCCAGGTCAGCTCGTGCTCGAAGACCTCCGCGTCCGCCGCGCTCGCGAAGTAGCCGTGCTCCCGCCCCGCCTTGACGTAGGTCGACACGACCCGGTCGATCAGCTGCTTGAGGCCGCGCTCCCGCTCCGGCGTGCCGACTGCGCCGCGGAAGTACTTGGTGGTGACGATGGTGGAGGCGTTGAGCGACCAGAAGTCGGGGAACTCGACACCGAGCTGCTCGAAGACGGTCTCGCCGGTCTTCCAGTTGGTCTGGACGACGTCGCGCCGCTCCCAGGTGATCTCGTCGTACGGGTGCACACCCTCGGTGCTGAAGATCCGCTCGATCTTCAGTCCCTTCTTGGTGTAGCGGGCCGTCTCGCTGGGCGTGTGGCTACGGGCCGTCTCGGTCATGGCTCTCCTGGTCTCCTGTGTCGGCGTGCGGTGCGTGTTCGGCGGTCGGCGATGCAGGAGCCGCACGGGCTCCTGCGTGAAGGGGAAGGTGGTGGCCCGGCAGGCAGCTTCCCCACTACCTGCCGGGCGTCTGTGGTCAGCCCGTCGCGGCGGGCTGGGCTCCCTCGGACAGCAGCTGGCGCTCGGCCCGCATCAGGGAGATCTCGTTCTCGAAGTCGGCGGCCGAGTCGAAGCCGCGGTAGACGGAGGCGAAGCGGAGGTAGGCGACCTCGTCGAGACGACGCAGCGGCGGCAGGATCGCCAGGCCCACCTCGTGGGCGGCGATCTCGGGGCTGCCGGCCAGCCGGAGCTGGTCCTCGACCTCCTGGCCCAGCCGGGCCAGGTCGTCCTCGTCCACCGGGCGACCCTTGCAGGCCTTGCGGACACCGGCGACGGCCTTCTCGCGGGTGAACGGCTCGGTCGCGCCGGAGCGCTTGAGCACGGTCAGCTGCATGGCCTCGACGGTCGTGAACCGCTTCTCACAGCTCGGCGACTGGCAGACCCGGCGGCGCCGGATCGAGCAGCCGTCGTCGGAGACACGGGAGTCGAGGACCTTGGTGTCGTGGTGCTTGCAGTACGGACAGTGCATGGTTCCCCTCCTCTCGAGACTACGGGCTGTGGACAACTCCCCCGCCTGTGGAAAAGGTGGGGCGAACTGTGCGTTTCCGCTCCGGTCCTGTGGGTGACGAAGGCCCGCCCTGTGGACTAGATGTGGAGAACTACATCGTTGTAACTACTAGATGTAGTGGTAACCGTACGCCCCGGCCACCAGTGATGCAAGCGCGGGTCGCCACGAGTTCGGCGGGGGTCCGGTCCGGGTGGAGTTTGCGCAGGTCACCGCCACGAAGGCCGGCCCGCGACCGCTCTCCGGCCGGCGATTCGCAGCAGCACGACGAGCTTCTCGGCCGGCCCGGAAGGTGTGGAGGGCGCGTTGGCTGAGCATTCCACCCACCCATCAGGAACAATGACCGCCGTGACAGGTGGCAAGCGGGCCGGCGATCGGGCGAAGGCGAAGTTCCGACCCGCGCTGCTGCTGATCGCCGCCGCCGGAACGGCGTCCATCGTGGCCTGGGGGTACCTCGTCGTCGCGGCGATCGACTTCGGCGCGACCGCCCGCCACGACGGCAAGGGCAGCGCCTGGGCCTTCATGGCCGTCGCCTCGCTGGGCGCCATGCTGTGCCTCTTCCTCACCTTCATGCTGGCCATCCGCCTCTCCCGCGCCCTGGGCATGAGCGCGCACCACCACCACGAGCCCCGCCCCAAGCGGGACCCGGCCGCCCCCAAGGGCGGCAAGCGCGCGGCTCGCTGAGCCCGTCGCCCAACCCCCGAGGACGCGCGAAGGGCGGGATCCGGTTCGGTCGGATCCCGCCCTTCGTCTTCCCCGGGGCCGTGCAGGCCCCATCTCCGCTGGGGTCGAGGCAGCGAAGAGTCATGTGGTGCGACTAGTGCGTCGGCACCCGGAGCTCCTGGCCGACGTAGACCATGCTGCCGTCGAGCGTGTTGAGCTGCTGGATGGTCTCCATCATGTCGCGCACGTCGTCGCCCGAGGTCGCGGCGGCGTCGCTCGCGATGTCCCACAGCGTGTCACCGGGGCCGACCGTCACCAGCTGGACCTGGGGGGCGCCCCCGTCCTCGCGCGTCGCGGCCGACCCGGCGGCGAGCCAGATCGCCGCGAGGGCGACCACGACCAGCGCCAGCAGGAAGACGACCGCACGGCCGCGCCGGGTCAGCCGGACCTGCCCCCGGGCGACGGGACGGGCCGCCGCAACGGGACGGGCGCTCGCCGTACGACGAACGGCGGTGACGCGGGGCGCGAGGGTGATGGTGCTCATGGAGACCTCCGGGGGAAGTGGACGGGGCTGTCTGCAACCAGGGAGGTTGTATCCAGGGGGTCCGACGGAAGGTGTTCGATCAGGCGTTCGATCGAACATGTGTACGAGACTAGATCAGGTGTTCGAGGATTTCCAGTACCGTTCGAAAGTTCGTTCGACCGGCGTGTCGCGACACGCGGTTCGAACAGATGTTTGAAACCGGCGGCCCGGTTCGGTTAGCGTCGTCACACGGGCCCGGTCGATCCGGACCACACCACCCGAGCTGAGCTGGAGGGCGATCGATGACGGAGCGCAAGGGCACGGAGCGCAAGGCGAGCAGCGTCACCGAGCTGCCCGACGGGCCGGCCGACGCGACCGGGCTGACCCCGCGCCAGCAGCGGGTCCTGGCCCACATCAAGGACAGCATCGAGAAGCGGGGCTACCCGCCGAGCATGCGCGAGATCGGCCAGGCGGTCGGCCTCACCAGCACCTCCAGCGTCGCCCACCAGCTGCGCACCCTGGAGGAGAAGGGCTTCCTCAAGCGCGACCCCAACCGGCCGCGCGCCCTCGAGGTCTTCCTGCCCGAGGTGATGGCAGCGCGCCGGGCGATGGGCACCGCCGAGGACCCCGACCGCCAGACCTACGACGAGACCGGGATCGGCGACGCCGCGCCGACACCCGCCAACGTGCCGGTGGTCGGCCGGATCGCGGCCGGTGGCCCGATCCTGGCCGAGGAGCGCGTCGAGGACGTCTTCCCGCTGCCGCGCCAGCTCGTCGGCGACGGGCAGCTGTTCCTGCTCGAGGTCAGCGGCGAGTCGATGATCGAGGCCGCGATCTGCGACGGCGACTACGTCGTGATCCGCCAGCAGCCGACCGCCGAGAACGGCGAGATCGTCGCGGCGATGATCGACGGCGAGGCGACGGTCAAGACCTTCCAGCGCAAGGACGGCAAGGTCTGGCTGCTCCCCCACAACCCGGCGTTCGAGCCGATCGACGGCACCAACGCGACCATCCTCGGCAAGGTGACGGCGGTGCTGCGGCGGGTGTGAGGTTTTCCTGACCGGTCGGTGACATAGGGTCTGTCTGTCCTGTCGCCATACCGAAGGCCGGTCCTGATGCCTCCTCGCAGCCACTTCCCCTTCATCGGGCTGCTGTCCTCGCTCCTCGCCGCACTGCTGACGGTCTCCGTCCTCGGCGGCGTCGCCCGCGCGGACGACACCTACCCGGCCGCACCGGCCGGCACCGCCGTGCCCGTCGACATCGACGACACGGTCGCGCAGGCGACCGCGGAGCACGCCCTCGAGACGGTGCAGGACATCGTCGACACCGCTCCGGGCGCCGCGCCGAGCGACGCCACGACGGGCGCCGACCTGACCATGGCGCTGCGCGACCTCGCGCTCACCCGCGACGACCTGCCGAGCGACCTGCAGGACGACGCCGCGCAGCTGCTCGCGCGGCCCGGCACCGCCCACCGGCCGCCCCCGGGCTACCCGTCACAGGGCATCGAGTGCACGCCGGGATCGGGTCTTCCCTGCTACACCGCGCCCGAGGCAGCCCCGCTGTGCAGCGCGAGCATCTGCGTGCACTACGTGCAGGGCGCCTACGCCCCGAGCTCCGGCTCGGACGTCCCGGCTCCCGGCTACCCGAACGCGGTGCTCAACGTGATGACGAACGTCGCGAACCGGTACGTCGCCGCCGGCTACCGGACGCCCGTCAGCGACGGCAACGAGTTCGACGTCTACCTCGCCGACCTCGGCAAGCGCGGCCTCTACGGCTACTGCACGACCGACCAGCGGGTCGCGGGCCACGTGACCGCGGCCGCGTACTGCGTCCTCGACAACGATTACGCCGAGTTCGGCCCGGTGCCCGGCCCGCTGGGCAACCTGCAGGTGACCGCGGCCCACGAGTACTTCCACGCGGTGCAGTTCGCCTACGACGTCAACGAGGACGGCTGGCTGCTCGAGGCGACCGCGACCTGGGCCGAGGACGAGGTGTACCCGGCGATCAACGACAACATCCAGTACCTCAAGGGCGGCCCGCTGGGGCAGCCCGCACAGCCGCTGGACCACCGCAAGGGCCTGGCGCCGTACGGCGCGTGGATCTTCTTCAGGTACCTCAGCGAGCACTTCGCGGCGGACGCCGGCGGGATGCCCGTCATCGTGCGCGACATCTGGGACCTGGCCGCCGGTCCGGCCAACGCGCGGCAGGCGATCAGCGCCGCCCTGGCCGCGCGCGGCACCGACCTGCGCACCCAGTTCGGACGGTTCGCCGCGGCCAACCGGCGTCCGGCCCTGAACTACTCCGAGGGTGCCGCCTACCCGCGGGCCAAGCTGTGGCGCGGCGTGAAGCTGTCTCCCTCGCGCCGGTCGGTCTCCGACTCGGTCGAGCTCAAGCACCTCGCCTCGCGGACGATCCGCTTCAAGTCGAAGTTCCGCGGCAAGGCCCACCTGCGGGTCCACGTGGACGGCCCGAAGCGCAAGAAGGGCGGCTACGTCCTGGTCACCATCAAGAAGAAGGGCCAGGCGCCGGTCACCAAGCTGGTCAAGGTCAACCGCAAGGGCGACAAGACCAAGCGCTACCAATTCGGGAAGTCGGTGCAGTGGATCGAGATCACCTTCGCCAACGCCGGCAAGAAGGACTCGACCGCGAAGGTCAGCGCGAGCGCGCGCTGACCCGGCTGATCCACCACCCGTTGGTCGTGGGTCAGGCCCGGCCGCTGAGGCGGCCGAGGGCCTGACGCACGACCTTCGGGTCGTTCGTGGGCCACATCGGCGGCAGGCTGGCCTTGAGGAACGAGCCGTAGCGGGCGGTCGCCAGCCTCGGATCGAGCACGGCGACCACGCCACGGTCGCTCGTCGTGCGGATCAGGCGCCCGGCACCCTGCGCGAGCAGGAGCGCGGCGTGGGTCGCCGCGACCTGCATGAAGCCGTTGCCGCCCGCCTGGTCGGCGGCCTTCTGACGTGCGCTCATCAGCGGGTCGTCGGGGCGCGGGAACGGGATCCGGTCGATGATCACGAGCTGGCAGGTGTCGCCGGGCACGTCGAGTCCCTGCCACAGGCCGAGCGTGCCGAACAGGCAGGTGTGCGGGTCCTCGACGAACTGGCGGGCGAGCTCGGGCAGCTGCGCCTCGCCCTGCGCGAGGGTGGTCAGGTGGGGCAGCTTCTTGCGCACGTGCTCCGCGGCCGCCTCCGCGGCCCGCCGGCTCGAGAACAGCCCGAGGGTGCGGCCGTCGGCCTGGTCGACCAGCTCGGTGATCTCGTCGAGCTGGGCGGGCCCGAGGCCGTCGCGGCCGGGCGGGGGCAGGTGGCGGGCGACGTAGAGGATGCCCTGCTTGGCGTAGTCGAACGGGCTGCCGACATCCAGCCCGCGCCACGGCTGGGCGTCGTCGGGCCAGTCCGCGGCGGGCGCACCGGGCGCCACCCGCTCCGACGGCTTGAGGCCGACAGAGCCGGCGACGGTCGCGAAGTCGCCGCCGAGCATGAGGGTGGCCGAGGTGAGCACGACGGTGTTGTCGGAGAGCAGCTTGTCGCGCATCTGGGCCCAGACCTGGAGCGGCGCGATGCAGAGCATCGGCGGGATCCGGTCGGTGCCCTCCGTGCGCCACAGCACGTCCGCCTCGGAGTTGGCGGCCATCCGCTCGGCGGTGGTGAGGACCTCCTGGACCATGCCCTTGGCCTGGGTCATCGCGGCGTCGGGGTCGCTGCCGGACTCGGCCTTGGGGAAGGCGCCGACACAGGCGCGGGCGGCGTCGCGGACCAGCACCAGCGCGTCGGCGAGCGCCTCGGGGACGTGCTCGAACCGGCCGGCCGGGGCATCGGTGATCGCCGCGCGCAACGCGTCGGCAGCGTCGGCGAGGTCCTCGGCCTCCTCCCCCTCGACGTGGCGGATGCTGCGCCGGGCGGCCCGCTCGACCTCGGCGGCCCACAGCTCGTCGGTGGCCGCCTGGGTGACCCGGGCGGCGAGCTCGTGGGCCTCGTCGATCACGACGGCGTCGTACTCGGGGATCATCGGGATCCCCTCGACCGCGTCGATGGCGAGCAGGGAGTGGTTGGTGACGATGAGGTGCGACTTCTGCGCCTTCTCCTTGGCCCGCTCGGCGAAGCACTCCTCGCCGAACGGGCACTTGCTGGCCCCGACGCACTCGCGCGCGGTGACGCTGACCTGGCGCCACTCCTTGTCGGTGTGCCGCGGCGCGTCGTCGCGCTCCCCCGTCGCGCGGTCCTCGGCGGCCTTCTCGGCCCACGCGCGCAGCTCGAGCACCTTGCGGCCCATCGCACCCATGGCGTCCTCCGCCTGGATCAGCTGGCCCTGGTCGTCGGGCGCGCCCTCGCGCACGCGGTGCAGGCAGGCGTAGTTGGAGCGTCCCTTGAGCACGGCGTACGACGCATCGACGCCCGGGACCGTGCCGACGGCCTTCACCAGCCGGGGCAGGTCGCGCTCGACCAGCTGGTGCTGCAGCGCGAGGGTGGCGGTGGCGATGACGACGCGCTGGTCGTGGAGCAGGGCGGGGACGAGGTAGCCGAGGGACTTGCCGGTGCCGGTGCCGGCCTGGACGAGGAGGTGCTCCTTGTCGGCGAAGGCATCGGCCACGGCCTCGGCCATCGCGACCTGGCCGTCACGCTGCTGGCCGCCGAGCGCGGCCACCGCCGTCGCGAGCAGGTCGCGGACCGGCGAGGTCCGGTCGGCAGCGGTGGTGGTCACCGGAGAACCCTAGAGGGTCCTGCCGACGTTCCCGCGCGCCCCTCCACAGCGGGTCCGGGCTCACCGGAACGGGCCGTCCCGGACGATGCCGAGCACGTCGTCGACGCTGAGGCCGTCCGGGTCGACGTCGGCCAGCCACCAGGTCGCCCCGGCGGCCTCGAAGGCGGCCAGGTCGGCCGAGGCGGGGAGCGGCACCGCGACGTCGTACGGCGTCGCGGCGGTGCCGGCCTCGGCCCGCAGCTCCCGGATCCGGTCGACGGCGCCGGCCAGCTGGTCGGGGTGCTCGAGGTTGACCGGGACGAAGCCGTCGTGGCGGGCGGCGCGGACCAGCGGACGGCGGTTGCCGGGGAAGCCGGCCGTCCAGACCGGGACCGTGCCGTTGACGGGGCGCGGGAGGAAGCGGACGCCGTCGATCGTGCCGCCCGGGCCGCGGTGGTGGACCGCCTCGCCGCTCCACGCCTGCCGGAGGACGCACAGCGCGTCGTCGAGCAGGACGGCCCGGCGGCGGTCGTCGACCTCCTCGCCGAAGCGCGAGAACTCCTCGCCGAACCGGTCGCTGCCGAGGCCGGCACCGAGGACCAGCCGCCCGCCGCTGAGCCGGTCGAGGGTGGCGCTCTGGCGGGCCACGACCTGCGGACGGCGGCGCGAGAGCGGGGTGACCATCGGGCCCAGGCGCAGCCCGGAGGTCGCGGCCGCGACGGCGGCGAGCGTCGTCCACGGGTCGGCGAGCGCTTGCACGGGCTCCTGCCAGCGCACGTGGTCCCAGACGAAGAAGCCGTCCCAGCCGTGCTCCTCGGCCGCCACCGCCAGCCGTACGACGGCAGCGGGCTCCGCGAGCTCGTCGAACAGCGGCACCCACACCGCCGAGCGCAGCGTGGTCACGACGTGTGCTCCACGAGCTCGGCGACGAACCGGTCCCAGACCGGCTCGAGCACGTCGTGCCCGGAGCCGGGCAGCACGACCAGCCGGGCGCCGGGGACGGCGTCGCGCAAGGCCTGGCCGTGGACGGGCGGGAACACCGGGTCGAGCTCGCCCTGGACGACGAGGGTCGGGACCCGCAGGTCGCCCCACCCGCCGCCGCGGGGCCCGTCGAAGTCCATCGCGAAGTGGTTGGTCATGGTGGCGCGCAGGTCCCGGGTGCGCGCGACGTCCGCGGCCGCGAGCGCCCGGGTCGTGTCCTCGTCGAAGTGCGCCGAGCCGCCCGCGTACGCACGGAACGCCTCGACGAGGTACTCCACGACCGCCGCGGGATCGCCCGGGTCGGGGTCGGGCGGCACGTCGAGGGAGCCCATCGGCAGCTCGCCGGTGGTGGTGCTGACCAGCGTGAGCGAGCGGACCCGGTCGGGGTGGTCGACGCCGAGGACGAGGGCGACCCCGCCCGACATCGACCGGCCGACGACGTGGGCGCGGTCGATGCCGAGGGCGTCGAGCAGGGCGACGGCGTCGGCGGCCAGGTCGCGCAGGCCGTAGCCGGGCTCGCCGGGCGGGAAGCTGGTGGAGCGGCCGGTGTCGCGCTGGTCGTAGCGGACGACGTACCGGCCGGCGGCGGCGATGCGGCGGCACAGCTCCTCCTCCCACCACAGCATCGAGGCGCAGGCGCCGTGGACGAGGAGGACGGCCGGGTCGGCCGGGTCGCCGAAGGTCTCGGCGTGGAGGGTGACGCCGTTGCAGTCGTGTGCCGTGTCGGTGGTCATGCCGTCGACGCTAGGTCGACCAGTCCTTCGTGAAAAGCGATGCTTTCCGATGGTGATGATCACTGTCTACGATCAATGACGTGTACGAGCTGCGGCACCTGCGCGCCCTGGACGCCATCGCGGCCGAGGGCACCTTCGCCCGCGCCGCCCAGCGGCTGGGCTACACCCAGTCCACGCTGAGCCAGCAGGTCGCGGCCCTCGAGAGGTCGGTCGGCGGCGCGGTGTTCGACCGGCCCGGCGGCCCCCGGCCGGTGCGGCTGACGCCGCTCGGGCGGGTGGTGCTCGCGTCGGCGCGCGAGGTGCTCGGGGTCGTGGGCGAGGCCGAGGAGTCGGTCGCACGCTTCCACGCGGGCGACGGGAGGGTCGACATCGGGACCTTCCAGACGGTGACCAACGTGCTGCTGCCGCCGGTGGTGCAGCGGCGGCGGCAGGCCCATCCCGGCTGCGACATCCGGCTGGTCGAGGACGAGGCGGCGGTGCCCGACCTGGGCGAGCTCGACGTCCTCTTCTTCGACCGCCCCGGTCCCGACGACGTCGCCAGCACGCTGCTCCTCGAGGACGAGCACGTCCTGGTCGCACCGCCGGGCGCCTTCCCCGACGGACCGGTGGCGGCGGACCTGCTGCACGGGTCGTCGGTGGTGGCACTCCCGCCGATCTGCGACCAGCGCGAGGTCGAGGACCACCTCGCCGCGCGGGGCATCGCGCCGGACGTCGTCTTCCGCACCGCCGACAACCAGGCGGTCACCTCGATGGTCCGGGCCGGACTGGGCTGTGCGGTGATGCCGGTGCTCTCGCTCGGCTGGCCCGAGCGGCCCCGCGGCGTCGTGCTCCACCCGCTCGTGCCGGCGCTGCCGCCGCGGCGGATCTTCGCGCTCTCCCGCGGCACCCTCTCCCCGCTCGCCGCCGAGGTGGTCGGGCTGGCGACCCGGATCGCGCAGGAGGTCAGGGACGCGGGCGGCTGCGGCGTGTGAGCAGCTGCCCGACCCGTTCGGCGACGCGGTCGCCGAACACCCGGTGCCCGGCGGCGTCGGGGTGCAGCCGGTCGGGCTGGAAGGTCAGCGCGGTGTCCAGCATGGAGAGGTACGTCGCCCCGTGGCTCGCGGTCAGCTCGGCCAGCCGGGCATCGACGGCCGCGACGTCGTCGTACGGCAGCAGCGGGACGGCCGGCGGCCCGACGACCAGCAGCGGGCGCTCGCCGAGCGCGCGCCTGAGCCGCTCGTACCCGGCGTCCAGGTCGGCGAGCGGCTGGTCGACGTCGTTGAGGCCGCCCTCGACCACCACCAGGTCGACCCCCGCGAGGTGACGTGCGGCCGCGCGGGTGGCGTAGGAGACGTCGCCGCAGGGGCTGGCACCGCGGGTGAACCCGCTGCCGGAGAAGCCGTCGACCCGGACGCGGCCGGGCAGCCGCACCGGCCACGACTGGTCGGGACGGACTCCCGCGCCCACGGAGTAGGAGTCGCCGATCACCAGCACCCGCGCACCCGATCCGGTCACCACCGCTCCCCTCTCCCGGGCCTGCGCCCCCTTGGTCGCACACGGGTCCGGGCGCGCGCCGGCGCGGGCCAGCAGCGTCGTGCTCGCCACGGTGGCGAGGACGAGCGCGAGCAGCCCGAGCAGCAGTCGGTGCCGAGTCACGCCGGGATCATCCGTCGTGCGCGGCGACCAGGTGGCCGAATTCGGGAAATCGGAACCGAATTGGGGGACGACGCGGTGTCAGATGGCGTAGGCCGCCAGCTCGCCGGCGAGCGCCTCGGTGGCGCGGCCGGTGACCCGGGTGCCGTCGGCGGTGTGCTCGAGCGTGCCGATCTCGCCGTCCTTGTGGATGCGGTCGATGAGGTCGCCGCGGGCGTAGGGCACCAGGGCGGTGAACTCGACGCGCGGGCGCGGGAGCTCGGCCTCCACGGCCGCGATGGCCGCGGCGATCCCCTCGCCGGTGCGGGCGGAGACCGCGACGGAGTGGGGCTCGCGGCGCAGCACCCGGTCGACGACGACCGGGTCGGCGGCGTCGACCTTGTTGACGACGACCAGCTCGGGGACCTCGGTCGCACCGATCTCGGCGAGCACCTCGCGCACGGCGGCCAGCTGGCCCTCGGGGTCGGGGTGCGAGCCGTCGACGACGTGGACGATCAGGTCGGCGTCGGCGACCTCCTCCAGGGTCGAGCGGAACGCCTCGACCAGCTGGTGCGGGAGGTGCCGGACGAAGCCGACGGTGTCGCTCATCGTGTAGACGCGGCCGTCCGCGGTCGCCGTACGCCGGGTGGTCGGGTCGAGCGTGGCGAACAGGGCGTCCTCGACGAGCACGCCGGCGCCGGTGAGCCGGTTGAGCAGCGAGGACTTCCCGGCGTTGGTGTAGCCGGCGATCGCGACGGAGGGGATCGCGTTGCGGCGGCGCTCCTGGCGCTTGGTGTCGCGGGTCCCCTTCATCACCTTCAGGTCGCGGCGCAGCTTGGCGATCTTGTCGTTGATGCGGCGGCGGTCTGTCTCGATCTTGGTCTCACCGGGACCACGACCACCGATGCCCTCACCGCCCGCGGCGCGGCCACCGGCCTGGCGGGAGAGGTTGCCACCCCAGCCACGCAGACGCTGCTTCATGTAGGTGAGCTGCGCGAGCTCGACCTGGGCCTGGCCCTCCTTCGACTTCGCGTGCTGGGCGAAGATGTCGAGGATCAGCGCGGTCCGGTCGACGACCTTGACCTTGACCCGGTCCTCGAGGTTGCGCAGCTGGGAGGGCGCGAGCTCGCCGTCGCAGATGACGGTGTCGGCGCCGGTGGCCTGGACGATCTCGCGCAGCGCGTCGACCTTGCCGCGACCGATGTAGGTCGCCGGGTCGGGCGAGGTGCGGCGCTGGTAGATCGCGTCGAGCACCTCGGAGCCCGCGGTCTCGGCGAGCAGCGCGAGCTCGGCCATCGCGTTCTCGATCTCGGAGATCGCACCCCCGGTCCACACCCCGACGAGCACCACGCGCTCCAGGCGGAGCTGGCGGTACTCGACCTCGGTGATGTCCTCGAGCTCGGTGCGTAGTCCGGCGACGCGGCGCAGCTCGTGGCGCTCGACCAGGTCGAGGTCGCCGGTGGTCAGGTCCTCGGGATCGGGCTCGTCGGCGTAGCCGGACTCGAAGTCGTCGAATTCGGTGTCGGGGTCGTCCCAGCCCTCGGTGGCACGCAGCGCGGCGTCGAGGGAGAAGTCTTCAGCACGGTTCGTCATAGGCGTATCCAGCGTAACGACGAGAGTGCCGAGATGCTTCCCGATTACCTCGCGGTGGTCACCGGCTGACCGGGTCCGGCTCGAGCGCCCGCTCCCACAGCACGCTGCCCGCGCCGTCGTACAACCGCACGGTGAGCAGGCCGGAGGCGGCGAGGTCGAGCTGGCCGAAGTACTGGTTGGAGGGCTGCGGGGCGACGTCGAGCCTGCCAACCTCGGACTCGCCCTGCGAGAAGACCACCTCGGGACCGAAGGTCTGGTCGAGCTCGTCGTCCTTGAGCCAGAACGGCGAGGAGGCGACCGGACCGGAGATGACCTCCCAGAACGGGTCGAAGTCGGTGAACTCCGCCTTCTCGGGGGTGTAGCGGTAGGCGGCGGTGTAGTGGACGTCGCCGGTGAGCCAGATGACGTTGCGGACGCCGTGGCGCTTGATGGCGGACAGGATGCGGGCCAGCTCGGGCTCGCGGCCGAGGGGGCGGCCGCCGTCCTTGTTGGCGTAGCCGTCGAGGTCGGTGACCCGGTTGGTGGGCGCCGACAGCGGCATGTCGGCGCAGATCGCCTTCCAGGTCGCGGTCGAGAAGCGCAGGCTGCGGACCAGCCAGTCCTCCTGCTCCGGGCCGAGCAGACCGGCCTGGGGCCGGTGGGCGGCGACCGCGGGATCCGTGTCCGGGTTGGGTCCGCGCCAGCTGCGCATGTCGAGGCAGAACAGGTCGAGGTGCTGGCCGCGCGGGACGCGGCGGTAGAGCCGCCGGCCGGCGAAGCCGTCGCCGCCCGCGGGGACCAGCCGTCTGACCGGGACCGGCTGGTACTCCTGCCAGGCGCGCCGCCCGCGCAGGGCGAGCACGTCGGCCCGGCGCTCGCCGTACCTCTCGTCGTCGATGGTCTCGCCCGGCCACCAGTTGTTGCAGGTCTCGTGGTCGTCCCACATCGAGACGGTCGGGACGAGGGCGTGGAAGGCACGGACGTTGTCGTCGCGCAGCGGGTAGCGGTGCCGGCCACGGAGCTGGTCGAGCGTCTCCGAGACGACCATGACGTCCTCGGTGAGCTCGTTGCGCCACGTGCTGCCGTCGGGCAGCAGCACGGTCTCGTCCATCGGCTCGTCGGCGTAGATCGTGTCGCCGACGTGGACGAAGAGGTCCGGACGCAGCCCCAGCATGGTGCGGTACGTCGTCAGCCCGCCTCGGGCGCGATCGATGCCCCACCCCTGGCCGCAGGTGTCGCCCGACCAGACGATCGACTGCGCGGCGGCGTGGATCGGTGCGGTCGCGAAGGTGAGGTGCTGGGGAGCGCTGCGCTCGCCGTCGGGGCTCTCGAACCAGACCTCGGCGTCGTAGGGACGTCCGGGCGCCAGCCCGGTGAGGTGCACCCGGGCGGTGAGGTCGGCGCGCTCGTCGGTCCACGGCCCGCGGACGAGTCGTCGCTGCCGGCCGTTGCTCAGCAGCCGGACCATCAGTCGGCTCGGGGTGACCGCGCGCGACCAGATCACCGCGGAGCTGGTCGTGACCTCGCCGCTGCGTACGCCGGAGGTCAGGTCGCGGCGGCGCTCGACGAGGGCGGGCGAGTGGCCGAGGAGCCCGAGGGCGGGGACCGAGGCGCCGGACAGGCCGGCCACGATCGTCGTACGGCGGCCGACCCGGAGCTCTCCCAGGCGGTCGGTCAGGCGGGTCTGGTCGTCCCAGAGCAGCGTCACGTTGCGTCAGGCAACCGCCCCGCGACGACCGGGTCCTGAGCGGCACGCTGCGCGCCGGTGAACACGGGAGGGACAACACGCGAGGACGCCGCGGGAGGACGCGTGGGACGGAACACGGCCTCGCGGGCATAGCGCTCCCCGGGGGTGCGTCGTTGCCGTGGTGTGCGTGCTCTACGGCCGGGGGGCGAGAGCAGGACCTTCATCCTCTTCGCCTCCGTCATCGTCATCGTCATCGTCGGCAGCTTCCTGTTCCTGCGACCGGGGTCGCCGGAGAGCGCCGTCGACCCCGACACCGGGGCCGAGGACGAGCAGACCCTGCCCACCGACGTGCCGTCGGCGGAGCCGAGCGCGTCCTCGTCCGCCACGGCGTCCGGCACGGCCGACGCGACGGGGCTGTTCGGCGGGCACACGGGTGGTCTCGGCGTACCGCCGGGCCTGCAGGGCGCGGGCGACTACTCGCAGCTGCCCAAGCACAGGCTGACCGTGACGATGTCGACGCAGGGCGTGCTCGGCACGGTCGCGTGGATCATCCCGACCAGCGTCGAGAACCACGAGGGCACGGCGGTCGTGCGCAGCGGCAGCTGGTCACTGAGCACCACGGTCTACGGGAACCCGGACTACGCGGTGGTGTTCGCCCAGCAGGGGCGGGTCGACCAGCCGGTGCACTGCACGATCACGGTCGACGGCCGGGTCACGGAGCGACGCTCGACCAAGGGGGCCTACAGCGCGATGTGGTGCGAGGGCTAGGACTCCCGGCCCCCGCACCCCACCGCTGAGGACTACTTCGGGGGCATCCGGATGCCGCCGTCGACGCGGACGACCTCGCCGTTCATGTAGGAGTTGGTCAGGCACTCGACGACCATGCTGGCCAGCTCGGCGCCGGTGCCGAGACGCTTCGGGAAGAGCACGTTCTGGCCGAGGTTGGCCTTGAACGCCTCCGCGGCCTCGCCCTCGCCGTAGATCGGGGTGTCGATCAGGCCCGGGGCCACCGTGTTGAGACGGATGCCGGAGGCCGCGAGGTCGCGGGCGACCGGGAGGGTCATCCCGACGACGCCGCCCTTGGACGCGGAGTACGACGCCTGGCCGATCTGGCCGTCGAAGGCCGCGACACTGGCGAGGTTGACGATCGCGCCGCGGCAGCCGTCCTCGTCGGGCTCGTTCTGGCTCATCACGGTGGCCGCCTGGCGGACCATGTCGAAGGTGCCGATCAGGTTGATCGCGACGACCTTGGTGAACGCCTCGAGCGAGTGGGCCGACTCGAGCTGGCCGTCGCGGCCGATGGTGCGCTGGGCCCAGCCGATGCCGGCCGAGTTGACCACCGCGCGGAGCGGGGCGATCTCGGCGGCCGCCTTGACGGCCGCGGCGATCTGCTCGGTGTTGGTGACGTCGACCTGGGCGAAGACGCCGTTGATCTCGGCGGCGAGGGCCTCGCCCTTGTCGGCCTGGAGGTCGGCGACGACGACGGTGGCACCCTGGGCGGCGAGCGCACGGGCGGTGGCCGCGCCGATGCCCGAGGCGGCGCCGGTGACGATGGCGGAGGATCCGGTGAGTTCCATGGTCGGGAGCATAGGACCCGCCGATGATCGTGACACCGTCGGTGTCACTGTCAGAGATCGGTGGCGCCCTCGGCGACCACCACCGCGGGACCGGTCATCAGGATCCGGTCGTCGGCGGTCCAGGTGATCCGCAGGGTGCCACCCGGCAGGTCGACGCGGTACGCCGTGTCGCGGGCCGCCCCGTCGGCCAGGGCCGTGGCGACCATGACCGCGCACGCGCCGGTGCCGCAGGAGCGGGTCTCGCCGGAGCCCCGCTCGTGGACCCGCATCGCGACGTGGCCGGGCGCGCGTCGTACGACGAACTCGACGTTGACCCCGGCCGGGTAGACCGCGGGGTCGTGACCGGGCGCGTCGAGCAGCGGGCCCGCGTCGGCGAGGTCGTCGACGAAGGCGACGGCATGGGGGTTGCCCATGTCGACGTGGAGAGCGGACCACTGCCGCTCGCCCACGCGGACGGCGGTCTCCTCGAGCACCTTCGCGATGCCCATGTCGACGGTGATCTCGCCGTCGGCCGCACCGCCGGCGAAGGTGAGCACCTTGACGCCGGCGCGGGTGGCGACCGGGACCGGCGTCGCCGGGTCGACCAGACCCTGCTGGGCGAGGTGGCGACCGAAGACGCGCACGCCGTTGCCGCACATCTCCGAGATCGACCCGTCGGCGTTGCGGTAGTCCATGAACCACTCGGCGTCCTGGCCCACGCCGGGCTCGCCGACGGCGGCGGTCCTGATCACCCGGAGCACGCCGTCGCCGCCGATGCCGGCACGGCGGTCGCAGAGCGCGCGGACGCGCTCGGCGCTCAGCGCGCCGTGGACGGTGCCGTCGGGGTCGGGCAGCAGGACGAAGTCGTTCTCGGTGCCGTGGCCCTTGAGGAAGGGGTACACGCCCCAAGGATAGGGGGACCACGGGTGGATCCCACGGTCCACGGGATCAGTCCGCGGACGGACGCGGACCGCGCCGCCGGCGCCTAGCGTCGAGTCCATGACCCGTGCCCTCACCCTGACCACCGCTGCACTGCTGGCGGCCGTCGTGCTCGCGCCCGAGGCGGTCGCCACCCTGCTCGTCGGCGACTACGCCGGTGTCGGCGCGCTCCGCGACGCGCTCCCGGGGGCGTTCGCCGACCACTGGCGCCTGGGCGAGGCCGCCGTCAGCGGGGAGCTGGCCGACGCGGTCGGCTACTGGGCCGCCTTCCACGTCGTGAAGGCGGTGCTCGCCGGGGCACTGCTCGCCGTCCTGGTCGCCGGACTCGGTCGCGTGCGACGCGGCGCGGGCCGGGTGGCCCTGCTGGCTCTCGCGACGCTGGCCGCTGTCGTGCTGGTCGCCAACGTGCAGGGGGCCGTCGCTCCCCTGTCGTCGCTGCTCTCGATGCTGCCCACGCAGGCGAACGACCTCGCGCTGGCGTCGTCCGGCACCCCTGCGTTCGCTGCCCTGGTGCGCGACTTCTCGACGTACCACCTCGCGATGGTCGTGCTCGCCGGCGCTGCCACCCTCACGACGGCGTGGCTCGCGGTGCGTGCCGGTCGTCGGGGGCGCCGCGCGGGCGCGGGGGCCGCCGCGGCGGCCGTCGTGGTGCTCGGCGTGGTGACCCTGGCGAACGTCTCGACGGTCGCCGCCCCGGAGCCCGCGCTGGTCGGGTTCCTCCGCGGGTGAGCTCAGCGGCAGTGCTTGACGCCAGTCACGTCGATCCAGTCGGTGAGGGCGGGCTTGTCGGACCGTGTCCTGATCCGGACCTTGATCAGCACCTGCGTCTTGCTCCCGGACCCGAACCGGTCGAGGTGGGCGATCCCGTTGCGGCGCCACGGGGACGACGAGCCCGGGAAGTCCTGCCACGTCCCCTGCACCAGGAACTGGATGCGGACGCGCGCCTTCACCGACTTCCTGGCCTTGCGGGCGTCGAGCCGCATCTCCAGGCCCCAGCCCCAGCTCTCCCGGTGCTGGCAGACCTGGATCTTGGCGCCCAGCCGCTCGTGCACCGTGCTCCAGCCACGCCTCGCGCTCACGGCAGCATCCGCCGGCGCGGCCGCGGCGGGCAGCACCACCAGGAGCAGGGCGGCGACCAGCCCGGCGATCGTCGTACGACGCATGGGAACCTCCGAGAGTTCGATCGTGGAGCGCTCAGCCGTAGAGGCGATCCTCGTAGCTCGGGCCGTAGTGGGCGTCGAGCACCTCGAGACTATCGTCGGGACGCTCCAGCCGCTGCGCCAGCACCGCCCGGCGGGGCACCAGCGCCTCCGGGTCCCAGGTCTCGGGCTGCCACAGCCGGGAGCGCAGGAACGCCTTGGCGCAGTGGAAGAACACGGTCTCGATGTCGACGACGACCGCGAGCAACGGGCGGTGGTCCTTGACGATCATCGCGTCGAAGAACGGTGCCTCGCTGACCAGGCGGGCGCGGCCGTTGATCCGCAGGGTGTCGCCACGGCCGGGGATCAGGAAGTTCAGGCCGACCTGAGGGTTGGCGAGGATGTTGCGATACCCGTCGGCCCGCCGGTTGCCCGGCCGCTCGGCGATCGCGACGGTCGTGTCGTCGAGGACGTGGACGAGCCGGCCGGCCGGGTCGCCCTTCGGGGAGACGTCGCAGCGGCCCTGCCCGTCGGCGGTCGCGACCATGCAGAACGGGGAGGCCGCGAGCCAGTCGCGGTCGACGTCGGTGAGCGCTGCCCGCTCCTTGTCGCGGGCTGCGTCGGTGGGCAGGCCGAGCAGTGCGGTGAGGGTGGCGTCGTCGGTGATCTCGGTCCAGGTCACCCGCCCACCGTAGGCCGGTCCTCGAGGAGCGGCCCGGCCAGGGTGTAGCGGGCGGTGACGAACGCTCCGTTGCGGGCGGTCTCCTCCAGCTCGAGGTCGAGGCGACGCGGCAGCAGCGGCCGACCGGCGCCGAGCACGACCGGCGCGATCGAGACGATGACGGTGTCGAGCAGACCCGCGTCGGCGAACTGGCCGGCGAGGTCGCCCCCGCCGACCACCCACACGTCCCGCTCCCCCGCGGCGGCCCGCAGGTCGTCGTACACGTCGGTGACGGCGCCCTTCGCGAAGCGGACGTCGGCGCCCTCGGGGACCGGCAGCTCGCGGGTGGTCATCACCCACGTCGGCTGGGAGTAGGACCAGGGCTCGCCGGACCCGGCGAGGTGCGCGAGCACCCACTCGTACGTCGTCGAGCCCATCACCAGCGCGCCGACGGTGGCGATGAATGCCCCGTAGTTCTGCGGTCCTGACTCGTCGAGGTCCTGGCGCATCAGCCAGGCGAGCGAGTCGTCGGGGTCGGCCAGGAAGCCGTCGAGGGTGGTGGCGGTGTAGTAGACGGTGCTCATCGGTGGTTGCCTCCGGAAGCCGTTCGGTGGTCCGGGCCTGAACCAAGTGGCCCCTGGGTGCGTGCATGGCAAGGCGGCGGAGCGAGGTCGCACCGGTCCGTCCAACGAGCGACGCCAACGCCGCCAGGTGCGTGCCCAGGGCGCGGGACACGCGAACGGCTTGTGGAGTCGACCACCTAGTCCTCCCCGAGCTCGCGGCGCAGCCAGTTGATCGGGTCGCCGTCGTCGGCCTCGACGCCGGCGGCGCGCAGCCAGACCCGGGTGAGCTGGCGGCGGTACGCCGAGAAGGTCAGCACGTGCGCCACGATGCTGCTCAGCACGAAGGACTCGGGCGGCTCGCAGAGCGCGTCGACGATCCTGTCGTCCCAGGCTCCCCGCGAGCTGATGTCGCGCACGGCGGCCAGCCAGCGGGCGGCCGCGGCGTCGTGCCGCTCGAGCAGGCCGGCCGGGCTCGGCGACCTGTCGACGTCCGGGAAGTCGGTGCCCTCGATCGCCGCCAGCCAGACCTCCTTGGCGAAGACGGTGCGCTCCAGGACGGCCGCGATCGACTCCTCGGGCCCCTCCCACGAGGCGACCTGGTGGCCCGGGCTGCGGACCTCGCGCCACTGCGCGTCGTCGAGGCCCTTCGCGAGGTCGATCAGCTCGCGGGTGTCGTCGAGGTCGTGGCGGACCAGCTGGTCGGTGACCGGGCTCATCGTCTGCTCTCCTGCGTGCACCCACAGGCTCGTGGGTGGGTGGAAGTGGATGCCGTTGGCGGCGGGCAGCCACACGCTGCCGCCCGCGCCCCCGGACTCGCTCGGCGGGTGTCCGTGGGCCCGTGCGAACGCGCGGCTGAATCCCTCCAGCGACTCGTAGCCCGCCTCCCACGCGGCGTCCGTCACGTTCGTGCCCTGCCGGATCCGCCACGCGGCCCGCTCGAGCATGACCCGCCGCCGCATCGCCACCGGCGCCTCGCCGGCGTCGCGGGTGAGCACCCGGCTGAAGTGGTACGGCGACGCGAACGCCCCGTCCGCCATGTCACCCAGCGTGCGGTGGTCCTCGTCGAGCACCGCGTCGAGGAGCTCGCGGAGGCGGTCGCGGCCGGTCATGGGTCCAGTGTGCTGGTCGCGGTGGTCCCCGCGCTTGACCGTTCTTGCGCATCGGTGGTCGGGGGGGAGGAGGGAGGGAGGGAGGGCTGCGACCGTCACGAGACCCCGGCCGTGCCTCCGGAACCGTGCTCGGGCTTGAGTGGCGTAGCCGGTCGGGTTCCGAAAGGGCAGCGACGAAGAAGGTGGGGAGGTGGTCGGGTTCCGCGGTCGGGCTACGGTCCCGAGACGCCCTTTCGTGACGGTCGGTGACGTCGGTTCTCCACATCCGGCAATTGGAGTTTCCCCTGTCCCCAGGCGGGTTTCCGGCGCTGGATTGTGATGCTCCTATGGTTGTCAAGCGGCTTGGAGCCAGGTTCGGTAGCGCTGGGTGAACTCGCGGTCGAACGCGACTCCGCGTTCGATGCGGCTGACATGGTTCAGGGTGGTGCCGAGCTGTTCGACCACGACTCGGATAGGCAGGTTCTTCTCGCGTCGGATGCGTCGTAGGTCGGCGATTCCGGTAAGCGCGTTCGGGTTCTGGAGCAGCTTGAACACCTCGCGGGCGATGGCGCGTTTGAGGATTCGCAGGATCTCGGGGTTGCTGCGGTTCTTGGCGCGCTGGGTGGCGACGAACTCGCGGGTGCGGGGGTCGCTGGCCATCCGCACGGTCGCGATCGTGTGCAGCGCGGAGTTGGCGTGACGATCCCCGCCACGAGAGAGCCGGTATCGGGTGGTCTTGCCCGACGATGCCGGGACCGGTGCGGTGCCGCACAGGGCAGCGAAGGATGTCTCGCTGGCCAGGCGCTCGGGGTTGCCGCCCGCGGTGAGGAGCAGCTGCGCAGCGGTCACCGGTCCGATGCCGCGTGCCGAGATCAGGTTCAGGTTGATCGCCGCGACCAGGCCGCGGAGCTGGTCGTCGAGCAGCTCGATCTGCTGGCCGAGGAACCGGTGGCGCTGGGCCAGCATCTTCAACCCGAGCAGCACGGTGGCCACCACTCCACCGCGGGAGCCGGGGCGGCAGGCAGCGAGCGCGTCGATCAACCGCTTGTCGCTCAGCTTCCGGTACCTCTCACGGATCTCGACGGGCGCGGTGATCAACTGTGCGTGAATCTGGTTCATCGCCGCAGTACGTGCCTTGGCGGCTGAACGTCGCGTGCTGAGAAGCGCTCGAAGTCCCTCGACGTCCTCGGCCTTCGGCGCGGTCTTCGCGCGACCGGTCATGGCGGCACGGGCCGCCTGGTAAGCGTCGATCAGGTCGGACTTGCCCTGCATCCGCCGCACCGTGGCTTCGGGACGGATCACCTCCCGCACCGCGATCCCGGCCGTGCGGGCCACAACGGCCAGCCCTGCTCCGTAGGAGCTGGTGCCTTCGATCCCGAAGACCTGTACCGAACCGAACGACGCGAGGAAGGCCAAGGCGTCGCGGTAGCCCGCCGGCGTCGTGGGGAACTCGCCGTCGCCGAGATCGCGACCGTAGCCGTCGATCGCGGCCACGTGGATCGTGTCGGCGTGGGTGTCAGCGCCCGCGAAGACGGCAGGGGTCACTGGTCGTGTCGCTGTCATGATGGAGCTGCCTTCCGTGTCGTACCGATGTGGATGGTCGACGCCGGTCGGGCGAGCAGACAGGACATTGATGAGGCGCTTGCCAGGCTCTTATTAGGTCATGTCCGCCCGGCCGGCGCGCGGGGTCCCGACCGCCGGCCGGACCACAAGATGGTCAACCCAGCAGGGCGACAGTCGGAGGCTGAGGCACGACGATCGGGACCTCTTCACTACTCCACAGGGAGCAGCGAAGACCAGCATCAATGTCGGAGGTGGGTGGGAGAGTTCAGTCATGGATCTCGGAACCCACCCCCGCAGCACGGCAGCCCTGCTGTCGCGGGTGGGCGACCGGATCCGCTCCCGCAACGCGTTGGTGGTCGAGGAGTGGGAGGACATCACCGCCTGGGCGAGCGACCACGTCGTCACCGGACCCGAGGGTGCCGCGACGATCACCGAGGGCTACCTCGACACCGGGGTCCCGATCGCCGGTGACGGCGCACCACTGGTCAGCGAGTTCGCGTTGATGGAGCTCGTCGCCGTCCTCGGCCGCACCCCCGACGGCGGCAAGGCCTACGTCGGACGGGTCATCGAGTGCGCCTGGCGGCTCCCCAACGTCTACGACGCCGTCATCGCCGGGAAACTCGCTCCGTGGCGGGCCGAACGGATCGCGGACCTCACCCACGCTCTCAGTGCTGAGGCGGCGGGGTTCGTGGACCGGCAGCTGTGGAACGCCTCCGGCGTCGGGTGGGCCCAGCTCGAACGCCTCGTCGCCGAAGCCGTGCTGCGGTTCGACCCCGAACGCGGCGAAGCCGACCGCCAGAAGGCTGCCGACCACCGCCACTTCGACATCAGTGACGTCGACGAGCACGGCCTCGTGCACCTCGACGGGCTGCTGGATGCCGCCGACGGCCACGACCTCGACCAAGCCGTCGCACGCAGGGCCGAGGTGCTCGGCCGGCTCGGGGACGACTCGACACTCGACGTGCGGCGCTCCAAGGCCGCTGCGGAACTGGCCCGCCAGGACCTCGCCCTCGACCTGCTGGTCCCGGACCCCGACACCGGAGAGGTCGTCGCGACCGTCCCCGGCCGCAAGGTGATCCTCAACGTGCACGTCACCGACACCACCCTTGCTGGCCGGAACCCGGTCGGGCGGTGGGACGAGGGCCGCTGCCCGATCAGCACCACCCAGATCAAGGAGTGGCTCCGGGCCCGGCACACCACGATCATCGTGCGCCCGGTGATCGACCTCGCCGACCATCTCCCCGTCACGGCCTACGAGATCCCCGACCGCCACAAGACGCGGGTGATCCTTCGTGATCACACCTGCCGCTTCCCCCACTGCACCCGTCCCGCGACCCGGTGCGACATCGACCACCACCAACCCCACGGCGAGGGTGGTCCGACCTGCCCCTGCAACCTCGTCCCACTCTGCCGTCGGCACCACCGCGCCAAGACCCACTCGGCCTGGCGTTACGAGACCCCGATGCCGGCGACCTACGTGTGGACCAGTCCGAGCGGGTTCCGGTTCCGGGTCGACCACCGCGGCACCCACCCGGTCCACCCGCCCGACGAGTAGCGACCCCGCCCCGCACCCCGCAGGACCCACGGACCTGCGGGGGCACAGGCACGCCCGACCACGGGCTCAGCCGCCTGACGGCCGGACCAGCACCTCGGGCGCCAGCCACTTGCACGCGATCAACGCCAGCTCGAGGTCGAGCCGCTCCTCGCCGAGCGGCTTGCCGCGGGCCTCGATCGCGCGGTCCACCCGGTACTTCACGGTGTTCTTGTGCAGGTGCACGCGGGCTGCCGTGGCGACGTAGCTCTCACGCTCCTCGACGAACGCCAGCAGCGTCTCGCGCAGCCGGGCGGCGCCGTCGGTGTCCTCGGCGAGGTCGCCGAGGGCGCGGTGGACCAGTGCACGGGTGGCGGGGAGGTCGCGGGCGAGGAGGGCGGCGGCGCGGACCGTCGGGTCGTCGTACGACAGCGCGGGGGCGGCCGGGTGCTGGCCGAGCTGGGCGACGCCGTGCGCGGCTGCCGCGCCATCGTGGGTGCTGCGGAAGCCGGGCTCGCCGGCACCGGCGGAGCCGACGGCGACGTGGACCCGACCGTCGTCCTCGGCGAGGACGGCGTCGATGCCCGTCAGGTCGAGCGAGCTGGAGCGGCCGGTCGGCAGCCAGGCCCAGGCGGTCTCACGGTCGCGGGGAACGAACAGGGGCTGGCCGGCGCAGTCGAGCCGCTCGGCGATCCGGCCGACGGTGCGCTCGACGGCGGTGAGGTCACCGGCGCCGGGGTCGGTCCACACGACCAGGCCGAGGTGGTGCTGGCGCAGGCGGTAGCCGAGCGCGGCCTCGGCCGCGGCCAGGTCGAGCCGGTCCCCGCGCAGCAGCGCATCGACGGTCTCGCGCTGCACGGCACTGCGGTTGGCGAGCCAGCGCTCCCGCTCCTCCTGGTAGGCCTCGACGACGTCCTCGGAGACGGCGTCGATGTAGAGGAAGGACTGGTCGGTGAGCATCTGGGCGGTCTGCAGGGCGAGCATGGGATCGGCGATGCTGCGGGTGATCTGGGCGTGGGCCCACTGCAGGATCAGCTGTTGGCCGATCCGGTAGGCCCGCAGCAGCGCGCTGGGCGGCGTGCCCCGCTGGGCCAGCCGACGCGCGTACTCCACGGCCGCGACCGGTGCGTGCACGTCCTTGACCTGCATGTGGGCCCGCATCAGGTGCACGAAGGTCTCCAGGTTGGCACCCGAGCTGCCGACCAGGAGCTCGACCAGCGCCGGGTCGGTCGGCAGCTCGGGGATCCGCTCGCGGAAGGCCTCGACCAGCTCGTTCGTGAGCTCACGGTGACGCTCGGCGAGCAGCACGGCGATGCCCTGCATCTCGGTCTCCGGGTCCGACACGACCTGCCTCCTTCGGTCCGTCGCACCAACGGTGACGGCGGTCACGCCATGGTGCCAGAGCGGGACACCCGCCCGCCTTGGCCGCGCAGCCCCGAATCCGGCGCCCGAGTTTGGTTCCGGAGACCAAGAGCCGCGGGGTACGACGGACCTAGCGTTCCGGCATGACCCTGGACCACCTGCCCTGGCACCGCCCGGCGGCGTACGACGACCGCCCCTGCGTCCGCGACGAGCGGACCGAGCTCACCTACCGTGCGTTCGCCGAGCGCGTGGACGCCGCTGCCGAGCACTTCGCCGCCCGGGGCGTGGGCCGCGGCTCGGTGGTGGCCGTCATGCTCCCCAACCGGGTCGAGCTGCTCGTGGCGATCATGGCGGCCTGGCGGCTGGGCGCCGCCGCGACACCGGTGAACCCGACGTTCACCGCGGTCGAGGCGGGCCACCAGATCAGCGACTCGGGCGCGGTCCTGGTGATCGACGGCGACAACGTCGCGGACCTCCCCACGACGCCCGGCGGCACCCTGCCGCCGGCGCGCACCGAGAGCGGTGACCTCGCGCTGCTCGTCTACACCAGCGGCTCGACCGGGCGCCCCAAGGGCGTGATGCTCGACCACGGCAACGTCGACGCGATGATCGCCAGCATGGGCGAGGCGATCGCGATCGGCCCCGACGACCACTGCCTGCTGGTCCTGCCGCTGTTCCACGTGAACGCGATCTGCGTCAGCTTCCTGACCCCGATGTCCGCCGGCGCCCAGCTGTCGGTGCTGGAGCGGTTCCACCCGGTCGAGTTCCTGCGGGCGATCGAGAGCCTGCGGCCGACGTACTTCTCGGCCGTGCCGACGATCTACTCCCACCTGGTCGCGCTGCCGGCCGAGGTGCAGGCCGACACGACGTCGGTGCGGTTCGCGATCTGCGGTGCGGCGCCCGCGCCGCCGGAGCTGTTCGCGGCGGTGGAGCACCGGTTCGGGTTCCCTCTGGTCGAGGGCTACGGCCTCTCCGAGGGCACCTGCGCGTCGACGTGCAACCCGGTCGACGGGATGCGCAAGCCCGGCACCGTCGGCCCCGCCCTGCCCGGGCAGCTGGTCGCGGTCATGGCGCCGGACGGCACGCTCGTCGCGAACGGCGAGCGTGGCGAGGTCGTGATCAAGGGCGCCAACGTGATGCGCGGCTACCTCAACCGCCCCGAGGCCACGGCCGAGACGCTGGGCGACGGCTGGCTGCACACCGGCGACGTCGGGATCCTCGACGAGGACGGCTACCTGCGCATCGTCGACCGGATCAAGGACATGATCATCCGCGGTGGCGAGAACATCTACCCCAAGGAGATCGAGAACGTCCTCCACGCAGCGCCCGACGTCCTCGAGGCGGCCGTCGTCGGCGGCCCCGACCCGGTGTACGGCGAGGTGGTGGTCGCCTTCGTCTCCGCGGCCCCCAACCACACCGTCGACGTCGACGCCCTGCTCGCGCGCTGCCGTGCCGAGCTCACGAAGATCAAGGTTCCGGTGGCGCTCCACGTGCTGGATGCTCTTCCCAAGAACCCCGTCGGAAAGATCGACAAGCCCGCGCTGCGGGCCCGACTGAGTGGAGCCTGACATGGGATTCCTCAAGCCTGCGCCGGAGCCGATGCCGGCCGCCGAGTTCCTCGCTCTGCCGTTCCTGGAGCGGATCCGCGTCCTCAGCACCAACTGGGTGACCGAGGGCTTCAACACCCCGCGGATGCTGCACGTCGTCTACATCCTGAAGATGCTGGGCCTCTACTTCGCCGTCGGGCTGGCCATCACGTCGTGGACCACCGACCACGTGGCGTTCTCGGACCCGAGCACCTGGTTCGACAACATCGTCGTCTACCAGAAGCTGGCGATCTGGCTGATGCTGCTCGAGGTGATCGGCCTCGGCGGCGCCTTCGGCCCCCTGTGCGGCCACTTCGTGCCGATGCTCGGCAACATCCGCTACTGGCTGCGGCCGGGCACCATCCGGATGGCCCCGTGGGGCCGGCACGTCCCGCTCACCGGCGGCGACGAGCGCACCGTCGGCGACGTCGTCCTGTACGTCGCCGTGCTGGCCAGCCTCGTCCTCCCGCTCGTCGTGCACGCCGAGGCGGTGCCGTTCGTGCCCCCCGGGACCGGACCGCAGGAGCTGGTGCCGCCGCTGGCGTTCCTGCCGATCCTGGTGACGATGCCGCTGATGGGACTGCGCGACAAGGTGGTCTTCCTGGCCGCCCGCTCCGAGCAGTACCTGCCGATCATGCTCTTCTCCGCCACCCTCGGCGCCCTCGCCCTGCGCGACGGCGCCACCTCGGCCGACTTCGTCGACCTGGTCGTCGCCTTCAAGATCATCATCTGCATCGTGTGGATCGGCGCCGGCGTGTCCAAGATCGGCGAGCACTTCATCAACGTCGTCCCGCCGATGGTCTCCAACTCCCCCGGCCAGCTGAACCTCGTCAAGAAGCTGCACTACCGCCGGGCACCCGACGACATCCGGCCCAGCGGCCTGGCCTGGTTCATGGCCCACGTCGGCGGCACGACCGTCGAGATCATCATCCCGGTGGTGCTCCTCACGACGGCCGACGACACGGTCGCGATGCTCGGCGCCGTGGCGATGCTGGTGTTCCACATCTTCATCACCTCGACCTTCCCGCTCGCCGTGCCGCTGGAGTGGAACGTCTACTTCGGCTACATCGCGATCGTGCTGTGGGGCGGCTTCGGCGACGGGTTCGCCGCGTCGACGTACAACATCTGGGACTTCTCCCAGCCGGCGCTGCTGCTCCCGATCTTCGCGCTGCTGCTGTTCGGCCCGGTCCTGGGCAACCTGCGGCCCGACCTGGTGTCCTTCCTGCCGTCGATGCGGCAGTACGCCGGCAACTGGGCCTCCGCGGTGTGGGCGATGAAGCCGGGTGTCGAGCAGCGGCTCAACGAGCTGCTGCTCGTCGAGACCCAGAACAGCCAGCTGCAGCGGATGCCCGGCATGACCTACACCGCGGACGAGGCGGAGATGACCGTGCAGAAGGCGCTGGCCTGGCGCTCGATGCACAGCCAGGGGCGGGGCCTGTTCTCGGTGCTGGTCGAGCACCTCGACGACCTCGAGACCCGCGACGTGCGCGAGGGCGAGTTCATGTGCAACATCCTGGTGGGCTGGAACTTCGGCGACGGCCACCTGCACGACGAGCGGCTGGTCGCCGCCGTGCAGAAGCGGCTCGGGTTGGAGCCGGGCGACCTCGTCGTCGCCTACTGCGAGTCGCAGGCGACGCCGTGGCGCACCTCGCGGCCGCAGGAGTACCGGGTGATCGACGCCGCTCTCGGCGTCGTCGAGCGGGGCAGCTGGGACGTGCGCGAGTGCGTCAAGGAGCAGCCGTGGCTGCCCAACGGGCCGGTGCCGCTGCAGGTCGGCTGGACCGCGCCCGGGTACCGTCGCAAGGATGCCGTCTCGTGAGCAGCCGATGACCACCGCCGTCGTCGTGGGCAGCGGGCCCAACGGGCTCGCCGCCGCCATCCGCCTCGCGCAGGCCGGTCTCGCCGTCACCGTGGTCGAGGCGCACGACCGGCCGGGCGGCGGGACACGCACCAGCGAGCTCACCCTGCCCGGGCTGCTCCACGACGACTGTGCGGCGTTCCACCCCACCGGTGTCGCCTCTCCGTTCTTCGCCTCGCTCGGCCTGGAGCGGCACGGCCTGCGCTGGCTGTGGCCCGAGGTCGACCTGGCGCACCCCCTCGACGACGGGCGGGCCGGGATCGCGGCACGCGACATGTCCCTGTCGGCGGAGTCCCTCGGTGACGACGGCCCGCGGTGGCGCCGGATCTTCGAGCCGATCGTGCGCAGGTTCGACGACCTCATCGCCGAGGTCTTCCAGCCCGTGGTGCACGTGCCCCGGCACCCGCTGACCCTCGGCCGGTTCGGGCTGAAGGCGCTGATGCCGGCCACGTGGACCGCCGCCCGGTTCGGCGACGATCCGGCCCGGGCGCTCTTCACGGGCGTCGCGGCACACGCCTTCGGCCGGCTCGACACCCCGCTGAGCGGGTCGGTCGGGCTGATGCTGACCGGCACCGCGCACGCCGTCGGCTGGCCGGTCGCGGAGGGCGGCACGGAGTCGATCACGCGGGCGTTGCTGGCCGAGCTGGCGTCGTACGGCGGGCGCGTGGTGACCGGCGTACGGGTCACCTCGCTCGACCAGCTGCGTGACCTGGTCGGCTCGGCGCCCGAGGTGGTCGTGCTCGACACCGCGCCGGCGGGCGTGCTCGACATCGTGGGCGACCGCCTCCCCGCGCGGGTGCGCCGATCGCTGACCCGCTACTCCTACGGGCCGGCGGCCTTCAAGGTCGACCTGGCGATCGAGGGCGACATCCCGTGGACCAACGAGGCCTGCCGCCGCGCGGGGACCCTCCACCTCGGCGGCACGGCCGAGCAGGTCGCCGCCATCGAAAAGGGCACCGTGCGCGGGAGGATGGCCGACCAGCCGTTCGTGCTGCTCGGCCAGCAGTACCTCATCGACCCGTCGCGCTCGTCGGGCTCGGCGAACCCGGTCTACGCCTACGCGCACGTGCCGCACGGCTACACCGGCGACGCGACCGAGGCCGTGCTCGGGCAGGTCGAGCGCTTCGCACCCGGCTTCCGCGAGCGGGTGCTGGCCGTCGCCACCCGCGGCCCTGCGGAGTGGGAGGCCTACAACGCCAACTACGTCGGCGGCGACATCTCCGCCGGCGCGAACACCGCCCGGCAGATCGCCTTCCGGCCACGTCCTGCCCTGGATCCCTACTTCCTGGGTGTCCCCGGGGTCTACCTGTGCTCGTCGGCCACGCCTCCCGGAGCCGGGGTGCACGGGATGGGTGGCTTCCACGCGGCCGAGGCGGCGCTCAGCCGATTGCGCTGAGCGCCTTCGCCACGCGGTCCGGGTCGTCGTGCCGCAGCCAGGTGATCCGCGGGTCGTTGCGCCACCACGCGAGCTGGCGACGTGCGAACTGGCGGGTGGCGACGGTCGTCCTCTCGATCGCGTCCTCGACACTCATCTCGCCGGCGAGGACGGCGATCGCCTGCCGGTATCCGATCGCGAGTGCGGCGGTGCGTCCCTCGGCCAGGCCCTCCCCCAGCAGCCGCTCGACCTCGTCGAGCAGGCCGTCGTCGAACATCTGTCGCACGCGTACGGCGATCCGCTCGTCGAGGACCTCGCGGTCGATGGCGACGCCGAGCTGGACGGTGTGCGGGTCGACGTACTCCTGGACGGGGAGGTTGGCGCTGAACGGGGCGCCGGTGATCTCGATGACCTCGAGCGCACGGACGACGCGACGACCGTTCTCGACCTCGATCCGCTCGGCCGCGACCGGGTCGAGCTCGCGCAGACGGGCGTGCAGGGCCGGGCTGCCGACCTCGGCGAGCTCGGCCTCGAGCCTGCCCCGGACCGCGGGGTCGGTCCCGGGGAACTCGAAGCGGTCGAGGATCGCCCGCGTGTAGAGGGCCGACCCGCCGACCAGGACCGGCGTCACGCCCCGCTCCCGCAGCGAGCCGATCGCCGCACGCGCCCAGCCCTGGAACTCCGCGACGGTGGCGGGATCGCGGACGTCGAGGGTGTCGAGCAGGTGGTGCGGGATCCCGCGGCGCTCGGCGAGCGGGAGCTTCGCCGTGCCGATGTCCATGCCGCGGTAGACCTGCATCGCGTCGGTGTTGACCACCTCGCCGCCGAGCGCCTCGGCGAGGTCGAGCGACAGCGACGTCTTGCCGCTGGCCGTCGGCCCGACGATCGCGACGATCGGAGGCGTGGTGGACGTTCCCGGCATGGGATTAGTGTGGCAATGACCCCCATCGAGCGGCCCACTCGGGCCGGGACCGCGAGGAGCAGAGCATGGGATTCATGGACAAGCTGAAGGGTGCCAAGGACACCGTCGCCGAGAAGGTCGGCGAGGCGGTCGACAAGCACGGCGACAAGATCGAGTCCGGCCTCGACAAGGCGGCCGGCTTCGTGGACGACAAGACCGGCGGGAAGTACCACGACAAGATCGAGGGCGCGACCGGCAAGGCCAAGGACGCGTTGGGCAAGCTCGAGGGCGACGACGGCCCGACCGGCGAGCCGCCCGCGGCCGACACCCCGCCGTCGCCCTGATCCTCTAGGGTGACGGCGGTGGCCCAGGTCGGGCCGTCGTACTGACACCTCTGGGGGTTTCTCGTGGGCTTTCTCGACGACGCCAAGGACAAGCTGACCGACGCGGTCGACAGCCAGGGCGACAAGATCGGCGACGCGGTCGACAAGGCCGCCGACTTCGCCTCCGACAAGACCGGCGGCAAGTTCGGCGACAAGATCGACCTCGGCGCCGACAAGGCCAAGGACGCCCTCGACGCGCTCGACGGCAAGAACGACGACATCAGCTGACCGGCCACCGCCGGCAGAAGCGAGCACCTCGGTGACCGTCACGGACCCCGCAACCGGGAAGACCCGGTTCGCCGTGGTCCCCGCCTCCTACGTCTTCCTCCTGCGGGAGATCGTCTCGGGTGGCAGCACGACGGGCACCGAGGTGCTCCTGCAATTGCGGCAGGACACCGGCTACATGGACGGCTTCTGGGCCGCCGCCGCGGCCGGGCACGTCGAGCGCGGCGAGACCGCCGAGGCCGCCGCCCGACGTGAGGCGCTCGAGGAGATCGCCGTCGACGACCTCGACCTCACCTTCGTGACGGCGATGCAGCGCACGGCCCACGACCTGCCGATCGACGAGCGGATCGACTTCTTCTTCACCGCTCGCGCCTGGACCGGCGAGCCGCGCATCGTCGAGCCCGCCAAGTGCGCGGACCTGCGCTGGTTCCCGCTGTCCGCGCTCCCGGAGCCGCTGGTCCCGCACGAGGCCGTCGTCCTCGCCGGGCTGCGCACCGGCGACCTGCCGGCACTGAGCCACCACGGGTTCTGAGCCCGCCGGGGAGGACTGTCCGGCCCGCCAGCGGTTACCACCTGTCCGGGTGCTCCCTGATCGAGAGGAGAGCCATGAACCAGGAACTGCCACCCCAGCCGAAGCCGGTCGCCGAGCCGCCGGCACCGCCGCCGGGCGGTCCGCACCGGATCGAGGGGGTGGGCGGGGACGGCGCCTACAGCACCGAGCCGCGCGACCCGGACCCGTGGCTCAACCCCGCCACCGACGACGAGCTGCCCGCCGAGACGCTCACGCCCGAGGACACCGACACCGAGGCGACCCAGGGCAACCCCGACGTGCCGCCGGAGACGGAGTCACCCGCGTAGCAGTCGCGTCTCGAGCCGGGTCTCGACGGCCGTGCCGTCGGCGCCCCGCTCGACGAAGTACGCCGCCTTGCCGGCCTCCTCGCCCAACGCCTCGACCAGCTCGGTGCCGCGGTAGTGCAGGCCCACCCCGTCGTCGGTGGCGTAGCCCGCCGGCAGGGTGCCGTCCGCGACCAGCCGCTGGTAGAGCGGGCGGCGCTGCTCCTCGGAGTCGTAGTGCACCCCGTTGGACCACGGCACCAGGCCGAGCCCGTTGGTGACCGGGCGCAGGTCCGGACCGAACGAGTCGGTGGTGCCGCCGCTGTGCCAGCAGATCGACCCGGCCGAGACGCCGGTGAGCACGACGCCGGCCTCCCACGCCTCGCGCATCACCTTGCCGACACCGTGCAGGTCCCACATCGCCAGCAGCCCGGCGACGCTTCCGCCCCAGACCCAGATCACGTCCTGGGAGAGCAGGTGCTCGCGGATGTCGTCGACGTTGGGCATCGCGAACAGCGACAGGTGGTTGCCGTGGAAGCCCGCCTCCTGCGCCATGTCGTAGAAGTCGCGGACCACCGCCGGCTGGTCACCGCAGGCCGTGGCGAGGAAGCACACGCGCGGCGCCCGGCCCTCGACCCCGGCCAGATCGACGGCGTACGACGTCAGCGGCCCGACCGACCACCTCGTGCGTGCGCCGGGCACGACCCCGCCGGAGGTCGCGACGATCGTGGGAGCGTCGGCCGGCACGGTTCAGCCGCAGACCGGCGCGTCGGGCAGCGGTGCGGGGACGCCGATCGAGGGCATGCCGAGGCCGACGCCCTTCGGCGCGGGCGGCTCGGAGGTGCGGCGCTCCCACGCGTCTCCCGAGCGGGTACGACGCAGCGCGCGGACCGGGCCGTCGGCGACGAGGTGGTGCGGGGCGGCGTAGGTGACCTCGACGGTGACCATGTCACCGGGCCGCGGCGCGCCGTCGACAGCTGCGAAGTCGGCCTCGAAGTGGACCAGCCGGTTGTCGGGTGCACGGCCGGACAACCGGTGCGTCTCGGCGTCCTTGCGGCCCTCGCCCTCGGCGACCATCAGCTCGAGCTCGCGACCGACCAGCCGCTTGTTCTCCTCCCAGGTGATCTCGTTGACCAGCTCGACGAGGCGGTTGTAGCGGTCGGTGACCTCGGCCTGGTCCACCTGGTCGGGCAGCGTCGCGGCGGGGGTGCCGGGGCGCTTGGAGTACTGGAACGTGAACGCCCCGGAGAACCGCGCCTCCCGGACGACCTTGAGGGTCTCCTGGAAGTCCTCCTCGGTCTCGCCGGGGAAGCCGACGATGATGTCGGTGGTGATCGCGGCGTCGGGCAACGCGGCGCGGACCCGCTCGATGATCCCGAGGAACTTCTCCTGGCGGTAGGACCGGCGCATGTCCTTGAGGACCTTCGAGGAGCCGGACTGCAGCGGCATGTGCAGGCTCGGCATCACGTTCGGCGTCTCGGCCATCGCCTCGATGACGTCGTCGGTGAACTCGGCCGGGTGCGGGCTGGTGAACCGGACCCGCTCGAGGCCCTCGATGTCGCCGCACGCCCGCAGCAGCTTGGAGAACGCCTGCCGGTCGCCGAACTCGACGCCGTACGCGTTGACGTTCTGGCCCAGCAGCGTGATCTCGGAGACGCCCTCGGCGACCAGCGCCTCGATCTCGGCGAGGATCTCGCCGGGACGGCGGTCCTTCTCCTTGCCGCGCAGGCTCGGGACGATGCAGAACGTGCACGTGTTGTTGCAGCCGACGCTGACCGACACCCAGGCGGCGTACGCCGACTCGCGCTTGGTCGGCAGCGTCGAGGGGAACACGTCGAGCGACTCGAGGATCTCGACCTGCGCCTCCTGCTGGACCCGCGCCCGGTCGAGCAACGCCGGCAGGGAGCCGATGTTGTGGGTGCCGAAAACGACGTCGACCCACGGGGCCTTCTTCACGACGGTGTCGCGGTCCTTCTGGGCCATGCAGCCGCCGACGGCGATCTGCATGCCGGGCCGCTTCGCCTTGACCGGCGCCAGGTGGCCGAGGTTGCCGTAGAGCCGGTTGTCGGCGTTCTCGCGCACCGCACAGGTGTTGAACACGACGATGTCCGCGCAGTCGGCCTGCTGGCCCTCGGCGTCCTTGTCGAACGGGAGGTAGCCGGCGTCCTCGAGGAGGCCCGAGAGGCGCTCGGAGTCGTGGACGTTCATCTGGCACCCGTAGGTGCGGACCTCGTAGGTCCTCGGCTGTTCTGCGGTGGCGCTCATGACCGCTCTAGGGTACGGCGCACGGGCATGCCCATCCGAATCCCTCAGGGCTGCTCACCCGCGTCTGGTTAGGGTCGGGGCATGGCTGACACCGCTCCCCCCGGCTTCGTCGCCCGCAACAACGAGGTCATCGGCAGCGTCCTCAGCATCGTCGCGCTGCTCGCCTCGGCCGGCATGGGCGCCGGGCTGATGTTCGGCACCGGCACCCGTGGCGTCTCGGCGATCCTGACCGTGCTGACCGTCGCGGGCGGGGCGTTCACGCTGCTCCTGCTCGGTCTCGGTGCGGTGCTGCGCAGCGCCACGCCCGCGGCGCAGTGGGACGCCGAGGAGACGGCGTGGCGCGCCGAGCGTGGACTCGACCCGCTCACCGACGCCGAGCGCGCGGCGTCGGCGAAGGGCCAGGGCCGGGCGGCGATGCTCGCCGTGCTCGCGCTGGTCGTGGGACTGGCGCTGAGCGTGCTGCCCGACATCTTCTAGGCCGGGCGTTCGGACACGGTCCGGCAACATTGTCGTGCGGCCGGCCCTGAAGTACTAGCCGAGCATGGCCCATCGGGACTAGCGTCCACGCGTATGACCGTCACCGACGACGCTCCGGTTGACAGCAGCGCGCCCCGCTCCGGGGAGCCCCTGGTCGAGCTCGTCGACGTGCAGAAGTGGTACGGCGGGTTGCATGTCCTGCAGGACGTCAACCTGAGCGTGGGCCGCGGCGAGGTGGTCGTCGTGATCGGGCCCTCCGGATCCGGCAAGTCGACCCTGTGCCGCACGATCAACCGCCTCGAGCCGATCGACTCGGGCCGGATCCTGGTCGACGGCTCACCGCTGCCCCAGGAGGGCAAGGCCCTCGCCCGGCACCGCGCTGACGTCGGCATGGTGTTCCAGAGCTTCAACCTGTTCGCCCACAAGACGATCCTGCAGAACGTCGCGCTCGGCCCGATCAAGGTGCGCAAGCAGTCGAAGGCCGAGGCCGAGGCGCGCGCACGCGAGCTGCTCGACCGCGTCGGTGTCGCCCACCAGGCCGACAAGTACCCGGCCCAGCTCTCCGGCGGCCAGCAGCAGCGGGTCGCGATCGCTCGCGCGCTGGCCATGGAGCCGAAGGTGATGCTCTTCGACGAACCGACCTCGGCACTCGACCCGGAGATGATCAAGGAGGTCCTCGACGTGATGGTCGACCTCGCCGAGCGCGGGATGACCATGATCGTCGTGACCCACGAGATGGGTTTCGCCCGCACCGCGGCCAACCACGTCGTGTTCATGGCCGACGGCCGGATCCTCGAGACCGGCGATCCCGAGACCTTCTTCACGAACCCGGAGAGCGACCGGGCCAGGGACTTCCTCGGCAAGATCCTCAAACACTAGAAGGAGAAGCGCATGCGACTGAACAGACTGAAGGTTGCCGCGGCAGCCGTTCTCGTGGCGTCGACGCTCGCCGCATGTGGCGACGCCGGCAACGATGACGACAAGGGCATCGATGTCGACGTCAAGAAGGACGCCGCGTCACAGTTCGACGAGGGCACCCGGATGCGGGAGCTCGCCGATGCGGGGAAGATCAAGATCGGCGTGAAGTACGACCAGCCGGGCATCGGCTTCAAGGGGGCCACCGACGACGCCCCCTCCGGCTTCGACCCGGAGATCGGCAAGATCCTCGCAGCCAGCCTCGGCATCGCACCGGAGGACATCGACTGGGTGGAGACCATCTCGGCCAACCGCGAGTCCTTCCTGCAGAAGGGCGAGGTCGACCTGGTCATCGCGTCCTACTCCATCACCGACGACCGCAAGAAGGTCGTGGGCCAGGCCGGTCCCTACTACGTCACCGGCCAGCAGCTGCTGGTGAAGTCGGACAGCGAGATCGCCTCCCTGGACGACGTGAAGGGCACCGAGGTCTGCTCGGTCACCGGCTCCACGTCGCTGGCCAACATCGAGGCCGAGGGCGCAACGCCCCGCGGCTTCGACACCTACTCGGAGTGCGTCGACCAGGTTCTCAACGGCTCGGTCGACGCCATGACGACCGACGGCGCGATCCTGCTCGGGTACGCCGCCGAGCACCCCGACGAGCTCAAGGTGGTCGTCGACCCGTTCTCCGAGGAGCGCTACGGCGTCGGCTACTCCCTCGACCACCCGGAGATGTGCCAGTGGATCGAGGACACGATCAAGGCCGCCCAGGACGACGGCGACTGGGCGAAGGCCTTCGAGGTCACTCTCGGCAAGTCGGGCGTCGACACGCCCGAGCCGCCGGAGATGGACCCCTGCGCCTGACCATCGGCCGCCAGCGGGCCCGGCACGCGGTGCCGGGCCCGCGACGGGCCTGACCGAACGAGAAGGAGGGACGCCGACGTGGAGGACGTGTTCTCCCACTTCGACCTGGTGTTGAAGGCGTTCTGGCTCACCGTCCAGCTCGCCTTCCTCTCGGGCGTCGCGGCGCTGGTCCTGGGCACCGCCCTGGCCGCCATGCGGGTCGGTCCGATCGCGGTGCTGCGGTGGGTCGCCGCGACGTACGTGACCCTCGTGCGCAACACACCGCTGCTCGTGATGTGCGTGTTCGTCTTCTTCGCCGCGCCCAACACCGGGCTGCTGACCGGCGCTCCCTACGTGCTCAAGGGAACGATCGCGGTCAGCCTCTACACCGCACCGTTCGTCGCCGAGTCCCTGCGCGCGGGCGTCAACGCGGTCCCGCTGGGCCAGGCGGAGGCGGCCCGGGCGATCGGCATGACGTTCGGGCAGAACATGCGCCACGTCGTGCTCCCGCAGGCCTTCCGGGCGTCGGTCCCGCCGCTGGCGAGCACGCTGATCGCAATGACCAAGAACACCTCGGTCGTCGCGGTGTTCGGGCTGATGGAGGCGACTGCCCGGATGCGGTACTTCGTGAACCGCAACGCCGACGACACCATGCTGATCTTCGTGCTCTTCGCGATCGGCTACATCGTGCTCGTCGAGCTGATCTCCCTCGGTGCCGTCGGCCTCGAGCGACGCTGGAGGGCGGCTCGCTGATGACCGGATCCGTCCTCTTCGACGCCCCCGGCCCGCGCACGATCGCCCGGCACCGGCTCTACACCGCGCTCACCGCCGCGGCGGTCGCCTGCGGACTGGCGGGAGTCCTCCTCTTCCTCGACGCGAAGGGGGAGCTGGCCTATGGCAAGTGGGAGCAGTTCGTGACGCCGAAGTACGTGCGCGCACTGCTCGTCGACGGCCTGCTCAAGACCCTGCAGATGGCCTTCTCGGCCGTCATCGGTGCGGTGCTCTTCGGCGTCGTGTTCGGCATCGGCAAGCTCTCCGACCACCGGCCGGTGCGCTGGACCTGCGCGCTGGTGGTGGAGTTCTTCCGCGCCGTGCCGGTCCTGCTGCTGATGATCTTCATCTTCTACACCTGGGGCATCGGCGACGGCTTCGGCCCGTACTGGAGCGTGGTGCTGGCCCTCACCCTCTACAACGGCGCCGTGCTCGCCGAGGTCTTCCGTGCGGGCGTCCTGGCCGTACCCTCGGGGCAGGGCGAGGCGGCGTACGCCATCGGCATGCGCAAGACCCAGGTGATGACGCTGATCCTGCTGCCGCAGGCGGTGAAGATCATGCTGCCGGCGATCATCAGCCAGTGCGTGGTCGCCCTCAAGGACACCAGCCTCGGCTACTACATCGTCGCCCCGGGACTGACCTACATCGGGAAGGCCATGTGGACCGAGTTCCCCGGCACGCACCTGCAGACCGCGGTCGTGCTCGCCTTCCTCTACATCTCGGTCAACCTGGTCCTGACCGTCATCGCGACCTGGGTGCAGAGGAAGTTCGTCGGCGAGCACAAGCCGCTCGAGGTCGGGATGACCGCGCTCACCACGCAGGCGAGCACGATCCCCTGACCGCGGCGCGGGTCACTTCTTCTTGCTGGTCACCCACAGGTTGATGGTGCCCTCGATGACGACGGTGCCGTCGGCGAGCTCGCCGCGGACCCGCACGGGCAGCTCACCCTCGGCGGTGTCCCACTGCTCCTGGTCGGTCTCGGCGATGCAGGTGACGTCGCCGGTGGCCTTGGCCGTGTAGCTGACGGTCATGCCCTTGGGGATCCAGCGCTTGGTGCTGGGGATCGTGGCCTCGGCGAGGCCGCCCATCGCCATCTCGAGGCCGTTGCACAGAGCGATCGCGTGGACCGTGCCGATGTGGTTCTGCACGCTGCGGCGCTTCGGGATGACCACCGACGCGTAGTTGGGGCGCAGCTCGGTCACCCGCGGGTGGATCGTGGCGAAGTACGGGGCCTTCTGGCTGAACGCGATCGAGAAGACGCGCTTGCCGAGGGTGCCGCCGACCACGGGGAGGTTCGTCGTGGTCTTCCAGAGGCTGTGGACCTGGGTCATGGACCCAACATTACTCGCCGGTAACCTCCAGGGCGAGTCTCGTCAGTGCTTCGTGCCCACGATCACACCGCCGGGGCCCACCCCGACCTCGATCGGCAGCCCGGGCAGGGCGACGTCGATCGTCACGCCGTGCCGGCCGTCGCCCGGCAGGGTGATGGTGACCGGTCCGGCACAGATCCGGCGATCACCGCACTCGGTCGGCTTCGGCTGGCTGGTCGGCGGGGCGTCGGTCGGCGGGGTGCTCGGCGGGGTGCCCGGCGGGGTGCCCGGCGGGGTGCCGGGGGCGCTGGCCGGCGATGCCGGCGCGGAGTCGCCGGCCGGCGGGGCGGTGGGCTTCGGAGCGGGTACGTCGACCGGGTCCGGCGTGCCGGGCGGCGGCGTCGCCGCGGCCGCCGGGGAGGTGGCGACCGGCACGGCCGGGTCGGGGTCGCCCGGCGCGGGCTGGGCCGCCGGCGGGTCCGCCGGGTCGATCGGGGCGTCGCTCGGCGTCGCGACCACCACGGGACGCGATGCCGCGGGCGAGCGGTCGGGCTCGTCGTGGCCGCCGAGCGCCGCGAAGGCACCGGCGGCGACCGCGGCCACCGCGACCGCGGCGGCGACCGCCACGGCCGGACCACCGACACCCGACGCGCCACCCGACGCGCCACCCGACGCGCCGCCGGCACCGCCCGCACCCCCGGTGGTCGTGCCGGTGGTGGCTGCTCCGGCAGCGGCTCCGCCGGCCGCCGTACCTCCGGCCAGCCAGAGCAGGCCCTTGCCGCCGGCGGGTACGGCGAGCAGCACGATCGGCAGCACGTGGACGGCGAGCTTCTGGTTGACGCGGTCGACGACGAGGAAGGCGCTCCGGCAGGAGGCACAGCCGTCGAGGTGGGCGCCGAACTTCTGCTCGGCGCGGGCTCCGAGGTCGCCGCGGGCGTACTGGCTCATCCGGTGGTGGACCCAGCGGCACTGCTCGCGAGCCGGCTCGGGGCCGGCGTGCAGGTCGAGGTAGGCACGCTTGAGGCCCTCGCGCGCGCGGTGCGCGAGGGAGGAGACGGCGCGCGGCTTGAGGTCCATCAAGGTGGCGACCTCGGCCGGCTTGCGGCCCTCGACCTCGACGTGCCACAAGACCTTGCGCCAGCTCTCGGGGAGCGTGGCGAGCGCGTCGACGGCGACGGACTCGTCGAGCCCCTCGACGGCCTCCTCGGGGGTGACCTCGGCGGTCTCGGCCTGCTCGAAGAGCCACGGCTGGTCCGAGGCGACCGACTCGCGCCGCGAGCGCAGCCCGTCGCGGTAGCCGTTGCGGATGGTGACGTGGAGGTACGAGCGGAAGCTCGAGGTCGGGCCTCTGCCGGCGCTGAGCTGGCCGAGCACCCGCGAGAACGACTCGGCGACGAGCTCCTCGGCGGCCTCGGCGCCGACCAGGATCCGGGCGAGGTGGCGAGCGCCGTCCACGTGGTCGCGGTACAGCTCCTCGAACGCAGCGGTGTCGCCCGAGCGCACCCGCCCGAGGAGCTCCTCCTCCGGGGTGCGGGACGCGTCCTCGCCCATCGGTTCCTCCGCCATGGTTCCTGTGCCTTCTGCCCGCGCTCGAACGCCGCGGGAGTGTCCGCGACGCCCTGTCCAACGAGCGAGCGCCTCCGATGATGCACCGAATCGGAAAACTTTCCATCTCGTCGCGAAAACCGCGTGATGTTCCGCCCCGCGCTCCGTCCAGTTCGGTGACAGCCCCGCCCGGGGACCTGCTCGGACCGATCGGAGACAGATGAGCACGACGCGCTCCACCGCCGCGCGCGGCGCCCGTCCGCTGCCGCCGGTCGTCCCCCTGGCCCCGCGCTCGCTCGCCCGGCGTGCCGCCGTCCTGCAGGCGCGGGTGCGCGTACGACGCACGTTCGGCGTCGCGCACGAGGAGCTGTTCCTCGACGTCATCGACGACACCCTCGCCCGCACCCACGGCGTGCACAGCGAGGACCACGCCACCTGGGCCCGGCTGATCGCGCTGGTCGAGGAGCACCGCGACCTCTCGCACACGCTCCCCGCCTGCGCCGCCACGGCCAACCTGGTCGGCCTCGCCCTGTTCGGCGGGCTCGAGGACCACACCGCGCTGACCGCGCTCGCCGACGAGCTGGGCCACGTCCGGCTGGCCAGGCTCCAGCACCGCTACGGCACCGCGCTCGAGACCGACTCCCGGCTCCCGCTGACCACCACCGCGATGCGCCGGATGCTCGTCCCCCGCATCGGCCGCCGCCTCGGCGCCCGCCCGCGGACCCCCGCTCTCGACGAGGCGTTCGACGACACGCGCCTGCGTGCCGCGCACGCCCTCCTGGTCCAGGGCATCGACCGGGACTGGACCGTGCCGACGCTCGAATCCGTCGACGAGCTCGCCGACATCGTGGCCAACGGAACGATCGCCGAGTGGCGCCACCACCTCGCGATGGTCCTCGCGGACCCCTGGTCGCCGTACCCGGACCGGATCGTGGACCTCGCCCGCCAGGTCGGCCGCGCGCAGGCCGCGGTGGTCGCCGCGCTCGTCGAGCTGTGCCGTGACCAGCAGGTCGCAGCCGCCGACCGGACGCGGCCGCACCCTGCGACCCAGCGGTACCGATACCCGGGCGGCCGCGTCGCACCATGAGCTGCCGAGGCGGCTGCAGCGTCGAACCGATCCGGCTGGGGGGCGGGGTGGAACGACCGGGGTCCGAAGCATCTGGGGGGTGCTGCGGGCCCGACGACCCGGACAGGGACTGCAGTCGCCTCGGCGTACCAGCCACGACCAGGGTGGGAGCAACAGTCGCCGGGGTTCCCCGGAGGGAGGGGAATCCCGGCGGCTGCCTCGTCCCTCGTCGTCAGGCGGGGGTGCGGGCGACCACGAAGATCCGCCGGAACGGCAGCACGACGCCGTGGCCGTCGTCCGGGTAGGCCGCACGAAGTCGCGCCTTGAGCTCGTCCTCGAACCGGGCGCGCAGGTCCGTCGGCAGCGCTTGCAGCGTCGGGCGCGCGCCGGTCCCCGACACCCACGTGAAGACCGGGTCCTCGCCGTGGAGCACGTGGAGGTAGGTCGTCTCCCACGCGTCGACCTCGCAGCCGAGCGCCTGGAGCGCACGCAGGTAGACCTCGGCACGGTGGGCGTGCGGAGCGGCGACGCCGGCCGTGTGGACGGCGTACGGCGGCTCGGCGGCGAGCTCGGCGCGCAGCGTGTGGCTGGGCTCGTCGTGGTTGCCCGGGACCTGGAACGCCAGCCAGCCGCCGGGCTTCACGGCGCCCACCAGTGCCGGCACCAGGTCGAGGTGCTCGGGCAGCCACTGCAGGGTCGCGTTGGAGACGAGGACGTCGACACCTCCGGGTTCGGCGGCTGCCAACCAGTCACGCAGGTCGGCCCTGTGGAAGGACACCCGTTCTGCGGCCGAGCTGTCGGAGGCGGCGCGGATCATGGCCTCACTGGAGTCGACACCGGTGATCGCCGCCGCCGGCCAGCGATCAGCGAGGAGGGAGGTGAGGTTGCCAGGTCCACAACCGAGGTCCACCACGACGTCGGGATCGACGGCTGCGACCCGACCGACGAGGTCGAGGAACGGGCGCCCGCGCTCGTCCGCGTAGGTCAGGTAGCGGTCGGGGTCCCAGGCCGGGCTCGACTGCGTCATGGGCGCGCTCCGACGTGCAGGTGCTCGAGGATCCGGGCGTTGACGACGTCCGGCCGCTCGAGCTGCAGGAAGTGCCCGGCGCCGTCGATGACGGCGACGCGGCTGCCGGCCGGCAGGCGCTCGCCGATCCGTCCGGCCCAGCGCACGTCGAGGCAGCCGTCGTCGGCTCCGTGCAGGTACAGCAGCGGCACCCGGGGTTCGCGGGTCCACTCGTGCGCGAGCGACTGGTACCGCGCCGGGGTCTGGCGCAGCCGCCGCTGGGCGCGGTAGTAGCCGATCACGGCCGCCTTGCGGGCCTCGTCGGGTACGGCCGCCGCCAGGTGGGCCAGGTCCTCGGTCGGGTCGTGGTCGGGCGACCAGCGGCGCCACAGGTGGGCCACCAGGTCGTCGAAGCGCTGCTCGGGCAGCCGGGGCAGCTGGTTGAAGAGCGTGTACCAGCTCAGTCCTGCCTGGCGCGGCAGGATGCGCAGCCACCGGGCGAGGTCGTCGCGGCGCGGGTTCATCACGGAGAGCGGAGGGACGGCCAGCGACACGATCGCGCCGTACGGGTTGGCCGGCGAGGCCGCGATGCCGTTGGCGGTGATGGCTCCCCAGTCGTGCCCGACGAGCACGGCGCGGTCGTCACCGCCGTGCACCCGGTGCAGCGCGAGGGCGTCGTGCATGAGGGCAGGGACGTGGTAGCTGCGGTCGGCGGGGATGCCGCTGGGGGCGTAGCCGCGGGTGAAGGGGGCGAGGACGCGGTAGCCGGCACCGACGAGCGCCGGGCCGAGGTGCCGCCAGGTGTGGGCGGTGTCGGGGAAGCCGTGCAGGAGGACGGCCAGCGGCCGGCCCCGGTCGTCGGGGTCGCCCCAGACCAGGCTCGTGAGGGCGACCGGGCCGAGGTCATCAGTGCGCGTGTCCACGAGGCCGACCCTACGCTCGATTTATCTTGACATCAAGATTCTCGACTCGTGAGATATGGTGAGGGCATGCGGGACGAGGTGGACGAGCTCATCGAGGCGTGGGCGCGCGAGCGCAGCGACCTCGACCTCGGCCCGGTGTCCGTGTTCAGCCGGATCTCCCGCCTTGCCCACCACGTCGACCGGGCCCGGCGGCACGCGTTCACGACGCACGACATCGAGTCCTGGGAGTTCGACGTGCTGGCGGCGCTGCGCCGCGCGGGCGAGCCGTACGAGCTCTCCCCCGGCCGGCTGCTGCGCGAGACGCTCGTGACCAGCGGGACCATGACCAACCGCGTGGACCGTCTCGCCACCCGCGGCCTGGTCGAGCGGCACCCCGACCCGACCGACCGTCGCGGCGTGCTGGTCCGGCTCACGCCGGACGGCAAGGACGCGGTCGACGGCGCGTTCGCCGCGCTGCTCGACGCCGAGCGGGAGCTGCTGACCGGGCTCTCGCCCGACGACCAGGCCGACCTCGCCGGCCTGCTCCGGCGACTCCTGGTCCCGTTCGCCGGCTGACGCCCGGACCCGCCCGTTCGGGAGCGTGCGCCGCCCCGGGGACCAGAGCTACTCGAGCAGCTCGGCGGCCTCGAGCCACTCCAGCTCGGCCGCCTCCTTCTCCTCCTGGAGGGCGGTGAGCTCGACCCCGATCGCGGTCAGCCTCTCCGGATCGGTGGCGTGAGCGGCGAGGTCGGCGGTGAGCTCGGCCTCGCGGGCGGAGAGGCGCTCCAGGACCTTGTCGAGCCGGGCGACGGTCTTCTTCGCCGCCCGCTCCTCGGCCGAGCCCGACTTGGCCTTGGCCGAACCGGGTCGCTCGAGCCGTTCGATCGAACGGTCCGATGGCGTGTCGAGGTGCATCGCCTGGGCGCGGCGCTCGAGGTACTCGTCGACGCCACGGGGCAGCATCGAGATCTGACCGTCGCCCAGCAGGGCCCAGACCGAGTCGGTGACCCGCTCGAGGAAGTACCGGTCGTGGGAGACCACGACGAGGGTGCCGGGCCAGCCGTCGAGGAAGTCCTCGAGGACGTTGAGCGTCTCGATGTCGAGGTCGTTGGTGGGCTCGTCGAGCAGGAGCACGTTCGGCTCGGTGAGCAGCAGCCGGAGCAGCTGGAAGCGGCGGCGCTCGCCACCGGAGAGGTCACCGATGCGGGCGGTGAGCCGGTCGCCGGTGAACCCGAAGCGCTCGAGCATCGAGGTCGCGGAGATCTCGCCGTCGGCGGTACGGGTGACCCGGCGGATCGACTCGACGGTGGCCAGGACGCGGGCCTCGGGGTCGTCGAACTCGACGTTCTGGGACAGGTGCTGGAGGGCGACCGTGCGACCGTGGCGGACCTTGCCGGCCGAGGGGGCCGCCTCGCCGGAGAGCAGGGAGAGCACCGAGGTCTTGCCGGCGCCGTTGACGCCGACCAGGCCGACCCGGTCCCCCGGTCCGAGACGCCAGGTGGCGTGCGAGAGGAGCTGGCGGGTGCCGCGGGAGAAGTCGACGTCCTCGATGTCGATGACGTCCTTGCCGAGCCGCTGGGTCGCGAACTTCTGCAGCTCAAGGCGGTCGCGGGGCGGCGGGACGTCCTCGATGAGCGCGTTGGCGGCGTCGATGCGGAACTTCGGCTTGGAGGTGCGGGCCGGGGCGCCGCGGCGCAGCCAGGCGAGCTCCTTGCGGACCAGGTTCTGCCGGCGCTGCTCGGAGGCGGCGGCCTGGCGCTGGCGCTCCGCCTTGGCGAGCACGAAGGCGGCGTACCCGCCCTCGTAGAGGTCGACGACGCCGTCGTGGACCTCCCAGGTCTGCTGGCACACGGCGTCGAGGAACCAGCGGTCGTGGGTGACCACGACGAGGGCCGACGAGCGGGACGCGAGGTGCGCGGCGAGCCAGGCGACGGCCTCGACGTCGAGGTGGTTGGTGGGCTCGTCGAGCACGATCAGGTCGTGGTCGCCGAGCAGCAGGCCGGCCAGGGCGCACCGGCGACGCTCGCCACCGGACAGGCCGTGGACCGCACGGTCGAGGTCGACGCCGGCGAGGAGCACGTCGACGATCTCGCGCAGGCGGGCGTCGGCGGCCCACTCGTGGTCGGCCTTGCCCTGGAGCACGACCTCGCGCACGGTGTGCGTGTCGTCGAAGTCGTCCTGCTGGGAGAGCACCCCGAGGAGCAGTCCGCGCTGGCGCGAGACCCGGCCCTCGTCGGGCTCCTCGGTGCCGGTCATGATCCGCAGCAGCGTGGTCTTGCCGTCGCCGTTGCGCCCGACGATGCCGATCCGCTCACCGGCGCCGACGCCGAGGGAGACGTCGGTGAGGAGCGGGCGGATGCCGTAGGACTTGGAGACCCGCTCGAGGTTGAGCAGTGAGCGCGGCTCAGCCATAGGTCACCACGTGGGCGCCGGCGACGGGACCGGGGGCGAGGGTGCAGCGGTGGCCCCGGGCGGTGAGCTCGGCGACGGTGGTCCGCGCCTCCTCGACGTCCTCGTGCAGCATCAGCAGGGTCGGGCCGGAGCCGGACAGCAGGACACCGTCGGGGGCCATGCTGCGCAGCTGGACCTCGACGTCGACCAGGTCGGGGCGCAGGTCGCGGGCAGCGGGCCACAGGTCGTTGGCGAGCAGGTCGCCGATCTCCTGCGGGCAGCCGCCGGCGAGCGCCTCGATCAGGGCCTCCGGGATCGGCGGCTCCCCGGGGGCGTCGGGCGAGAGCTCGTCGAAGTGGCCGTAGACCGCGGGGGTGGAGAGCCCCTCGTCGGACAGCACGACGACCCACCACACGGAGCTGGTGTCGGCGACGGGACTGACGATCTCGCCGTGGCCGGTGCCGAGGGCCGTGCCGCCGAGCAGCGCGAAGGGCACGTCGCTGCCGAGCGTCCCGGCGATGCGGAGCAGGTCCTCGTCGGAGGTCTGCAGGTCCCACAGCCGGTCCAGCGCGAGCAGGGTCGCGGCGGCGTCGGCCGAGCCGCCGGCCATGCCGCCCATGACCGGGATGCCCTTGGCGATGGTGATCCGGGCGGCCCGGTCCAGGCCGTGGTGCGCGGTGAGGGCGCGACCGGCACGGATGGCGATGTTGTCGTCGTCGAGGGGTACGCCGTCGACCGGCTCGGTCAGACCGACCGCCCAGTCGTCGGCCTCGACGACGGTGACGTCGTCGTACAGCCCGACGGCCTGGTAGAGCGTCGCGAGGGCGTGCTTGCCGTCCGGTCGCAGCCCGCCGACCCCGAGGTGGAGGTTGACCTTGGCGGGAGCCCGGACCGTCACTTGCGTCATTGATCGCCCTTCGGGCCGTCGGCCGTCGCGTGGAGGGCGACCGCGATCGCCACGAACTCGTCGATCCCGAGTGCCTCGCCGCGGGTCAGCGGGTCGATGCCCGCCGTCCGCAGCGCGGCTTCCGCCTGCTCGGCACTGCCGGCCAGGGTGCGCAGCGCGCCGCGGAGCGCCTTGCGCCGCTGGGCGAACGAGGCGTCGATGACGGCGAACACCTGCTCCCGGGTGACCTCGTCGGTCGGCGGCGCGTGGTGGGTCCAGGCGACCAGGCCGGAGTCGACGTTGGGCGCCGGCCAGAAGACGTTGCGGCCGATCGCCCCGGCCCGGCGCACGTCGGCGAACCAGGCTGCCTTCGCCGAGGGCACGCCGTACGTCTTCGACCCCGGCGGTGCGGCCAGGCGGTCGGCGACCTCCGCCTGGACCATGACCAGGCCGTGCTGGAGGGAGGGCAGCAGCGCCATCAGGTGCAGCAGCACCGGCACGGAGACGTTGTAGGGCAGGTTCGCGACCAGTGCCTGCGGCGGCGGGCCGGGGACCTCGGTGACGTGCAGCGCGTCGGCGAGCACCACCCGGAACCGCTCGGCCTGGTCCGGCGCGAAGGTCCGGATCGTCGTCGGCAGCTCCTCGGCGAGCAGCGGGTCGATCTCGACCGCCGTCACCTCGGCACCGACCTCGAGCAGCGCCAGGGTCAGCGAGCCGAGCCCGGGCCCGACCTCGACGACGACCTCGCCGTCGGTGACGCCGGACTCGCGGACGATCCGGCGCACCGTGTTGGCGTCGATGACGAAGTTCTGGCCACGCTGCTTGGTCGGGCGCACGCCCAGCCGCGCTGCGAGCTCCCGAACCTCCGCCGGGCCCAGCAGCCGCGGCGCGGAGGTTTCAGGCATGGGGTCAGGCTATAGGTCTACCGCGGCAGTCCGAGCTTCGCGGCGCAGGCCGGCCACGCGCCGTAGCCGCCCGAGGCGTCGCGGACCCGGGTCGCGACCCGGATCTGCTCCTCGCGGGAGGCCTGGTGCGGGTAGCCGGTGCCGCCGTTGGCGCGCCAGGTGCCGACGTTGAACTGGAGGCCGCCGTAGTAGCCGTTGCCGGTGTTGATGTGCCAGTTGCCGCCGGCCTCGCACTGGGCGAGACGGTCCCACACGGTGTTGCCGGACTCGATGACCGGCTTGGTGCCGACCTTGACGACCTCCGGGGTCGGCTCGGCGGTGACGGTGGCGGTGAGGACGACGCGGCGCACGACCTTGCCGTTGCGCACCGTCACCTTGTAGGTCACGTCGCGGGTGCCGGGGACGCCCTCGGTGACCACCTTGGTCTGGCCCTGGTAGAGCGAGTCGTCGGAGACCTTCCGCACCGGCGCGGCCACGGCCTCGCCGGTCACCGAGCGCTCTCGCTTCTCGATGTCGGTGAACACGATCCTGTCGCCGTCGGTGACCTCGCTGCCGCGGGCGGGCTGCACCCGGTCGTGCTCGTCGAGCTCGACACCGACCTCGGCGAGTGCGTCCTCGACCGTCAGCGCGGGCACCTCGCGGGTGACCGGCGGCTGGCCGGCGAGCGCGAAGGTGAGCGTCTTGGGGGTGACGACGTCGATCTCCGCGCCGCCGCGGTCGATGTCGGCACCGCGGCTGGTGGAGAGCCGGCTGTCGGCGTACAGGACGCCGATCTCGCTGAGCGCGCCCTCGACGTCGGTCGCGGTCACCCAGTGGGTGCTGGTGACGCCGTCGACGGTCAGCTCGACCGGCCGGCGGAACCGTACGGCGATCCGGTCGCCCGCCTCGACGGAGGAGTCGACGCTGGGCTGGACGATGTCGCGGTCGGACACCTTGATGCCCTCGTCGCGCAGCACGTCGCCGACGGTGTCACCCATCGTGGAGACGGCGCGCTCCTTGCCGTCGATCGACAGCCGGACCTCGGTGGTCATCGAGGAGTAGCCCCAGGTCACCGCGGAGACCGCCAGGAGGACGGCGGCGATGGTGACCGTGAGCGCCTTGCGGCTGTTGGCCACGCGAAGGAGGGTCTCCTTCAGCGCCTGGCCACTCGTGAGCTGGGCGAGGGTGGGGTGCGCAAGTCGCACGATTCTCCGAACGTCGTACTGCCCGGGCCTCGAGCGACCAGCTCGGATCCAACCCCCCGTTGCAGCTGCGCGCGGCGGCTGCGGTGGCGGTCGGATCGGTGGTGAGCTGGTCGAGGAACTGCTTCCCGATCCCGGCCGTCAGTCATCCACGAGAACAGGGGTGCGCGGCGATCTGCAACTTGGCGAGGGCTCTCCTGGCGGGTCGCGGTGAGCGGTGTCACGCCGGCGGCGCCACATCCGTCCCACCAGTCACAGCGGCCGCCGGCTCGACACACAGCTTCACCGCTCCTTGCGTCAGGTCGGGCCGCGGCCCGCCGATGGGACGCAGGACCGGACCGTCCGGGAGGAGGAAGCCATGCCCACCAGCGCCCCGGGCGACGTCGTCGCCGCCGTGCTGCACGCCGCCGCCGCGGACCCCGGCACGGCCCTGCTGGTGGTCGAGCTGTCCGCGGTCGGGGAGCCGGCCGTGCGGTGGAGCAACTCGGGAGCCACCCAGCTCCTCGGCCTCGCGGGTTCGGACCTGCAGGGCGAGCCGCTGCGCGACCACATGACCTCGCCCGACGGCGACTCCCTCGCCGCGATGTTCCGCCGGGAGCGGCCGACGACCACCCTGGTGACGTTGCGGACCGCTGTCGGGGAGAGCGTGGCGTGCCGGGTGCGGTCGACGCCGGCGCCGGGCGGACGCCTGTGGGCGCTGCGGGTCGACCCCGCGCAGTCCGAGCTGGAGCTGGCGCTGCGCGCCTCGGCGGACGCGCACGAGCAACGGTTCAAGGTGCTGGCGGAGCGCTCGCCGGTGCCGACCCTGATGTCGGAGCAGGGCATGCGCCTGGGCCACGTCAACGACGCCCTGTGCACCCTGCTGGGCGTCACGGCCGACAAGCTGATCGGGACCGGGTGGATGGCCTACGTGCACCACGACGACCTCGAGCCCATCGCCGCCACGGTCGTGGCCGTGCTCGCCGGCGAGGAGTGCGAGCTGCAGGCGCGCTTCCTCAACAGCAGGCGGGAGGTCCGCCACACCGACATGAGGTTCACGCCGCTGCGGACCCCGGGCCTGGGGGACGGCTTCGTCGCGACCCTCGAGGACATCACCGAGCGACGGGCGTTCGAGGACCAGCTCAACCACCAGGCCACGCACGACTCGTTGACCGGGCTCCCCCGCCGGTCCCGGTTGTGGGAGCACGTCAACGCGGCGATGGCCACGCCCGACGCAGGGCTCGCCTGCATGTTCCTCGACCTCGACAACTTCAAGGTCGTCAACGACAGCCTCGGCCACACCGCGGGCGACGCGCTCCTCGTCGAGATCGCCCACCGGCTCACCGGTGCGGTCCGGCCGGGCGACCTGGTGGCGCGCTTCGGCGGCGACGAGTTCGTCGTCGCCTGCGCGACCACCAGCCTGGACGGGGCGGTCGACGTGGCCGACCGGATCCTGCGGGTGCTCTCCGAGCCGGTCGTGCTCAACGGCGTGGAGATCCGTCCCCGCGGCTCCATCGGCGTCGTGCTGCGCGGTCCGGACCACCACAGCGCGGACGACCTGATCCGGGACTGCGACATCGCGATGTACCAGGCCAAGTCCCGCGGCAAGGGCCGGATCATGGTGCTCGACGAGAGCGCGCGCAGCGCCGCCCACGACACCCTCACCCTGGTGGCGGACCTGCGCCAGGCGATCGAGGAACGACAGATCACCCTCCACTACCAACCGATCGTGGAGTACGGCGACCACCGCCCGCACCTGGTCTCGGCCGAGGCGCTGGCGCGTTGGCAGCACCCCCGCCGCGGATCGGTTCCCGCCGACCTCTTCGTCCGGCTCGCGGAGGAGCACGGCCTGGTGCGCGAGCTCAGCGAGCTGGTGCTGGAGACGGCCTGCCGAGCGCTGACGGCGTGGCGGGTGCAGCTCGGCCCGCTCGCGCCGGCGCGCGTCAACGTGAACCTGTCGGCGTTGCAGATGAGCGACAACCTGCTGGTCCAGACCGTCCAGCAGACCCTGCGGCGCTGCGGGCTTCGTCCCGAGCAGCTGTGCGTGGAGATCACCGAGTCCGCCCTGATGATGGATCCGGACACCGCGTCGACGATCCTGCGCGAGATGCGCGAGCACGGCGTGCAGGTCGCGATCGACGACTTCGGCACCGGCTACTCGTCGCTGGCCTACCTGCAACGGCTGCCCGTCAGCTACCTGAAGGTGGACCGCTCGTTCGTCGCCGAGCTCGAGGACGGGCACACCGCGGTGGCACAGGCCGTCATCAGCCTGGCCCACAACCTCGGGATCGGCGTGGTCGCCGAAGGCGTGGAGACCGCGGTCCAGCAGACGATGCTCACCGAGATGAACTGCTCGGTGATGCAGGGATTCGCGATCAGCCCGCCCCTGCCCGAACGCTCGTTCGTGGAGTGGTGTCGCACCACCTTCCCCCTGACCCAGGGGGCGCTGCTGTGACGCGCACGGCCCTCGACATCGACGAGGTCCTCGACGGGCTGGACCAGCTGTCCTCGCAGCGCCCGGTCGCGGCGCGGATCGTCGCCACCTGCAACAGCGACAGCGCGGGCGCCGCCGAGCTCGCTGCCGTCCTCGGCGCGGACATGGCGCTCGCGGCCCGGGTGATGAAGCTGGCCAACTCCGCCTACTTCGGGCTGTCCGGCCGGGTCACCAGCCTGCAGCTCGCCGTCACCGTCGTCGGGTTCAACACCGTGCGCTCGGTCGCCACCGTGGCGCTCGCCGGCATCGACGACGCGCAGCACCTGCCCGACGACTTCTGGACCACGTCGGTGCACCTGGCCGCTGCCGCGGGCGCGCTGGGGCCACGGTTCCAGGTGACGACGGCGGACGCCCTCAGCCTGGGCCTGCTCGCCCAGCTCGGGGCCGCGCTCCTGCACCAGGCGGATCCCGAGGGGTACGCCGAGCTGCTCGGCTCGACCGCGCTCGGGGTCGAGCGGTTCCGCGCCGAGGCCGACCGCTACGGGATCTGCTCGCCCCAGCTCACCGCCGAGGCGCTGGCCCAGTGGCACTTCCCCGCCGGCATGGTCGACGCACTGCGGGCCGTCGCGTCCGGCGCCGACGGGGCCCTGCTCCGCACGGCGTACGAGATGACCGCCCGGCTGCTGCACCCACGGCACCGGAAGGTGGCGCTCGACCGGGTCTCGGACGGCCAGCTGACCGAGGCGCAGGCGCCCGCACGCCTGATGGCCATCCGCTCGGACGTCCTGCAGCTGCAGGCGGCGCTGGGCCTTTGACCTACCAGCTGCCGCCGAACGCGGCCTCGGTGTTGGCGTCGATCGCGGCGCACAGCTCACCCAGGTCGTCGCCGCGCTCGGCCGCCATGTGTCGCACGGTCAGCGGGACGAGGTACGACGCATTGGTGCGCCCACGGTGGGGCGCGGGCGTGAGGTAGGGCGCGTCGGTCTCGACCAGCACCCGGTCACGGGGCGTGATCCGCAGCGCCTCGCGCAGCGGCTCGGCGTTCTTGAACGTCACCGTGCCGGCGAAGGACAGGTGTGCGCCGCGGTCCAGGCAGGCGCGGGCGAACGCGGCGTCGCCGGAGAAGCAGTGCATCACCCAGCGTTCGGGTGCGCCCTCGCCGTCGATCACCTCGAGCACCTCGTCGTGGGTGTCGCGGTCGTGGATGACCAGCGTCTTGCCGAGCCGCTTGGCGATGTCGATGTGCCGGCGGAAGGACTCCACCTGCACGGCCCGCCCGTCCTCGCCGGTCCGGAAGGCGTCGAGCCCGGTCTCCCCCACCGCGCGCACCTTCGCGTGCGCGCCGGCGAGCTGCTCGATCTCGTCCCACGCGGCCTCGAGCGCGGCCCGTCCGCCGTCGGCGAGGATCCGGGGCGCCTCGTTGGGGTGCAGCGCGACGCCGGCGACGAGCTCCGGGTGCTCCGCCGCGGCCGCGACGGCCCACCGGGCACCGGGCAGGTCGCAGCCGATCTGCACGATCCGTCGTACGCCGACCGCCACCGCCGCGTCGATCGCCTCCCGCGCGTCCCAGGCCCCGGCGCCCCGGCCGATGTCGAGGTGGCAGTGGTTGTCGACGACCGGGTGCGGCAGCGGCTCCGGGACGGGCGGGCGCTCCTCGCTCACGAGGCGGCAGCCTGCGCGTGGTCGACCCGGTCCAAGATCGCCTCGGCCAGCGCCTCGGGCGCCTGGGTGGGGATCCAGTGGGACACGCCCTCCAGCGGCACGAAGCGGAACGGTGCGTCCACCCAGTCGCCGGCGTGCTCGGCACCCCAGCGGGCCAGCGCGACGTCCTGGTCGCTCCACACCATCGTGGTCGGGACGCTGACCCGGCGGCGCATCAGGCGCGGGTCGCCCAGCGGCAGGGCGCGGTACCAGTTGAGCGCGGTCGGCAGTGCGCCGTCCGCGACGATCTCGGAGCGGAACCGGGCCACGTCGTCGGCGGTGAACCCGGCCGAGCGGAGCTGACGGGCAGCGATGTCGCCCGTCCGGCTGAGCACCAGCTCGGGCAGGCGCGGGAGCTGGAAGGCCAGCATGTACCAGGACTTCAGCAGCTGGCCGGAGCGCAGCATCGCGGTGAGGAACGCCTGCGGGTGCGGTACCGAGACGGCGGTCAGCGACGCGACCCGGTCGGGGTGGTGGGCAGCCAGCAGCCAGGCCGGGACGGCGCCCCAGTCGTGGCCGACGACATGGGCCTTGCCGGTCGGGCCGGCGGCGGCGTCGACCAGTGCGAGGACGTCGGCCATCAGCTCGCTGCCGCGGTAGTCGCGGCGGCGCCGCGGCCGGGCGCCGCGGGAGTAGCCGCGCTGGTCCATCGCGACGGTGCGGTAGCCCGCCGCGTTCAGCAACGGGGCGACGAACCGCCACGAGGTCGAGCGCTCGGGGAAGCCGTGCAGCAGGACGACGACCTCGCCGTCGCGCGGGCCCTCGTCGAGGACGTCGAAGACCAGTCCGTCGCGGGTCAGGGTCGTCAGCTCAGCCATCGATGTGCACCACCTGGTAGACGTCGCGTTTGGGGAGTCCAGCCTGCCCGGCCACCACGGCGATGGCCTCCTTGCGCCGCATGCCGGACTCCTCGAGGTCGGCCACCGCGGCGCGCAGGCTGTCGGGGTCGGTCGCGATCGCGGCGCCGGGGGTGGCGCCGGTGACGACGATGGTGACCTCGCCGCGGACTCCCTCGGCGGCCCAGTCGACGAGGGCGCCGAGCCCGTCGCGGCGTACCTCCTCGTGGGTCTTGGTCAGCTCGCGGCACACGGCGGCGGCCCGGTCGGCACCGAAGGCGTCCCGCATCGCCTCCAGCGCAGCCTGGGTGCGGTGCGGTGCCTCGAAGAACACCATCGTGCGCTGCTCGGTGGCGAGGTCGGCGAGCCGGCGCGAGCGCTCCCCCGCCTTGCGGGGCAAGAAGCCCTCGAAGCAGAACCGGTCGACGGGCAGGCCGGAGACGGCGAGCGCGGTGAGCACAGCGGACGGACCGGGGACGGCGGTCACCCGGATCCCGGCCTCGACCGCCGCGGCCACCAGCCGGTAGCCCGGGTCGGACACGCTGGGCATGCCGGCGTCGGTCACCAGGACCACCCGCTCGCCGTTCTCGAGGGCCTCCACGAGGGTCGGGGTGCGGGCGGCCTCGTTGCCCTCGAAGTAGGAGACGACCCGACCGGACAGCTCGATGCCGAGGTCGGTGACCAGCCGGCGCAGCCGGCGGGTGTCCTCGGCCGCGACGACGTCGGCGTCGGCCAGCTCCTCGGCGAGCCGGGGCGGCGCGTCGCCGACCTGGCCGATCGGCGTACCCGCCAGCACCAGGACTCCACTCACGTCACGATCCTTGCAGATGGGGCACGTAGGGTTTCCCCCCGTGACCGTCGTCGGCCTCTCCCGCACCGCTCTCGGCCGCCGGGTGCCGCTGGCGGTCGAGCGCGCGGTGAGCCCCGTCCGTCGCCTGTCCGCGCGGCAGCGCCTGGTCGGGTGGCTCGGCCCGATCGCCCTGACCCTGCTGGCGTTCGGGATGCGCCTCATCGGCCTGGGCAACCCCCACCGGTTCGCCTTCGACGAGACCTACTACGCCAAGGACGCGTGGTCGCTGCTCAACAACGGCTACATCGAGACCTACCTGACCGACGTCGACGGCAACACCAAGACCGACATCAACGCCGACATCCTCGCCGGGCACACGCAGCACGTGTGGACCGGCGACCCGTCGCTCGCGGTGCACCCCGACGTCGGCAAGTGGCTGATCGCGCTGGGCGAGAAGGCCTTCGGGATGGACCCGTTCGGCTGGCGCATCGCGTCGGCCGTCGCGGGCGCGCTGATGGTGCTGGTCATGTGCCGTCTCGTGCGACGGATGACCGGCTCGACCGTGCTCGGTTGCATCGCCGGCACCCTGCTCATGCTCGACGGCCTGCACTTCGTGCTGTCCCGGCTGGCGCTGCTCGACATCTTCCTCGCGCTCTTCCTGCTGTGCGCGGTCTCGTGCCTCGTGGCCGACCGCGACTGGCACCGCGCGCGGCTGGCGAAGCGCGCGCGGCGTACGGAGGAGGGCGTGGGCCTGACGGGCTGGGGTCCGCGGATCCTGTTCCGACCGTGGCTGCTGGCGGCCGGCGTGTGCTTCGGTCTGGCGCTCGGCACCAAGTGGACGGCGGCGTACCCGCTGGCCGCGCTCGGCGTGCTGTGCTGGCTGTGGAGTGCCGGCGCCCGTCGCTCGCTCGGCATCCGCTGGGCCCTGCCCAAGGGGGCGATCGCCGACGGGATCCCCGCCTTCCTCTCCCTCGTCGTGGTGGCGCTGCTCGTCTACGTCGCCACCTGGGGCGGTTGGCTGGCCCACGCGAAGGAGTACGAGGAGCACCTCAGCTCCACGCAGTACCGGCAGTACACCGGCCAGGGTCACTGCGCGAAGGACACCGACTCCGACGACGAGCACTACGTCGCCGACAACCTCGACACGTCGAGGAAGTGGCCGACCGCGACCGAGAAGGACGCCTCCGGGGTGGGCGAGGTGTGGCAGTCGCTGCGCTCGCTGTGGTACTACCACCAGGACGTCTACACGTTCCACACGCACTTCCTGAACTGCTCGACGCACTTCTACCAGTCCAAGCCGTCGAGCTGGCTGCTGATCAACCGTCCGGTCGGCGTCGCGGTCACCAACGACATCTCCCCCGACGCGCCCGGCTGCGACGCGCCCGCGGACAGCACCTGCATCAAGCAGGTGCTCCTGCTGCCGACGCCGGTGCTGTGGTGGGGCGGCGTGCTCGCGCTGATGTTCGCCGTGGTGATGTGGATCGGCGCCCGGGACTGGCGCTACGGGCTGGCGGTCGTGGGGGCGTTGTCCACCTGGCTGCCCTGGATGATGTACGACGACCGGCCGATCTTCCTGTTCTACGCGATCGCCATCCTGCCGTTCACGATCATCGCGATCACGCTCACCATCGGGACCCTGATCGGGCCCTCGCGCGCCCCGTCCCCCCGTCGTACCGCCGGCGTCGTGGTGAGCGGGGCGTTCGTCGTGCTGACCCTGGTGAACTTCGCCTGGTTCTGGCCGATCTGGACCAACCAGATCCTGACGCACAGCGAGTGGCTGGACCGGATCTGGTTCTCGCGCTGGGTCTGAGGCTGCCCTGCGCCGGTCTGCCCGCCCCGGGCAGGGGTACCGCCCACGGATGGAGATCCCCGCTGACTGCGTCGTGACCGGAGGAGCGGGCTTCCTCGGCTCGTGGCTGTGCGAGCGACTGCTCGCCGAAGGAGCCCGGGTCGTGTGCGTCGACTCGCTCGTGACCGGCAGCACAGCCAACATCGCCCACCTGCGCGAGACGGCCGGCTTCCGGTTCGTCGACGCCGACGTGACGGTCGGCATCCCGGTCGAGGGCCGGGTGGATGCCGTCTTCCACCTCGCCTCGCCGGCGTCCCCGGTGCACTACCAGCGGATGCCGCTGGAGACCCTGCGGGCCGGCTCGCACGGCACCGGCCACGCGCTCGACCTCGCCGCCCGCCACGGGGCCCGGTTCCTGCTCGCCTCGTCCTCGGAGGTGTACGGCGACCCGGAGGAGCACCCGCAGCGCGAGACCTACCGAGGTCGCGTCGACCCCACCGGCCCCCGCAGCATGTACGACGAGGCGAAGCGCTTCGCCGAGGCGCTCACCGTCGCGCACCACGTCGAGCACGGCACCCGCACGGCGATCGCCCGGATCTTCAACACCTACGGGCCGCGGATGGACCCCGAGGACGGCCGGCTCGTGCCGACGCTCATGGTGCAGGCGCTGACCGGGCAACCGCTGACCGTGGCCGGCGACGGCAACCAGACGCGCTCGCTGTGCTGGGTCGGCGACCTGGTCGACGGGCTGCTCCGCCTGGCCTGCTCCGACGAGCCCGGACCGGTGAACCTCGGCAGCGACGACGAGCGGTCGGTCAGCGAGGTCGCCGAGGTGATCCGTCAGGTGACCGGGTCGACGTCCCCGGTGCAGCACGTGCCCCGGGCACCGCAGGATCCCCTCGTGCGCAAGCCGGACCTGACCCGCGCCCGCACCCGGCTGGGCTGGTCGCCGACGACCCCGCTGCGGATGGGGCTGTCCCGGACCGCCGCCTGGTTCGCCGACCAGCTCGCCACCGACCCGCCGCACGCGTCGGTGAGCGCCTGATGCGGATCTCGGTGCTCGGCACCGGGTACCGCGCAGCCACGCACGCCGCGTGCCTGGCGGAGGCCGGCCACGACGTCGTCGGGATCGATCGTGACGTCGCGCGGATCGCGACCCTCGCCGCGGGCCGGGCGCGGACGTGCACTTCGTCTGCGTCGGCACCTCGGGCCACCCGCCTGCCGCGACGCCGACCTGGACCCCGACGGCCTCGGTGCCGTCGTCGCAACCGCAGGGTCGTCGACGCCCGGCGCTGCCTGGACCGCCAGCGGTGGGAGGCGGCCGGCTGAACGGTCAGCACCTGACACCACCGGCGGACGTCAGTCGAGGACGGTGTTGCCCTCGTCGCACTCGGTGCAGCTCCACCACTGCACCAGGAACGACCCGTCGGCACCCCGCGTCGTCGGTCCGCGCACGTGCGCGGTCATGCCGCCGCACGCCAGGCACCGCAGGACCCGACTCTCTGCTTGCGTCCCCGTGCGGTCGGAGACGTCGCCGGGCGGCGGTTCCGGAACGACTGCGAGCAGGGCCCGGATCTCCGGACGCATCAGGCGGATCAGCGTGCGGTTGGGGCGGATGACGGTGAGCCGGGCCCGCTGGGCGGTGGCCCTGCCTCGACAGTTGAGCAGGGCCGTGATGCCTGCGCTGTCCATGAAGCGCACGTGTGCCAGGTCGACGGCGACCAGCCGCGGCGCCGAGCGCAGGCACGCGTTGACCGCGCCCTCGAGGATCTCGCTGGTCGCGGCGACCAGCTCGCCCTCGACGTGGAGGGTGGCGGTGTCAGGGCCGCTCTCGGACGTCACCGTGCACTCGGACAGCCCCTCGGCCACGTGGATCGCCTGGTTCCGGTGATAGTCGAACGCCCAAAGACGGAGACACCTTGACTGGCGAGACACGAGAGGCCCCTGGATGCCTTCGACGCTACGCCGCTCCGGCACAGGAAGCCAGCACTTCGGCCACCGAGATCCGCAGCACGCGCGGGTCCGGCTCGGCCAGCGAGGAGGGCGTCGGCCAGGAGGCACAGGACCGCGTCTGAGCCCGTCGAGGTTGGGGAGGCGCGAGCGTTGCCGGCGGCCGAGCCTCGAGACCCTCGGCTTCGTGCTGGGGGGACTGTGCTCGGGCCTTCGGTTGCGTAGCCGGTTTAGTTCCGAAAGGGCAGCGACGAAGAAGGCGGCGAGGTGGTCGGGTTCCGCGGTCGGGCTACGGTCCCGAGACGCCCTTTCGTGACGGTCGGTGACGTCGGTTCTCCACACCAGTGAATGGGAGTTTCCCCTGTCCCCAGGCGGGTTCTGAACGTTCGCTTCTGATGCTCCTATGGTTGTCAAGCGGCTTGGAGCCAGGTTCGGTAGCGCTGGGTGAACTCGCGGTCGAACGCGACTCCGCGTTCGATGCGGCTGACATGGTTCAGGGTGGTGCCGAGCTGTTCGACCACGACTCGGATAGGCAGGTTCTTCTCGCGTCGGATGCGTCGTAGGTCGGCGATTCCGGTAAGCGCGTTCGGGTTCTGGAGCAGCTTGAACACCTCGCGGGCGATGGCGCGTTTGAGGATTCGCAGGATCTCGGGGTTGCTGCGGTTCTTGGCGCGCTGGGTGGCGACGAACTCGCGGGTGCGGGGGTCGCTGGCCATCCGCACGGTCGCGATCGTGTGCAGCGCGGAGTTGGCGTGACGATCCCCGCCACGAGAGAGCCGGTATCGGGTGGTCTTGCCCGACGATGCCGGGACCGGTGCGGTGCCGCACAGGGCAGCGAAGGATGTCTCGCTGGCCAGGCGCTCGGGGTTGCCGCCCGCGGTGAGGAGCAGCTGCGCAGCGGTCACCGGTCCGATGCCGCGTGCCGAGATCAGGTTCAGGTTGATCGCCGCGACCAGGCCGCGGAGCTGGTCGTCGAGCAGCTCGATCTGCTGGCCGAGGAACCGGTGGCGCTGGGCCAGCATCTTCAACCCGAGCAGCACGGTGGCCACCACTCCACCGCGGGAGCCGGGGCGGCAGGCAGCGAGCGCGTCGATCAACCGCTTGTCGCTCAGCTTCCGGTACCTCTCACGGATCTCGACGGGCGCGGTGATCAACTGTGCGTGAATCTGGTTCATCGCCGCAGTACGTGCCTTGGCGGCTGAACGTCGCGTGCTGAGAAGCGCTCGAAGTCCCTCGACGTCCTCGGCCTTCGGCGCGGTCTTCGCGCGACCGGTCATGGCGGCACGGGCCGCCTGGTAAGCGTCGATCAGGTCGGACTTGCCCTGCATCCGCCGCACCGTGGCTTCGGGACGGATCACCTCCCGCACCGCGATCCCGGCCGTGCGGGCCACAACGGCCAGCCCTGCTCCGTAGGAGCTGGTGCCTTCGATCCCGAAGACCTGTACCGAACCGAACGACGCGAGGAAGGCCAAGGCGTCGCGGTAGCCCGCCGGCGTCGTGGGGAACTCGCCGTCGCCGAGATCGCGACCGTAGCCGTCGATCGCGGCCACGTGGATCGTGTCGGCGTGGGTGTCAGCGCCCGCGAAGACGGCAGGGGTCACTGGTCGTGTCGCTGTCATGATGGAGCTGCCTTCCGTGTCGTACCGATGTGGATGGTCGACGCCGGTCGGGCGAGCAGACAGGACATTGATGAGGCGCTTGCCAGGCTCTTATTAGGTCATGTCCGCCCGGCCGGCGCGCGGGGTCCCGACCGCCGGCCGGACCACAAGATGGTCAACCCAGCAGGGCGACAGTCGGAGGCTGAGGCACGACGATCGGGACCTCTTCACTACTCCACAGGGAGCAGCGAAGACCAGCATCAATGTCGGAGGTGGGTGGGAGAATTCAGTCATGGATCTCGGAACCCGGCCCCGTTCGACAGCGGCTCTGCTGTCCGGGCTGCGTGCCGAGGTCGAAGCCCGCCAGGCCTCCCTGGTCCGCGAATGGGCGACGATCGTGGAGTGGGCCGGCGACCACATCGTCACCGGACCCGAAGGTGCGGCGACGATGACCGAGGGCTACCTCGACACCGGCGTGCCCATCGCTGGCCCCGGCGCACCACTGGTGTCGGAGTTCGCGTTGATGGAGCTCGTCGCCGTCCTCGGCCGCACCCCCGACGGCGGCAAGGCCTACGTCGGACGGGTCATCGAGTGCGCGTGGCGACTCCCCAACGTCTACGAGGCGGTGGTGGCGGGACGGCTGGCTCCGTGGCGGGCCGAGCGGATCGCCGACCTCACCCACGCTCTGAGCGCTGAGGCGGCGGGGTTCGTGGACCGGCAGCTGTGGAACGCCTCCGGCGTCGGGTGGGCCCAGCTCGAACGCCTCGTCGCCGAAGCCGTGCTGCGGTTCGACCCCGACAAGGCGGAGGCCGACCGCCAGAAGGCTGCCGACCACCGGCACTTCGACATCAGTGACGTGGACGAGCACGGGCTGGTGCACCTCGACGGGCTCCTGGATGCCGCCGACGGGCACGACCTCGACCTCGCGGTCGCCCGTCGGGCGGAGGTGCTGGGCCGGTTGGGTGACGAGAGCTCGTTGGACGTGCGGCGGTCGAAAGCGGCTGCCGAGCTCGCCCGCCACGACCTGGCCCTCGACCTGCTGGTCCCGGACCCCGCCACCGGGGAGGTCGTCGCGACCGTCCCCGGCCGCAAGGTCGTCCTCAACGTCCACGTCACCGACACGACTCTTGCTGGCCGGAACCCGGTCGGTCGGTGGGACGAAGGCCGCTGCCCGATCAGCACCACCCAGATCAAGGAGTGGCTCCGGGCCCGGCACACCACCGTGATCGTCCGGCCGGTGATCGACCTGGCCGACCATCTCCCCGTCACGGCCTACGAGATCCCCGACCGCCACAAGACAAGGGTCGTGTTGCGGGACCACACCTGCCGGTTCCCCCACTGCACCCGCCCCGCGACCCGGTGCGACATCGACCACGCGAAGCCCCACGACCAGGGCGGACCGACCTGCCCCTGCAACCTCGTCCCACTCTGCCGACGGCACCACCGCGCCAAGACCCACTCGACCTGGCGGTACGAGTCCCCGATGCCCGGGTCCTACGTGTGGACCAGTCCCAACGGCTACCGGTTCCGGGTCGACCACCGCGGCACCCACCCCGTGCACGACACCGGCGACCCCAGCCCGCCGGACGAGTAGCGACCCCGCCCCACACCCCGCAGGACCCTGTGCCTGTGGGGTCGCTGGCATGCGCGCCGGCGGGCCGGGAGCTCGCGATCAGTGGTGCCGCAGGGCGTCGATCAGCTCGCCCTTGTTCATCGAGGAGCGGCCGTCGATGTCGAGCTCGCGGGCGCGCTTGCGCAGCTTGTCGACGGTCCAGTCCTCGTAGTCGCCGGCCTTGCCGCCCCGGCGGCCGACCTTGCTGGCGCCCTCGGAGGCCATGGCGTTGGAGATCCGGGCGGCCTTCTCCTTGCTGGCGCCGTCCTTGCGGATCTCCTCGTAGGCGTCCGGGTTCTTGATGCCGGGTCCGTGCTTCTTGCCGGGCATGTCTCCACCTCCTGCTCTCGAGGGATTCCACGTACCTCCCGGCGTTACCCGCGCAGGGGCGCGAGAGACGTGCCTTCGGCGATCCGCACCTCCTGGGCTTCGTGGTCGATCTCCACGCCCGCGCCGAGCTCGACGATGCGCGCGTGGCGGTGCAGCCAGTGGATGACAGCAGCGACGACGGCCGGGCCGGGCTCACTGCGGCGGTCGTAGCCGAAGAGGGCGCCGGGGCGGCCGGGGCCGACGAGGAGGGCGACCACGCGGTGCTCGCCTGGCCCGTCGGGCGCGCCGACCATGCGCAGGTCGAGGATCTTCGAGCGACGGGGCAGGTTCGGGCACCGGACCGGGATGCCGAGGAGGTCGCCGACCCGGCAGCGGCGGGGATCGGCGGCCCGGTCGTGGGCCATGCGGTGCAGCAGGCCGTGGGCCGGCTGGGAGAGGCGTACGTCGCTCGAGACCTCCTCGACGAGATCGAAGTCGACGACGAGGGGAAGGTCCTGGTCGGCGGCCGCCTCACGGACCAGCCGGTGCGCACGGGCCAACCCGGCACCGAGGCGGCGGCCGAAGCGCGGCAGCAGGGCAGGCAGGCCCATCAGCAGTGCCGTCGGCACCAGTGCTCCGTCGTCCTCGATGAAGAGCTCGACGTCGTCGACCTTGCCGACCAGGCGGTCGTCGGCACCGACCACCTGCCGGTCGAGGAGGTGCAGCCCCACGTCGTACCCGTTGCGCTCGGCGAGCGTTCCCATCAGCCCACGCCCCTCTCAGCCCTGTCCCATCGACGTCACGACCATCAGCGGGATCGCGGCGAACGCCGCGATCGTGATGACGACGAGGTAGAACACCCCGAGCGCGTTGGCGACCGGCCCGTTGACGTGCTCACCGAGGTAGTCGGGGTCGTTGGCGACCACGAGGATCGGGAAGTACGTCAACGGCAGCGCGACCGCCGAGAACACCACCGAGATCTCGGTGACCATGATCGGGTCGACCCCGGTGAGCAGGACGCCGGCGGCGACCACGGTCGCGAGCAGCAGGATGATGTGGAAGCCGGCCGCCTCCTTCGGGCGCACGAACTTGCCCCACTGGAAGCCGAAGTACTGCGCCAGGCTGTAGCCGGTCGACAGCCCGGTCTCGCACGCGGCGCCGAAGGTCGCCGCGAAGAAGCCGAGCACGACGACGGCGAGGCCGATCTTGCCGAGCCCGACGGCGACCGGCAGACCGACCTGGCCGAGCGTCTCCACCGAGACGCCGGCGGGCAGGAAGACGGTCGCGGCGCACGCGGCGATCGCGACGGACAGCAGGCCGCCGAGCGGGAAGCCGATGAACACGTTGGCCCGCATCACGCCGATGTCCTTGACGGTCCAGCGCTCCTCGACGCCTCCGCTGGAGAAGAAGAACACCTCGTACGGCGTCATCGCGGCTCCGAAGAGCGCCACCGCGAAGAAGGCGTACGTCGCCCAGCTCTCGGCGCCCGGCTTCTCCGCCGGCGAGAGCTGGGTGGTGAGCTCGCCCCAGTCGGGACCGAGCTGCCAGAGCGCGACCGCGAAGGCGATGAGCGCGAGGCCCATCAGGCCGAGCACGTTCTCGATCGAGGAGAACTTGGCCCGCCACAGGACCAGCCACACCGCGACCGCGACGAACGGGACGATCAGCAGGTGGTGCAGCGAGGAGACCAGCTGCAGCGCGAGGGCCACACCGCCGATCTCCGCGATGAAGGTCAGCAGGGTGACGAGCATCGAGCCGACCAGGTTGAGGAAGCCCATCCGCGGGCCGAGCCGCTCGCGGACGAGGTCGAAGGTGGCGCGGTGGCTGACCGCGGCGATCCGGCCCGACATCTCGGCGAACACGCAGATGCCGACGACACCGAGGACGACGATCCACACCAGCGAGGTCCCGAAGCGGGCGCCCACCTGGGCGTTCGTCACCAGGTCCCCGATGTCGACGAAGCCGCCGATCGCGGTGAGGATGCCCAGCAGCACGGCGAAGTAGCGCTTCACGGCGCCGCCTGCTGCAGCTGGTCGGACAGGTGGTCGAGGCGGTGGACGAGCGCCTTGTCGTCGTACCTCCCGGCGACGGCGTGCGCACGCGCCTCGCTCACCAGGTCGACCGCGTGGTCGAGCAGGTCGAGCACCTGCGCCGCGTCGTCGCGGCGCGAGGCCGGCACCTGCAGGCGCGACAGGTCCTCCTCGGCCTTCGCTGCGGCCTCCTCGGCCTCGGCCACCAGCACGGTCGTGTACGACGACCAGGTGCGCTCCCGGCGCGCCGACTCCAGCGCCAGCCGGGCGGTCGCGACCTCGCTGCCGGCGTCGGTGAGGGCCTGCGTGGCCTGGTCGTCCCAGGCTGTCGCGTCGGGCTTGCTGACGACGCCGCAGCCGGCGAGCAGCAGGAGGACGGGGAGGGCGACGAGGACCGCGACGACGGCCGGTCGCTGCGAGCTCTTCACCTCGTGCGGCCCCGCCAGGGGACCGCAGCCCACATCAGGGTGAAGGCGAGCGCGACCGCCGCCGCGGCGATCAGTGCGGCGCGGGTCCCGAGCACCACGTCGAACACGAGGAGCACGACCGCCGCGGAGACCGCGGCGAGACCGACCAGTCCGGCGAGGGCGCAGCGCTGCGCGGCGGCCACGATCCAGTCGCGGCGGCCCTGCCGGAACAGCAGCCGGTGGTAGCAGACCGGAGCGACGATGACGAGGGTGGTCAGCACCGCGGTGACCAGGATGCCCAGGTAGAGCCGCTGCTGGTTCTCGGTCAGGTCCCCGAACCGGTCGGTGAACGGGACGGTGAGCAAGAAGCCGGTGAGGATCTGCACGCCGGTCTGCATCACCCGGAGCTCCTGGAGCAGCTCGTTGAGGTTCCGGGTGATCTGCTGGGGTGGCCGGCGCCCTTCCTGCGTGCCGACCGGCGCCGTGTTCACGCCCGGTCCTCGACCGTCTCCTCGACGTGCGGGTAGTCCTGCTCGGGGTCGACCTCGACGACCGGCTCGTCGAGCGGCGCCTCGGGGTCGGTCGGCACGTCGGGGTCGTCGGGGACCGGCGGCTCGTCCGGTGCAACGGGTCGCTCGGGGTCGGGGATGGTCATCGTCGCTCCTCCTCTTCGTCCTGGTTGCCGGTGCGGGCGTCCGGACCCGCCTTGCCCTCCTGCACGTCGCGGTCGGTCGGGTGCCCTGCGACGGCGTCCGACGGGGACTCCACCTCGCCGGCGTCGTCGAGGTTGCCCACCTCGGACACCTGTCCCTGCGGGGCGTGCTCGGATTCCTGCGGGTCCGGTCGGTTCGCCATGGCCCGGAGGTACCCGGCTGCAGGGTCAGAACACGGGTTTCCCGCCGGTGACACCGAGCACCGTGCCGGAGACGTACGACGCGTCGGCGGGCGAGGCGAGGAAGACGAACGCGGGTGCCACCTCCGCCGGCTGCCCGGCCCGTCCGAGCGGGGTGTCGGTGCCGAACTGCTCGACCTTCTCCGGCTCCTGGGTGGCCGGCTGCAGCGGCGTCCAGATCGGTCCGGGCGCGACCGCGTTGACCCGAACGCCGTCGCCGCCGAGCGAGGCGGCGAGGTTGACGGTGAGGTTGTTGATCGCGGCCTTGGTGGCGGCGTAGTCGAGCAGGGTCTCGGAGGGCTCGAAGGCCTGGATCGAGGCGTTGTTGACGATGCAGCCGGGGCGCTTGCGCAGGTGGGGAGCGGCAGCGCGGACCAGCCACATCAGCGCGTACAGGTTGGTCTTGAACGTCCGGTCGATCCGGTCGTCGCTGAGGTCGTCGACGGCGTGGTCACGCGCCATCTGGTACCCGGCGTTGTTGACCAGCACGTCGAGGCCGCCCAGCTCGTCGACGGTGCGCCGTACCGCCTCGTCGCAGGCGTCGCTCGTGCGCAGGTCGAGCGGCATCGCCAGCACCCGGCGGCCCGCGGCGCTCACCAGCTCGGAGGTCGCGTCGGCGTCCGGCTGCTCCTCGGGCAGGTGGGTGAAGGCGACGTCGGCGCCCTCCCGGGCGTAGGCGATCGCCACGGCGCGGCCGATCCCGGAGTCGCCTCCGGTGATCAGCGCGACCTGGCCGTCGAGCCGGCCGTGGCCGACGTACGACTGCTCGCCGTGGTCCGGCTCGGGGGTCATCTCCCCGGTCAGTCCCGGGGGTGTCTGCTGCTGGGCGGGGAACGCGGTATCGGTCATCTTCCGCCGTTACCCGGGTGCACCTCCCGGAGTCGGGTACGGCGGGGCCGAGTCGACGGGCGAAGACCGACGTGGACTCAGTCGGGCTGGTTTCCCCGAGCCGCCCGGCTGGCGGTGAGGTCGTCGAGCAGCGCGTCCAGCAACCGGCGCAGTCCAGGATGGCTGACATGCCCCTCCCGGGCCACCTGGATCAAGCGCTCGGCGACCTCCCGCACCTTCACGTTGCGGTTGCGCGACCACCACTTGAGCATCGCGAAGGCGGCCTCGGCGTCGAGTCCGTAGCCCAGCATCAAGATTCCCTTGGCCTGCTCGATCGTGTCCCGGGACGCTGCGGAGGCAGCCACCGCGGCGTCCGCGGCAGCCGCGGTCTCCGCCTCGAGCTCGGGCGTCAGGTCGAGGTAGTAGCCGACCAGGCGGTCGACCTTGCCGCTGGTGCGACCGCCGTCGTACTGGCCCTCGCCGCACAGCACGACGTTGCGCACCTCGCCGCGGACCAGGATCCGGTAGTAGACGTTGAACGGCGCTCCGTCCCCGATCGCCTCCTGCAGCGTCTGCTCGACGAGCTCGCGGTCGAGATCGTGCTTGTGCTGCATGATCAGCTCGGTGGTCGGCTCGACCTCGCCCGGCTGGTAGCCGTGGATGGCGAAGACGTCGTCGTCCCACTCCCACTTCTCGTCAGCGACGTGGAAGACGAAGCGGCCGGTCTGCCGCGCACCGTCCGTGGCCACCAGCCCGGCCAGCGACACCGGGTCACCTCCCGGGACTCCTCGACCCATCTCACCCTCCGTGGCGTGCGACTCGGCGACTGTGTATGCGGCCCGACGGCCGGGGTACCCCGCAACCACCGGAGGAGGTCGGCATGGGACGACGGACCGTCTGCGATGAGAACTATCCCGAACGCCGTACGGCGCGCACAACAGGGGGTCATCTCCTTGCGCTGCTGCGGGCGCGGCGGGTGCTGCTGCGCCTGATCCTGGGCGAGCTGTGGGAAGGAAGGACGAGGACCGGATGAGGCTGCCGAAGCCCTGTGGCCCCCTCAGCGAGGGTGTCGTCGAGTCCCTGCGAGCCCGGCCGCACGGCCCGCACGCCGTGCCCGAGCCCCGCGCGATGGGCGAGGTCACCTACCCGCTGACCGACCGGGACCTCCAGCTCGCGCTGTGGATCCTCTACGAGCTGCACTACCGGGGCTTCGACGACGTCGACGACCCGCGCGCCGAGTGGGACCCGCTGCTCATGGTGAGCCGGGCCGCGCTGGAGCGAACCTTCGAGCACGCCGTGCGGGAGCTGGTGAACGGCACGCCGCAGGACGCGCCCGCGCTCGAGGACCTGGGCGACAGCCCGGCCGAGCAGGTCACCGCCGCGCTGGTCCGGATGACCGCGCGCTCGGGCCCCTCGGACGTCGCCCAGTTCCTGCACCGCCGCGCGACCCGTGAGGAGTTCTGCTCCTACCTCGCCGAGCGCGCGGTCTACCACCTGCGCGAGTCCGACCCGCAGAGCTTCGTGCTGCCGCGGATCGGCGGTGCTGCGAAGGTGGCGCTGGCCGAGCTGCAGTACGACGAGTACGGCGGCGGCCGGCCCGACCGGCTGCACCAGGCGCTGTTCGCCCGCGCCCTGGACTCCTTGGGCATGCCGACCGACCTCGCGCCGTACGTCGAGGAGGCGAGCGGCGCGACGCTCGCCTCGGTCAACCTGATGTCGCTGTTCGCCCTCAACCGCCGCCTGCGCGGCGCCGCGATGGGTCACCTGGCCGCCTTCGAGGCGACCAGCTCGCTGCCGTGCGGGCGGATCCTGCGCGGAGCGCGGCGCCTGCACCTGCCCGACGCGGTGGCCGACTACTACGACGAGCACGTCGAGGCCGACGCCGTGCACGAGCAACTCGCGATCCGCGGGATCTGTGCTGCACTCGTCGCCGACGAGCCGGACCTGGCTCCCGACGTGGTCTTCGGCGCCACCGCGTGCCTGGCCGTCGACGGCCTGGCGGGCGAGGTGCTGCTCGACAGGTGGCGGACCGGTCGCGACGACCGGGCTGCGGGGTGATCGGGCGATGAGCAACCGACGGGTCGTCGTCACGGACTGTCCCGGCGGGCCCCTGCTGGTGCGTGGAGCCGACGAGGTGGTCGGTGTCGACGGCACGGCGGCTCCCGTCGAGCGAGCGGTCGTGGCGGTGTGTCGCTGCGGCCGGTCCGACCGATTGCCGTGGTGCGACGACAGCCACCGCGACCGACGCAGGAGGAAGAAGTCATGAGGGCCGTGACCTGGCAGGGCAAGGGCCGGATGAGCGTCGAGGACGTCCCGGACCCGTGGATCCAGGACCCGGACGACATCGTGGTCCGGGTGACCTCGAGCGGGCTGTGCGGGTCCGACCTGCACCTGTACGAGCCGCTCGCACCGTTCATGGAGGTCGGCGACGTCGTCGGCCACGAGCCGATCGGCGTCGTCGAGGAGGTCGGCCGCGACGTCACGTCGCTGCGCCCGGGCGACCGCGTCGTCGTACCGTTCAACGTCAGCTGCGGCCGCTGCTGGATGTGCGCCCATGGCCTGCACAGCCAGTGCGAGACGACCCAGAACGTCGAGCAGGGCACCGGCGCGAGCCTGTTCGGCTACAGCAAGCTGTACGGGCAGGTGCCGGGAGCCCAGGCGGAGTACCTGCGGGTGCCGTTCGCGGACCGGCTGCCGATCAAGGTGCCGGACGGGCCGCCCGACGACCGCTTCGTGTTCCTCTCCGACGTCCTGCCGACCGCCTGGCAGGCGGTGGAGTACGCCGCGCTGCAGCCGGGCGACACCCTGCTGGTGCTCGGCGCCGGTCCGATCGGCGACATGTGCGCCCGGATCGCCCTCATGCGCGGCATCCGGGTGTTCGTCGTCGATCCGGTTCCCGAGCGCCTGCAGCGGGTCTCGGCGTACGGCGCCGAGGTGCTGGTCACCGACAGCGACGCCGACACCGTCACGACGGTGCTCGAGGTGACCCGCGGACGGGGCGCCGACGCGGTCATCGACGCCGTGGGCATGGAGGCGCACGGATCTCCCGCGGCCGAGTCGATGGCGAAGGTGGTCGGACTGCTCCCGGACCGCGTCGCCCAGCCGTTGATGCGCCGTGCCGGCGTCGACCGGCTCGCCGCGCTGCACCTGGCCATCCAGGCCGTCCGGCGCGGCGGCACCGTGTCGGTGGTGGGCGTGTACGGCGGCCCGATGGACCCGATGCCGCTGATGGAGATGTTCGACAAGCAGGTGCAGCTGCGGATGGGTCAGGCCAACGTGCGGCGCTGGAGCGACGACATCCTGGCGCTGTTGCTGGAGCCGACGGACCACCTCGGTGTGGAGTCGTTCGCGACCCACCACCTGCCACTCGAGGAGGCGCCGGCGGCGTACCACGACTTCCGCGCCAAGAACGACGGCATGGTCAAGGTGCTGTTCCGCCCCTGACCTGACCGCACCCCATGCGACTCGGTCGTGGAATGCGTGAATCCGGGACCAATTCGCATGGGGCGCGGTGGTATCAGGCCGCGTGCGGACTCAGGTCCACGCCGACGGAGCGGCGCAGGTCGGTGAAGATCCGCTGCAGCAGGCGGGACACCTGGACCTGGGTCACGCCCAGCTCGTCGGCGATCTCCTGCTGGGTGTACTGGTCGTAGAACCGCATCCGGAGGATGCGGCGGTCTCGCGGCTTCAGCTTGCGGCACGCCGGCCCGAGCATCGCCACGGCCTCGCTGTGCTCGAAGCCGGGTTCGACCGTCGGCAACAGGTCACCGAGCGGGCTACCGGTCGCGGCGACCGGCTCGTCGAGCGACGCGGCGTGGGCCAGGTCGCCGCAGGCGAGCGCCTCCTCGACCTCGGCCGCGGGGCAGTCGAGCTCCTCGGCCAGCTCCTGCGGTGTCGGCGGCCGTCCGAGGAGCTGGGCCAGCTCCTCCTCGGCAGCGACCACGCGCGGGCGGATCTCCTGGAGCCGGCGCGGCGGCCGGACCGCCCAGGCAGCCGAGCGGAAGTGCCGCTTCAGCTCACCGAGGATGCTCGGCACGGCGAAGACCAGCAGGTCGTCGCCGCGCTCCGGGTCGAAGGACTGCACCGCGCGGGTCAGCGCGAGGCAGGCGACCTGCTCGAGCTCGTCGGCGGACTGACCACGGTTGCGGTAGCGGGCCGCGAGGGTGCGCGCCACGGGGATGTTGAGCACGATGACCTCCTGCAAGAGGTCGTCCCGCTCCCCTGGCGGACACTCCCGGGCCTGTGCCAGCAGCTCTGCGGTTCGCGCCTTGCGCTCGGCGGAGCTGACCCGGCCGGTGGATGAAGCGGTGGAGCGGTGGGGGATGGTGGGAATCGATGCGGTGGACATTTGGATACTCCCGAATTTCGAGAGCGGCGTGGCGGTGGGCTTGGCCACATGTCTGTTGCGTCGCTACCCAACCTAGCGCGATCCCATACGGGTGACCACCCCAACGGGTCATCGACCATGATCCGAACGGACTATCCACGAGAGGACCGCGTCCGGCGTAACGGTGTCGCCGCTCCGGTGTTGGACAAGGTGTGAGGGCGCACCCGGCGCCCCGGTCCCGTCGGAGGTCGTGGTGGAGCAGATCGTGGTGGCGCTCAGCCCCTTCACCCGGCGCAGCCGCTCGCTCGCGGTCAGCCACACCGGCGCCGGCCTGAGGCGCGGTCTCGAGCCCGGCGAGCACCTCGTCGTGCACGACCCGGAGGCTGACGAGCACTTCACCGCCGTCGTCGCCGACGTCGCCTTCGAGCTCGCCGACACGTCGTACCGCCTCGAGATCGGCACCCGGATCACCGCCGCCGAGGCGGTCGAGTGCCTCGCCCCGCCGACGGCGGACGAGCACCTCACCACCCAGGACATCGTCGCCCTGCTCGCCGAGCTGCGGCGCAGCGAGCGCGACGTCTCGGCCGCGCTGGCCGACCTCCGCGCACGCTGACACTGTCGTTCGACCACGAAGGACTAGTCCTTCCGGGTCACGCAACCAGATCCTCCGTGCCGACCTGTCCCGAAGGGATCGACCACCGGCGCGTCACACCGGAGAATCTTTACCGTGCCAGCCGAGAATCCGATCCGCGTCTACATCGTCGACGACCACGAGGTCGTCCGCCGTGGTGTGGCGAGCCTGCTCGAGACCGACCCCGAGCTCGAGGTGGTCGGCCAGTCCGGTAGCGCCACCGTGGCGCTGCGCGAGATCCTCCAGCTGCGCCCCGACATCGCGGTCCTCGACGCCAACCTGTCCGACGGCACGGGCGTCGACATCTGCCGCGAGATGCGTTCGGTCGACCCGAACATCAAGGCGCTGATCCTGACGACGTACGACGACCCGGACGCCATCTCCGCGGCGATCCTCGCCGGCGCGTCCGGCTACGTGCTGAAGAAGATCGAGGGCAACTCGCTCCTCAACGGCATCAAGCTGGTCGCCGGCGGCCACTCGCTCATCGACCCCGCCGTCGCCAACCGCGTCGTCGAGCAGATGGAGATGCAGCGCAAGTCGCTCGACGTCATCTGCGAGCTCACCCCGCAGCAGCGCAAGATCTTCTTCCTCATCGCCGAGGGCATGACCAACCGGCAGATCGCCGAGAAGCTCTACCTGGCCGAGAAGACCGTCAAGAACCACGTCACCGGGCTGCTCTCCCGGCTCGGCCTCCAGCACCGCACCCAGGCCGCACTGCTCGCCGTACGCCTGCGCGGCGCGGAGGGATCGGCGCCCGCCGCCGGCCCCGCGCTGGGCTCGGTTCCCCCCGCCGTGGACCGCCGCGTGGGCTGAGCCACCTGCTCGACGTACGAAACCCCCGCCCCCTGCGTCACAGGGGCGGGGGTTTTTCATGCGCTTGTCCGGGGTTGCAACATCTGACAAGCGCATGGATCCCCGGCTGTCCGGGGATCCATGCGCTTGCGGTGGCCAGGCCGACTCAGAGCTGGAAGCGACCCACCATGTCGCGCAGCTCGGAGGCGACACCGGTGAGCTCGGTGGCGGAGGTGAGCGTGTTCTGGGCGCCCTCGCGGGTGTCGGCGGCGGCGGTGGCGACCTGGGTGACGTCCTCGGCGATGCCGTTGGCGCCGGCGGCGGCCTCGGTGACCGAGCGCGCGATCTCGTTGGTGGTGGCGGTCTGCTCCTCCACCGCGGAGGCGATCGTCGACTGGATGTCGTTGATCCGCGCGATGACGTCGGCGATCCGGCTGATCGCGGAGACGGCACCTTGGGTGTCGCTCTGGATCGCCTCGATCTTCTGGCCGATCTCCTCGGTCGCCTTGGCGGTCTCCTTGGCCAGCTCCTTGACCTCGTTGGCGACCACGGCGAAGCCCTTGCCGGCGTCGCCGGCGCGGGCGGCCTCGATGGTCGCGTTGAGGGCGAGCAGGTTGGTCTGCTGGGCGATCGAGGTGATCACCTTGATGACCTGGCCGATCTCGGCGGACGACTCGCCCAGCGACGCGACGGTGCCCTGGGCCTCGGAGGCGACGGTGACGGCGTCCGTGGCGACGGTCGCGGCCTCGGTGGCGTTCTTGGCGATCTCGCGGATGGACGCGGTCATCTCCTCCGCCGCGGTGGCGACGGTCTGGATCGACGCGGACACCTGCACCGACGCGCTCGACGCGGAGGCCGCGCGGTCGGAGGTCATCGAGGCACCCTCGCCCATGCCCTCGGCGAGCGAGGTGAGCTGGGTCGCGGCCGCGCCCAGGGTCTCGGCCGCACCGCTGATGTTGCCCATGCTGGAGCGCAGGGTGCTCATCAGGGCGCGCAGCCCGTCGGCGACCTGGCCGACGGCGTCCTCGCCCTCGATGTCCAGCTCGCGGGTGAGGTCGCCGGTGGCGGCCGCGGAGACGACGTCGAGGATCTGCGCGACCTTGCCGGCGAGCACGGCAGCCGCCTCGCGCTCCTCGACCTCGCGGTTGATCCGGGCGATCGTCTCGGAGACCAGCCGGCCGACGTTGCGCAGCGCGTCGAGACGCTGCGTGCTCGGCTGGAGGGTCTCGGTCGCGAAGAAGTCCATCGTGCCGACGACCGCGCCGTCGACGATGACCGGGAAGCAGACGCCGGACTTGACGCCCACCCGCTGGGCGACGGGCGCCCGCACGCAGTCGGTCATCTCGCCGATGTCCTTGGTGAAGTACAGGTCGCGCTGGGCCCAGGCCCGGCCGGACAGGCCGGTGCCCTCGGCGAACGACGCCTGCAGGGTGACCTGCCGGAACTCCGGGCCGGCGTCGCCGGACTCACGGTCGAACTTGAGCAGCCGATCGGCGGGGTCGACCCTCCAGTAGGAGCCGTACGCCCAGCCGAACTCGCCGCGCACGGTGTCGAGCGCGACCTGGATCGCCGCGTCCGCGTCGGTCGCCGAGCCGAGCCCGGACAGGATCTTGTTGACGGCCGAGGTGTCGGCGGCCGCCTCGGCGCTCTCGCGCTCGATCCGCAGCCGGTCGGTGATCACCTCCCAGGTCGCCATGGCGCCGATGTACTCGCCCTTGTCGTCGGTGATGGCGCTGACCAGGAGGTCGAGGGTCTCCTCGCCGACCTTGATGTTCGCCCGCCGGGGCAGGTGCTCCGCCGTGGCGAGCAGGCCGCGCTGGTAGGCGGGGTTCTTGTGGAAGATGTCGAGGCTCGAGCCGACGACCTCGTCGGCCTTGATCGGCAGCGCACCCTCGAGGCTGCGCAGCGTGGTCAGCGAGGCCGGGTTCATGTAGCGGATGACGAAGTCACGGTCCGCGAACATCATGTTCGTCGGGCTGTTCTCCATCATCGAGGTCACCCGGGCGACCTCCTGCTCCATCCGGACCCGCTCGGTGATCACCTCCCAGGTCGCCATCGCGCCGACGTACTCGCCGTTGGCGTCGGTGATCGCGCTGACCAGCAGGTCGAGGGTCTCCTCGCCGACCATGATGTTCGCGCGACGCGGCAGGTGCTCCGCCGTCGCCAGCAGGCCGCGCTGGTACGCCGGGCTCTTGTGGAAGATGTCGAGGCTCGAGCCGACGACCTCGTCGGCCTTGACCGGCAGCACGCCCTCGAGGCTGCGCAGGGTCTCGAGCGAGGCCGGGTTCATGTACTGGATGACGAAGTCACGGTCCGCGAACATCATGTTCGTCGGGCTGTTCTCCATCATCGAGCTGGCGATGGCCATCTGCTGCTCGACCCGCAGCCGCTCGGTCACGTCCTCGAAGGTGACCAGCGCGCCGACGTAGGCGCCACTGGCGTCGCGGATCGCGGCGAACGACGCGTCGTGCGTGGTGACCTCGCTCGTGACGCGGTCGGTGAGCGGCAGGTGCTCGTCGGTCGCGGTGAGCCGGGCACCGAGCTCGGGGTGGGTGTAGATGACCTCGAAGGAGACGCCGACCAGGGTGTCGGGGTCGATGTCGGGGATGCCCGGGCCGCCGGCGGCGAGCTCCGTGCGTGCCTGCCGGTTGACGTAGCGGATGCAGTAGTCACGGTCGACGACGAACGCGCCGGTGTCGAGCGCGTCGTACAGCGCGAAGTCGACGGCGGGCGCGACCGTCCGCGTCTTGCGGGTGGTCGGTGCGGGGCCGGTGCCGTTAACCGGCGGGTCAAGGGTCTCGGTCACGGGTTTCCTCCGGTGGTGTCGGGCGTGGTGGCGACGTCGACCGCGCGGTCGGCGTCGAGGACGAGCAGGATGGAGTCGGGCAGGGGGCGGACGCCGCGGACGACGTCCTGGACCGCACGGGGCATGGTCGACGGCACGGGGTGCGGGTCGACGCCGGCGGTGTCGATCACGTCGCCGATGTCGTCGACGAGGAGGCTGACCACCTCGCCACGACTGCGGACGATCACGTTCATGGGGAGCTCGTCGCCCTCGCGGTCGGGCAGCCCGAGCCGCACCCGCAGGTCGACGGCGGTGACGATCTGGCCGCGCAGGTTGATCAGGCCGGTGACGGCGCGATCGGCCCGCGGGACGGGCGTCATCGGCTGGCGCCGCAGCACCTCCTGCACCTCGTCGACGGCGACGCCGAAGAACAGTCCGGCGACCCAGAAGGTGCAGTACTGCTCGGCGGTGCGGGCGATCGTGCCGGTCGTGGTCATGCGGGCACCCCCGATCGTGCGACGACGGCCTCGAGGTCGACCAGGTCGGTGACCCGGTCCTGGACGACGGCGCTGCCGGTGACGCCGGTACGACGACCGACCTCGCTCGCGCTGATCGCCACCTCGACGACGTCGAGCACCTTGTCGATGACGATGCCGACGGCACCCGCGGCATCTCCGGTCTCGTGGACGACGACGCTGATCTGCTCGCCCTGGTCGCTGGTGTCGGGCAGGCCGATCGCGGAGGCGAGCCGCACCAGCGGCAGGATCCCGTCGCGGTACTGCACCACCTCGGACGTGCCGCTGCGCTCGACCCGGTCACGGCCGAACTCCTCGAGCCGGGCGACCGCGGCCAGCGGCAGCGCCGCCCGGCGGCCGTCGGCGACCTCGAGCACGAGCAGCGCTGTCCGGTCGTCGGCGCCCAGCGTCCGGCCGTCGGTGGCGTCCTGCTGGGTGGCGCCGACCCCGACGGTGCCGGCGATCCCGGGGACGTCGAGGATGAGGGCCACCCGGCCGTCGCCCATGATCGTCGCGCCGGCGTACATGGTCAGCGCCTTGAGCTGGCGCCCGATCGGCTTGACCACGATCTCCTGGGTGTCGTGCACCTCCGAGACGCACAGCCCGAAGCGGACGTCGTCGGACTGGAGGACGACGACGGTGAGCGCCTCGTCCTCGGGACTCGCGCCGCCGAGGGTCTCGGCGAGGGACACCAGCGGCAGCAGCTTGCCGCGCAGCCGCAGCACGGGCGCGCCGGCGAGGTCCTCGACCTGGCGGCGCAGGTCGTCGCCCTCGATGCGCACCAGCTCGACCAGGTTGGCCTGCGGGATGGCGTAGCGCTCGCCGCCCTCCCCGACCACGAGAGCCGGGATGATGGCCAGGGTCAGCGGGATCCGGACCCGGGTCGTCGTACCGCGTCCGGGCTCGGAGGAGACGTCGACGCTGCCGCCGATCCGCTCGATGTTGGTGCGCACGACGTCCATCCCGACGCCGCGGCCCGAGATGTTGGAGACCTCGGCCGCGGTGGAGAAGCCGGGCCGGAAGATCAGGCCGAGGACGTCGCGGCTGTCCATCCGGGCCAGCTGGTCGCGGGTCACGACGCCGCGCTCGACGGCGACCGCGCCGATCGTCGCGGGATCGATGCCCTTGCCGTCGTCGGCGATCTCGACGACCACCTGGCCGGACTCGTGGTAGGCCCGCAACGTGAGCGTGCCCTTCGGGTCCTTGCCGGCGGCGCGTCGTACGTCGGGCGGCTCGATGCCGTGGTCGAGGGAGTTGCGGACCAGGTGGGTCAGCGGGTCCTTGACGGCCTCGAGGAGGCTGCGGTCCAGCTCGGTCTCGTGCCCCTCCATCACGAGCTCGACCTCGCGGCCGAGCTGGTGGGACAGGTCGCGAACGACCCGCGGCATCTTCGACCAGACCTGGCCGATCGGCTGCATGCGCGTCTTCATGATCGACTCCTGCAGCTCGCTGGCCACCAGGTCCAGCCGCTGGCTGGCGCGCACCAGCTCGGCGTCGGCGGAGCCCAGGCTGCGCTGCAGCAGCTGGTTGCGGGTGAGCACCAGCTCGCCCACCAGGTCGACCAGGTCGTCGAGGAGGTCGACGTCGACCCGGACCGTCGCGTCCACCGCCACCCGGCGCTCGATGCCGTCCCAGGGCTCGTCGGCGGCAGGGGCTGCGGGGGCGGCGGGGGTGGGCGCCGTCTCCGGTTCGGCGGCGACCGGCTCGGGCGCGGGCTCGGGTGCCGGCTCTGGTACGGGCTCGGGTTCCGCGGCGACCGGCTGGGGCTCCGGCTCGGGCTCCGCGGCGACGGCGACGGGCGGCGCCGGCTCGGTCGCGGACGGAGCCGCCGGGGACACGTCCGGCTCCTCCGTGACCGAGTCGGCCGCCAGCAGGCCCTCGATGACCGCGACGACGGGGGCGACGTCGACGGCCGGGTCGGTGTCGCGCCCGGTGCGCTCGATCCCGTCGAGCAGCGCGCGGACCGTGTCGACCATCGAGAGCAGTCCCTCGGCGATCGGGGGCGTCATCACGACCTCCCCGTCGCGCAGCCGCGACAGCAGGGTCTCCCCCACGTGCGTGAGCTGCTCGAGCCGGTTGAAGGCGAGGAACCCGCTGGTCCCCTTGATCGTGTGGATCGTGCGGAAGATGCTCGACAGCCGCTCCCGCGAGTCGGGCTGCTGCTCGAGCTCGACCAGGTCCCGGTCGAGCTGGTCGAGGTTCTCGTGGGACTCCACGAGGAACTCGGCGATGATCTCGGCGTCGTCGTCCATCCGCGCCTCCCTTCAGGCTCGCTCCCCATCGGCCCTGAGCGGGGCCGGGTGAGGCGAGTCAAGAGAGTTGGGACCTAGTCCCAGGGCGCGGGGTACGTCTCCGGCCTGCAGGGGGCTGGGAGAGGTGACTCGGGGCGCGAAGGTGACCAGAGTGCGTGTTGCAGCGGACTCATGGCGCCCACAGCGGCGAACCACGTGTCACAGCACCCAGCCCCCGCCGGAGCAGCAGCGCGATCAGGTGCGCGAGCGCAGGGCTTCGCTGAGGGAGGCGACGGCGGCCTCGGGCGGGGAGGCGGCGTCGGCGTTGGCGTCGGCGAGCTCGGCGAGCAGCTCGGCGCGGTGCACGGCGACCGAGCGGGGCGCGTCGATGCCGATGCGTACGACGTCACCGCGGACCTCGAGGACCGTGATCGTGACGGCCTCGGGCGAGCCGCCACCGATGACGACGCTTTCGCCGATGCGACGCGAGAGAACCAGCACGTGGTGAGGCTATCGCGTCGGGCGGCGCGTCACGCGACCAACGGCGCGGCGAGCGGCAGGTCCGCGTCGTCGAGGATGACCTGGCTGGCGCGGCGGGTGGCGGGATTCACCACGAGCGGGGCCCGCAGGTTGACGGTGGTGTCGGCGAGGGTGGCGCCGGCGCGGACGACGAGCAGCACGAGCACGTCGCCGGCCGTGGTCTCGTCGATGCCGAGCTCGGTGACGGTCTCGTCGTCGAGGTCGAGCGCGTAGTCCGGGTAGAACGGTGCGGGCGGCACGACCACGAACTGCAGGTCCTGGCTGTCGAGCGAGCGGAAGCCGTGGAGCACGCCGTCGTCGTCGAGGCGCACGAGCGCGAACCGGGCGTCGTCGGGGAACCCGGGCATCGGGTGGGCGAGCTCGATGACGGGGAGGTCCATGCGCTCGATCATCGCAGGAAGTCCAGCAGGCTGGGCTGCATGACGCGCGAGGTCGCGGCGAGGGCGGCCTGGTAGGCGACCTCCTGCAGCTTGAGGTGCACGGTCGTGTCCGCGAGGTCGGCGTTCTCGATCGAGCTGAGGTTGTTCTCCAACGACATCTTCGCGTCGTCGGCGGCCTGCGCCGACTGCTCGATGCGCTGGTAGCGGGTGCCGGCCGCGGCGCGGACGCCCGTGACGGTGTTCTCGCGCGTGCGCAGCACGTCGACCGACGCCCTGATGCCGGCGGTGTCGCCGGCGCGCAGGGCCGTGGCGAGCGCGTCGAGCTCGGCGAACACCGAGCTGGCGCCGTCGCCGAAGACGGTGCGGCCGTCGACGTCGACCTGGACGACGACGTCGTCGGCGACCCGGCGGTTGACGGAGCCGGCCACGCCGACCCAGTTGCCGGTGGCGTCGTAGGCCTGGCCCCCGCCCGTCACGCCGCCGAACACCGGCCGCTCGAGGTAGCTGGCGTTGGCCTGGCCGAGCAGCTGCTCGCGGACGCCGTCGATCTCGATGGCGAGCGCGTCGCGGGCCTGCTGGCCCATCGCGCCGGTGTTGGCGCCCTGGAGCGCGAGGTCGCGCGCCCGGCGTACGGCGGTCGTCACGCCGTCGAGGGTGCTGTCGACCTGGGTCAGCCACCCGAGGCCGTCCTGGGCGTTGCGGGCGTACTGCGCCTGGTCGGAGACCGAGGTCCGGATCCGCATGGCGGCGGTGGTCCCGGTCGGGTTGTCGGAGGGCCGGTTGATGACCCGCCCGGTCGACAGCTGCTCCTGCAGCGAGGCCAGCTGGCCGAGGTTGCGCTGCAGGTTCGCGAGCGAGCCGTCGGTGAGCATCCGCTGCGTGACGCGTCCGATCGTCATGACGTCCAGTTCCCCCGTGGTCGCTAGCGGCCGACCAGGCCGGTGCGGTTGATGAGCGTGTCGAGGACCTCGTCGAGGGTCGTCATCAGCCGCGCCGCGGCCTCGTAGGCCCGCTGCGCGGAGACCATGTTGACGGTCTCCTCGTCGAGGTTGACGCCCGCCTGCTGCTCGCGGGCGTCGTCGAGGGCGCCGGTCAGCGACGTCTGGTTGGCCGTACGACGATCGAGCGCCGCCACGTCCGTCCCGAGACCGTTGACCAGGCGCTGGTAGGCGTCCGGGTAGGTGCCGATCCGGCTGAGCAGGTCGGCGTTGCTGCCGTCGAGGGCGCCGCCGCCGACGCTGGAGGCGGCGAGCTCGGCAGGGTCGGTGATCGCGACCTGCAGGCTGGCCGCGCCGACGAGCGGGTCGTAGCCGAACAGCGGCGCCCCGGCAGTGCCGGTCGCGTCGAAGCCCGCCGCCTGCTGGGCGTTGACGGTCGCGGCGAGGTCCGCGGCGACCGCGTCCAGGCCGGCGCGGTACGCCGGCAGGGTGGTCGTCAACACCTCGGTGACCGCACCGAGCTCACCGCCGGGACCGGTCGCGCCGGACGGGAGGACGGTGCTGCCCCACGACGCGTCGATCCGGTAGGTGATCGGGGAGCCGTCGGCGGCGCCGGCCGGCGTGATGCCGGAGGCGAGCACGAAGGTGCCGGCCTCCTTGCCCTGCACGAGCGGCGTGCCGGCGACGGTCACGGTGAACTGGCCGTCGGCCTGGACGGTGGTGACGCCGCCGGTGAGCTCGGCCAGCCGCGTCGCGAGCACGTCGCGGCGGTCGCGGAGCACGCCCGCGTCGGTGCCGTTCTGCTCGGTGACGAGGATGTCGTGGTTGAGCGCCGCCAGGCCGGACGCGGCCGTGTTGACCTCGCTGACCAGGTTGGTGGCGTGGATGCGCTGGTCCGCCTCCTCGCCCGCGACGTTGGCGACCTGGCCGCGCAGCGCCTGGGCGAGGGTCTCGGCGCGGCCGAGGACCTGCTGGCGGGCGGCAGTGCTGCCGGGGTTGAGCGAGAGGTCCTGCCAGGCGTTGCGGAGCTCGAGCATCGCGGCGTGCACGCCGTTGGGGCCGGGCTCGCCGACGCCCTCCTCGACCCGGGCCAGGATCGTGCGGCTGGTCGAGAGGTAGGACAGCATCCCGTGCTCGCGGCGTACCCGCGAGTCGAGCAGCGGGTCGCTCATCCGGCGCACCTCGCCGACCGCGACACCCTCGCCGTGGCCGTCGTAGCGCGACCACAGGGCGGCCTGTGCGCTGCTGACCGAGGCGCCGACGACGCGGCGGCGGACGTAGCCGTCCGTGCTGGCGTTGGCGATGTTGTTGCCGGCCACGTCGAGCGCGACCTGGTTGTAGCGCAGCCCGGAGAGAGCGGTGTTGATCGACCCGAACGACCCGGCCATCACAGGCTCCGGTCGAGGAGGTGGTGACGGGGGGCGTCGGCGACCACGGTGCCGGCGTGCGTGTAGCTGGCGGTCGTCGTGCCGCCGATGGCGAGGAGGGTCTCCCGCGCCGAGCGGTAGCCGGCGGTGAGCAGGCCCTTGGCCTCCTCGGAGGTCTCCGCGATGTCACGGGCGATGGCGACCAGCGCGTCACGGTGGTCGCGCAGGATGCCGTGCCACGGGTCGGGTGCCGCCTCCGCGAGCGCGGCCAGCGACGGGTTGGGCGTCAGCCCCAGGATCGCGGCGGCCTCGTCGGCGGCAGCAGCGCGCAGCACCTCGGTGGCGCGCAGGTCGTCGAGCAGGTCCTCGATGTCCCGGGTGGCGTTGACCAGCCACCGGGTCCGGCCGCTGGCGAGCACCAGCCGCTCGACCTCCAGCCGGTAGGCCAGTGCCTCGAGCATCTCGCGCTCCCGCCACAGGACCTGTGACAGCTTGTCCATGTCTGCGGTGTCGACCACGACACTCCCCCTTCGTCCTCCCCGAGCCGGGGACCTTCGTGCCGTCCCATCGCCCGCGGGACACCCGACCTGAGCGTTTTCGCCGAACGGGCACCGCACGGATGTCCGTGCGGACCACCCGGACCCGGGACCTGGGTCCCCATTCGCCCGACCGACCGGACACTTGGCGGCCATTGCCCTGCGCGCCGCCACCACGAGGCCGGAACCTCGTGCATGTGAACGCGAACGAGGCCACCGTCGCCACCTCGGGTACCGACGAGCTGATCACCAGCCACATGCCCTTGGTGGGACACATCGTGCGGGAGACCATGGGTCGGGTGCCGTCCCACGTCAACCGCGACGACCTCACCTCCGCCGGCCTGACCGCCCTGGTCCTGGCGGCCCGCGCGTTCGACGAGACCCGGGGCGTTCCGTTCGACCGGTACGCCGCCACCCGGATCCGCGGGGCCCTCCTCGACGAGCTGCGCTCGGTCGACTGGGCCTCGCGCTCGGTACGACGTCGCGCCCGCGACCTCGCCGAGACCCGCAACCAGCTCGCCGTGGTCCTCGGCCGGACCCCCACACTGGCCGAGGTCGCCCGGGCGACCGGCCTGAGCGAGGACGAGGTCGCCGCCAACGACGACGACGTCTCCCGAGCCCAGGTGTTGTCGCTGCAGGGCTCGAGCACGACCCCGATCGAGGAGCTGGTCCCCACCCGCGCTCCCTCGCCCGAGGACCTGCTCGAGCACGGCGAGCGGCTGACCTACCTGCGCGAGGCGATCGCCGAGCTGCCGGACCGGCTGCGTGTGGTGGTCGAGGACTACTTCTTCTCCGAGCGGCCGATGGCCGACATCGCCGCCGACCTGGGCGTCACCGACTCCCGGATCTCGCAGATGCGGGCCGAGGCGCTGTCGCTGCTGCGTGACGCGCTCAACCACGAGCTGGAGCCGGCCCTGGTCCGCCCGACGGGCAAGAGCGGTGGCGTCGCCCAGCGCCGGCGCGAGTCGTACTTCGCCGCCGTCGCGGCCCGGCACGCGGCCGGGATGCGCCGCGGCGTCAGCCCGCTCGACGCGGTCGGCTGACGGCCTGCGCCCTACTCCCCGACCTGGCCGTCGATCGCCTGGCGGAGCAGGTCGGCGTGCCCGTTGTGCCGCGCGTACTCCTCGATCATGTGAGCGAGCAGCCAGCGCAGCGTGACCGGCTCCTCGGGGTCGACTGCCCGCGTGGCCAGGCCCTGCTCGGTCGCCAGCGCGTCGGCGACGACCCGGTCGGAGACGGCACCGCCTCGTCGTACCACTGCCACAGCTGGTCGGCGCCGAACTCGTGCGCGTGCCGCCACGACCAGTCGGGATCGCCGACGTCGGCGATCGAGAGCCAGCCCGGCATCGCCACCCGCCCGCGAAGGTCAGGTTGAACCAGCCGGCCTCGACCATCGTCAGGTGCAGCACCAGGCCGGCGAGGGTCATGTCCGTGGGCGGCACCGGGCGGCATAGCTCCTCGTCGCCGAGGCCGGCGCACTTCCAGCGCAGCGTGTCGCGGTGGAAGTCGAGGAAGCCGCGCAGCGTGTCCACCTCGGACCCGTCGACAGGCGGCTGGCGGCGGTCCTGCGAGGTCGTCATGCACGGCACGCTACGACCGGCCCAGGATTTTTCGGAAGACCTCTCAACCCGGCCAGCGGCGTACCGATCACCACCCCGACGGGCGACCACGGACGGTCCCCGAACAATCGACCTGATTCCAGGAGGGAAACATCATGGGTCTTCGCATCAACCAGAACATCGAGGCCACCAACGCCTACCGCAACCTGTCGGTGACGCAGGGTCAGCTCTCGAAGTCCATGGAGAAGCTGTCGTCCGGCTTCCGGATCAACCGGGCCGCCGACGACGCCGCCGGCCTCGCGATCTCCGAGGGCCTGCGCTCCCAGGTCGGTGGCCTCAAGGTCGCCGTCCGCAACGCCCAGGACGGCATCTCGGTCGTGCAGACCACGGAGGGCGCCCTCACCGAGGTCCACTCCATCCTGCAGCGCATGCGCGACCTCGCGGTCCAGGCGTCGAACGACAGCAACAACACCGAGGCCCGGGCCAACATCAAGGCGGAGGCGGACCAGCTCACCTCCGAGCTGACCCGGATCGGCAACTCGACCAACTTCAACGGCACCAAGCTGCTCGACGGCAGCGCGGGCACGCTGAACTTCCAGGTCGGTGCCGACGGTGACTCGGACAGCAACATCGCGGTCAACCTCGCCACCGCCAACGTGGTCTCGATCGCGAGCAACCTCGGCAGCGCCGGCGCCGAGTTCGACGTGCTGACCCCGACCGCCGTCACCGGCGCGGTGACCTTCTCCACCACCACGCCCGCCACCTCCGCGACCGTCACCCTCGGCGCGGCCGGCACCTACAAGACGGTCAACGACGTCGCCGACGCCCTCAACGCCGACACCGGCTTCGCGGCCAACTTCAGCGCCTCCGTCGACAAGGACAACCAGCTGGTCGTCTCCTCGAAGGTCGGTGGCACCGTCGACGTCACCGCCCCCGGTACCGGCATCGCGGCCGGTGCGGCCGTCGCCGGCGGCCTGAGCTTCGCCACCCACGCGTCGGCCCAGGCGGCGATCAACACGATCGACACCCAGATCAGCGCGGTGTCGACCGCCCGAGCCAACCTCGGTGCCTACCAGAACCGGTTCGAGCACACGATCGCCAACGTCAACGTCGCGATCGAGAACCTGTCGGCCTCGGAGTCGCGGATCCGCGACACCGACATGGCCTCGGAGATGATGAGCTTCACCAAGTCCCAGATCCTCTCGCAGGCTGGTACGGCGATGCTCGCGCAGGCCAACTCGGCCCCGAACGGCGTGCTGCAGCTGCTCCGCGGCTGATCGCACACCCACCCCAGGTGCCGGTGGGGCCGATGGCCCCACCGGCACGTGGTCGTTCTGACACCTTCCGGAGGAATCGATGGCAACCGCGAGCATCGGCGGGCTGGCCAGTGGCCTGAACACCGCCGACATCATCAGCCAGCTGATGTCCCTCGAGGCCGTTCCGCAGAGCAAGCTCAAGACCCAGCTCGCCACCGAGCAGAGCCGGCTGTCGAGCTACCAGCAGCTCAACGCCCGCCTCGCCACGCTCGGCAGCACGTCGGGCTCGCTCGCCACCTCCTCCACCACCACCGGCACCTGGGCCGCCCTGAAGGCCACCTCGTCCAACACCGCGGTCACCGTCACCGCGACGAACGCCGCCTCCCCCAGCGCGTTCACCGTCAACGTCGGCCAGACGGCGCTGAGCCACCAGCTCGCCTTCACCGACGCCCACGCCAAGACCGACGTCGTCACCGGCGCCGCCACCGATGTCGTGCTCAAGCGCGCTGGGCAGGCCGACGTCACCATCAGCACCACCGGCGGCACCCTGGAGCAGGTCGCCAGTGCCATCAACGCCGCCGACAAGGGCGTCCGCGCGACGCTGGTCAAGGTCGGCACCTCCGGAGGCACCGACCAGTTCCGGCTCCTCGTCGAGTCCACCACGACCGGCAACAGCTCGGCCTTCGACCTGACGGCGGCCGACGGCTCGCCGCTGATGGGCGGTACGACGGTCCGCGCGGGACGCGACGCCAGCATCACCATCGGCGGCATCACCGCGACCTCGGCCACCAACACCTTCACCGACGTCACCCCCGGCGTGACGATCACCCTCGGCAGCGCCGCGACCGGCAGCGCCGACATCGCCGTCACCCGGGACGCCGCGACCCGCTCGGCAGCCGTGAAGTCGCTGGTGAGCGACATCAACGGGATGCTCGACGCGATCGGCACCGCGACCGCCCACAACGCCGACGCCGCCAAGGCCGGGGTGCTGTCGGGCGACAGCACCCTGCGCGGCGTCGCCAGCCGGCTGACCACCGCGGTCTACCCGGAGGACGGGACCTCGCTGGCGCCGTACGGCATCCAGCTCGACCGCTACGGCAAGCTCACCTTCGACGAGGCGAAGTTCGCCGCCGCGTACGCCGCCGACCCGGACGCGGTCACCGCCGCGATCACCGGACCCGACGGCTTCGCGGCCCGGGTCCAGGCGGTCGCCACCAGCGCCAGCGACAAGACCAGCGGCACCGTCACCGGCGCCGTGAACGGCCGCACCGCTGCGATCACCCGACTCAACAAGAGCATCGCCGACTGGGACGACCGGCTCGCGCTGCGTCGTACCACCCTCGAGCGGCAGTTCACCGCCCTCGAGACGGCCATGTCCCAGATGCAGAGCCAGTCCAGCTGGCTCTCCAGCCAGCTCAGCTCCCTGACCAAGTCCAGCGAGTGAGGACGGACCCATGTACGCGACCCACCGCAACGCCACCTCTGCCTACCGCGACAACGCCGTGGCGACGGCGTCCCCGGCCCGCCTGCTCGTCATGCTCGTCGAGCGCCTCGTGCTCGACGTCGAGCGTGGTCTCGCCGCGCAGCGGTCGGGCGAGTGGCCGGAGGCGCACCGCCACCTGCTGCACGCCCAGGACATCGTGCTCGAGCTCGAGCACAGCCTCGACGTCGACAAGATGCCCGCCGGCAAGCAGCTGGCCAGCCTCTACGAGTTCCTGCGCAACCGGCTGGTCCTCGCCAACGTACGACGCGACCCCCGCCTCACCACCGAGAGCCTGACCCTCTCGCGGCAGCTGTGCGACACCTGGCGCGAGGCCGCGATGGCGGCGGCCGTCTCGTGACCGGCCCGGAGCAGCCCGACCGCCCCGCGTCGTGGACCGAGGCGCTCGACCGGCTGGAGGCGCACGCCGACCACGCCGAGCAGATGCTGCAGGGCGTACCTGCCGGCGCGACGGGCACGACACCCGAGCCGTGGCTGCCGCCGACCGACCTGGGCCCGCTGCCCAGCGACCTGGTCCCCCGCGCCCGGATGCTGCTCGCGCGCCAGCAGCGGCTGATGGCCGCGATCCCCGGGGTGCTCGAGGACAACCGCCGCCAGCAGCAGGTCGCCGACCGGGTGGTCCGGGCGACGACCACGCCCCCGGTGCCGGTCTACCTCGACGTCACCGCGTAGGGACGATCAACGTCAGCGACGTGAGGGTGGCCGTGCCGACGTCCCCGCAGACGTGGAGTCCTGCGGGGTGCGGGGCGGGGTCGCTACTCGTCGGGCGGGTGCACCGGGTGGGTGCCGCGGTGGTCGACCCGGAACCGGAACCCGCTCGGACTGGTCCACACGTACGTTGCCGGCATCGGGGTCTCGTAGCGCCAGGCCGAGTGGGTCTTGGCGCGGTGGTGCCGCCGGCAGAGCGGCACGAGGTTGCACGGACAGGTCGGGCCGCCCCGGTCGTGGGGTTGGTGGTGGTCGATGTCGCAGCTGGTTGCGGGTCGCGTGCAGTGGGGGAAGCGGCAGGTGTGGTCCCGCAGCGCTACGCGGGTCTTGTGGCGGTCGGGGATCTCGTAGGAGCCGACGGGGACGTGGTCGGCGAGGTCGATCACCGGCCGCACGATGATCGTGGTGCTCTTCGAACGCAGCCACTCCCGGATCTGGGCGGTGCTGATCGGGCAGCGGCCCTCCTCCCACCGCCCGACCGGGTTCCGGCCAGCAAGGGTGGTGTCGGTGACGTGCACGTTCAACACGACCTTCCGGCCGGGGACGGTCGCGACGACCTCTCCCGTGGCGGGGTCCGGGACCAGCAGGTCCAGGGCCAGGTCCTGACGGGCGAGCTCGGCAGCGGCCTTGGAGCGCCGCACGTCGAGTGAGGAGTCGTCCCCGAGCCGGCCCAGCACCTCGGCCCGACGTCCGACGGCTTGGTCGAGGTCGTGCCCGTCGGCGGCATCCATCAGCCCGTCGACGTGCACGAGACCGTGCTCGTCGACGTCGCTGATGTCGAAGTGCCGGTGGTCGGCAGCCTTGGCCCGGTCGGTCTCGGCCTTGTCGGGGTCGAACCGCAACATCGCCTCCGCGACGAGGCGTTCGAGCTGGGCCCACCCGACGCCGGAGGCGTTCCACAGCTGCCGGTCCACGAACCCCGCCGCCTCAGCCGACAGGCCACGGGTGAGGTCCGCGATCCGCTCAGCACGCCACGGAGCCAACCGCCCCGCCACCACGGCGTCGTAGACGTTCGGCAATCGCCACGCGCACTCGATCACCCGCCCGACGTAGGCCTTGCCACCGTCAGGGGTGCGGCCGAGGACCGCGACGAGCTCCATCAACGCGAACTCGCTGACCAGCGGGGCACCCGCCCCGGCGATCGGGACCCCGGTGTCGAGGTAGCCCTCGGTGATGGTCGCGGCACCTTCGGGTCCGGTGATGATGTGGTCGCCGGCCCACTCCACGATCGTCGCCCATTCGCGGACCAGGGAGGCCTGGCGGCCTTCGACCTCGGCACGCAGCCCGGACAGCAGAGCCGCTGTCGAACGGGGCCGGGTTCCGAGATCCATGACTGAATTCTCCCACCCACCGCCGACAGAAGCGAACGTTCAGAACCCGCCTGGGGACAGGGGAAACTCGTTCCCGGGGTGTGGAGAAGCGATGTCACCAGACATCACAGAAGTGATCGCGCGGACCGCAACCCGACCGCGGAACCCAGCCACCTCCCCACCTTCCTCGTCGCTGCCTTTTCGGAACCCGACCGGCCACCCAACCGAAGGCCCGAGCACAGTCCCGGCAGCACGAAGCCGGCGGTCTCGAGGCCCGGCCGCGGGCGACCCCGACCACCGGGGTCAGGCAGCGCGGGAACGTCGTACGGTCGCGATGATCCGGTCGGCGAGCTGCTCGAGCGGGAGCACGTCGTCGGCGAGGCCGGCGCCGGCGACCGCACCGGGCATCCCCCACACGACCGAGCTCTCCTCGTCCTGGACGATGATCCGGGCACCCGTCGCCGCCAGGTCCCTCGCCCCGGCGAGACCGTCCTGGCCCATGCCGGTGAGCACGGCGGCGAGCGCGCCGGCGCCGTACACCTCCACGGCGGAGCGGTACAGCACGTCGACGGCCGGGCGGCAGAAGTTCTCCTGCGGCCCCTGGTCCAGCGCCACGCGTACGCCGGCCGCGGACCGCCGCAGCCGCAGGTGGAAGTCGCCCGGCGCGATCAGGACCTCGCCCGGGCGCGCCTCCTCGCCGTCGACGGCCTCGCGGACGGTCAGTGCGCTGACCTTGTCGAGGCGCTGGGCGAGCATCGTGGTGAAGACCGGCGGCATGTGCTGGACGACGAGGACCGGGACGCCGAGGTCGGCGGGCAGGCGCGGGAGCAGCCGGGCCAGGGCGTCGGGTCCACCGGTGGAGCAGCCGATCAGGAGTGCGGAGACAGGTGCGACGGCGGGGCGCGGCAGCTCACGTCGCACGACCGGGACGGCGGTGCCGGGCGTGAGCTTGCGGATCCCCGCCAGGGCACGGATCCGGGGCACCAGCTGGTCCCGGATCGCAGCGATCCCGTCCGCGATCTGGCCGGTGTTGGAGGGCTTCGTGACGTAGTCGCTCGCGCCGCGGGACAGCGCGTCGAGCGTCGCGGTCGCGCCGCGCTCGGTCAGCGTCGAGAACATGATCACCGGCAACCGGGCGTGCTTCTCGCGGATCTGGGTCAGCGCACCGAGGCCGTCGAGGTGGGGCATCTCGATGTCGAGGGTGACGACGTCGGGGGCGAGCTCGTCGACCATGCGCACGGCCTCGAGCCCGTCGCGGGCCACCCCGGCGACCTCGATGTCCGGCGCCTGGCGCAGCGCGGTGGTCACCAGCCGTCGTACCAGTGCCGAGTCGTCGACGACGAGAACCCTTATGTGCGTCACGGCTGCTCCATCGGCGTGGGACCCGTGCGTCTGAGGGCTCAGGTCCCCGTGAGCACCGCCGATGGAGCGGGCATGACGACGTCCACCGCCTTCGCGTCCGTCTCGGCGCTCGTCCGCCGGGAGACGTCGATGGTGTACGACGAGGGCAAGGAGTACCTCGTCGAAGCCCGGCTCAACCCGCTCGCCAACGCGCGTGGCCTCGGCCTCGAGGAGTACGTCGCCCGGCTGGCGTTCGACGCCGACGAGCGCCGCAAGGTGATCGACGCACTCACCATCAACGAGACCAGCTGGTTCCGCGACCACACGCCGTACCAGGCGTTCACCGACGCGATGCTGCCCGCACTGCTGGAGAACCGGAAGCTCACCCGGCGGCTGCGGATCTGGAGCGCCGCCTGCTCGAGCGGCCAGGAGGCGTACTCGATCGCGATGCTGCTCGACCAGCACCTGCCCGAGGGCTGGACGTACGAGATCGTCGCGACCGACATCTCCACCGCGATGCTGGAGCGGGTCCGGACCGGGAGGTACAGCCAGGTCGAGGTCAACCGCGGCCTGCCCGCCACCAGCCTGGTCCGCTACTTCACCCGGGTGGGCCGGGACTGGGAGATCGCCGACCGGCTCCGCGAGCGGGTCACCGTCAAGCACCTCAACCTCGCGGCGCCGTACCTCGGGCTGGGGACCTTCGACGTGATCTGGCTGCGCAACGTGCTCATCTACTTCGACGCCCCCACCAAGCAGGACATCCTGCGCCGGATGCTGCCGATGCTGGCGGACGACGGCTACCTGCTGCTCGGCTCCTCCGAGACCACCCTCGACATGCCGGCCGACCTCGCGGCGGCCTGGCAGCGCGAGCAGATCGGGCGGGTGCCGGCGTACCGCCGCGCGTCCGCCCGGACCACCCTGACCCCGTCCCTCACCAGCACAGGAGCCTGACCGTGCGAGCGATGATCATCGACGACTCCCGGGCGATGCGGAGCATCCTGCGCCGCATCGTCACGGACCTCGACTTCGAGACGAGCGAGGCCGAGCACGGCCAGGCCGCGCTCGACCAGATGCGCGCGGGCGTCGTGCCCGACGTGTGCCTGGTCGACTGGAACATGCCGGTGATGGACGGCTACACGTTCATCACCGAGGTGCGGGCGAACCCGGAGTGGCGTGACGTCACGCTGATGATGGTGACGACCGAGAGCGAGCAGCGGCAGATCGTGCGCGCGCTGGCCGCCGGTGCGCACGAGTACGTCATCAAGCCGTTCACCCCGGACGCGATCGTCGACAAGCTCTCGCTGCTCGGGCTGGTCCCGGCATGAGCGCGCTCGACGTCGGGACCGTCGAGGTGCCCGAGAGCGAGGACGTGCTCGCCGTCACCGAGGACGTGTGGATGGCACTGCTCGGCGACGACGGGACGCTGCTGCCGCGCGCCGTACCGCCCGGTTCGCCCTTCGACGCCACCGCCTGGTCGGCCGCGACCACGATCAGCGGCGGCTGGCAGGGCGTCGTGACCGTCGAGCTCGACGAGGTCCTCGCCCGCCGCCTGACCACCCGGATGCTCGCGCTGCCGGCCGACGAGGAGGCCAGTGACAGCGACGTGGCCGACGCCGTCGGCGAGCTGGTCAACATGGTCGGCGGCAACGTGAAGAGCCTGATGCCCGGTCCCAGCGTCCTCTCGCTGCCCGCCGTGGCCGCCGGTCGCGCGGCCTTCTCCAGCGACTCCACGCTCGCCTGCCGCCTCGACCTCGTGTGGCAGGACGCCCCTGTCCGCGTCTCCGTCCACGTCCCCCAGGAAGGTCCCCGATGAAGATCCTGATCGCCGACGACAGCCGAGTGATGCGGCAGATCGTGATCCGCACCCTGCGCCAGGCCGGGCACGGCGGGCACGACATCGTCGAGGCCGAGAACGGCCGGCAGGCGCTCGAGATGGTGCAGACCGAGGCCCCCGACCTGGTTCTCTCGGACTGGAACATGCCCGAGATGAACGGCATCGACTGCCTCTCCGCACTGCGCGCCTCCGGCTCCACCGTGGCATTCGGGTTCGTCACCTCGGAGGGCTCGGAGGAGATGCGCGAGCGGGCAGCGTCCGCCGGCGCCGCCTTCCTGATCGCCAAGCCGTTCACCCCGGAGGCGTTCGACGACGCGCTCCGCAGCGTGATCTGAGGTCGAACCGATGACCGTCCACCTCCCCCAGCCCAAGCAGCTGCGCGACCTGCTCGCCGACCTCCTCGGTCGCGACGTCACCCTCACCCCGTCGGCCCCCTTCGCCCCCGGCCCCGACACGCCCGCGTCGGTGGCGCTGTACGTCGACGACAGCCTGCGCATCAGCGCGCTCATCGCCTGCGACCTGGCCTTCTCGGCGTACGCCGGCGCCGCGCTCGGCCTGATCCCCGTCGGTGACGCCGCCGCCGCGATCGGCGACGGCAAGGTCACCGACGCGATCTCCGAGAACCTCTACGAGGTGCTCAACATCGCCGCCTCGACGTTCAACGTCGCCGGCGCCGACCACCTGCGCCTGCACGCCCTCCACCCCGCCGGCCCGCCGCTCGACCCGCAGGTGCGGATCAGCACGCTCACGCTGGGGCGGCGCGAGGACCTCGCTGTCGACATCGCGGGGTACGGCGCCGGGTTGCTGTCCGTCGTGCTCCTCTGACCCCGGGCACGTCCTCACCTGTTGGGGGGATGCCGCGCGGACGACACCTTCCTATGCTCGCAGCGTGCGGCGCAGCCCAGGTGCCCTCGTGCCGCGCGAGGCACAGGTGACCGTGCCCGGTCGGCCGGTGGGCTCACCGTCGTACCGGGCGGAGCTGCTGCGCACGCTGCGCGTCGTCCTCGTCGCCGGACTGCTGTCCGGCGTCGCCATCGGCGTGCTGCTGCGGGTCGCGATGCTGCTCCTGCGCCTGGCCTCTCCCGGCTCGTCCGGCCTGGTCTCCGACGACGGGTTCGAGATCGGGCGCGTCACGCCGTTCGGCATCTACAACCTGCTCGCCTTCGGGATCCTGCTCGGCTGCGTCGGCGCGGCGGCGTACGTCGCCGTGGCACCGTTCCTGGTCGGCCCGCCGCCCCTGCGACGGTTGACGGTCGGGATCACGGCGATGCTGCTCGGCGGCACCGCCGTGATCCACGACGACGGCGTGGACTTCACCGCCCTCGACACCGGGGTCGCGGTCGAGCTCTTCCTCGCGGTGCCGTTGCTGTCCGGCCTGCTCGTGTCGTCCGCGGTCGACCTGGTCGACCGGTGCCTCGACCGATGGCCGCGCTGGCTCCCGGTCCTGACGCTGGTTCACCCGCTGATGGTCGTGGCGCTCGGCGTGGTCGCGCTGGTCGTGGCTGTGCTGCTCCCGGTGCGCCGGGCGCTCCTGGCGCCCGTCCTCGCCAGCTCCGGGCTCACCTGGACCGTGCGAGGCATCTTCGCGCTGGTCCCGCTCGCCGCTGCGTTCGGCCTGGCACTCGACCTCCGGGCCGTGCTGGGCTGACGGGACACGACCGGGACAGGACCGGGGACAAACCGGGGACCTCGGCCCTCCGGAGCGGGACGCGGAGCCTCCTAGCGTCCGCGCCATGACCCCCCATCACCGCAAGCGAACCTCCCTCGTCGCCCTCGGCGCGAGCCTCCTCACGGCCTCCCTGCTGGCCCTCGCCTCCCCCGCCCAGGCGGCCGGGGAGTGGCAGGACGGCAGCAGCCAGTCCGACACGATCATCGACTGCTGGACCGGCCAGCCGTCGACCGGCGTCACCGCCAACACCGGGTGGTGGTCTCCGACCGGCGAGGTGCCGAAGGTGGGCGAGCCGTTCCTGCTGCACGGCTACGTCGGCCTGGTCGGGCTGCCGTGCAGCAGCGGCGTGAGCGTCGTACCGGAGCTGCTCTTCGACGAGACCGCCTTCGGCTACCCCGACGAGCCCGTCACGTGGGGCATCAACGACATCGACGACCCGACCCCGACCTTCACGACCGACCCGGTCCAGCTGACCCGCGGCGTCAACGGCGGCATCGCGATCGCGTCGGTCAACGGACACGCGATCACCCTCGCGCGCGGCCAGATCTTCGAGTTCCAGGTCCCGGTCGTGGCCACGCGCGCGCTGAAGGGCACGGCGACCCCCGCTCCCACCTGCTCCGAGCGCACCGCCGGCATCGCGCCGTGCCCGGTCGCCACCTCCGGTGACCACCTGCAGGTGGCGTTCAAGGTCGCCGGCCACGGCGGCAACAAGAGCTTCGTGACGCCCTACGTCCCCCTCTTCGCGACCGGCGCCGACGGAGGTGCCGGCGGTGGCGCCGGCGGCGGTGGCGGCGGTGGTCAGCTGGGGAAGGTCACCTCGACCACCAGCGCGACCTACAAGGTCTCCGCGGGCAAGAAGGGCAGGGCGAGGGTAACCGTCCAGGCGAGCGCGACGCCGACCGGCCAGGTCGTCGTCCGCGACCTGGCCCGCAACGGCCGGGTGGTCGCGCGGGGCACCCTGACCGCCGGTCACGCCGGCGTCCTCACCCTGAAGGTGGCCAGGCTCGGCAAGGGCAAGCACCGCCTGGTGGCGCAGTACGCCGGTTCGACGGGCGTGCAGCCGTCCAGCGCCGCCGTCAGGACGATCCGCCTGACGTAGCCCCCGACGCCGCGAAGGGCCGGGTCGAGAGCTCCTTGACCCGGCCCTTCGCGCAGCGTTAGGTTGCGTGCGCCCAGATCTGAACACGCCCGTTGACAGATACCCAAGGACACACCGTGCTCAGGACCGCTCCCACGACACTGCTCGGCACCGTCTCCAGCCTCGGTGCGACGAGCGGCGTCGCCAACGTCATCCAGCAGCTGGCGCTGCCGCCGGTGGGCGAGGGCGTGAGCGAGAGCCGGGTGGTGTCGGGGAGCCCGCGGCGCTACCCGATGAAACGGGCGCGGACGACGGGCCAGTACCTCGCGCTCGCCGTCGCGGGCAACGACGAGGACCGCGCCGTCATGCGGGCGGCGATCGCCGAGGTGCACCGCCACGTGCGCTCGGGCGAGCACAGCCCGGTGGCCTACAACGCCAACGCCGCCGACCTGCAGCTGTGGGTGGCGGCGTGCCTGTTCCGCTTCTTCGTCGACCAGCACGTCCTGCTGTACGGCGACCTCGACCGCCCGGCGCTCGACACCCTCGTCGAGCAGGCGAGGCCCCTGGCCACCGGCGTCAACGTCCGTGCCGAGCGGTGGCCGGCGGACTGGGCGGCCTTCGAGGACTACTGGGCGAGCATGCTGCCGCGGCTGGCGATCTCGCCGGAGGTGCGCCGCGACTTCGAGTCGCTGGCCGATCTCGGGTTCCTCGGCGAGGCCTGGGGGCTGCCGGGCCGGATCCTCTCCCGGGTCCTCGGGCCGGCGTACCACTTCATGACGCGGGGCAACCTCCCGCCGTACTTCCGCGAGCTGATGGGCTGGCAGTGGACAGCCGCAGACCAGCGGAGGTTCGACCGTGCCCTGACCGCCCTGCGCTGGGCGGACCGGCTGGGCAACCGGGTCGTGCTGCGGACGGTCTACCGCCTCTACGTCGCCGACTTCAGGCTCAGGCGCAGGCTCGGTCTCGAGGTCCTCGGTCGGCTCCGGGTCTCCGACCTGATGGTCCGCGACGGTGGCGGCCGGCGCCGGATAGCACGCGAGCGGCAGGTCGATCGGTCGAGATAGTCAGGACCTAGTCCCAGACCGGGGACCTCAGGTCGCCGGGACAGGCACCGATCAGGCACCCGAGCGACGGATTGCTCACCCTCGCCGATGGACCGGCACCGACTGTCGCACCGACCCCTGACGGGGACGGTGCATCTCCAGGAGATCGACCGTGTCCTTCGCAGCGTCCGACGCCGTCGGCTTCGTGTTGCACTCCGCGATCAACGGGCTGTCCCAGCGACAGCAGGTGATCGCCGACAACATCGCCAACGTCGACACCCCTGGCTTCCGTGCCCGCAGCGTCGAGTTCGAGTCCGCGCTCTCCAGCGCGATCGAGAGCGGCCGCGCCACGACGAGCGACCTCACCGCGACCGTCTCGGCCACGGGCACCCCGGTCGGTGCCAACGACAACAACGTCGACCTCCGCAAGGAGTCGATCGCCGCCATCCAGACGCAGTACCAGTACCAGATCATGGGTCGGGCGATCAGCGACCGCGACTCGCGCCTGAACCTGATGGCCGGAGGTGCGGCCTGATGGGCGCCTTCGACACGCTGCGGATCGCCAACACCGCGCTCGGTGCCCACCAGGTCTGGCTCGACGCGCTGGCCGGCAACATCGCCAACGCCAACACCGTCAAGCCGACCAGCGAGGACGCCTTCCAGGCGACGTACGTCGTCTTCGACCCGCGCTCGGACGGCGGCGTCGACGTCGCGGGCTTCGCCGAGGGCGACCCCGAGGGCCGGATGGTCCACTCGCCGGGGCACCCGCTGGCCGACGAGGACGGGTACGTCCGGCTCCCCGACATGGACATGGCCGCGCAGATGAGCGAGCTGGTCATGGCGCAGCGCGGCTACCAGGCGTCGGTGCAGGTCACGAAGACCGCGCAGGACACCTACGGCGCGGCCCTCCAGATCGGCGCCCGCTGATGGACATCACCCCCCTGCAGTTCCCGTCGTTGTCGGGCGCCGACGCGCTCGGCTCGATCGCCGCGCCCTCGACCGCGGGCAAGGTCGCACCGTCGACCGGCCCCGACACCGAGTTCGGCTCCCTGGTCCTCGACGGCCTCGACCGGCTCGAGGGCCTGACCGACAAGGCCGACAACCTGGCCGTCCAGGCCGCCACCGGCAAGCTCGAGAACATCCACGACTACACGATCGCGGCGAGCGAGGCGTCCGTCGCCAGCCAGCTGACGGTCTCCCTGCGCAACCGCGCGGTCGAGGCGTTCAACGAGATCATGCGGATGCAGGTCTGAGGGCGGCTGATCGATGCAACAGCGCCTCACGCGTTACCTCACGCGCGCCCGCGACACCTTCGGCGGCTTCACGGCCGGGCAGAAGGCCGTCGCCGTCATCGGTACGGCGGCCCTGCTGATCGCCGTTTTCATGGTGTTCCGCTGGGTCTCGACCCCCAGCTACGCCCCGCTCTACTCGAACCTCTCCGGCACCGACGCGAGCGCCGTGATCGAGGAGCTCGACTCCCAGGGCGTGCCCTACAAGATCGCCGGTGGCGGCGGCACGATCATGGTGCCGCGCTCGGACGTCTACAGCACCCGGATCACCCTGTCCGGCAAGGGTCTCCCGGCGAGCACCGACGGCGGTTACAGCCTGCTCGACAAGCAGAGCCTGTCGACCTCGGAGTCGCAGGAGCAGACCAACTTCAAGCGGGCGATGGAGGGTGAGCTCTCCAAGACCGTCGAGGCCATCCACGGCGTCGACACCGCGGTCGTGCACCTGGCCATCCCGGAGAAGCAGGTCTTCACCGACGAGCAGGACCCGCCGACCGCGTCGGTCCTCATCGACACCGAGCCCGGGACGTCGCTCGACGACGGCCAGGTCCAGGCGATCGTGCACCTGGTGGCGTCCAGCATCGACGGCCTCGACCCGAAGAACGTCACGCTGACCGACGCGAGCGGCAAGCTGCTCACCACCGACGACAGCACCGACGGCGGCGTCAGCGCCGCCTCCGCGCGCACCAAGCAGGTCGAGGCCTTCCAGGACTCGATGCAGGCCGACATCCAGTCCGTGCTCGACCGCGTGCTCGGGCCCGGCAACTCGACGGTCACGGTCACCGCCGACCTCGACTTCGACAAGGCGGTCACCGACAGCCGCACCTACGGCGCGAAGGAGAACATCCCGCCGCTGTCGGAGTCGTCCACCAACGAGACGTACGCCGGCCCGGCCAGTGGCGTGGACAAGACCGGTGGGGTGGTGGGCCCCGACGGGCAGATGGACCCGGCCACGACGGGGACCGGCGGCGACTCGTCGTACAAGAACACCTCGAAGACCCGCGACAACGCGCTCGACCAGACCGTCGAGCACCGCGAGAAGGCGCCGGGATCGATCAACACCCTGCACATCGGGGCGGTGCTCGACGCGACCGCCGCTGCGGCCGTCCAGCCGCAGGTGGTCAAGGACCTGATCAGCAACGCGGTCGGCATCAACGCCCAGCGCGGCGACACGATCGACGTCACCACGATGGCCTTCGACCGCACCGCGGAGAAGTCCGCCGCTGCCGAGCTGAAGGCGGCCAAGGCGGCCGACGCGACGGCCCGGCGCAACAGCCTGCTGCGCAACATCGGCATCGGCGGCGGCATCGCGCTGATGGTGCTGCTGGCCTGGTTCCAGGCCCGCCGCCGGGCGAAGGTCCGCGACGACGCCCGGGCCTACCTGGTCGAGCAGCTGCGCTCCGACGCCGCGAGCCGCACCGCCCAGCTGGAGGCCCCGGCCCTCGCCGCACTGGAGTCGAAGGAGCTGGACGAGGAGGAGTCGATGCGCGACGAGCTCATCGCACTCGTCGACCGGCAGCCCGACGACGTCGCCGCCCTGCTGCGCGGCTGGCTCGTGGAGCCGCGGTCATGACGTTGATGGCGACGTCCGGCTCCACGCTGGTCTCGATGGGCGTCCGCAAGGCCGCGGTGCTGCTCATCCAGATGGGCAAGGAGCGCGCGGCCCAGGTGATGGCGCACCTCAGCGACGCCGAGGTCGAGGCGATCTCCGGCGAGATCGCCCGCCTGGACGCGGTGTCCGCGAGCGAGACCGCACAGGTGCTCACCGAGTTCCACGACCTGGCGACGGCGCACGCGCACGTCACCCAGGGCGGCTTCGGGTTCGCCCAGCAGCTGCTCGAGCAGTCGCTGGGGCCCGAGCGGGCCAAGGAGATCATGGAGCGGCTGCACGCGGCCGCGGTCCAGATGCCCTTCCAGTTCCTGCACCGCGCGGACCCCGCGCAGCTGCGCAGCTTCATCGCCGACGAGCACCCGCAGGTGATCGCGCTGGTCCTCGCGCACATGGCCGCCGACAAGGCGTCCCTGCTGCTCAGCGGCCTGCCCGCGCACCAGCAGGCCGTGGTCGCCCACCGGATCGCGGTCATGGACCGCACGTCTCCCGAGATCGTGCGGACCGTCGAGGCCGTCCTCGAGCGGAAGCTGTCGTCGATGCTGCAGCCCACCGAGGTCTCCCGGGTCGGCGGCGTCGACCCCCTCGTCAACATCATCAACCGCTCGGACCGTCCGACGGAGCGGCAGATCGTCGAGGGCCTCGAGGGCCTCGACCCGGCGCTCGCCGACGAGGTCAAGAGCCGGATGTTCATGTTCGAGGACATCACCGGTCTCGACGACCGCTCGGTGCAGCAGGTGCTGCGCCAGGTCGACACCGCCGAGCTCGCGCTGGCCCTCAAGGGCGTCAGCGACGCCGTGCGCACCAAGATCACAGCGAACCTGTCCGAGCGCGCGGCCGAGAACCTGCTCGAGGAGGTCGAGCTGCTCGGCGCCGTCCGCCTCGCCCAGGTCGAGGAGGCCCAGCAGGGCGTCATCCGCACCATCCGCCAGCTCGAGGAGCAGGGCCAGATCATGGTCCGGCGAGGGAACGACGATGAGTTCGTTCTCTGAGATCGAGCTGCCCGAGCTGCGGGTCGGCACCTGGACCCGCCTGGGCGGCGACAGCGTCCTCGGCGACCCGGTCACCGAGTCGCTGCTCGACGGGATCGCCGCGGAGGCCCGCGACGCCGCCCGCGCCCAGGGCTACGCCGTCGGCTGGGCCGAGGGGCGTCGTACCGCTGCCGAGCAGGCGGCGGTCGAGGAGGCCAAGCGCACCGCCGTCCACGCGGAGGCGGAGACCCGCCGCGAGGTCGAGCACCGCGCGGCTCTCGAGGCACTGGGCCAGGCCGCCGAGCAGGTCAGGGGGCTGCTCGACGACCTGGCCCGTGCGGTCGAGGCCCAGGCGACCGACCTCGCCTGGGCGCTGACCACCACCCTGATCGGCAGCCAGGTCGCCCGCCTGGGCCCGAAGGACGTCGTCGCCAGGGTGCTGCAGGCCCTGCCTCCCGGACCGGTGGGCCGGGTCCGGCTGCACCCCTCCGCTGCCGCGTCGTCGGCCGCGCAGGAGCTGGCCGACCGCGGCCTGGAGGTCGTCGCCGACCCCACGCTCGGCTCGATCGACGCCCTGGTCGAGGGGGTCGACGGCTCGGTCGTCGACCTGCGGGTCCGCGAGGCGATGGCCCGGGTGCGCGAGGTGCTGTCATGACCGTCGACACCGCCGTGCGGGCCCGCCTGCTGGAGGCCGCCGCTCCGCTGCACCTCGGCACCGTGGCCGAGCTGGTCGGCCTGCACCTCGAGGTGCGCGGACTGCCGGACGTGGCCGTCGGCGACCTCCTCGAGGTCCGGACGACGACCGGCCCGCTGCTCGCCGAGGTCGCCGCGTTGCGTCCCGGCAGCGCGATCTGCCTGCCCCTCGGCACGACGACCGGTGTCCGCGCCGGCGACCTGGTCCGCGCGACCGGTGGCCCGCTGCGGATCCAGGTCGGCGAGGCACTGCTCGGTCGCGTCCTCGACGGCCTCGGCCGGCCGGTCGACGACGGCCCCGCGCTCGCGCCGGCCCTCGGCCTGGAGACGGTGTCCACCGAGCTCGCCACGCCCGACGCGCTGAGCCGTCCGCGGATCACCGAGCCGCTCGGCACCGGCGTGCGTGCCCTCGACTCCCTCGTCCCGCTCGGCCGCGGCCAGCGCATCGGCATCATGGCCGGCTCCGGCGTCGGCAAGTCGTCACTGCTCTCGATGATCGCCCGTGGCACCGACGCCGCCGTCAACGTGATCGCCCTGGTGGGCGAGCGCGGCCGCGAGGTCCGCGAGTTCATCGACGGCGACCTCGGCCCCGAGGGCCTGGCCCGCTCGGTCGTCGTGGTCGCGACCTCCGACGCGCCCGCCGTCGAGCGGCTGCGCGCGGCGTTCACGGCCACCCGGATCGCGGAGTGGTTCCGCGACGGCGGCCGCGACGTCGTGCTGATGATGGACTCGCTCACCCGGGTCGCCATGGCCCAGCGCGAGATCGGCCTGTCCGCCGGCGAGCCGCCCGCCACCCGCGGGTACCCGCCCAGCGTCTTCGGCCTCCTGCCGCGCCTGCTCGAGCGCGCCGGTACGTCGGCCGCCGGCTCGATCACCGGCATCTACACCGTGCTCGTCGAGGGCGACGACCTCCAGGACCCGATCGGCGACACCGCCCGCTCGATCCTCGACGGCCACGTCGTGCTGTCCCGCGACCTGGCCACCTCGGGCCACTTCCCCGCCATCGACGTGCTCGAGTCGATCTCCCGCGTGCACCGGGCCGTCACCACGCCCGAGCAGCAGCAGGACGCCGTCCGGCTGCGGCGGATGCTCGCCGCACACCGCTCGGTCCGCGAGCTCGTCGAGATCGGCGCCTACGTCGCCGGCGCGGACGCCGACGCCGACGCGGCCCTCGCCCGGCTGCCCCTGATCGAGGAGTTCCTGCGCCAGTCCATGGACGACATCACCCCCCGCGCCGAGGCGTGGGACCGGCTCGCCACGGTGGTGGCCTCGTGAGCCGCGTGCACCGCGACGACCGCGGCCTGGCCGCCGTCGCCCGGGTCCGCGAGGTCCGCGAGACCGACAGCCGGATCGGCCTGCAGCGGGTCCTCGCCGAGGAAGCCGCCCTGGCCGGGCGCCTCACCGCGCTCGAGTCGAGCATCGCCTCCGCACCCGTGCCGGCCACCACGACCACCGTCGAGCTGGTCGCCGCCCGCACCCAGCTGGCCCACGTCGGCATCCTCGTCGGCGAGACCCGCGACCAGGTCGCGACCGCCGAGGTGGTCACCGCCGACGCCCGCGCCCGCTGGGGCGCCGACCGCGCCCGGCTGGCCGCGGTCGAGCACCTCCTCGAGCGCCGGGCCGCGCGTCGTCGTACCGAGGCCGAGCGGCGCGCCGCCCGCGACGCCGACGACCTGGCCGCCCAGCGCTGGGCGCGAGGTGAGCGATGAGCATCGACAACGTGACCGCACGGATCAGCGAGATCCAGGCCCGGCTGGCACAGTTCGCGACGGTGCGGACCTCCGCGAGCACGAGCGGCGGCTTCGCGACCGAGCTGTCCGCGCGGGTCGGCGGCACCGCCACCGCCGGCTCGGTGAGCGGCGACGCCGTCGTCGCCGAGGCCCGCAAGTACGTCGGCCTCCCCTACATCTGGGGCGGCACCGACCCGACCAAGGGCATGGACTGCTCCGGCCTGGTGCAGGTCGTCTACAAGAACCTCGGCTACGACCTGCCGCGGGTCTCCAACCAGCAGGCGAAGATGGGGACGCCGGTCGCCAGCATGGCCGAGGCCCAGCCCGGCGACCTGCTCGCGTGGGACAACTCCAGCCGCAACAACGGCGTCGACCACATCGCCATCTACATCGGCGGCGGCAAGATGATCGAGGCCCCGCGCACCGGCCTCGACATCCGCGTCGTCGACGTCCCGTCCACGCCGGACGTGATCCGCCGCATCATCGACCAGCCCGCCACCGGCGCCTCCCCCGTCTCCGCGCGGGCGGCCGCCGGGACGCCGTACGCCGACCTGATCAACGCCGCCGCCGCCCGCACCGGGGTCCCGGCCAACCTGCTCGCCGCCGTCGCGAAGCAGGAGTCCGGCTTCAACGCGCAGGCGGTCAGCCCGGCGGGCGCACAGGGCCTGATGCAGCTGATGCCCGGCACCGCGAAGGGCCTCGGCGTCACCAACCCGTTCGACCCGGCCCAGGCGATCGACGGCGGGGCGCGGTTGCTGCGCTCGCTGCTCGACAAGTTCGGGCGCACCGACCTCGCGCTGGCGGCCTACAACGCCGGAGCCGGCGCCGTCTCCCGGTACGGCGGCATCCCGCCCTACAAGGAGACGCAGAACTACGTCCGCAACGTGATGGCGATGGTGAGCTGATGAACCACCCCACGAAGATCTCCGCCTCCACCGCTGCGCTCGTTGGCGTCGGTCGCTTCGCTCCCCGCCTGCTTCGCATCCGGCGCACAGCTTCGGGGGGTCCCCGGTGAGCATCACTCCGTTCCTGCCGGGCCTCCCGGCCCCCGTCCCCACCGACGGCGCCCCCACCGGGAGCGACGCCGCCGACGCCGGCGGCGACCCGGGGGTCGTGTTCGGCGACGCGCTCGCCGCGGCCCTGCTCGCCACGGTGCCGCTCCCGACCACGCCGGCCGGCGTGCCGACGGCTCCGGTCACGGTCGCTCCGGCCGCTCCTCCGCTCGTCACCGCAGCGCTCGCTCCCGTGGTCGCTGCGGCGGTCGCACCCGTGGGCGCACCGGGAGGCCCGACGCCCGAACCGGCCCCCGCGCTCGCGGAGGAGGAGGCCGCGTCCACGCAGGCCGCTCCCCGCACGCCGGCGGCGATCCCTGCCCCAGGGGCGGCACCGGTCCTCGAGGTGCGAGGCGCCACGGAGCCGAGCCTCGAACCGACCGGCGCCGACACCGCGAGCCAGCCCCCCACGAGCCTCCCGGCCGCCTCATCGGAGGTCTCGAGGCTCGTCGCCGGCGCTCCTCACGCCTCGAGCACCGCCGCCCCCACGGTCGAGCGCGCCGTGGTCCAGCAGGTCTTCCCGGAGGTCACCCGCCTGGTCACGAGCACCCCGACCGACCGGCCCGGCACGCACCGGATCACCCTGACCCTGCAGCCCGAGCAGCTCGGCGAGGTGCGGGTGACACTGGTCGTCAAGGACGGCGCGGTGCAGGTGCGCCTCGCGGGCAACGCCAACGACCTCGCCGGCAGCGCGGCGGTGCACCGGGCGCTCAGCACCGGCGCGCCCGAGCTGCAGCGGCTCCTCGAGCGCTCCGGCGCCACCGAGGCCCGGGTGCTGGTCCGCGACCCGTTCAGCCCCGCCGCACCGCAGCCCACCGCGCCCAACGCGCCGGTCGCCGCCACCAGCCACGCGAGCGGCAGCACCGTCTCGGCCGACGCGGGCCGCGACGGCGCGTCCGCCTGGAACCGCTCCTCGGGCGACCCCGACCAGCGCCGGCACCGGCGCGACGTACCCGAACCGCCGCCCCTGGCGCCGGTTCTCCCCCCGACCACCCCGACCACCCCCTCCGGTCAGCTCGACCGGAGCCTGTGAGGAGTAGAGATGTCCGTCTCCAGCACCGAAGGCATCGGCGGCTACGGCGTGACCGGTACGGCGACCTCGGGCGCCACCGGCGCGACCGGTCCGTCGAAGGCCGCCGACAAGGACATGTTCCTGCAGCTGATGGTCGCGCAGATGAAGTACCAGGACCCGCTCAACCCCACCGACTCCTCGCAGTTCCTCGCCCAGACGGCGCAGTTCACCGCGCTGGAGAAGATGCAGGACGTCGCCGACCAGACCGCGATGATGCTGAGCACCCAGCTGGCGTTCGGCGCGAGCTCGCTGATCGGCCAGACGGTGCGCTGGTACGACGCCACGGGCGCCGAGCAGTCCGGTGTCGTGCAGGGCACGACCTACCTGGCCTCCGGACCGGTCCTCAGCGTCGACGGCAAGTCCGTCGCCGTCACCGACGTGATCAGCGTCGGCACCGCACCCACGATCCAGGCGCCCACCACCAGCGGTGGTGGCACCTACGTGCCCCCGAGTGGCACTCCGTCCACCACCGCCCGCACCGCCTGACCCGCAGAAGGAGAACCACCATGCTTCGCTCGCTCTTCGCCGGCATCTCCGGCCTCCGCGTGAACCAGACCATGCTCGACGTCACCGGCAACAACATCGCCAACGCCAACACGACGGGCTTCAAGTCGAGCACCACCGTCTTCTCCGACACCCTCAGCCAGATGCTCACCGCAGCCTCGGGCGGCAACACCGAGCGTGGCGGAACCAACCCGATCCAGATCGGCCTCGGCGTCCAGCTCGCCGCGACCATGGCGAACTTCGGCCAGGGCTCGGCCCAGCTCACCGGCCGCCCGACCGACGTGATGCTGCAGGGCGACGGCTTCTTCGTGCTGCGCGACGGCGCGGAGAACGTCTACACCCGCGCCGGCGCGTTCACCTTCGACCAGACCGGCGTGCTCGTCGCACCCAGCGGCATGCGGGTGCAGGGCTACGCCCTCGACGCCGCGGGCCTGCCGACCGGCGGTCCGGTCGACGTCGACCTGAACATGATCAACGCGACGCTGCCCGCCGGCGTGAACCTGACGTCGTACTCGATCGGCGCCGACGGCAAGGTCCGCGGCGTGTTCTCCGACGGCGTCCAGCGCGACATCTGCCAGCTGGCCGTCGCGGACTTCACCAACCCGATGGGCCTGGAGAAGATCGGCGACACCGCCTTCCGCGAGTCCGCCAACTCCGGCGCCGTGCAGCTCGGTGTCGCCGGCCAGGGCCAGCGCGGCCAGATCATGGCCGGCGCCCTGGAGATGTCCAACGTCGACCTGTCCGCCGAGTTCACGAACCTCATCTTGGCCCAGCGCGGCTTCCAGGCCAGCTCGCGGGTGATCACGACCAGCGACCAGGTGCTCGAGGAGCTCGTCAACATCAAGCGCTGAGCTGCTCAGGGTCTCGGGACCCTGGCCGATGGGACCTGCGGAACGCCACGGACGGCGCTCCCCCAAGCATTGCCACAGCCACGCACACGGAGGTGCCGCGGTGATCTCGCTGACCCGACTCTCGGGGACCACGTTCCTGCTGAACGCGGACCTGATCGAGCGCGTCGACTGCACCCCGGACACCGTGGTGACCCTGGTCGACGGCACCAAGTACATCGTGGCCGAGTCCCTCGACGACGTGCGCGACGCCGTCATCGACTACCGCTCGGCCATCGTGGCGCGCGCGGCCCTGCCGGACGCGTCCACCGTCGCGCCGGTACGGACGCGCCAGGGCCGACTGTCCGCCGTACCCCCGCGAGGAGTGACCCCGTGAAGGACATCGCAACCCCGGTCGGCATCGTCGTCGGCCTGGTGATCATCGTCGCGGCCAACGTCCTCGAGGGCGGCAACCCGATGAGCCTGCTGCTCCTGCCGCCGATGCTCCTGGTGCTCGGCACCACGGTCATGGTCACCGTCGCCGGCGGCACGATGAGCGACGCCAAGACCGCGATCAAGGACATGAAGCGCGCGTTCACCGGCTCGGTCGAGCCGGCCGAGGCGCTGGTCCCGCAGGTCGTCTCGCTCGCCGAGCGGGCCCGTCGCGAGGGCCTGCTGGCCCTGGAGGACAGCCTGCGCGAGATCGACGACCCGTTCCTGGTCAAGGGCGTCACCATGGCCATCGACGGCACCGACCCCGAGGACGTCCGCGAGATCCTCGAGGCCGAGCTGCGGGCCAAGAAGCGCGACGACAAGCAGGCCGCGAAGTTCTTCGGCGACGCCGGCGCCTACGCGCCGACCATCGGCATCATCGGCACCGTCATGGGCCTGGTCCACGTGCTGGAGAACCTGGCCACCCCCGACGAGCTCGGCCACCTGATCGCCGGCGCCTTCGTCGCCACCTTGTGGGGCGTGATGTCGGCCAACGTGATCTGGCTGCCGATCTCGAGCCGGCTCAAGCGGCTCGGCGAGCTGGAGTGCGCGCGGATGGAGGTCGCCATCGAGGGCGTCGCCGCCATCCAGGCCGGCGCCAACCCGCGCCTGGTCGCGGAGAAGCTGCGCTCCCTCCTGCCCACCGGCACCGTCGAGCGCGAGGCCGCCTGATGTCCGCCGGCAAGGCGGGAAGGGGCGCCGGGCCGCCCCGACGGCGCCACCACGACGAGGACCACGAGGAGCACGGCGCCGGCCACGAGCGCTGGCTGGTGACCTACGCCGACATGGTGACCCTGCTGATGGTGCTGTTCATCGTGATGTTCGCGATGTCGACCGTCGACGAGAAGAAGTACGCGCAGCTCAAGGAGGGTCTCGCGGTCGGCTTCGGACGCGAGCAGTCGATCCTCAACGGGGCCAGCCCGATCAGCAACGCGAAGGGCGCGAGCGATCCCGGCGAGGCGTCGTACGAGATGCTGCTGGCGCAGGTCCCCGAGTCCCAGCGCGAGACCGTCACGAAGATCCTGCAGGAGTCCGACCGGCTGAAGAACGAGCGCGCCCAGGGCGCCGCCCGGGCCGAGGTCGACCGGCTGCTCAAGGTCTGGAAGAGGATCGACAAGGCGCTGCGCGAGCAGGGCCTGCGCGACGACGTCCGCGCCACCATCGACGAGCGCGGCCTGGTCGTCAGCCTGGTCTCGCAGCACGTCGTCTTCGAGCCGGACATCGCCGAGCTGACCGACCGCGGCCGGCGCGTCGTCGACACCATCGCGCCCGTGCTGGCGGAGCTGACCGAGCCGATCGAGCTCGACGGGCACACCAACCAGGAGCCGGTGAAGCCGCGCTACTTCCCCTCCGACTGGGAGCTGTCGCTGGCTCGTGCGGCCAACGTGCTGCACCGTCTCGAGGACAGCCACGGCATCCCGGCGCGCCGGCTGCGGGCCACCGGCTTCGGCCACACCAAGCCGCTCGTCGACCCCGCCCGGCACGGCTCGCAGCGGGTCAACAAGCGCGTGGACATCCTCGTGCTCAGCCAGCAGCCGGCCGAGACCCGCGCCCTGATGGGTGAGGCCTACGCCGAGCTGCGCCGCGAGGCCGGTCTCGACGGCCTGCCCGTGGACCCGGCCGGCGACGGCACCGGCTCCGACCCGGCGGCGGCCGGCTCTCCCATCCCGGGCACCGACGACAGCAGAGAGGACCAACCGTGACCACGACCATGAACCCTCCCGCGGCCACCGCGGAGGACGCGGCCGCCAAGGGCGGCAAGGGCCGCACGATCGGCATCGCCGTCCTCCTGCTCGCGCTGCTCGGCGGCGGCGCCTGGTTCTTCGTGCTCAAGCCGAGCGGCGACACCGGCCCCAAGCCCGGCGACGTCGTCACGCTCGAGGCGATCCAGGTGAACCTCGCGGGCGGCCACTACCTGCGCCTGGGCATGGCGCTGCAGCTGACCGAGGGCACCAAGGAGGCCGACGGCAGCAAGGCCCTCGACGCCGCCATCACCGTGTTCAGCGGGCTGCCCGTCGGCGAGGTCAACAAGCCCGACGTCCGCGAGGCCCTGCGCAAGCAGCTGCTCGACCGTCTCAAGGAGCGCTACGACCACGAGGTGATGGAGGTGTACTTCACCGAGTACGTCACGCAGTAGCCGGAGCTCGTCGCGTGGCCGCGAGCGCCGGTGAGCGGCGTGCCGAGACGCTCCACCGGGACCCTCCCCGGGACCCTCCGTAGTCCGAACGGACCACGGGACCCTGACCGCCCGGCGTCCCGATGACCCCTCAGGTCGGCTCCGGGCCCGACGATGGGCTCGTCGTGACCCTCCAGCGGCCGCGCCGCCGACCCCGCACGGCCGAACCCACGCCGTACGACTTCCGGCGTCCCATCCAGCTCTCGCGCGAGCACCAGCGGACCCTGCAGCTCGGCTTCGACAGCTTCGCGCGCCAGGCGACGACGGTGTTCACCAGCTCGCTGCGCACGGTGTGCACGGTGACGCTCGCGGGCATCGAGCAGCGCACCTACGCGGAGTACGTCGACAGCCTCGGCCCCTCGACGTACATGACCCTTTTCACGGCCGACCCGATCCCCGGCACCGGCGTGCTGGAGATCCCGCTGTTCGCGACCATGTCGTGCCTGGACCACATGCTCGGCGGGCCCGGCTCCGACGAGCAGCCCGACCGGCCGCTGACCGAGATCGAGGACGGCGTGATCCGCGGCCTGGTCGAGCGGCTGCTCGGCGAGATGCGCTACGCGCTCGACGGGATCGTCACCCTGGAGCCGAACGTCACCGGCATCGAGTACAGCCCCCAGTTCGCCCAGGTCGCCAGCGCCGCCGACGTGATGGTCGTGGTCACCCTCGAGCTCAAGATCGGCGAGCGCGCGCACCGGGTGTCGGTGTGCCTGCCCTTCAGCGGTCTGCTCCCCCACCTCGCCAACGCCACCGGCAACGGTGCGGTCTCCGACCGCGAGCGCGCCCAGCGCGCGCACTCGGCGCAGCTGCTGCAGGAGCAGTTCCAGCGGGTCCCGGTCTCGGTGTCGGTGCGCTTCCGCCCGATCCCGGTCGACCCGGCGACGCTGGCCGACCTGCGCCCCGGATCCGTGCTCCGGCTCACCCACCCGGCGTCCGCGCCGCTGGACGTGACCGTCGCCGGCAACACCTTCGCCCATGCCACCCCCGGCGCCCGTGGCCAGCGCCTCGCCGCCCTCATCGTCACCACGCCCGAGGAGTCCTGATCCCCATGACCGATGTGCTCGACCCCGCCCTGCTCGCCGAGGCCGTCGCGGTCGCCGCTGCCGGTGCCCTCCCGGCGGTCACGCCGCTGACCCCCGGCCCGGCGCAGCCCGGCTCGCCGCACGTCACCGCGGCCTTCGCCGGCGGCGCGATCGCCGAGCTCGACGGCGGGGTGCCCGGTGCGGTCGTGGTCCTCGTCGGCACCGAGCTCGTCGAAGCCCTCGCCAGCAGCCCGATGGGCGCGCTCGACGTCGCCGCCGCCGTCCAGCCGGCCCTCGACGCGGCCGCCCGCCAGCTCGGCGCGCACGCCCGCGGCGCCCGCACCCTCGACCTCGACGCGGAGGGGTACGACGTCACCACCGAGCTCGGCGGTCCGTTCAGCACGGTGCCGCTCATCGGCGCCGGCATCGCGGCCGCCGTCCTGGTCCCCGAGGCCACCCTCGCCGGTGCCCGCGAGCCGATCAGCGAGGACTCCGAGCCCGCCGCATCCGTGCTGGCCGACGCCGTCGCCGACTCCGCTCCCGAGCCGTTCGTGCCCGCCTTCGGCGCCGCCGTCGCCCCGCCCCGCGGCCTGGAGCTGCTCCAGGGCGTCGACATGGAGGTCACCGTCGAGCTGGGCCGCACCCGGATGACGGTGCGCGACCTGCTCGCCCTGACCCCCGGCGCCGTCCTCGAGCTGGACCGCGCCGCCGGCAGCCCCGCCGACCTGCTCGTCAACGGTCGCCTGGTCGCCCGCGGCGAGGTCGTCGTCGTCGACGAGGACTTCGGCCTGCGGGTCACCGAGATCCTCGACGCGAACGCCGCGGTCTGACACCGATGCTGGACAGTGGTGGCAGCGTCGGCCTGGGAGAGCTGGCCGTCCGCCTGGTCGGCTCGCTGGCGCTCGTGGTCGGGCTGCTGCTGCTCATCGCCCGCTTCGCCAACCGCCGGTTCAAGGCGCCCTCCGGCGCGGCGATCCAGGTCGTGCAGCGCCAGGCGCTGGGCCGCGGCCAAGGGGTCGCCGTGATCTCGGTCGGCACCCGGGTCCTCGTGCTCGGCACCACCGAGCAGCAGATCACCCTGCTGGCCGAGGTCGAGCCCGACGAGATCGGCCTGGACCTGACCCCGGTCGAGCTGATCGACGACGCGGCCGGTGGCGGGACCGACACCGGGACCGACACCGGGGCCGGCGAGGGTGCAGAGGGCGCGCCGCGCCCCGCGCGCGTCGTACCCACCTCGGGCGCGCTGGCCGGCTCCGTGCTCTCGCCGCAGACCTGGAAGGACGCCATGGCCGCCGTCACCGGGAAGCGGGCGTCGTGACGACCCTGTCCCTCGCGCTGACCAGGGTCGCACTGGTCGTCGCCGACCCGGGCGGACCCAAGGGCCCCAACGGTCCGGGCGGCGGCAACGGCGGCGGCAGCGTGCAGATCGACCTGTCGGGCATGACCGACAAGCCGAGCAACAGCCTGCTCGTCTTCCTCGCGCTGACCCTGCTCAGCCTGCTTCCGGCCATCGTGCTGACCTGCACCAGCTTCACGAAGGTGCTCGTCGTGCTCGGCCTGACCCGCAACGCGCTCGGCCTGCAGCAGACCCCGAACAACCAGGTGCTCGCCGGGCTCGCCCTGTTCCTGAGCCTGTTCATCATGTCGCCGGTCCTCTCGCAGGTGAACGACGACGGCGTGCAGCCCTACCTCGACGGCGACAAGACCACCTCGGCCGCGTTCCACGACGGCATGGAGCCGCTGCGGGACTTCATGCTCGACAACACCGACGACGGCGAGCTGCAGCTGCTCACCAGCGTCGCCGACCGCAAGCTGCCCGAGAACCGCGACGACGTCTCGACGGCCACCCTGATCCCGGCGTTCGTGCTCTCCGAGCTCAAGGACGCCTTCGTCATCGGGTTCATCATCTTCATCCCGTTCCTGGTCATCGACATCGTCGTGAGCGGGGCGCTGATGAGCCTCGGCATGATGATGATGCCGCCGGTGATGGTGTCGCTGCCGTTCAAGCTGTTGCTGTTCGTGATGGTCGACGGGTGGGCGCTGGTCATCAAGGCGCTCGTCGCGTCGTACGGGACCGGTTAGCGGGGCACGACGACATGACCGACACCGCGATCATCGAGATCGCCCTCAAGACCATGCTGGTGGCGCTCAAGCTGTCGGCGCCCATCCTGGCGACCTCGCTGGTCATCGGCTTCGCCATCTCGCTGTTCCAGTCGATGACCCAGATCCAGGAGTTCACGCTCTCGTTCGTGCCGAAGCTGGTCGGCGTCGGCGTCGCGCTGCTGTTCTGCGGCAACTGGATGCTGCACACGCTGATGGCCTTCACCCGCGAGCTGTTCGACCTGCTCCCGGGCCTGCTCGCCTAGGCACCGCCGTGGTCCTCTCCGTCGACGGTGCCGCCCTCAGCGCCCTGCTGCTCGCCTCGGTGCGGGTGGTGGCGTGGCTGGTCGTCGTACCTCCCTTCGCGACGCGGGGCATCCCCACCATGGCGAAGGTGGTCCTCGCGCTCGGCCTGTCGCTGGCGATGGCGCCGACCCTGTCCGCCCAGGACCTGCCCGGTACGACGCCCGGGCTCGTCATGGCCACCGCGGCCCAGGCGCTGATCGGCCTGGGGATGGGCTACGTGACGATGCTGCTGTTCTCGGCCATCGGCGCGGCCGGCTCCCTGGTCGACGTGTTCGGCGGCTTCGCGCTGGCCGCGGCGTGGGACCCGCTGGCGATGAACTCCAACACCGTCTTCGGCCGCTTCCACCAGCTGCTCGCGACCGCGCTGCTCGTCGTGTCCGGCGGGCACCTGATCGTGATCGGCGGCCTGCTCAGCACCTTCAAGTACCTGCCGCTGACCGGCATGCCCGACGTGTCGAGCTGGGACGGCGTGCTGCTGACGGCGTTCTCGATGTTCTTCACCGTCGCGGTGCAGATGGCCCTGCCGATGATCGCGGTGCTCTTCGTCGCCGACCTCGCCCTCGCCCTGCTCACCAAGGTCGCGCCGCAGCTCAACGCGCTCAGCATGATGTTCCCGGCCAAGGTCGGCCTCACCCTGCTGCTGCTCGGACTGTCCTTCCCGATGCTCCCCGGCGCCCTCGACCGCCTGGTCACCTACGCCAACGAGGCGATGGCGACGATGGCCGGAGCGGGGTGATCGTCGGTGGCCGGTAGCGAGGAGAAGACCGAGAAGCCCACTCCCAAGCGGAAGAAGCAGGCCCGCAAGGACGGCCAGGTCCCGCGCACCCCCGAGCTCGGCGGCTGGCTGGGGCTGCTGGTGGTGTCGCTGGCGATGGGCCCGCTGCTCGACCACGAGCTCGGCGCGCTGCGCACCATGATGGCCACCTCGCTGCGCTCCGCGGCGGACCCGTCCATCTCCCTGGCCCTGACCCTCCTCGGCGACGCCGCACGCCACGCCTTCCTCACCCTGCTGGTCCTCGGCTCGATGATGCTCGTCGTCGGCGTCGTCTCCGCGCTGGCGCAGGGCGGCTTCTACCTCTCCCCCAAGCTCGTCAAGCCGGACCCGAAGAAGCTCGACCCGATCAAGGGCGCCAAGCGGCTGTTCGGTCCGCACGCCGCGTGGGAGGGCGTGAAGGTGCTCGGCAAGAGCACCGTCGTCGGCCTGCTCGCGTGGGGGGCGGTGAAGTCGATGATGCCGCTGGTCGGCGGACTGCTCCCGATCGGCGTGGTGCTGCACCAGGTGACCGCCGAGGTCTCCCACCTGCTGCTCACCGTCGCCGTCGCGGGCCTGGTCATGGCTGCCGCCGACTACGCGATGATGCGCCGCCGGATCGGCAAGCAGCTGCGGATGAGCCACAGCGAGATCAAGCAGGAGCACAAGCAGTCCGAGGGCGACCCGCTGGTCAAGGGCGCCATCCGCGCCCGGCAGCTGGCCGCCGCCCGCAACCGGATGATCGCCGACGTCGCCACCGCGGACGTGCTGCTGGTCAACCCCACCCACGTCGCCGTCGCGCTGCGCTACGACCCCGAGCAGGGCGCCCCCCGCGTCGTCGCCCGCGGCGCCGGCGCCATCGCCGCCCGGATCCGCGAGGTGGCCGCCGAGGAGCGGGTGCCGCTCGTCCAGGACGTCCCGTTGGCGCGGGCTCTGTACCGGCACTGCCAGGTCGGCCAGGAGATCCCCCGCGAGCTGTGGGCCGCGGTCGCCCAGGTGCTGGCCTTCGTGCTGAGTCGCCGGCACGCCGGTCAGCACGGCGGCGAGCACCGCACCCCTCGTCGTACCGACGAGCTCCCCGAGGTCCTCGCCCACTCCCGCCGCCGGCGGGCGGTGGAGGGTGCGTGAGCTGCGCGGGGGCCAGGTCCGGGGCTTGTAACACGTAGTTCGCCGCTCTACCCGCCGCAAGACACCTGTACCAGCCCCGTACAGCCCCGGCCGCGCGTGGTCTTGCGGCTGCTAGGTGAGCGAATGACGTGTTACAGCACGGTCCGGACCACCGCACCGCGCCGCCCCGGCCGCCGAGCACCGAGTGCCTGCACGGGTCCCCGGCCGACCGGGGACTCATGCACCCCGTCAACCCCTCATCCCCACCGCCGCCCTGCCGATGGAGCCTGCGACGCCAGGACGGCGCCACCCCGCAGTGCCACGGACGGCGCGACCGGTCGAGAGGCTGTAGCCACCGCATGTCCGTGAAGTCGCTGACCCGGCTCGGTGTCCCCCTGGGCATCGTGCTGATCGTCGTCATGCTCGTGGTGCCGCTGCCCGCGATGGTGCTCGACCTGATGATCGCGCTCAACATCACCGGCGCCCTGCTCGTGCTGATGGTGGCGATGTTCATCCACAAGCCGCTGGAGTTCTCGGCGTTCCCGTCGGTCATCTTGGTGATGACCCTGTTCCGGCTGGCCCTCAACGTGAGCGCGACCCGGCTGGTGCTGCTGGACGGGTACGCCGGCAAGGTGATCGACACCTTCGGCCACTTCGTCGTCGGCGGCTCGCTGATCGTCGGCCTGATCGTGTTCGCGATCCTGCTCGTCATCCAGTTCGTCGTCATCACCAACGGCGCCGGCCGCGTCGCCGAGGTCGGTGCGCGGTTCACGCTCGACGCGATGCCCGGCAAGCAGATGGCGATCGACGCCGACCTCAACTCCGGCCTGATCGACGAGGAGGAGGCCCGGCGCCGGCGTGCGGAGGTGCACGCCGAGGCGGACTTCCACGGTGCGATGGACGGTGCCTCCAAGTTCGTGAAGGGCGACGCGATCGCCGCGATCGTGATCACCCTGGTCAACCTGCTCGGCGGCTTCGCGATCGGCGTCGCCCAGTACGGCATGCCGTTCGGCGAGGCGATCAACACCTACTCGCTGCTCTCGATCGGTGACGGCCTGGTCTCCCAGATCCCCGCCCTCCTCCTCAGCGTCGCGACCGGCCTGATCGTCACCCGCGCGGTCGCCGACTCCGACATGGGCTCCGACATCGTCGGCCAGATCTTCGCGCGCAAGATGCCGCTGCGCGTCGCCGGCTTCGGCGCGCTGGCACTGTGCGCGATCCCCGGCCTGCCCAAGCTGCCGTTCCTCGTGGCCGGCGGGCTGATGCTGCTCGGCGCGAGCCGGATCGACGAGTCCGCCGCCAGCGGCGCGACGGGCGCCGACGCCGACGCCACCGCCGCCGAGCTGGCCCAGGTCCCCGACACCCCGGAGGCGCTGGTCGCCGAGATCCGGGTCGACCCGCTCGGCCTGGAGCTCTCCGCCGACCTGATCGACCTCGTCGACAGCCGCTCCGGCGGCGACCTGCTCGACCGGGTCAAGGCGCTGCGCCGCAAGGTGGCCGGCGAGCTCGGCATCGTGATCCCCCCGGTGCGCACCCGCGACAACCTCGAGCTGCCTGCCAACACCTACGCCATCACGCTGTACGGCGCCGAGGTCGCGCGCGGCGAGGCGCCGCGCGGCACGGTGCTGGCCATCGGCGAGTTCCTCGGCTCGCTGCCCGGCACCCCGACCCGCGAGCCGGTCTTCGGCCTGGACGCGAAGTGGATCCCGGCCGAGCTGCGGCACCAGGCCGAGATCGGCGGCGCGACCGTCGTCGACCGCGCCTCGGTGGTCACCACGCACCTCGCCGAGGTCGTGCACCAGCACGCCAGCCGGCTGCTCGGCCGCGAGGACGTCCGCCTGCTCACCGACGTCATCAAGCGCACCCACCCGGTCGTCATCGAGGAGCTCACCCCGACCCAGCTCTCGCTCGGGGAGGTGCAGCGGGTGCTCCGCGCCCTGCTGGAGGAGCGGATCCCGATCCGCGACCTGGTCCGGATCTTCGAGGCGCTCTCGGTGCGTGCCGCGCTCAGCAAGGACCTCGACGGCCTCGTCGAGGCCGCCCGCGCCGCACTCGAACCCGCCCTCGCCGCCCCCTTCGTCACCGACGGCGTGCTGCACGCGATCAGCTTCGAGCCGCTGCTGGAGCAGCACATGCTCGAGGGCATGCGCCCGACCGAGCACGGCGCGGTCATCGTCCTCGACCCCGACGTGGCCCAGCGGGTCCTGCTCGGGCTGGCCCAGGCGGTGCAGGCGGCCGAGAACACCGACGTACGACCGGTCCTCGTCTGCGCGCCCGCCCTGCGGGCCGCCGTCCGGCGGCTCGTGGCGCCCACCGTCGAGCGCCTCCCCGTCTTCTCGTACGCCGAGCTCGGCGCGGCCCACGAGGTCCGCTCGGTGGCCGTCGTGTCCGCGACCGGGGCCCGCCCGGTCCTTGGAGCAGGAGTCTGATCATGATGTTCGACCTGCGCGTCTTCGTGCTCGCTGCCCTCGTCGCCTCGCCCGCCGGCTTCCTGGCCGCCAACGGCGAGCTGAGCACGGACGAGGCGCTGACCCGCCTGCTCGTCGTGATGGTCGGCGCCACGGCCGCCGCCCTGGTGGTGCGCACCCTGTGGCCGCTGCTCGCCGGACCCGGTCCCGAGCTGCTCGACGCCGCGGCCGACGACCTGCCCCCGCTCGGGACGGCCGCGGAGACGAGCACCGAGCCCGACCTCCTCGACGACCTGTTCGGCTTCGAGGAGCCGCTCGAGGACCTGGGCCCGGTCAGCCCACTGTCGGAATGACCCACTCCAGCACGGTGCCCTGACCGGGCGCCGAGCTCACGACCACGTGCCCACCGAGCTCCTGTGCCCGCGCGCGCAGGTTGCCGGTGCCGCTGCCGGTCGTCCGGGTCGCCGGGTCGAAGCCCCGGCCGTCGTCGACGACGCGGAGCCGGAACCAGGCCGACGACACGGTCAGCTCGACGGTGACGCTGCTCGCCTCGGCGTGCCGGGCGACGTTGGAGAGCGACTCGCGCAGGGTGCTGAGCACGTGGCTGCCGGCTTCCGGGACCAGGGCCCGGTCGACCGGCCCCTGGATCCGCAGCAGCGGCTGGAAGCCCAGCACTGCGGCGTACTCGGACAGCAGGGCCCGCACGTCGTCGAGCAGCGGGCGCCCGGAGCCGGTGCCGAGCTCGAAGATCACCGAGCGCAGCTCCTTGATCACGCCGTCGAGCTCGGCGATCGCACCGTCGACCCGGGTGCGCAGCTCGGCCGGGTCGAGGGCGCGGGCTCCCTGGAGCTGCATGCCGGTCGCGAACAGGCGCTGGATGACGAGGTCGTGCAGGTCGCGCGCGATCCGGTCGCGGTCGCGGGCCACGAGCAGCTGGGCCCGTTCGCTCAGGGCCTGCCGCCGGTCGAGGATCAGGCCGAGCTGGGCCGCGGTCACCGAGACCAGGTCGAGCATGATGTCGCGCAGCGACGGCGTCTCCTCCGCGCGGTCGACGAGGATCGCGCCGGGTCCGGAGAGCCGGGTGTGCACGGGTACGACGAGCGTCGTGCGGTGGTGGTCGTGCGGGATCCTCTCGGGCACCCGGGACGAGGTCACGTCGCGGACCTGGTCGGCGTACCTCTCGACGACGCGCGGCGCCGCCGCCGTGTCGCCGGCGACCTGGCGGACCTCGAGCAGGCCGGCGTCGACGCGGACGTAGGCGACCAGGCGTGCGCCGCACAGGTCGCGCAGCGAGACGACGAGCTCGTCGAGGGCCTCCTCGACGCTGGTCGTGCCGGTCAGGTCGCGGCCCACCTCGCCGGTGCCTGCCAGCCAGCGCCGCCGCCACTCGACCTGCTCGTAGGTGCGGGCGTTCTCGATCATCGTGCCGGCCGCACGGGCCAGCGCCTCGACCAGCGCCTGGTCGGTCGCCGTGAACTCCTCGTGCCCGCGCTTGTTGCCGAGGTAGAGGTGGCCGAACGCCTGGTCGCGCACCAGCACCGGCGCCCCGAGGAAGCGGTCGATCAGCGGGTGGCTGTGGGGGAACGAGCCCGTCGACACCGGGTGGTCGGCCACGTGGTCGACCCGGATCGAGCGCCGCTCGCGCGGCACCAGGCCGAGCAGGCCGTGGCCCTCCGGCATCCTCCCGATCTGCGTGAACTGCTCGCCGACGGCGGCGTTGGGCACCAGGTCGATGAAGTCACCCTCGTCGTCCACGATCCCCAGCACGCCGTACTCGGCACCGGTGAGCTCGCAGGACGCCTCGACGATGCGGGTCAGCACGCCGCGCAGGTCCAGGTCGGAACCGATCGCGACCACCGCGTCCAGCAGTGCACGCGCCTCCGCCGGGAGCTCGAGGTCCTGGTCCACGTCCATCAGGTGCCGATCCCCTCCCGCAGCGATCGCTGACCTCCGAAGGCTATCCCTTTACTTTGTCGCGCCACCACTCGCGCATTCCGCTGATCGGCACCGGGACCGAGGTCCTGAGGACTCCGGGACGCCGTACCCGGCCACCCGGCCGTCAAGCCGTCACCAAATCACCTCGTCGAGCGTTGGGTACCTGACGGTCGCCGATGGGGAGCGACCGACGAAGGAGTGGTGACATGGGGCGCTGGCTGCGGATCGGTACGACGGTCGTCGCACTGACCATCTCGGGGACTGCGCTGTCCGCAGCCCAGGCGGCCGATCCGGCCGTGCAGATCAGGTTCACCACCCAGCCCAAGGTGACGTTCTCGGAGGGACTGACCTCCGAGAGCGGCACCAAGGGTGCGCTCGCGTCCGTCGGCTGGTCGGTCTCGCGGCCCTCCGTCGTGACCGCCCGGGCGCTCGACTCCGGGCGCCGTGGTGCGGACCCTCGCGCAGGACGTCGCGGTCGCGACCGCCCAGGAGGTCGAGTGGACCTTCGTCGACGCCGCCGGCCGCGACCTGCCCGAGGGCGACTACCGGCTGCGGGTCGAGGCGGTGGACCCCGACGGCACCCGTGACGTGGAGGAGTACGCGCTGCCGCTCGACCGGCACTCCGTCGTCCCGCTGCAGGGCGTGGTCAGCGGCACGACGTACTCGACCAACGCCACGATGTCGATCGGCCCCCGCCCGGGGGTCACGCCCACCAGCGCCCGCTTCATGGTCGGCGACGGGTACGGCGCCTCGAGGTGCGCCGTGAGCGACGCGAAGACACCGGGCCTGGGCGGGCGCATCCAGGCGACCTTCAACGTGTCCGACTGCGGCACCTACAGCGGCCTGGCCGGCGCGCTGTTCGAGTTCACCGACCGGATCGGGGCCAAGCAGCAGGGCTACAGCACCACGGTCCCGGTGCGCGTCGTCGACCGCGTGGCGCCGACGGCGAAGCTGCACCTCTCCGACGCGTCGCAGACGCTGCACCTCGAGCGCCCGGGCGCCTACGAGACCACGACGACCCGGTTCGCGGTGCGTGACGCCAGCGCGATCACCGCGACGACCTTCGAGGTCCGCAACGGGATCGGTGCCCTGGTCGCGACCGGCACGCTCGACGACGGGGGCGCGCTGGAGGCGGACCCGCTGACCCACGTGTTCGCCCTGGAGTGGGCCGGCACGCGGGACAACGGCGCCCTGCTGCCGGCCGCCCGCTACCGGGTCACCACCCGCTTCACCGACGCCGCCGGCTACCGCACCACGGGACCGGCCGTCACCGTCGACCTCGACGCGACCGTCCCGGGCACGCTGGCCGTGACCCCGGTCGACGACTACCGCTGGCAGGTCGTCGTGACCCCGAAGGCGGGCGCGGGCGTCACCGCCGTCGCCGTGTCCACCTCACCCGCCGGCACCGAGGACGACGCCCCGCAGCAGGCGACGTACGACGCCGCGACCGGCACCTACCGCACGGTGCTCGACCTGGGCGCCCGCCCGGCCGGGACCTACCCGGTGCGCGCGCACATCACGCGGGGGGCGGCGTCGACGACGTACACGACGCCCGACCAGGAGCTGGTCCTCGCCGAGGACACCGCCGGCCCGGTGGCGACCCAGCCCGCGAACAGCCGGCTCTACCTCGGCCTCCCCGACCAGTACGTCGCGGGCACCTTCACCTTCGGCGTCGCCGACCGGTCGGCCGTGGAGTCCGCCGACTTCGTGGCCAGCAGCGCCGACGGCACCACCCTCGTCGACCACACGGTGGCGGCGGGCGGGCCGCACGTCGTTCACCTGGGACGGCACCGGCCCCGACGGCGCGCGGCTGCCGGGTGGTGACTACGTCGTCCGCACGACCTTCACCGATGCCCTCGGGAACGCGACGCCCGCGGCCGTGACCGTCCACCTCGACGACACCGTCCCGGGGACGATCGCGGTCGTCGCCACGACGGGCAACCGGTTCACCGTGGAGCTGACGCCCACCCCGGGCGTCACCGTGCAGGCCGCCGGCGTCGCGCTGATCGGGAACAGCTGCTGCGGTGCGGCGATGGAGCGTGACCCGGCGACCGGCCGGTACCGGGTGACGGTCGACCTCGACAGCCGGCCGGCGGGGAGCCACTACCTCACCAGCCTGGTCGCTCGGGACACCCCGGGAGCGGCTGGGCCGTACGGCTACTACTGGACCGCACCGGTGAAGGTGACGGTCAGCCACTGAGGTTCACGAGGTTCAGAACCGGCGCAGCTGGTACAGCCCCCGCGTCCGCGCGACGACCGTGCCCTCCTCGTCGGTGACCTCGGCGAGGAGCTCGAAGTCCGACTTGCCGCGCTCGGCGTACTCCGCGAGCACCCGCTCGATCTCGTCGTCCTCGATGCGCGCCCGCGAGACGACCGCGGTCGTGGCCGGACGCAGGAAGTCGATGGTCATCGACTTGATCAGCGGTACGCCGCCCTCCACGACCAGGGAGGTGCGCGGGAGCAGCCCGCCGAGGACCTCGGCGACGGTGAACAGCGAGCCGGCGTACGCCGTCCCGAAGTGGTTGACGTTGGGGGCTGCGGGGATCCGCGCGGCCACCGTGTTCCGCTCCAGCTCGACGACCTCGACCTGCATGGCGTCGAGGATGGGGATGATGCGGCGGACGTCGGCAGTGGTCTCCTGGAGGTCGGTCACGGCGCCACGCTAGCGGGTACGACGATCGTGCCCGGTGCACAACAGCCTCCACGAAGGCTGGACTTCCGCCCATGTCGGGGCCCCTCCCCTCGCGAGGAAACTCGACGAACCGGTCCTTCGGCAGGGAGGGCCGCAGGCAGGAGTTCCCACCATGCGCGAGTGGTCCGAGATCGTCCACGACGTCCAGACGAACTGGCTGGTCTACGCCTCGATGCCGTTCCTGGCCGGGCTGATCGGGTACGTCACCAAGCTGGTCGCGATCAAGATGATGTTCCGGCCGCACCGGTACCGCGGCCTCAAGCCGTTCGGCTGGCAGGGCATCATCCCGCGCCGCGCGCCCGAGATGGTCGAGGTGCTGTGCCAGACGCTGACCGGGCGGCTGGTGTCGTCGGGCGACATCGTCAGCCGGGTCGACGGCAAGGAGCTGGCCCGCAAGATCGAGCGGCCGCTGCGCAAGGAGGTCGCGCGGATCGTGCCGATCGTGGCCGACGAGTACCAGCCGGCGCTGTGGCACGTGCTCCCCGGTCCCGCGAAGGACCTGGTCGTGCAGCGCGCACAGGACGCCGCGGTCGACCTGGTGCCCAAGCTGGTGAAGGCGCTGCGCAAGAACATCGACGACGTCTTCGACCTGCAGGAGATGGTGACGGCCGAGTTCCTCGCCGATCCCGACATCCTCGAGTCGATGTTCCTCGACGTCGGCAAGCGCGAGTTCCGGTTCATCCGCCGCAGCGGCCTGGTGTTCGGCTTCGCGATCGGCATCCTGCAGGCCGCGATCTGGGCGGCCACCCACCAGCCGCTGGTGATGCCGGTCTTCGGCCTGTTCATCGGCTGGTTCACCGACTGGGCGGCGCTGCGGCTGATCTTCAGCCCCAAGGAGCCGACGAGGTACCTCGGCGTGATCACCTGGCAGGGCCTGTTCCTCAAGCACCGGATCCCGGTCTCCCAGGAGTACGGACGCCTGATCGGCACCCGCGTCCTGACCGCTGACCGGATCGTCGCGAGCATGTTCCACGGCCCCTCGCAGCAGAAGATGGTCGACCTCTTCGCGCCGATCATCCAGCGCACGCTGCGCGACGAGCTGGTCGACGTCGAGGCGCACGTCCGCCGTGCGCTGGGCCGGCTGGCCCCGCCCGAGCTCGACCGGCTCGGCCTCGGCGTGGGTGAGCTGTCGGTCGGCTCGGTGCTCGGCGTCCTCGGCGGCGCGGTCACCCGCCCGGTGCGCGAGGCCGCGGGGGTCGGGCTCGACGTGGCCCAGGTCGGCGGCATGGCCGACACGGCGGCCAGTGAGCTCGTCGCGGTGCTGCCGGTGGTCCTGCACGACTCGTTCGGCTACCTCGACGGCCGGCTCCAGATCGAGGCGCTGATGTCGGAGAAGATGGCCGAGATGACGCCCGAGCAGTTCGAGGGCGTCCTGCGCCCGGCCTTCCAGGCCGACGAGCGCACGCTGATCATGGTCGGCGCCGTCCTCGGCTTCCTCGTCGGCGAGCTGCAGGTCCTCCTCGTCGAGCACCTCACCCATGCGTGACACCCGTCACAATGCGTTGCGTAATACATTACGCGCTGCATAGTATCGAGACATCGACAAGCACCACCCACTCACCCAAGGAGAAGCACGATGGCCACCAAGACCAAGAAGAACGACAAGCAGGTCACCGACTACATCAGCGGCCTGGTCGACACCACCAAGGACCTGCTCGACGACCCGACCACCACGGCCGGCGACATCGAGAAGAAGGCCCGCAAGAACGGCAAGAAGGCCACCAAGGCGGTCGTTCCCTCGAAGAAGGACATCAACGGCCTGCGTGACCAGATCAAGGACCTGAGCAAGCAGGCCGAGAAGCTCGCGAAGGTCGGCAAGAGCAACAAGAAGTGACACCGGTGCCGCACCACGGCACCGCACCACCTCCGAGACGCCCGCCCGGTCATCGACCGGCGGGCGTCTCGCACGTCCGCGTCATTCCCCGCCATTCTGCACCGCGTAGCATGGCGACATCCGACCGAGGAGGCTCCATGGGCACCGACGAACCGCGCGTGATCAAGCGCTATGCCAACCGCAAGCTGTACGACACCAGCCGGCGCCAGTTCACCACGCTGGACGACCTGTCCGCCCTGCTCGACACGGGCATCCGGTTCGTCGTACGCGACCACGACTCCGGCCACGACCGCACCGACGAGGTGCTCGCCCAGGTGCTCGGCAGGCGGGTCCGCGTGGGCGGCGGACCGACCGACCTGATCAGCGGATTGCTGCGTGCGCCGGGGCAGATCGCCCAGCAGCTGGTGGGCGAGGTGGCTCCGGAGCCGGAGCCGGAGAAGCCGAAGAAGGCCAAGAAGAAGTCGGCGAAGAAGAAGTCCGGCGAGGCGAGGACGAAGCCGGCGTCGACCGGGGACGACGACGCCAGGGACGCCGAGATCGCCGAGCTCCGCGCCCAGGTCGCCGAGCTCACCCAGGCGGTCTCGGTCCTGGTCCAGGACCGGCTCGCCGAGCGCGGGGCCGCCGACGAGGGCAGCGACAGCGCGTGAGGACGTGCGGCCCGCGTCACAATGCGTTGCGTAATATTCTATGCACTGCGTAAGATCGGGGCGTCCCGCAGCACCCATCCCGCAAGGAGCAGACGATGACCACGACCGCCACGAAGACCACGGCCGCCCGCAAGACCGCCACCAAGGCCGCCACCAAGGCCGCCACCAAGGCCGCCACCAAGACCACCGCCAAGACCACCGCCACCAAGGCGCCGGCGACGAGGAAGGGCACGAAGAGGGGCTCGGACCGCGTGGTCACCGACTACGTCTCGGGCCTGTTCGACTCCGCGAAGGACGTCGTCGACAGCGTGCTCGACACCGCCGGCGACGTCGAGAAGAAGACCCGCAAGAACGCCCGCAAGGCCACCAGGGCGGTGCTGCCCAGCCGCCAGGACGTCAAGGAGCTCCGCGCCCAGATCGAGGACCTCGGCAAGCAGACCCGGAAGCTCGCCAAGCTCGGCAAGTGACCTGCTGCCGCACCGACGCGGGAGCGCCCGGCCACCACGGTGGTCGGGCGCTCCTGCGTTCCGGGGTCACCAGGGTCGCTGCGGCAGGTCCCTGATGTAGGGCGCCAGCAGGGCTGCGGACTGCTCGACGCTCAGCACCTCCGCCGGGTCGAGCGGGATGACCTGCCGCTTCGAGTCGTCGATCTCCCACACGTCCTCACCGACCAGGCGGCCCTCGTCGTCGTACGGCCAGATCATGTGCTCGACGTTCGCGACCAGGTAGTGCGCGGCCGGATCGACCGGGGCGCCGGCAGCGACGAGCACGGAGCCCGGCGTCTGCTGGTAGATGGTCGCGGTGGACACGATCATGTTGTCGCCCACCGCGAGCTGCTCGTCGTCGGTGTAGAACACGCACTGGGCCGTGCCCGACCACTCCTCGTAGACCGCCTGGACCGCCTCGGCACCGTCGAGCACGGTCTGGATGCCGAAGACGTTGAAGTGGTAGACGGGGTGCGCGACCGTCATCTCCGGCGCGAAGATCTCCTTCCAGCGTCCGGCCATCTCGAGGTTGCGGTGCCGGTCGTAGGCCTCCAACAGCCAGCGGTGGCGCGGGTTGGTCGTCGTCTCCATCAGACGACGGACGGCAGCATTGGTCTGGGTGATGTCGAAACGGCTCATGGCTCCACGATCCCCCCGTCCGAGGTCGCGGGTCTTGACAGCGCGCGACCCGTTCTTGACTCTGAGCGACATGTCCCTGATCCGTGGCACGGCGCTCCAGGGGTACGCCGAGCTGGTCGACGAGCTCGGCGGAGACCTCCAGCCACTGCTCGACCTGGCCCACCTGCCGGCCGCGACGATCGGCGACCACGACAGCTTCGTCAGCTACCGCAGCGTCGTGACGGCGCTCGAGGCGGCGGCTGCTGCGACGGGAGCCGACGACTTCGGTCGCCGGCTGGCCACCCGGCAGGGACTGGAGATCCTCGGTCCGCTCGGCGTCGCGGCCCGCACGGCCGGCACGACCGGTGCGGCGCTCCAGGCCATCGAGCAGTACCTGACCGTCTACAGCCCGGCGATCGCGATCACGGTGACCGCGCCGCCGCGCTCGCGGATGGCCGAGCTCGAGTGGCGGATCGTCGTACGGCGTCCTCCCCCGCACCGCCAGGCGGCCGAGCTCGCGCTGGGGGTGGCCCTACGGGTGCTCCAGCTGCTCGCGGGCGCGGACTTCAGTCCGCGGTCGGTCCAGCTGCGGCACCAGCCCCTGGGCGACCCGGCGGCGTACCGCACCTACTTCGGCTGCCCCGTCGCGTTCGCCTCGGAGCGCTACGCCCTGCGCTTCCCGGCCGCGGTGCTGAGCCGGCCGCTCGCTGACGACGGCGACGTGCACGCCCTCGCCCAGCGCTACCTCAGCACCATCGCCGTCCCCACTGCGTCGGCGACGGCAGACACGGTGGCCGAGCTGGTCCGCCACATGCTGCCGACCGGCACCCTCGACCTCGACCTCGTGGCCGGCCAGCTGGCGCTGCACCGACGTACCCTCCAGCGCCAGCTCGCCGAGCAGGGCACGTCCTTCGCCGCCCTCGTCGACCAGGTACGCCGCGACGAGGCCGAGCGCTACCTGCGCGAGACCGACATGCCGCTGGGCCAGCTCGCCGGCGCGCTGGGCCTCAGCGAGCAGAGCGCGCTGTCCCGGGCCAGCCGTCGGTGGTTCGGCATGCCGCCGAAGCAGGTCCGGCAAGCGGCACGGCGCGTGTCGCCCGAGGTCGAGAACGAGGAACGCCAGGTCACGACCTGAGCCGGGCCACCTGGCGACATTCAGGGGTCCGCCTTCCCGACCGGGTCCCCCGCGACCCACCGAGAGGATCCCCATGGGTCGCAGAACGACCTCACCGGCTGGCGGGCGCCGGCCATCGGCTCCGCCGGGTGACCCCCGTGCGCTCGGTCAGGCGACGTCGTAGGTCGCCTGGCCGAGTCGCGGGTGCGCGGATCCCTTGAGCAGCACGTCGGCGACCAGGTCGACGTCGTCGATCATCGGGACGTGGCCGCACCCCGGCAGCGTCACGTGCTCGGCGTCCGGGAGGGCCTTTCGCGCACGGCCGGCCTGGTACGGCAGCAGCACGAGGTCGCGGGTGCCCCAGGCCACCGTGACCGGGATGGCCGGGTCGATGGGGCGGTCGAACGGGAAGCCGCCGTCGATGATCGTCTCCAGCGCCGGCCGAGCGTGCACCAGGCCGCGCACGTCGCCGAGGGCGGCCTCCGGGCTGAGCTTGTGGCCCTTGGTCATCAGCAGGCCGAAGGCGGCGGCGCGGCCGGGCGCCGTCCTGAGGATCGCGGGCGCGACCGGCTGCGCCAGCGTGGCGGCCCCGGTCAGCAGCGTGAAGACCGCCCGGATGTAGGCGAAGTCCACCTGGTTGCGCCAGAACCCGGCGGGCGCGAGCGTGGTCGCGCTGCTCACCAGGTCGTCGGCCGCCGCCTCGAGGGCGATCCGGCCACCGAGCGAGTTGCCCGCGATGTGCGGGCGGTCGAGGCCCTGCTCGACGAAGAAGTCCTCGAGGATGTCGCGCAGGATGTCGCGCACCGGGCGGCCGTCGGGGACCAGCGCCGGGGACTCACCGTGCCCCGGCAGGTCGATCAGGACGAGCTCGCGCTCCTCGGCGAGCCGGTCGACGAGCGGGTACCACGCCTGCCGGCGGTGTCCGATCCCGTGAACCAGGACGAGGGGCTCTCCCGAGCCGATCCGTTCGTGGGCAAGCATGTCGACCTCGCTCTTCCCCGCACCGACGCTGGTGCGGCAGATAGGTGCAACTGTGAGTTGCGGATACCGAGGGTATGGGACGTGCTAGCTGGGCGCAAGCAGCTGTTCGCGCCCGGTTTCTTTACCTTCCCTTCGGCGCCACACCGGCGAACCCTCACTAGGGTCGATCATCGGCACGGCTGTCCCGGGGGGAAACGGTCGCGCGCTCGAATCCCTCGGACAAGGAGATGCTCCCCATGACACTCGCCCGTACGCGCCTGCTCGGCGCCGGCCTCGCCGCTGCACTCGCCTCTGGCACGCTGCTGGCCGCTTCGCCGACGGCGCACGCTGCACCGGTCTTCATCAGTGCCACGACCAGCCAATACCACGACACGGGGCAGGCATCGAGCTGCACCAACAACAGCCCTGCGATCCCCGGAACCCCCGTGGTCCCGGTCGCCGAGAACGGCGCTCCGACCGCGACCTCGGTCTCGACGACCGCCGTCTTCACGAACGGTGGCGATCCCAGCGACGTACTGACGAACACGGCGACTCTTCAGGCGTCGTCCTCGGTGAAGTCGACCAACGGCCTGCCCACCTCGATCACGACGAGCCTCAGTGGCACGGCGGCAGCAACTGCGACCAAGGGCACCTCGACGTGCAATGCCTACGCCTCGGCCGGCCTGGAACTCGACTTCGACCTCACGACGACGGTCCCGCTGTGGGCCACGCTGACCGTCACCAAGAAGGGGCCCGGTTTCATCGAGTCGTACATCTACGAGGACAACGCAGTGCCGTACCAGGACGTGTACGGCCGCAACCTCGATGGCACTGGGACGGTCACCGTTTACCTCCCCCCGGGGCACTACCGAGGATATGTCGAGGGTGACGTCAGCAAGCGCACCGCCACGACATCCACCACCGCCTTCTCCGGCACCGCGAGCATCACCTTCGCCCCGGTCGGCTCCGCGTCCAAGGCCCCGTCCGGCAAGGCGAGCAAGTACGTCGCCCTCCCCGGCACCCGCGCCTGCGCGACCCACAACGCCACCGCCACGCTGACCACCAAGAAGAAGCGGATCAAGCAGATCGAGAAGGTCACCTTCTCGGTCAACGGCAAGAAGGCCGCCACCCTCAAGGGCAAGAAGCTCAAGAAGGGCAAGGCCGTCGGCCTCGGCCTGGCCGACAACGCCGCCGCCGACATCACCGCCACCGTCGCTCTCAAGAACGGCAAGACGCGCACCGTCGACGCCAGCTACCTCGCCTGCACCAGCTGACCGCAGGACGTACCTGCCGAGGGGGCAGGTCCGGCGACGCCGGGCCCGCCCCCTCCGTCGTTCGCCGATTCCGCCGGGTGTCCGGCTAGGTTCGTCACCTCTCGGTTTCTCGGACAAGGAGCTGCTCCCATGACACTCGCTCGCGCACGCCTGCTCAGCGCCGGCCTCGCGACGGCCCTCACGGCGGGTTCGCTCCTCGTCGCGCCGCCGCCCGCTCACGCGACCCCGGTCCTCACCAACGCCCGCCTCTCGTTCGGCGGCGCCGGGTACGGCTACACCACCACGTGCCCTCCCCAGGGTGCGGCGCCAGCGCCGGGCCCGTCCGTCGCGCTCGTCGAGAACGCCGCCCCGGCGAGTGCCAGCCACACGGTGACCCGGAAGTTCGCCGCCCAGAGCGACGCCACCGACTACGTCACCAACAGCGTCACGATCCAGGGCCGCGCCTCGGCCACCACGTCCGGCGGACGACCGACGTCGCTGGCGATGGGCTACAACGGCACGATCACGGCCTCCGCGAGCAAGGGCACCTCGCCGGGGTGCAGTGCCTACACGAGGCTCGGGGTCTTCCTGTCCACCGGCTTCACCCTGACCGCCCCGACCTGGGCGACCATCACCATCGGCGGACAGGGTCCGGGGTCCACCGCGGTTGAGATCTCGCAGTCGTCCGGCGACTTCTACCTCGCCAGGTCCGACGATACCGACGGCGCGGGGAGCTCGACCGTCCTATTGCCCGCAGGCGACTACGAGGCCGCCCTGGGCGGTGACGCGTGGCACCAGACGAAAACCGCCTACACCGGAGCACGCTCGGGCACCGCATCGATCACCTTCGCCGTGCCCGGCTCCGCATCCCAAGCCCCGTCCGGCAAGGCCCGAAAGATCGTCAGGCTCCCCGCGGCCCGCGACTGCGGTACCCACACCGCAACAGCAACCTGGCCGAAGAAGAAGGTGATCCGGTGGAGCGTCGGCCGCGTCACGTTCACGGTCAACGGCACGAAGGTCGCCACGGTGAAGGGCAAGAAGATCCGGAAGGGAAGGCCCGTCGTGCTGCCCCTCGCCGACAACGCCGCCGCCGACATCACCGCCACCGTGATCATGAAGAACGGCACGAAGAGGAAGGTCCGCGCCAGCTACCTCGCCTGCACCAACTGACCACCGACGGGGCGAGCGGCGAGGCTCAGCCTCGGAGGACCTTGTCCATCGCCTTGCCGCGGGCGATCTCGTCCACGAGCTTGTCGAGGTACCGGATCTTCTGCATCAACGGGTCCTCGACGTCCTCGACCCGGATCCCGCAGACCACGCCGGTGATCAGGGACGCCGCGGGGTTGAGCCGGGCGGCGGCGAAGAAGTCCTCGAACGTCGTACCCGCGTCCAGGTGGGCCCGCAGCTCCGTCGGCGAGAAGCCGGTCAGCCAGCAGATCGCCTCGTCGAGCTCGGCCTGCGTGCGCCCCTTCCTCTCGACCTTGGCCACGTAGTGGGAGTAGACCGACGCGACGCTGGTCGAGAAGATACGGTGCACACAGCGCAGGGTAGTTCGAGCGCAGGAAGAGGTGCCTCAAGCGTGGTCGTCGAGCAGGTCCGACCACGCACCAGTCCTGCGGTCGTCGTCGCGATGCTCTCGTGCTGCGGCATCGTGGTCTCGCTGCAGCAGACGCTGCTGCTGCCACTGCTGCCGGACCTCCCGAGGATCCTCGGTACGTCGCCCGACAGCGCCTCCTGGCTGGTGACCGCGACCCTGCTCAGCGGCGCGGTGGCGACCCCCACCATCTCGCGACTGGCCGACATGTACGGCAAGCGCCGGATGATGGTCGTGTCGCTGGGCGTCGCCGTGGTGGGCTCGCTCCTCGGCGCGCTCAGCCAGGCGCTGCCGCTCCTCATCGGGGCGCGGGCCCTCCAGGGAGTCGGGGTCGCGCTGATCCCTGTCGCCATCGCGATCATGCGCGACGAGCTCCCCCGTGACCGGGTGCCGCTCGGCGTCGCCCTGATGAGCGCGACCCTCGCGATCGGAGCCGGCGTCGGTCTGCCGCTGTCCGGGCTGATCGTCGAGCACATGGACTGGCACGCGTCGTTCTGGCTCACCGGCGTGGTCGGGGTCCTGCTCATCGCCGGGACGCTGGCCCTGTTGCCCGAGTCGCCGGTCCGCACGAGCGGCTCCTTCGACCTGCGCGGCGCAGCGCTGCTGTCGGTCGCGCTGACCGCCGTGCTGCTCGCCCTGTCCAAGGGCGGCCAGTGGGGCTGGGCCTCCGCCTCGACCGTCGGCTGCCTCGCCGGCGGCGCGGCCGTGCTGGCGATCTGGATCCCGCTCGAGCTGCGCACCCCGCGGCCGCTGGTCGACGTCCGGGTCGCGGCCCGACGCTCGGTTGTCCTGGTCAACCTCGCCTCGGTGTTCGCGGGATTCGCGATGTTCGCCAACATGCTGGTCACCACCCAGCTGCTGCAGCTGCCTGTCGAGACCGGCTACGGCCGGGGCCTCGACGTCCTCCACACCGGCCTCTGGATGGTCCCCAACGCCGCCGCGTTCGGCCTGATGGCGCCCGTCTCGGCCTGGTTGATCCGCCGGATCGGCCCGCAGGCCACCCTCGTCTCGGGTGCGCTGCTGATGGGCACGGCCTACGTCTGGCGGACCTTCTACAGCGCCGACCTCCCGCAGGTCGTGGTCGGGTCCGTGGTCGTCGGCACCGGCACCGCGATGGTGTACGGCGCCCTGCCGACGCTCGTGATGCGCGCAGTGCCCGTCACCGAGACCGCCTCGGCCAACGGCCTGAACGTGCTCCTGCGCTCCTTCGGCACGTCCACCGCGAGCGCCGCCACCGCCGCGATCACCACGGCCTCGACGCTCACCCTGGCGGGGCGCGAGCTGCCGAGCCTGCACTCGCTGATGCTGATCTTCTGGCTCGCCGCCGCGGCCGCCCTGGCGACGGCACTGATCGGCGTACCCATGCTCCGGATGCGCGAGTACGCCGAGGAGGCGGACCGCTCGGGCGCCGAGAACACCACGCGCGCGCAGATCGTCCAGGGCCAGGTGCTCAGCCTCAAGGGCAACCCGATCCGCCACGCGGTGGTGACGGTGCTGACCCCCGACGGGCGTGCGGTCGACTGGGGCCAGGCCGATGCGGAGGGGCGGTTCGCGGCCGCCGTACCCGAGCCGGCGGACTACCTCGTCGTCACCTCCGCCGACGGCTGGCGCCCGCGCTCGCGGATGATGACGCTCGACAGTGCCGCGCCCGTCCCCCCGATCGTGCTGCGCGAGCGGCTCACCCTGGGCGGCACGATCCGCGCCTCCGACGGGCAGCCCGTCACCGACGCGCTCGTCGTCCTCACCCGCGCCACCGGCGAGCTGGTCACCACGGTCCGCACCGACCACGAGGGCCGCTACGAGGTCCCGCGGCCGGCCAACGGGCGCTACGTGCTCACCGTCGCCGGTCCCACCGAGGCGCTCGGCGCCCGCACGCTCAGCGTGTGGGAGGAGGCCCGTGACTTCGACCTCGACCTCGGCACGCCCCTGGCCGACGCCACCTGACGTTCCTCCTGCGGGCCCGACACCGAGGTCTAGCCTCGGGGCATGAGCGACGTCTCCTCGGCCCGTCAGCACACCCTCGGCGACCTGCCCCGGCGCACGGCGCAGCGCGTGCCCGACAAGGTCGCCGTGATCGACGGGGACACCCGGCTGACGTTCGCCGAGCTGGACGCGTACGTCGAGCGCACGGCCGCCGCGATCACCGCGGCCGGGCTCGCCAAGGGCGACCGGCTCGCGCTGCTCAGCCACAACTGCTGGCAGTTCGCGGTGCTCGACTTCGCCGCCGCGCGCGCCGGCGTCGTGCTGGTGCCGATCAACTTCATGCTCGGCGCCGACGAGATCGCGTTCATCCTCGACCACAGCGGCGCCACCGGGTTCGTCGTCGAGGACGCGCTGGTGCCGGTGGCCGACGCCGCGCTCGCCGCGGCCGCCGGCGCGCAGGTGCGGGAGCGGCGGGTGGTCCGCGTCGCCGGGGACGCGGCTCCTGACGGCTGGGAGGACCTGTCCGGCTGGCTGGAGCACGAGGGCCCGGCGGTCGTCGTACCGATGGCCGACGACGACCCGGTCCGGATGATGTTCACCTCCGGCACCGAGTCGCGGCCCAAGGGCGCGCTGCTGAGCAGCCGGTCGCTGCTGTGGCAGTACGTCTCGTGTGCCCTGGACGGGTCGATGAGCGCCGACGACGTCGAGCTGCACACGCTGCCGCTCTACCACTGCGCGCAGCTCGACTGCTTCCTCGGCACCGACGTCTACCTCGGCGCCACCAGCATCATCCTGCCCGGCCCCGACCCGGCGAGGGTGCTGCGCGCCATCGCCGAGCACCGGGTCACGAAGTTCTTCGCGCCCCCGACCGTGTGGATCGGCCTGCTGCGCCACCCCGACTTCGACACGACCGACCTGTCCAGCCTGCGCAAGGGCTACTACGGCGCCTCGCCGATGCCGGTCGAGGTGCTGCGCGAGCTCCAGCAGCGGCTGCCCGACGTCGCGCTGTGGAACTTCTACGGCCAGACCGAGATGGCCCCGCTCGCCACGATCCTGGGCCCCGACGAGCAGCTGGCGTACGCCGGCTCGGCCGGCCGCCCGTCGATCAACGTCGAGACCCGGATCGTCGACGACCTCGACGTCCCGGTCCCGGCGGGCACCGTCGGCGAGATCGTGCACCGCAGCCCGCACGCGACGCTGGGCTACCACGACGACCCGGAGAAGACGGCGGAGGCCTTCCGTGGCGGCTGGTTCCACTCCGGCGACCTCGGCTACCTCGACGACACCGGTCACCTCTACGTCGTCGACCGCAAGAAGGACATGATCAAGACCGGTGGCGAGAACGTCGCGAGCCGGGAGGTCGAGGAGGCGATCTACACCCACCCCGACGTCGCGGAGGTCGCCGTCTTCGGCGTCAGCCACCCGCGCTGGGTGGAGGCGGTCGCGGCGGTCGTCGTACCCCGTGCGGGGACGGACCTGTCCCCCGACGACGTCCTCACCCACGCTCGGTCGGTGCTGGCCGGCTACAAGGCGCCCAAGTACGTCGTCCTCGCCGAGGCCCTCCCCAAGAACCCCAGCGGCAAGATCCTCAAGCGCCAGCTCCGCGACGCGCACGCCGACCTGTCGGCCGGAGAGGACTGACGTGCTCCTCGACCTGCAGCTGGACGCCCGCCCCGACGCCGTGCGCGAGCGGGCCCGGGAGCTCGCGGAGGCCGGCGCCGCCGGCCTGTTCACCTTCGAGGGGCCGCACGACGTCTTCCTGCCCCTCGCCGCCGTCGCCGGCCAGGTCGACGCCGACCTGATGACCAACGTCGCGATCGCGATGCCGCGCTCGCCGATGCACCTGGCGCACACCGCCTGGGACCTCCAGCTCATGTCGGGCGGCCGGTTCCGGCTCGGCCTGGGCTCGCAGATCCAGCCCCACGTCGAGAAGAGGTACGGCGCCCGCTGGTCCCCGCCCGCCGCGCGGATGCGCGAGATCGTCGGCGCCGTCAAGGCGATCCTGCACTCCTGGCAGTCGGGCGAACGCCTCGACTTCCGCGGCGAGCACACCACCCACACCCTGATGCCGCCGACCTTCGTCCCCGGCCCGAACCCCTACGGCCCGCCGCCCGTCCTCCTCGGCGCCCTCGGCCCCCTGATGACCCGCACCGCCGCGGAGGTCGCCGACGGCCTGCTGGTCATGCCGTTCCACAGCCACCGCCACTTCCGCGAGCGCACGCTGCCCGCGATCGCCGAGGGACTCGCGCTCGCCGGGCGGTCGGCGGCGGACTTCGCCGTGCATCCCCAGGCCATCGTGGCGATGGGCCGCACCGAGGCGCAGGTGGTTGCCGCGCGGGCGGGGGTGCGGGCCCTGCTCGCGTTCTACGGCTCCACGCCGGCGTACCGGCCCGTCCTCGAGGTCGAGGGCTGGGCCGACCTCCAGCCCGAGCTCAACCGCCTCTCCAAGACCGGCGACGTGGCCGCCATGTCCGCCCTCGTCGACGACACGGTGCTCGACACCCTCGCCGTCGCGGGCACGCCCGAGCAGTGCGCGGCCGAGCTCCACCGGCGCTTCGGCGGCGTCCGCGGCGTCGAGCGGGTGTGCTGCTACTTCCCCGGCTACGACCCACCGCTGGAGCAGGTCGCCGCGCTGGCTGTTGCTCTGCGCTGACCTCGGGCGGCACCGGGTCGGGCTGTCCGTCCGCCGTGCTGTAACACGTAGTTCGCGGGCCCACCGGGCCCGTGTCGGCTGTAGCAGACCCGCACAGCACCCCCTTCGCGACGTCTTGGGCCCGGGAGAGCAGGAGACAACGTGTTACAGCGCACCCGCCGCGCGGGCTGCCCGTCCGGCCATGCTGTAACACGCAGTTCGCGCACCTACCGGGCCCGTGTCGGCTGTAGCAGACCCGCACAGCACCCACTTCGCGACGTCTTGGGCCCGGGAGAGCAGCAGACAACGTGTTACAAGCGCCCGGACGACCCGCCACGAGCGCGCGCGACCCCTCAGCCCCGGAAGGCGGGCTTCTCCTTGGCCAGGAACGCCCGGACCCCCTCGGCGAAGTCCGGGCCGCCGTAGACCTCCCGCAGCAACGGCTCCTCGTCCACCGGTGCGGTCTCGGTGATGGATGCTCGGCGGCGCAGCTGCTGCTTGGTGACCCGCAGGGTGACGGGCGAGGCCTGGAGGATCCCCTCGACCAACCCGGAGACCTCGGCGTCGAGCGCGGCCCGGTCGGCCACCTCGGCGAGGATCGCGCCGGCGGCGTACGCGCGGTCGGCGGTGACCAGGCGCGAGGCGAGGAGCATCTCGCGGGTGAGGGACTCGCCGAAGACCTCGGCGCAGCGGTAGAGGACCGGCGAGGAGAGGGCGTTGCCGAGGGTGCGGGCGATCGGGTAGCCGAACCGGGAGGACGCGGTCGCCACGCGCAGGTCGCAGGTGGTGGCGACGGCCAGGCCGCCGCCGACGCAGACGCCGTCGATCGCGGCGACGGTGACCTGCGGGAGCGCGAACAGGCCGTCGAGCATCTCGCGGATCCAGGTCTCGTACTCGACCGCGTCGGCCTCGAGGAAGTCGGAGATCTCGTTGCCGGCCGCGAAGGCCTTGCCGCCCTCGCCCCTGAGCACGACGACCCGCACTGACCGGTCCTCGGCCAGCTCGAGCCACAGCTCGCGCATCGCGCGGTACATCGCCTTCGTGAAGGCGTTGCGTCGCTCGGGACGGTTGAAGGTCACCTCGACCACACCGGGGTGGTCACGGTCGATCAGCAGCTCAGCACTCACGTCCGCGAGGGTACGGCGGCCAGGAGTGCGTCCCGCATCCGCGTCCGGCTGGTGAGGAGCCCGAGCCCGACACCGAGCGCGTTGGCGACCGCATCGCGCCAGTCCATCATCCGGTCGGTGGTGAGCGTGCCCTGAGCGATCTCGAGCCCGATGCCGAGCAGCACCAGTGCAGCGGCCACGGCGAGCAGCGGCCGGCCGGGACGGAACAGCTGCACCGCGGTCGACGACAGCAGCCCGTAGACCACGAGGTGCTCCCACTTGTCGCTCGCCGGTACACCGGGCGCCGGCGGCGGCGAGCCCAGCGACAGGACGACCACCGCGAGCACGAGAGCCAGCCAGGCTCCCAGCCACAGCCAGGGCAGGTGCAGCGCCTTCACGCCGAGCGCTCGCGTACGACGAACGCGGCCACCACGCCCGCGAGAGCGCCGAACAGGTGTCCCTGCCAGGACACGCCGGGGGTCCCGGGAAGCACGCCCCACAGCACGCCGCCGTAGACCACCAGCACACCGAGCCCGACGAGGATCTCCAGCGGCTCGTGGTCGACGAAGCCCTGCACGACCAGGTAGGTCAACCATCCGAAGATCAGCCCCGACGCCCCCAGGTGCACCGAGCTGCCTCCGGCGACCAGCCAGACCGCGAGGCCGCCGAGCAGCCAGATGACCAGGGTCGCGACGAGTCCGCGGCCGATGCCGGTGGCGAGCGTGAGGAAGCCGAGCACCAGCGCCGGCACCGTGTTCGCGCTCAGGTGCCCCCACCCGCCGTGCAGGAGTGGCGCCGCGAGGATGCCGAGCAGGCCCTCACCGGACCGCGGCCGGATGCCCCAGCCGTCGAGCCGGTGCGAGGCGGCGACGTCGACGAGCTCGATCCCCCACAGCAGGACGACGAAGCCGACCGCACCGATCGCGGCCACCTGCCAGCCGGGCCGGGCGCGGAGGTCGCTCACGCGACGTCCCAGGTCGCGACCCAGTACTGCACGCCGTACGGCGCGTCGTCGTAGGTCACCTCCGCCTCGGCCAGCGACGGCAGCCCGGGCAGGCAGTCGGTGTCGGCCCACAGGTCGGCCGCCAGCGCAGGGTCGATCCCGTCGAAGGACACCCGGAGCGAGGCGTCGAACGCCTCCGCCCGCTCGTCGAAGTGCCCGGGCGCCTTCTCGGTGCGCTTGGCAGAGCCGTTGCCGACCACGAGCAGGCCGCTCTCGCCGTCGGCGACCACCTCGCCACCGACCGCAGCCACCAGCGCCTCGGCGACCCGCTCGCCCGAGGACCCCGACGCGACCACCCGCACCCGCGGCCCCAGCGCAGCCACCGCCGCGAGACAGGCCGCACGCAGGTCGGCGACCGGGTCCTCCAGCGAGGCGTACGACGGCAGCAGGGCCGGGACGCCCGGCACGAGCGCGATCACTGGATGCCCCGGATGGCGCGCAGCGGCGCTCGACGCCCGGCGATCGACCACACCATGTCCACGGTCTGCCGGGTCTCGACGACCTGGTGGACCCGGTAGATCCGGGCACCGGCGAGCGCGCAGACCGACGTGGCGGCCAGCGTGCCGAGCAGCCGCTCGCCGACCTCGAGCCCCAGGGTCTCGCCCACGAAGTCCTTGTTGGACAACGACACGAGGACCGGCCAGCCGGTCGCGACCATCTCTCCCAGCCGGCGGGTGACCTCGAGCGAGTGGAAGGTGTTCTTGCCGAAGTCGTGGGCCGGGTCGATCACGATCGACTCCCGCGCGACGCCCGCCTCCAGCGCCCGCTCGGCGTAGGCGACGGTGTCGGCGATCGCGGAGGCCACCACGTCGTCGTACTCGATCCGGTAGGGACGGGTCCGCGGCGTCACGCCGCCGGTGTGGGTGCAGATGATCGCGGCGTCGTGCTGCGCCGCGACGTCGACCAGCTCGGGGTCCGCGCCGCCCCACGCGTCGTTGAGGACGTCGGCGCCGGCCGCGCACACGGCGGCGCCGACCTCGGCCCGCCAGGTGTCGACCGAGATGACCAGCTCGGGGTAGGTCTCCCGCACCCGCGCGACGAAGTCGACGACCCGGGCCTTCTCCTCGGCCGCCGAGATCTCGACGCCGGGCGCGGCCTTGATGCCGCCGATGTCGACGATCTCCGCGCCCTGCGCGACCACCTCGGCGACCCGCGCGAACGCGGCGTCCTCGGCCCAGGTGGCGCCCTTGTCGAAGAACGAGTCCGGCGTCCGGTTGACGATCGCCATCATCAGCGCCTCGTCGTCCCCGAACGCGTGCCGTCCGAGCTTCATCACAGGTACGCCTCCGCCGCCGGTCGCTCGAGGGTCGGTACGACGCGCTCCACCGGCTCGAGCCCGCGCAGGTACTGTCGCAGCACCGCCTCCCCGTCGGCACCGGCCCCCGCCACGCCGGCCCGCGCGAGGGCGGCCGCGAGGATCTGGGTCGCCATGCCGCCGAGGTCGCGCAGCGCCTGGTGCCGGTGCGCCCGCACGCCGAGGTCGACCTGGGCGATGGCCCCGGGGCCGGCCCGGCGGACCGTGTCGACGAGCGCGGCCAGCTCGACGGCGTACCCGGTCGGGACCGACAGCCCGGCGAACCAGGTGCGTCGTACGGCCCACTCCCCTGCCAGCGGCTGCACCAGGCCCGCCAGGGCAGGGAACAGCAGCGCGATCAGCGGCCGCGCGACCAGCTCGGTGACCCGGCCGCCCTCGAGGGGACCGTCGGCGCCGGGACGGTCGTAGAAGCCCTTCACCAGCTGCACCTCGGGCTCGTGCAGCAGCGGGCCGAGCAGGCCGGGCACGAAGTGGGTGTCCCAGTCGTGCAGGTCGGCGTCCATGAAGACCACGAGGTCGCCCGACGTCACGAACAGCGACTTCCACATCGCCTCGCCCTTGCCCGGGTGGGTGCCGAGGTCGGGGCGGATCTCGGCGGAGCGGTGCACCCGCGCACCGGCGGACTCCGCGACGGCGTACGTGTCGTCGACGGAGTCGCTGTCGATCACGACCACCTCGTCGACGAGCGACACCGTGTCCATCAGTGCCGAGCGGACCCGGGACACGACGTCACCGACGGTGGCCGCCTCGTTGCGGGCGGGTACGACGAGGCTGACGCGCTGCCCGGTAGCGGCTTTCCGCCCCAGCAGTCCCTCGAGGGCCCAGTCGTCCCAGTGGCCGGCCCGGATGCCCATGCCCGTCAACCTACCCCGCGCATTCGAGGGTCCGATCGCCTCCCCAACCCCTGAACCCGGTGTTAGTGTCGAAGGGTCTCGGGAATTGTGGGTGCTCCCTCCCCCCTGGAGTTGGTCATGTCGTTTCGCCGTTTCCGACGCAAGGTGCGCTGCGTGCTCAAGCACGGGCCTCGCGGCTGTCCGCACATCGAGCGCCACACCCGCCGCCCGCGACGACGCGCACCTGCGCAGTCGATCGAGGGGCCCGACCGGATGCCCGCGCCACCGCTGGCCCCGCCCCCACTCGGGAGGCACGCCCGCAGCTGAGCGCCCTCGACCCCCAGGCTCGTCCCCCAAGCTCGCCCCCGAGGCTCAGGCCCCGAGGAACGTGCGGACCGCAGTGACCACGGCCCGCGCGTAGCGACGGCGTCCCGCGTCGCTCTCCATCACCGCGGCGTCACCGGCGTCGCGCATGTTTCCGAGCTCGGCCATCACCACCGGCACGTCGGAGTGGTTGAGGGTGCCGAGGTCCGTGCGGACGTCGATCCCGTCCTCGCCGAGGTACGTCGACGGCGCGAACCCCGCGCGGACGAGCGCGTCGCGCAGCGCGAGCGCCAACCGCTCCGACGGCGCGACGACGTCGTCGGTCCAGCCGGACCGCTCGCCGGGCCTGATCACGTGGAACCCGTGCGCGGTCGACGACCGGTTCCCGTCGGCGTGCAGGCTGATCCGCACGTCGGCCGTCGGCCCCGGCTCGCCCGGGTTGCCGATCCGCCCGCGCTCGTCGATGCACGGTCCCCACTCCGAGGCGGAGTTGTCGTCGCGTGTCATCACCACCCGCGCTCCCAGTGCACGCAGCCGGCGGCGTACCTCCACCGCCACCTGCCAGGTGAAGGTCGCCTCCGGGTAGCCGTCGTCGGTGGACGTGCCCGTCGTGTTGCAGGCCTTGTCGAAGCCGCCGGCGTCGACCAGCCGGTCGACCTCGGCCGGGAACCGCCCGTTGCCGAGCTGGTGCCCCGGGTCGAGGACGACGACGCGGCCGGCGAGCGGCTGCGGCGCGGGAGAGGGCGGCGTCGGCGCGGTCACCGACGCGCTCGGCGCCGGCTCGGTCGGCGAGGGCGCCGGCGTCCCTCCCGGGCCGTCCGTCGTGCACCCCGCCACGAGCAGCGCGACGGCGATCAGGGCAGCGGGCGCGGGACTCACGCGTACCCCAGCACGTCCTTCCGCTTCTCGCCCCACGCCAGCGCGGAGGAGATCGCCTCGTCCAGCGAGAGCTCGGTGCGCCAGCCCAGCAGCCGGAGCGCCTTGTCGGCGTTGGCGTACGCACCGGCCGCGTCGCCCGGTCGTGCCGGCGCCTCGACGACGGGGACCGGCTTCCCGACCACGCGCTCGACGGCCGCGAGCAGCTCGCGCACGGTCACGCCGTCGCCGGAGCCGAGGTTGATGTAGGTGTACGGCGCCCCGACCTCCTCCAGGACGGAGTCGAACTCCTCGATCGCCCGCACGTGCGCGCGGGCCAGGTCCCAGACGTGGATGTAGTCGCGGATACCCGTGCCGTCACGGGTCGGGTGGTCGGTGCCGGTGAGCGTGAAGCTCTCCCGGTAGCCGAGCGCGGTCTGCGCCATCAGCGGCACCACGTGGGTCGCGTCGCGCAGGTGGTAGCCGGTCGTCAGGTCGGGGTCGGCACCGATCGGGTTGAAGTAGCGCAGGATGATCGCCCGCAGGTCCGTGGCCTTCGCGAGGTCCTCGAGGACCTGCTCCATCATCCGCTTGGTCCGGGCGTACGGCGAGGTCGGGTCGACCGCGTCCTCCTCGGTCACCTCGAACTGCGGGGTGAGCGCGTACAGCGAGGCCGTCGAGGAGAACAGGATCCGCGGCTTGCCCAGCGCCGTGAGCTCGTCGAACATCTCCAGCGACTTCGCCACGTTGTCGCGGTAGTACTCGTAGGGCAGCTCGACCGACTCCGGCACGACGATCCTTGCCGCCATGTGCACGGTCGCGTCGAGGTCGGGGTGCTCGGACACGATCCGGCGCAGCAGCGCCCGGTCCGCGACGTCGCCCTCGTAGAAGATGCGGTCGCCGACGTACGCCCGCGGTCCGCTCAGCAGGGAGTCGAGGACCACCGGCGTGTGGCCGGCCTGCTCGAGCGCCTTCGCCGTGATCGATCCGAGGTACCCGGCGCCGCCGGTCACGAGAACCTTCATGCCCCGACCCTACTGAGAGTCGGGCACCCGGGATCGGGCGATGCACCGCGCGGTTCACGACCCGCCAGTAAAGTCCTGGTGTCCACTGCTCCCCAGGAGGTTCCCCTTGCTCGCGCTCGACTGCGCCACCCAGTCCTACGACTGGGGTTCCGCCGACGCCATCCCGGGCTTCCTGCGCCGTGATGCCGACGGCCGGCGGGTCGCCGAGATGTGGGTCGGCACGCACCCGCTCGGTCCGGCCCAGGTGGTCGACGCCGCCGGCGAGAAGCGGCCGCTGACCGAGGTCGCGGGCGAGCTGGGCTTCATGCTCAAGGTGCTGGCCGCGGACCGGCCGCTCTCGATCCAGGTGCACCCGGACGCGCCACGCGCCGCCGCCGGGTTCGCGGCCGAGGAGGAGGCCGGGATCGCGATCAGCGCGCCCGAGCGGGTCTTCAAGGACCCCCACCCCAAGCCGGAGATGGTCTACGCCCTCACGACCTTCGACACCTTGGTCGGGCTCCGGCGCACCTCGGAGATCATGCGCCTGCTGCACGCGCTGGACCACCCGCTCGCCGACGAGCTGACGGCAGGGCTGGTCGAGAACAGCGGCTTCCCGGGCATCGTGCGACTGATCGAGGGCCTGCTCGCCGCACCGCCGAGCGGTGAGGTCGTCACCGAGGTCGCGCAGGCGTGCCAGAAGGCGCTCGACGCGGGCCTCGACGTCAAGCGCGCGTTCGAGACCGCCGTCGAGCTCGCCGAGACCAACCCCGGCGACGTGGGCGTCATCGTCTCGCTGCTGATGAACCGGCTCACGCTGCAGGCCGGCGAGGCGGCGTACCTCGCCACGGGGATCATCCACGCGCACCTGCGCGGGATGTGCCTGGAGGTGATGGTGTCGTCCGACAACGTGCTCCGTGCCGGGCTGACGACCAAGCACGTCGACCCCGAGGGCCTGGTGCGCTGCCTGGAGGAGGGCACCTCCCGCGCCGCCCGCGTCGAGCCGATCGTGTTCAACTTCTCCACCGACGTCTTCAGCCCGTGCGGCGACTTCGCGTTGTCGGTCACCCAGAGCTCACCGGCCGACCCGGCCGGCGTCGTCCTCCCGGCCTCCGGACCGCGGCTGCTGGTCTGCACCGGCGGCGAGGTGGCCCTGGCCAACCGTCGCGACGAGGTGCTGCGCCTGCGCCGCGGCGACGTCGCGTACGCCGACGCCGGCGACGGTGAGCTGCGGGTCGCCGGGACCGGCGAGATCGCCCAGGCGTTCGTGCCGGCCACCGACGCCCGCGGCCAGCTGTTCGACCTGCTCTGAGCCGGGCGCCCTCGGCGCCCGCGGGTCACCGGGTCAGCGGCGGCGCAGGCCCGCAAGGGCCGGTCGCACGTCGGCCAGGTAGACCAGCGCCGCGACCAGCAGCGCGAGGTTGACCAGGCTCAACGGCACCGGCACCACCTGGATCAGCAGCCCGATCCCGAGGATCGCGCACCAGGCGGGCTTGGACATCTTGTCGGCCGCGGAGTACGACTCGGCGGAGTACAGGATGGCGCTGACGAAGGCGAAGATCTTGATGGCGAGCAGCGCGAACGAGACGCCGATGAAGATCCACGCCTCGATGTCGGCTCCCGCGCCGAGCCAGCTCGGCAACGGGGGGACGAAGGCATCGCTCATGCCCCCAGCGTAGATGAGGGCCCGAGCACGCAGAACGGCCCCGAGGCGGATGCCTCGGGGCCGCTCGTGCTCAACCGGTTCAGCTGGCCGGGGTGGCCTTCTTGGCCGGGGCCTTCTTGGCGGCGGGGGCCTTCTTGGCCGGCGCCTTCTTGGACGGAGCGGCCTTCTTCGCGGCCGGGGCCTTCTTGGCAGCCGGGGCCTTCGTGGCGGCAGGGGCCTTCGTGGCCGTGGCCTTCGGGGCCTCGCCGGTGCGCAGCTTCACCACGACGCCCTCGCCGCGCTTGGCGAGGTCGGCGTAGAGCGCGGTGGCCGTGGCGACGTTCTCGTCGTACGCACCCTTGACGCTGCTCTGGACCTTGGCCGGGAGGGCCTTGGCGTCGGCCTGCAGGCCGGCGATGCGGGCCTCGGCCTGGGTGCGGCGCTCGGCGAAGGTGGCGATGGCCTTGTCCTGCAGGCTCTTGGGCTCGGGGAGCTCGAAGCCCTTGACGGTGCTCTGCACGTCGGCCACGCGGGCGGTGACGTCCTTCTGCACGTCGGCGACGTAGGCGATGGCCTTGGCCTGCACGTCGGCGACGTAGGTCTTGACCTCCTCGACGGCCAGGTCGATCACGCCGACACCGGCGTAGATCGGCTTCGCGGCAGCCGCGGGGATCTCGGGGAGGTCGACCTTCTTGAGGTCGATGGTCGGGATCTCGATCTTGGGGAGCTCGAGCTTCGGCATTGCTGGTTTCACCCTTCGTTGGCGACGGCGTCAGAGTCCGTCTCGGTGTTGGTTGGCGCGTCTTCCTGCGCCGCTGCGGCCTCCGGGGAGCCGTCGGCTGCGTTGAGCGCGAGGAACGATGCGTAGACATCGAGGAGCGACTGCTTCTGTCGCTCGGTGAGGCCGGTGTCGCTGATGATGGCGAGCTCCACCGATCCCCCCACGCCGTCATCAGGGCTGAGGATCCCGGCCCTGATGTAGAGCTGCTCGGCGGAGATCCGCAGTGCCTTCGCGATCTGCTGGAGCACCTCGGCAGAAGGCTTGCGGAGCCCCCGCTCGATCTGGCTCAGGTACGGGTTGGAGACACCCGCCTGGTCGGCGAGCTGCCGCAGGGACAGACGGGCGGACACCCGCTGCTCCTTGAGGTAGTCACCCAGCGACCCGACGGTCTTCCCCACCTTGCCCTTGGCCATGGGCACCATGGTGCTAGCAATAGTTAGCAAAGTGCAAGCACCGGTGGCGTGAACTCGTTCACAAGCCCTGCTCGTGCGCTGGCCGACCGGTCCCACCTTTCACTGTTCAAATCGAATCAACTCACTCGACTCTGTACGATCACCCGTGTGTCACGCCCGCCCCTGCCCCAGCACTGCCCGACGCAGCGCGAGCTCGACGACCTCGAGCTGCTGACGTCCGGAGCAGCCGACCCGATCCGCGGGTTCAACGAGCCGGGCAGCCCCCTCACGCTCTCCCTGCCCGACGAGCTGCTCACGCATCTCGACGAGGGCAACGAGGTCGAGCTGGTCGACCCCGAGGGCCTGCCTCTCGCCCGGGTCTCCAGCGTGCTGCGCGGCGTCGCGGTGACGCCGTTGACGCACGCGCAGCACGGCCCCTTCCGCCGTCTGCACCTGTCCCCCGCTGCCGTTCGGGAGCAGTACGCCGGGCGCACCTTCGTCCCCGTCACCGACCTGATGACCGACGTCCAGGTCGAGCAGCTGCGCGGGCTCGGCCCGGTCGTGCTGCTCGCGCTCGTCGGCACGGGCACCCCCGCGGTCAGCCCGGTCGGCCTGCTCCGCGCGACGCTGCGGGTCGCCGAGGCGATCGACGCCGAGGTGGTCGCCGTACCGCTCGCCGACCACGGCTCGCTCGCCGACCCGGCACTGCGCATCTCCGTGCTGACGTCGTACGCGGACAGCGACCCGGTCGTGGAGCTCGCGTACGGCGGCCACCTCCTGCCCGGCCTCGCCGACATCGCCGAGGCCGAGCGCCCGCGCCTCGACCAGCAGGGCCTGGTGCTCTTCTTCACCGGTCTGTCCGGCAGCGGCAAGTCCACCCTCGCCCAGGCCCTGATGGACCGCCTGCTCGAGCACGGCGGCCGGAGCCTGACCAGCCTCGACGGCGACGTCGTGCGCCGCAACCTGTCCGCGGGCCTGACCTTCTCCAAGGAGGACCGCGAGACCAACATCCGCCGCATCGGCTGGGTGGCCGCGGAGATCTCCCGCCACGGCGGGATCGCGGTCTGCAGCCCGATCGCCCCCTTCGACGAGACCCGCCAGCAGGTGCGGGCGATGGTGGACCAGGCCGGCGGAGCGTTCTTCCTCGTCCACGTCGCGACGCCGCTCGAGGAGTGCGAGCGCCGTGACCGCAAGGGCCTGTACGCCAAGGCCCGCCGCGGCGAGATCCCCGAGTTCACCGGCATCTCCTCGCCCTACGAGGAGCCGCAGGACGCCGACGTCCGCGTCGACACCACCGGCCGCACGATCGAGGAGGCCCTCGAGGACGTCGTCCTGGCGCTGCGCACGGCCGGGTACGTCGACCTCACGGCCCCCGAGCCGACCGCCACCGCGGCCCCCGCGGACCCGGCCCCCGGTCCCGAGATCGCCGAGATCGTAGCGGCCGGCCCGGACGTCGCCCCCGAGCCCGTCGACGAGGAGCCCTCCGGCGCCCGCACGACCACCGGCGGCACGCGCTCGCTGCGGGTGCTCTTCGTGTGCACCGCCAACATCTGCCGCTCGCCGTACATGGAGCTCCGCTCGCGGGCCCTCGCCGGCGCCGACAGCGGCATCGAGTTCGCCAGCGCAGGCACCCACGGCTTCAACGCGCACCGGGTCGACCGGACCATGGCCGAGGTGCTCTCCGAGCGCGGCGTCAGCGCCGACCTGGTCAACGGCTTCGCCAGCCGACCGCTGACCGACGACCTGATCGAGGCCGCCGACCTGGTGCTGACCGCCGAGGCGTCGCACCGGCAGTTCGTGCTCGAGGAGGTGCCGGGCGCCTTCCGCAAGGCGTTCACGCTGGCCCAGTTCGCCGAGTCGGTCGAGCGGGTCGACGCGGACCTGCACGGCGCCGAGCTCGTGACCGCCGTCGGCCACCGCCGGGCGGGCACGGCCGAGCACCACGACATCCGGGACCCGTACCGGCGGGGCAAGGCAGCAGCCGAGGTGTCGGCCGACCAGATCGACGCCCTCCTCCAGTCCGTGCTGCGCCGCCTGGCTCAGCCCGCGACCGCCCGGACCTCCGCCCCGACCTCCGTACAGACAGGCGACGAGTAAGTGGACGACATCCTCACCCTGACCGCGCTCTCCATCGCGGCAGCCGGCTTCTTCGTCGGCATCGTCGTCGGCCTGACGGGCATGGGCGGCGGTGCGCTGATGACGCCCGCGCTGATCTTCCTCGGCGTCGGCCACACCGCGTCGATCGTCACCGCCGACCTGACCGCCGCGGCGGTCTACAAGACCGGTGGCGCACTCACGCACGCGAAGGAGGGCTCGCCCAACCTGCGCCTCGCCGGCTGGCTGATCCTCGGCTCGGTGCCGATGGCCTTCCTCGGGCCCTGGCTGGTCCAGGCGGTCACCGACGACCCGACCGAGCTGGAGAAGACGCTCAAGCTGTGCATCGGCATCGCGCTGCTGTTCGCCGCGTCGACGTACGCCCTGCGCCTCTACATCAACCTCAAGCGGGTGCGCCGCGGCGGTGCGCTGCCCGACGACAACCCGCGGATCCGGCCGGTCCCGACGCTGCTCGTCGGCATGCTCGGCGGCCTGCTGGTCGGCGTCACCAGCGTCGGCTCCGGCTCGGTCATCATGATCGCGCTGCTGATGCTCTACCCGGGGCTGTCGGCCGTCCGCCTGGTCGGCACCGACCTGGTCCAGGCCGTGCCGCTGGTGCTCAGCGCGGCGCTGGCCAACATCGCGATCCACGGCCTCGAGTGGGACCTGGTCATCCCGCTGGTCCTCGGCTCGGTCCCCGGCACGCTGCTCGGCTCCCGGCTCGCGCCGCGGGTGCCTCAGTCGTTCATCCGCCGCGGCATCGTGATCGTGCTGACGATGTCGGGCGTGGCCCTGCTGTTCAAGGCAGGTCTGCACCCGTTCGGCGAGGGCCACGAGACCCTCGAGGCCGTGCTGGTCGCCGCGATCGGCGTCGCGATGCTGGTGCTGGTCCCACTCGTGTGGGGCCTGCTGCGCAAGCAGCTCGGGATGTCGATGTTCGGCGCACCCACCGTGGCCGAGATCGAGTCGTTCGGCAGCCGCGACAAGAAGCGCACGCCCGCCTGAGCGGTCAGCCGACCAGGAGCCGGCGCTGCTCCTCGGCGAAGAACGGCCGCTCGTGAGCGGCGGCCCGCGCGAGCCCGAACGTGAGCACGGCAGCGGCGGTGACCCACGCGCCACCCGCGATTCCGATCAGCATCTCCATGGCAGTCCCCCTAGAACTGCCTCCACGGTACCCCCGTGCCCCGGCCCGATCCGTCCTCTGATCGGCGGATCCGGCTAGCCCTTTCGGGTCACCCGACCATGTCGAGGTCGCCGACCTTCTCGGCGTGGAACGACGGCCCCGCGGCGAGCGCCCGCGCGAGCCCGAACGTGAGCACGGCGGCTGCGACGGTCCACGCAGCGCCCAGCCCCACAAGAATTCCCATGAGCAACCCCCCAGTTGTCCCACATCGACGTTAGCGTGCCGCGACGGCGCCGCGAGGAGGTTGGACGTCCTCCAATCAGAGGACACGGGTCGTGGCCGCTGCCGCGATCAGTCGCGGCCGTAGACGTCGCGCGTGTAGACCTTGTCCGCGACGTCGTCGAGGGCGTCGGTGCGCCGGTTCGCGATGATGACGTCGGCCTTCGCCTTGAAGGTGTCGAGGTCCTTGATCACCTTCGAGCCGAAGAACCGCTTCTGGTCCAGCTCGGGCTCGAACACGACGACCTTCACGCCCTTCGCCTTGATCCGCTTCATCACGCCCTGCACCGCGGACTCGCGGAAGTTGTCCGATCCCGCCTTCATGGTGAGCCGGTGGATCCCGACGACCTTCGGGTTGCGGCGCAGCACGTCGTCGGCGATGAAGTCCTTGCGAGTGGTGTTGGCGTCGACGATCGCGCTGATCAGGTTCTGCGGGACGTCGCGGTAGTTCGCCTGCAGCTGCCGGGTGTCCTTCGGGAGGCAGTAGCCGCCGTACCCGAAGGACGGGTTGTTGTAGTGCCCGCCGATGCGCGGGTCGAGGCCGACACCCTCGATGATCTGCCGGGTCGCGAGGCCGTGGGTGGCGGCGTACGTGTCGAGCTCGTTGAAGTACGCCACGCGCAGCGCGAGGTAGGTGTTGGCGAACAGCTTGATCGCCTCGGCCTCGGTGGAGCCGGTGAACAGCACCGGCACGTCCTCCTCGACCGCACCCTGGAGCAGCAGCTTGGCGAACAGCCGGCCGGGCTCGGTGTCGGAGCCGACCACGATCCGCGACGGGTGCAGGTTGTCGTGCAACGCCCGGCCCTCGCGCAGGAACTCGGGGCTGAACAGGATCGACGCGGCGGGGTGCCGCTCGCGCAGGGTGTTCGTGTAGCCGACCGGCACGGTCGACTTGATGACGACGGTCGCGGCGGGGTTGGCCGCCAGCGCCGCCTTCGTGACCCGCTCGACGGTCGAGGTGTCGAAGCGGTCGGTCTCGGGGTCGTAGTTCGTCGGCGTCGCGACGACGACGTACGACGCGTCGGCGTACGCCGCCCGCGCGTCCCGGGTCGCCTGCAGCGACAGCTCGGGCCGGCGCAGGTGCTCCTCGAGCTCGGGGTCGACGATCGGCGAGCGGCGCTCGTTGACCGCCTCGATCCGGGCGGCGTCGACGTCGAGCACCCACACGTCGTTGTGCTGCGCGAGCAGCACGGCGTTGGACAGGCCGACGTAACCGGCCCCCACCACGGTGATCTTCATGCTTCGAGGCTGGGCGCGGTCCCTGAACGGACGCGGGTGTGCGGGTAGCCTCCCGGTGACGGTCAGGAGACCAGTGTCGAGCCGTTCACTGGTCCCACAGGGTCGCGATCGGCAGGCTCCACAGCCGCGGCCCGTAGACGTGGCCGCGCTGCGCGGTGTTGAGGACCACGCCGCCCCGGAAACGTCCGCCGGCGCGCCGCTCGAGCGCGTGCAGCGAGGTGAACTGGTGCGGGCGCAGGCCGGCGGCGGTGCGTACCTCGATCCCGAACACGCTGTCGTCGGGCAGCTCGACGACCAGGTCGACCTCGAGACCGTTGCGCTCGCGCAGGTGGGCGACCCGGTGCTCGACGGCACTGGTCCCCTGTTGCCGCAGCAGCTCGGCCGCGACCACGGTTCGCAGCAGCGGCGCCAGCTCGTGCCGGCCGGAGAAGGCGAGGAGGTCAGCCGGCGTGTGACCGGCCAGGTGCCGGGCCAGGGCCGGGTCGTCGAACACCACGCGGGGGCGCCCGATGGCCCGCTTCGCCGCCGACGAGCGCGACCCCGGCAGCAGCCGGAGCACGCCGATCTCGACCAGGACGTCGACGTACGGCTGGAGGGTGGTGGGCGGGATGCCTGCCGCGGCACCGAGCCGGGCCTTGTTGAGCTCGCCCATCGGCGGGTCCGCGAGCGCTGCGAGCAGCGCCGCCAGCCGTGCCGGGTCGGTACGCCGGACCGCACGTGTCTGCCCCGCGATCCGCAGCAGCTCGTCGTCGGTCACGGTGCGGGCCATCGCGGCGACGTACCGTTCGAGGTCCCAGGAGGTCCGCAGGTCACCCGGGACGGTTCCCCGGGAGCCCAGACGGGCGACGAAGTCGGCGGCCACGGACAGCAAGCGTAGGGCCTCCTGGCGCCAAACTCGTCGATTTGTCTATCGAACCCCCAGCGATGTCCCGCTGGCAGGGAATGCGTGGCACGATGACCGGGCCCGAGGGGTACAGATGACGTCCCCCGGCACCGCGATGCACCCTGAAAGGACAGGTCGCCACGGCATGACGCAGACGCACAGCGACTACCGCCTCAGCCAGCTGGACCAGCTGGAGGCAGAGTCGATCCACATCTTCCGCGAGGTCGCGGCCGAGTTCGAGAAGCCGGTCCTGATGTTCTCGGGCGGCAAGGACTCCATCGTCATGCTCCGGCTGGCGGAGAAGGCCTTCTACCCGGCGAAGATCCCGTTCTCGATCCTCCAGGTCGACACCGGCCTGGACTTCCCCGAGGTCATGGAGACCCGGGACCGCTGGGTCGCCCGGCTCGGCGTGAACCTCGTGGTGGCGAGCATCGACGACGCGATCAAGAACGGGATCATCCCCGACGCCGCGAAGATCAGCCGCAACCGCCTGCAGATCCCGACGCTGCTCAACGCGATCGAGGAGAACGGCTTCACCGCCGCCTTCGGTGGCGGTCGCCGCGACGAGGAGAAGGCCCGCGCCAAGGAGCGCGTCTACTCCCACCGCGACGAGTTCGGCCAGTGGGACCCGAAGAACCAGCGCCCCGAGCTCTGGAGCCTCTACAACGGCCGCCTGCACGAGGGCGAGCACATGCGGATCTTCCCGATCTCCAACTGGACCGAGCTCGACGTCTGGGACTACATCGGCCGCGAGGGCATCGAGATCCCGAGCATCTACTACTCCCACCAGCGCCGCGTGTTCGTGCGCGACGGCATGCTGATGAGCGAGACCCCGCTCAACCCGCTGCGCGAGGGCGAGGTCGTCGAGGAGCGGACCGTGCGGTTCCGCACCTGCGGCGACATCACGCTGACCGGCTGCGTCGAGAGCACCGCGTCCACGATCGCCGAGATCATCGACGAGGTCGCCGTGGCCCGCAAGACCGAGCGCGGCGCGACCCGCGGCGACGACCGGTTCTCCGAGGCTGCCATGGAGGACCGCAAGAAGGAGGGCTACTTCTGATGGCCGGCACCAACACCGGAACTGGCATGGACCTGCTCCGCTTCGCGACCGCTGGCTCGGTCGACGACGGCAAGTCGACCCTCATCGGGCGCCTGCTGCTCGACTCGAAGTCGATCTTCGAGGACCAGCTCGAGGCGGTCGAGGCCACCAGCGAGGCGAAGGGGTACGACTACACCGACCTCGCGCTGCTGACCGACGGCCTGCGCTCCGAGCGCGAGCAGGGCATCACGATCGACGTGGCGTACCGCTACTTCGCGACGCCCAACCGCAAGTTCATCATCGCCGACACCCCGGGCCACGTGCAGTACACGCGCAACATGGTCACCGGCGCCTCGACCGCCGACCTCGGCCTGGTGCTCGTCGACGCCCGCCAGGGCCTCACCGAGCAGTCGCGCCGGCACGCGGTGATCCTGTCGCTGCTGCGCGTCCCGCACCTCGTGCTGGCCGTGAACAAGATGGACCTCGTCGACTTCGACCAGAGCATCTACGAGAACATCTACCGCGAGTTCACGCAGTTCGCGACCAAGCTCAACGTGCCCGACCTCGAGGTCATCCCGATCTCGGCGCTGCAGGGCGACAACGTCGTGACCCGCTCCGAGAACATGCCGTGGTACTCCGGTCCCACGCTCATGCACCACCTCGAACACGTGCACGTCGCCTCCGACCGCGACCTGATCGACGCGCGCTTCCCGGTGCAGTACGTCATCCGCCCGAAGTCGGACGAGTTCCACGACTACCGCGGCTACGCCGGCCAGGTCGCCGGTGGCGTCCTCAAGCCGGGCGACGAGGTCGTCGTACTGCCCTCCGGCATGACCTCGAAGATCGCCAGGATCGACCTGTTCGACCAGGAGATCACCGAGGCCTTCCCGCCGATGAGCGTGACGGTCCACCTCGAGGACGACGTCGACGTCTCGCGCGGCGACATGATCGCGCGGGTCAAGAACGCCCCGGCCCCGAGCCAGGACATCGACGCGATGGTCTGCTGGATGACCACCGCCCCGCTGCAGCCGCGGCAGAAGCTGGCGATCAAGCACACGACCCGCACGGGCCGCGCGCTGGTCAAGGACATCCAGTACCGCCTCGACGTCAACACGCTGCACCGCGACCAGGCGACCAACGAGCTCGGCGTCAACGAGATCGGCCGCGTCACGCTGCGCACCACGGTGCCGCTGCTGTGCGACCCGTACTCCAAGAACCGCACCACCGGCTCGTTCATCCTGATCGACGAGGCGACCGGCGTGACCGTCGGCGCGGGCATGATCAACGGCTGACCCGGCCCGAACTGGCTCGTAGAACCGGCCGACCCGGCAGGAACTGGCCTGAGATGCACCTCGACCCGGCAGATACTTCTGCCGGGTCGAGGTGATTTCGGAGCCAGTTCGCGCCGGGTCAGCGGTGGGGGCGGAAGTGCAGGCCGACCTCGGGGTCGACGACGACCTCCTGAGCGGCGGGCAGCCCGTCGACGACGAGCTGGGCGGCGACGTCGGTGTTGCGCTTGAGCAGCGCGAGCGCGATCGGGCCGAGCTCGTGGTGGCGGGCCGAGGAGCCGACGACGCCGACCGCGCGGCCGCCGGCCTCGGGCAGCACCTCGGTCCCGGGCGCGGGGAGCCGGTTCTCGGAGCCGTCGAGGTGGAGCAGGGTGAGCCGACGGGGCGGCTTGCCGAGGTTGTGGACCCTGGCGACCGTCTCCTGGCCGCGGTAGCAGCCCTTGTCGAGGTGGACGGCGTTCCACGGCTCGTCGGCGATCCAGCCGACCTCGTTGGGGATGGTGCGCTCGTCGGTGTCGATGCCGAAGCGCGGCTCGCCACGCTCGATGCGCAGTGCCTCGAAGGCCCACAGACCGGCAGCCGGCCCCGCCGCGTCGGCGTACGACGCCAGCTGGTCGCGAGGCACCAGGTCGTGGCGGCCGGTGCCGACCGGGCGCCACGCGACGGCGAGGTCGCCGCTCACGTCGGTGATCTCGACGCGCATCATGAACTTCATCCGCTCGAGGAACTCGATCAGCGCGGCCGCACGGCCGGGCTCGGTGTGGGCGGTGAACGCCTCGCCGTCGTCGACGCCGGTGAAGGCGTGCTCGACGTGGCCCTGCGGCGAGAGGACGAGGCCGGAGATCCATTTCCCGGCGGGCAGGCCGTCGAAGTACTGGGTGGTGATCGAGTGCAGCCAGCTCAGCCGGTCCGGGCCGGCGACGCGGAACACGTCACGGTGGGAGAGGTCGACGAAGCCCTCGCCGGCCGCGAGAGCCCGCTGCTCGCCGTACAGGCTGCCGTAGTGGGCCGCGACCCCGGCGTCGATGCCCTCGCCGGCGACGGCGCCGGGGAGGGCGAGGAGGGGGCTGGTGCGGGTCAGGTGGGCGGTCATGTGAGGTCCCGGTAGTGCTCGAGGAGGCGGGTGAGGGTGCCGAGGGCTGCCTGCATCTCCTCGATGTGGGCCGGGTCGAGCGTGCGGAGCATCTCCTTGATCTCGGTGCTCGACACACCCGAGGTGCGCGGCAGGTACCTCACCTCGCAAACGTCGGAGAGGTCGTCGAACTTCCCGGCCCAGTCGTCGCCCATCACGAACAGGTCGACACCGTGCTCGACGATGTCGGCACGCTTCTGGTCCCACGAGCGCTCCGGCAGCACCAGGTCGACGCCCTTGATCGCGCCGACGATGGCAGCGCGGTCGTCGTACGACACGACCGACCTCTTGCCCTTGCCCGCGTTGAACTCGTCGGTCGAGACGCCCACGACCAGGCGGTCGCCCATCCCGGCGAGGCGCTCGATCAGCCGCAGGTGGCCGATGTGGAACAGGTCGAAGGTGCCGTAGGTCAGCACGGTGGTCACGGGGTCGCTCCTTCGCAGCGGGCGCAGCGCCCGTGGACGGTGAGGTGGCCGAGGTCGGCGACGAATCCCCGGGCGGCGAGGGCGGCGACGAAGGGGGCCGCCTCGGCCTCGTCCACGGAGATCACGTCGCCGCAGCCGCGGCACACCAGGTGGAAGTGCACGTGCCCGCGCGTCGAGTGGTACGTCGGCGCGCGGTCCGTGAGGTGCGCGTGCCGGACCAGGCCCAGCTCCTCGAGCACCTCGAGCGTGCGGTAGACGGTGGAGGCGTTGATCGTGCTCACCGTCTGCTGGACGTGGGCCAGCACCTCGTCGGGGGTGGCGTGGCCGAGCGCGTCGACCGCGCCGAGGATCAGCTCGCGCTGGGGCGTGAGGCGGTAGCCCTTCTCGCGGAGGGCTGCCCGCCAGTCTGCCTCCTCAGGCACGCTTGAGCCTCGCCCACAGGTGCGGCTGGAGGGGCTGGCCCATCGCAGCCATGTCGAACGCGTAGAGCAGGTCGCCCTCGACGTTGCCGTAGAGGCGCTTGCCGGCGGTGTACTCCTTGGCGGTCTCGGTGCGGGCCACCGCGTCGGTGGTCCACTCGAACTTGCCGTTGTCGGCCTCGCCGTGCCAGATCTCCGCGATGCCCGTGTTGTGGGTCAGCAGGATCTCGAAGCGGCCCTCGCCGACACCGCGGATGAACCCGGTCTCGATCGCGGCGTCGCGGACCTTCTCGTTGTTCTCGTCGATGATCCACGAGCGCGCCATGTAGTGGAAGAACGGGCGCCCGTCGTGGGTGAAGATCAGCTCCTGGCCGAACTGGAACGAGTCGATCGTCGGGTAGTCGCCGTGGCCGTTGCCACGCCACGTGCCGAGCATCCACGCGATCGGTCCGCAGTTGGGGTGCAGGTTGTCGGGAAGTTCGAAGGCCACGACGGGCCATTCTAGGCTCTGCGTAGGCTCTGACCCATGTCGCGCAGCCTCGTCGTGAAGGTCACCTGCGGAGCCGACGACCCGGAGCGCTGCAACCAGGCCTTCACCGTGGCCGCTGCGGCCGCCGTCTCGGGCGTCCCGGTCTCGATCTGGCTCACCGGGGAGGCCGCCTGGCTGGCGGTCCCCGGCCGCTCCGCCGAGCTCGAGCTGCCGCTCGCGACGCCCCTGCCCGACCTGGTCGACGCGATCCTGGCCTCGGGCTCGGTGACCGTGTGCGCGCAGTGCGCGGCACGGCGCTCGCTGTCGGAGGCCGACCTGCTGGCCGGCGTACGCATCGCGGGGGCGCCGGTGTTCGTCGAGGAAGTCCTGGGTGAGGGCGTCCAGGCCCTCGTCTACTGAGAGGGTTCTCCCATGCGTCGCGCCTCCGCCCTGCTCCTGGCGGCCGCCCTGGCGGTCACGCTCAGCGCCTGTGAGAAGTCCACCGCCTCGAAGCGCGAGTACGTCGCGCTCGGCGACTCCTACACCGCCGGTCCCCTGATCGGGCGCGCCGACGGGCGCAACGGCTGCGTGCGCTCGCGCAACAACTACCCGCACCTGCTGGCGAAGAAGGCGGAGCTCGACCTCACCGACGTCAGCTGCTCGGCGGCGCCCACCGAGGCCGCCGAGGGCGAGCAGAAGATCCGGACGCGCTCGATCGCGCCGCAGCTCGACGCGGTGGAGCCCTCCACGGACCTGGTCACGATCGGGCTCGGCCTCAACGACCTCGGCCTCTCGGTCCGGGTGTTCATCAAGTGCGTGCAGCTGGGCATGAGCGACCCCGACGGGGCGCCGTGCACCGAGGCGGACCAGGCGGCCGGCGCCAACGACATCCAGGCGGCGCTCGACCAGATGCCGGACCGGATCGGCGGGGTCGTCGACGCGGTCCGCTCGAAGGCGCCGAAGGCCGAGGTCGTGCTGGTGGGCTACCCCACGATCTTCCCGGCCGAGGGCACCTGCAGCGAGCTCGGTATCGCGGCGGCCGACGTACCGCTGGTCCAGCACGTCGTCGACAGCCTCAACGCGACGATGGCGTCGGTGGCCGACGAGCGCGGAGCGACGTACCTCGACACCGCGACGCCGAGCCGCGGCCACGACATCTGCGCCGACGACCCGTGGATCGCCGGCTCGGCGCCGGCCAAGGGCCGCCGCGGGCTCGCCTGGCACCCGTACGCCGAGGAGCAGGTCATGATCGCCGACCTGCTCGCCGACCTGGTCTGAGGAGGAGCGTCGTGCGCGCGGTGCTCCAGCGGGTCGCCTCCGCCTCGGTGGTCGTCGACGGAGAGGTGGTCGGAGCGATCGACTCCCCCGGGCTGCTCGTCTACCTCGGCGTCACGCACTCCGACGGCGACGCCGAGGTCGCCTGGATGGCCCGCAAGATCCGGGACCTGCGGATCCTCGAGGAGGAACGGTCGGTCGGCGAGACCGGCGGGCCCGTGCTGGTGGTCTCCCAGTTCACGCTCTACGGCGACGCCCGCAAGGGCCGTCGCCCCACCTGGATCGCCGCCGCCCCGGGCCCGGTCAGCGAGCCGCTCTACGAGGCGGTGTGCGATGCACTGGCCGCCGCCGGGACACCCGTCCACAAGGGCGTGTTCGGCGCGGACATGAAGGTGAGCTCGGTCAACGACGGACCGTTCACCGTGCTGCTCGAGACCCCCTGAGGGTTGCGGCACTCGCCGCGCATCTGACGAATGGGCTGCGAAATGGCCTCACGCAGAGCCCATCCGTCAGATACGACGCAGAAGACGCAACCCGAGCAGGTACATCTCGCAGCCGAGGCAGAACGCGAAGACCGCGTTGAGGAAGGCCGCGACGAAGGCGAACGCGGCGAAGACCTGGCCGAGGAGCACCGCGCCGGTGGCGAGGCCGAGGGTGGCGACGACGGCGAAGACCAGCCCGACGGCCTGGGCGAAGCGCGGCGGTGCGGGGTCCTCGAGGTGGTCGGGAGGAGCCAGGCGCGGCCTGACCAGGCGCCGGAAGAGCACCCCGGTCGGCGTCCTGTGGACGCCGAGCCCGGCGCCGATCGCGAAGAGCACGGCCTGGATGCCGGTCAGCACGGCGGCCACACCGGGCGCGGCGTCGGACAGCACGAGCGCGACCGCGAAGACGACCAGGGTGATCGACGCGGTGAAGCGGGGACCGCGGGGGTCGATGCCGGCGACGGTGGGAGCAGTCGCGGACATCAGGCCCCCTGGAGTGCGGGGAGGGCGGCGAGGACCTGCTCGCGGCGCGGAGCGCCGGCGGCACGGGTGACCTCGTGGCCGTTGCCGTCGAGGACCAGCGTGGTGGGCGTACGACGGACGTCGAGCGCGCGGACCAGGTCGAGGTGCTCCTCGGCGTCGATCTCGACGTGGGCGACGCCGTCGACCTTGCCGGCGACGTCGGAGAGCACCACCCGGGTGGTGCGGCACGGCGCGCAGAAGGCGCTGGAGAACTGGAGCAGGGTGGCCCGCTCCCCCAGCTCGGCGTCGGGCACCGAGGCCGCGACGCTCGACCACACGGTCGGCTCGACCGTGGCAGGCGCGAAGGTGCCGTCGGTACGACGGCGGTACAGACCGAAGCCGACCGCCACGACGACGGCGGCCAGGAGCAACACGAGTCCGGGGTTCACAATTCTCCTTCAACGGCGACGGCGGCCCCCGGATTCCGGGAGCCGCCGTCGTCGTGCATCACAGTCCTCGCAGGCCTCAGATGGAGATGAGGACCTCGGCGACCGAGCCGGTCTGCGCCTGGACGACGCGGTCGACCGGGTCGGCCTTGGGAGCCAGGGTCCGCAGGGTCCACTGGCCGTCGCCGGCGAAGAACCGGAAGTGGCCCGTGGCGGAGGTCGGGACCTCCGCGGTGAACTCGCCGGACTTGTCGAGCAGCCGCACGTAGGCGCTCGCCACCGGGGTGGCGTCCTCGCCCGTGCCGCGCACGACCTGGCCCTGGATCACGGCCTCCTTGGCGACGTTGACGCCGTCAAGCGACAGGCCGCCGACCTTCGCGCCGCACATCAGGCGTCACCGGGCTCGTCGCCGAGCGCGATCGGGACGCCGACGAGGGAGCCGTACTCGGTCCACGAGCCGTCGTAGTTCTTGACGTTCTTCTTGCCGAGCAGCTCCTGCAGCACGAACCAGGTCAGCGAGGAGCGCTCACCGATGCGGCACAGCGCGATGGTGTCCTTGTCCTCGTCGAAGCCGACCTCGGCGTACAGCGCCTGCAGCTCCTCGCCCGACTTGAAGGTGCCGTCGTCGTTGGCGTTCTTGCTCCACGGGACGTTGACCGAGGTCGGGATGTGGCCGGCGCGCTGCGACTGCTCCTGCGGGAGGTGGGCCGGGGCGAGGAGGCGACCGGCGTACTCGTCGGGGCTGCGCACGTCGACCAGGTTCTGCGCACCGATCGCGGCGACGACGTCGTCGCGGAAGGCGCGGATGGAGCGGTCCTGCTCCTGGGCGGTGTACGACGTCTCGGCGCGCTGCGGCAGCTCGTCGGTCAGCTCGCGGCTGTCGAGCTCCCACTTCTTGCGGCCGCCGTCCATGAGCTTGACGTCCTGGTGGCCGTACAGCTTGAAGTACCAGTACGCGTAGGCCGCGAACCAGTTGTTGTTGCCGCCGTAGAGGATCACGGTGTCGTCGTTGGCGACGCCACGCGAGGACAGCAGCGCCTCGAACTGCTCCTTGTTGACGAAGTCACGACGGACCTGGTCCTGGAGGTCGGTGGTCCAGTCGAGCTTGATGGCGCCCTTGATGTGACCCTTGTCGTAGGCCGTGGTGTCCTCGTCGACCTCGATGATGACGACCTTGTCGGCGCCGAGGTTGTCCTCGACCCACTGGGTGGAGACGAGCGAATTCTCGCGGCTCATGCTGATTCCTTACTGGTGTTCGCGTGGTGGTTGCGATGGTGCGGTACGACGGACGGTGCTGGTGTGGCAGCACGACGAACGCGCAGGACGACGCCTGGGCGCGCGACAGCGCCACGAGAAGCGACGGGCGATCCGGCAGAGAGCCGGGAGACTCAGAGACCCGTCAGCAGGGTCGACACAGCGCCGAGCTGACGCGGCAGTTGTCCACCGCGCGCCGCTTGGTCAGCAGCAGGGTCGTCGACATGGGGAAGAGCCTAGGCGGCTTTCCCGGATCCACGAACTCGCCTTCCCGAATGTTGAGACGGCTATCCATATAATGAGACCGGCCGCCCGGCCGGGCCCGTGGACCCGACCGGACGGCGCTCGTCAGGACAGCCGTGAGGTCAGCGCTTGCGGAAGCTCACCACCGCCTTGTCGGCCGCGTACGCCGCGCTTCCGGCGTACGCCGCCCGCACCTTCCAGGTGCCCGGCGCGAGCCGGACCCTGCAGGTCGCGACCCCGTTCGTGACGGCCGCCACGCACAGGGTGCGCCCGCCGGCGCGGAACACCACCTGGCCGGTGGCGCCCGGGGAGACCTTCGCCTTCAGCACCACCTTCACCCCGCGGGCGAGGGACGCCCGGGCGACCTTCGCCCTGAGCCGCGGGTCGGCCTTGGCCGCCACCGCGGCGTCCGCGACCCTCAGCACGAACGAGCGCTGCGACTCCTGGTGCGCCTCGTCGCCGACGTACGACGCCACGACCACGTAGTCGCCCGGCGGCGGCAGCGTCGCGACGGTGCACGACGCCGTGCCGTTCGCGGCCATCGCCTCGCAGAGCACCTCCTCGCCGTTGAGGAAGCGGACCAGGCCCGTGGCCGTCGCGGGGGTGACCCTGGCGCTCAGCGTGGCCTGCTGGCCGAAGGTCACCGACGCGTTGCCCACGGTGACCGACGTGGCGGAGCGGGTGTCGGCGACCTCGACCACGCGCACGACGCGGGTGGCGATCGCCTGGTTCCCGTTCCGGTCCCCCACCACGTAGGTCAGCGCGTAGCTGCCGGCGGTGTCGGTGTCGACCTCGCCGACCACGTCGATCTCGGCGGTCAGGTCCCCGTCGGCCTCGTCGGACGCGGTCACGCCGGCGAGCTCGTCGAACGTCTCGCCGACCTCCACCGTCGTGTCCTCGGGCACCGAGATGGTCGGCGGCTTCACGTCCGTGCCGGCGGCGGTCGCCCGGAACACCGTGCCGAACTGGCGGATCGAGCCGATCTGGACACCGGAGGCGGTGCGGCTCTCGGCCGTCCACGCGTAGACCTCGCCCTCGGCCAGGCCGGCCCAGGTGACGGTCGCGGGCCAGCCCGACCTCGCCGTCTGCACGCCGATCGCCTCCTCCGTCGGGGTGACCACCGTCAGCCCGTCGGTCGAGAAGGTCGTGCTCCGGCTGGACAGGTCGACCGGGAGGGTCAGGTTGTCCTCGGCGCTGTTGTAGCGCTTGCGGTCGTCGTACTCGGTCGCACCGAAGTCGTCGAAGTGCGGCGAGTAGGTGTCGATGCTGACCTCGGAGCGGTCGACGTCGAACTGGAGCAGCCGCAGCCAGCTGGCACCGAGCTGGAGCAGGTCGCCGGCCTTGTGGTCGGTGTCGCCGTCTCCGTCGAGGTCGATGTTGCCGGCCCCGTCGACCTTCTCGGGCCACAGCTCTCCCGCGGACACCTTGTAGAACTGGTAGTCGGCCAGCAGCTCGACGACGTTGTGCTGCACCGTCGCGCCGACGCCCGTCTTCAGGTTGGTCCCGACGCCGTGCTCGTGGCCGGCGAGGATCAGGAAGACGTTCGGGTTGGCGCTGACCACCTCGTCGTACAGCTTCGAGCCGTCGCCGGAGAAGCTCGCCCCCCGGCCGTCCTTGGCCGTCGACGGCGCGAGGTAGGCGTGCGTGAGCAGGATGCCGTTGCGGTCGGGGTAGCGCTCGAACACCGAGCTGGCCCAGTCCGCCTCGGCCTGCGTGACGCCGTACGACAGCCCGACCGCGACGAAGTCGAGGCCGCCGGCGGAGAACAGCACGTAGTTGTTCTGGTTGTCCTGGCCGGGCGTGCTGACGTCGCCCTGGCTGTCGGTCGTCTCGTCCCAGGCGTGGTACGACGCACCGCTCGGCCAGCCCTGAGCGGCCGTGTAGTAGCGGTTCGGCCCGTAGTAGCGGTTGAACCGCGAGGTGGGACCGGTCTCGTTGCCGAGCTGGTTGTCGTGGTTGCCCGCGATCACCTGGTTGGGGATGCCCGAGCCGTCGAGCGTGGCCTGGGCGCCGGAGGTGAACTCGAACTCGCGGGTGACCTGCTCGTCCAGGCCCGGGTAGAGCAGCTGGCCGGAGCCGTTCGTCGCGAGGGGGTTGTTGTAGTCGTTCTCGATGACGTCACCGGTGTGCCCGGCCCAGGCGATCTTGCGCGGCCCGGCCTGCTGGGCGATCCAGTCGGTCGTCGCACGGTAGGCCTTGGCCCAGATCGCCTGCTCCTCGGCCAGCATCTGGTCGGCCGGCTCGACGACGCCGTCCCAGTCGTCGTACGTGCCACCGGCCGCGCCCTCGGCGAGGTACTGCGTGTCGGTGAAGTGGGCCAGCGAGAAGTCGTAGTCCTCCGGGTCCTCGAACCTGTCCTTCGACGCCGCGGCGGTGCCGTCGCGCGGAGCGAGGTCGTCGGCGAACGGGTCGGTGCCGAGCACCAGCAGGTGCACGGTTCCGTCGTCGACGAACGCCGGGCGCAGCACGGCGTTGAGGACGGTGTCCCCGTCGCGCACACCGCGCGCGGTGGCCAGCTCGACCCAGGCGGAGGCCTGGGTGCTCCAGGCCCGCAACGTGACCGACCGCTCGGGGTCGACGACGCCCTTCCACACGACCTGCTGACCGGCGACGGCCGCGCCGACCTCGACGTCGAAGCGCTGGAACGGCAGGTCGCCGCTGGTGGCGCTGGACTCCGCGTCGCCGTCGTCGGGCACGAGGCGGCCGGTGATCGGCTGCTCCTGCTCGTGGTCGAACTCGAGGGTGGTCGGGACCTTCCTCACGACGCCCTGGACGCCACCGTCGGCGACGGTCGCGGTGGCCCTGCGGAAGGTGGTGGTGACGTCGCTGCCGTCGGGGCTGGTCGCGATCGCGGAGAGCTGGACGACGCCCTTGCCCTCGCCGGAGCCGGTGCCGCCGCCGGCGGGGATGGTGTCGGACACGAAGGGGATCTCGAAGGAGACCGGCTTGCCGAACACGTCGACCGCGGTGGCGGTGATCTTGTGTGCACCGGCCTGCAGCCCGGCGCCGACCTGATCGCCCTCGGCGACCGGCTTGCCGTCGAGCAGGTAGGTCCAGCCCGTGGCGTTGTCCTCGTGCGCGATGTCGAGGTCGAGCTCGACGGGCGAGGACAGGTGCGCGCCGGGCGCGGGCACCGAGCCGTCGAGGCGGACGCCGGCGTCGGGGTGCTCGCCGAAGGCGGCGATGTCGAGCGCCTTGATCTCGGTGTCGTTGAGGGCACGCCCGTAGATGCGGGCGTTGGCGATCTTGCCGGTGGTGTAGAACTGCGCAGCAGCGTTGGGACCCGAGTCGCCACCGACGGTCCAGGCCCGGGCGGTTGCGTTGGGCAGGGTCAGCGCGCCGGTGGCCGGCGTCGTCGCGGCGAGTGCACCGTCGACGTACAGCCTGATCTCGGTGCCGGTCCACACGCCGACGACGTGGTACCAGCGGCCGGGACTGATCACCGCGCGGGCGGTCTTGTAGCCACCGCCGATGTGGGCCATCAGGCCGACCTTGTCCTCGTTGACGTAGATCGAGTAGCCGCCGGCCTCCTTGCCGGAGCAGACCGACGCCTCGGTGCTGGCCGGCAGCGGGCCGTCGTACCGGAAGGTGCACTCGATGCTGACCGCGGAGCTGATCTGGCTCCAGTGCGGCGTGAGCGCGTAACCGTAGGCGTCGTCACCGGTGAGGGTCACGACGTCGCGGTCGAGGGCGTTGTCGTGCCCGATCGTCGGGCTGCCGAAGGACTTGATCGCGAGGTCGCGGACCCGGTCCTTCGGCGTGCCGTCGGCGAAGTCGACGTCGAGGACGTCGGCCTGCGGCGTCGGGACGGCGGTGTCCCACTGCGCCGCGAGCGCCTTCACCTCGTCCGCCGTGACGGCCCGGGAGAAGACACCGGAGGCGGCGAAGGTGCTCGGCGGGGCGGGCTGGCCGATGCCCGTGGGGCCGGCGTCCGCTCCGACGACGAAGCGCCGCGACGTGGTCGCGGGGAAGGTCAGGGCACCGGTGGCCGCCGTGGTCTGGGCGAGCTGGCCGTTGACGTACAGCCTGATCTGGCTGCCGTCCCAGGTCGCGACCGCGTGGTACCAGCGGTTGCCCTCGATCGGCGTCAGCGCGCTCTTGTAGCCGCCGCCGACGTGGGCCATGAAGCCGAGGTTCGGGCCGTTGACGTACATCGAGATGCCGCCGGCCTCCTTGTCGGAGCACAGGTCCTTCTCACCGGTGACCGGCATCGCGGTGTCGATGCGGAACACGCACTCGACGCTGAGGCCGGTCGTGAGCTTGCTCCACTGGTCCTCGAACGGGAAGCCGATCGCGTCGTCGACGCCGTCCACGGTCATGACCGGGCCCTGCTTGGCGTCGGTGCCGAAGGTCGGGGTGCCGTAGGTGATCGGCGCGAGCGACTGGGCCGCGTCCGTCGGGACGCCGCCCGGGAAGGCGACGTCGAGGACGTCGGGGGTCGGTGCTGCTTCGGCAGCCGCTGGCGCCTCGGGCAGCAGCGTCGGGGCGGTGGGCGGCGCGGCCTGGCTCGGGGTGGCCAGCAGGCCACCCGAGGCGACGGTCACGGCGACCACGGAGGTCGCGAGCAGCCGGAGCCTGCGCATCGGTCGTGCGGGCACGACGGGTCTCCTCAGGGGTTGGGGGTGGTGGGAGTTGCCCGTCGCCGGCGCCGGGCCACGAGGGTCCCGGCGAGGGCGACGAGGAGCACGGCGCCGAGAACACCGCCGATCTGGAGGGCAGCGCTGCTGCCGGTGCCGCTGGTCGTCGTGCTGCTGACGGCGGTCGTGGTCGTGGCACCGAGGGCCCAGTCGTGGGTGGGCGCGTCGGCCCCGTAGACCTGGTGCTGGCCGTCGGGTCCCGTCGCGAGGGTGCGGTACGCCGGGTGCAGGTCGGTGAGGGTGCTCACCGTGAGCGTGGCGACCGCCGCCGGCTGCGGGCAGGTGAACACGAGGTCGGCCCCGTCGGCGATCAGGTCGCCCGAGGCCTCGACCCGGCCGGGGCAGTCCCGGCCGCCGGCGGCCACCTCGACGTGCTCGAGCAGGTAGGCGTGGACCTCCGGGGCCTGCTGGACGAGGGCGGCGTCGCCGTCGTCGTACTCGATGGCGCCGTCGAGCATCACCCGGTCCTCGGGCAGCACACCGAGGTGGATCCCGAGCAGGGTCAGGTCGTCTGCGGCGCCGACCTTCCACGTCACGTGGACGACCGCGGGGTCGGAGGCATCCGGGGCGACCTCGACGGTCTGCGGGTCGCCGAACGGGTGGGCTGCCGGGGTCACGTCGCGGCCACCAGCTGCCCGACCGCGCTCGTGGTGACCACGCAGCCGATCACGGTGATGCTCGCCGCCGCGAGCACCGGGGCGATCCGGGTGGCAACGGCGACGACGGCCCGGGACTCGGCCGCGCGGACCACGACGCCGCGCCCGGCCAGGGCGAGCAGGCCGACCCCGAACAGGACCGTCGCCAGCCCCAGCCCGAAGGTGATGACGAGCAGCAGCGCGAACCCGGAGCGGCCGGTGAAGATGCCGGTCACCAGGACCAGGAAGGCAGCGGGGGACGGGGTCAGGCCGCCGGACATGCCGAGCAGCACCAGGCCCGGCCGGCTCGGTCCCTCGGTGTGGCCGTGACCGTGGCCGTGACCGTGGCCGTGACCGTGACCGTGTCCGTGTCCGTGTCCGTGTCCGTGTCCGTGTCCGTGGCCCCCGCTACGGAGGTGGCGAGCGAACAGCCAGACCCCGACGCCGACGACCATCAGCCCGGCGGCCAACTGCAGCCCGCTGGTCAGCTCCTGCAGCGAGAGCAGGTCCGAGAGCGACAGGAACGTCCAGGCGAGGGCGACGACGAGCACCGACACGGTGTGCATGACCGCGACCGAGGCGCCCAGCCAGGCGGCGTCGCGGACCTTGCCGTCCGCGCCGACCAGGTACGCCGCGGCCAGGCTCTTGCCGTGGCCGGGGCCGACGGCGTGCGCGGCACCGGCCGCGAAGGCGAGCAGGAACGCCACGGGCACGAAGCCGGGCGAGCCGACGAGGTCGACCAGGCGGTCGTCGAGGGAGGGCACGGGCAGTCATGCTCACCTCGCCCGGTGACGTCAACGGCGTTGAACGGTGGCCCTGCGGTGTCCCGAAGGTAAAGAGAAGCGGAAACCCCTCACCAAGTCTTCGGCGAGGTCAGCGGGTGTGACAGGCGGAGGGGGCCGTCGCGTTCGAGCTGCCCGGCGCCGCCCCCGGCGACATCTCGAGGCGCGCGTCTCCGGTCTGCCCCTTGCCCGTGCGCAGCACGACGTCGACCTTCTGGGTCTGGCCCGGGTCGAGGAGCACGCCGATCGTCGCCACCTGGCGCCCGGCGTACGTCGCCACGGTGGGGTCCCCCGCGGGCTGCCCGTCGACGAGCACCTCGTCGACCCTGCCGCCGACCGGCGCGCTGAGGTAGACGACGAGCAGCTGCTGGCCCGGGTCGGTGCGGTTGCCGGGGAAGAACTCGCCGGTGATCGCGTCGGGCAGCTGGTCGGCCAGGGCGGGGGTCGCGTTGGTGAACGTGATGGTGACGCCGAGCTCCTGGCGCCCGCCCGAGCACGAGCGGGAGTACAGCTCGGCCTGCTGGCGCAGGTAGTACTGCATCTTCGTCGGGCCGGCGTCGTTGACGTAGATCCCGACCACCGGAGGACCGTCGGTGCGGTCGACGAACTCCCCCGCGATCCGGGTGCCGGCGATCTCGGCCTGAGCGTCGTCGGCGAAGAAGTGCATCCGCACCCGACCCTCCTCGACGCCGGTCACCAGCGCCCGGATCACGTCGACGGCGTCGCCGTGTCCGTCGGCGAAGACGTCGAAGACCGCCTTCGCGACCGCTTCCTGGTAGTCGCTCTGCGCGGCGGTGCCGGGGGTGAGTGCGTAGATCTCGTTCTCGACCCGGCTGACGACGTTCGCCGCGGAGACGGGTGCGTACCCGGCCACCGGGACCTGGCCGGTGGCCCGCAGCAGGTAGGACACGACCACCGGGTCGACGTACAGGATGCCGTCGAGGGGCTGTCCCTCGACCTGCTGCCAGCGGGCCCGGATCAGGGCGGAGGCGCGCGGGAAGTCGGGGGTGAGGGTCGCGTCGACGCCGGTGGTGCCGAGGATGTCGCCGAACAGCTTCTCCTCCTCCGCGCTGAGCGGGAGGACCGGGCGGCCGGGGGTCGCGCCGAGCTCGGCCATGTCGACCTGCTCGACGATCTCGACCTTGCCGTCGCGCGCGTGGATGAGGGACAGCGAGCCGGGCAGGCCGCCGCTGCTTCGCGACTCGGCGTTGTTCTGGAACACCATCAGGTAGTTGCGGGGGCCGTCCTGGCCGAGCATGCGGGGCATCAGCCGGGAGGCGCGGTACGTCGACTGCAGGGTCCCCCGCGCGTCGTCCACAAGCGTGCGCAGGCTGTCGAACGCCGTCCGGATCGGGCCGACGAAGCCCGTCGAGTCGACCTCGCCCAGCCGGCCGCTGGCGGCGTCGAACGCCTTCTCGCTGCGGGCGGCGGGCTTCTCGAGGGAGGCGATCGTGTCGAGGGGGAAGGTGTGCTGGACCGGCTTGAAGCTGGCCGCGGTCACCCGGTCGGCCGCGTCGGCGACCGGCGTCAGGCCGTCACGGCCCAGGTCGGCCAGCACCGAGGCGACCGTCGCCACCCCGTCCGCGTCGTCCCCGAGCAGCGGGACGGCTCCGAACACCGACCAGGTGACGCCGTGCGTCGCGTCGTCGGCGGAGTCGGCCGCCTCCTGGTAGGCCTCGAGGGCCGAGCGCGCTCCTGCGGCGTCGCCCTGCACCAGGGCATCGCGCATCAGCCGGGCCTGCTCGTCGACCTGCCGGAGGTCGCGGGCCGCCCCGAGCACCACCCACAGCGACCAGCCGAGGAGGACCGCCGCCACGGCACCGACGGCGATCGCGATGGTCCAGCGGGGATGGTCCTGGCGGAACCGGCGCACCTGCCGCTGCAGCCGCCGGAAGCCGCGAGACCGGCGCCGACGCCGGATCTCGGGCGACATGCCCGCGAGACTAGCAGCGCGCAATTGGCGAGCATGGCACAGTGACCATCGACCGCCCCGGACGTTGGGTACGGGGGCGGGGACCTAGGATCGGCAGTCGGCCGGGTCGGGACGCATGTCACAAGCAAGGGACGGGACTTGGACTTCAAGCAATTTCTGACGGTGCTGGGGCGCCGTTGGATGAGCATCGTTGCGATCATCCTGCTTGCGCTCGGGGTCAGCTCGGCGATCACGTTCACGCGCACCCCGATGTACGAGTCGAAGACGCAGATCTTCCTGACCGTCGACGTCCGCGACACGACCGACGCCTATGCAGCGCTGCTGTTCGCGTCGAACCGCGCGGCGTCGTACGCCACGGTCGTGAAGAGCACCGGCCTCGCGGAGCTGGTCAAGAAGGACCTCAACTTGAAGATGTCCGCCGAGGAGCTGGCCTCCCGGTTCGACGCGGAGGTCGTGGAGAGCACCTCGCTCATCCAGATCAGCTACAAGGACGAGAACCCGCAGGACGCGCGGACCATCGCCGACTACGCGACCGAGAAGTTCACGACGTACGTCGCCGGCCTCGAGACGCCCGGTGAGGCCACCGACGGCGCGAGCGCGACGGGCAACCCCGAGGACTCCCAGATCCGGGCCCAGGTCACCGACAAGGCCTCGGTCGCGACCCAGGTCAGCCCCGACGTCGTCCTCAACCTCGTCGTCGCCGTCCTCATCGGCATCCTGCTCGGCATCGGCCTCGCGGTGGCCCGGGAGATCCTGGACCGCACCATCCGCACCGCCGACCACGTCGCCGAGCTCACCGAGTCGCCCGTGCTGGCCAGCATCGGCTTCGACGGCGACATCCGCTCCGCGCCGCTGCTCACCGACCTCGGTGGCTTCGCGGCCCGCACCGAGGCGTTCCGCCTGCTCCGCACGAACCTGCAGTTCATCGACCTGGACCACCAGCCGCGCTGCCTGGTGATCAGCAGCGCCGTGCCCGGCGAGGGCAAGACGATGACCTCGACCAACCTTGCGGTCGCCCTCGCCCAGACCGGCCGCAACACGCTGATCATCGACGCCGACCTGCGCCGCCCGCGCGTCGCCAGCACCCTCGGCCTCGACCCGGCGATCGGCCTCACCACGGCCCTGGTCGGCAAGACCGAGATCCACGACGCGATCCAGGTCCACGAGGCCAGCGGGCTGCACGTCCTCGCGTCCGGCGCCAAGCCGCCGAACCCGACCGAGATCCTGCAGTCGAAGATCACCCACGACCTGATCCGCCGCCTGCGGTCGTCGTACGACATGGTGATCATCGACGCCCCGCCGCTGCTCCCCGTCGCCGACGCGTCGGTGCTGGCCAAGCTCGCGGACGGCGTGATCATCGTCGTGCGGCACGCGAAGACCACCAAGGACCAGGTCAACGAGGCCATCAACCGGCTCAACCAGGTAGGCGCCCGCCTCTACGGCGTCGTGGTCAACATGGTCGCCAAGCGCGCCATCGGCTCGTATTACTACTACTACTACGAGGAGACCAGCCCCACTGGTCGCTCGGGCAAGTCCGACGCCAAGGCAGCGGCCGGCTCCGGACGCCGCCGGGCCTGACGCCCCTAGCTCGTCGAGCAGCCCGAGGCGCTGGCCAGCGCGTATCGACGAGTGGCGTAGCGAGAGGACAGCACCACCGCGGCGGAGCGGGAGCTTCTCGGCGGCTGACGCGGCTGGCCCCGCGGCTGGCCCCGCGGGCGCTGTCACACGTGGTTCGCCGCACTACCCGCCCCGAGACCACCCGGAACCCGCCCTGCGCGGGGCTGCCACAGGTGAGTTGCGGCGGGTAGTGGAACGAACTACGTGTGACAGCACCCGGGACTCCCGCTCAGCCCTTGCGCACGAACACCATCAGCGTCGGCGCGAGCGCGGGCGGCGTGAGCCGGTCGACCAGCTGGGCGACCCGCCAGGCGGGGGCGTTCGAGCCGAAGTACGTCGGCTCCGAGGCGTGCCCGTAGACGACCAGCTCGTTGGGCGGCGGGAAGAGTGCGGACAGCGAGCGCCGCGTGTTCATGCTGTAGCGGACCGGGAAGACGTCCTCGGCCTTGCGGTGGGGCTGCAGCCGCTTGAGCACCCGGGTGTGCAGGTCGTTGGGGACGGCGCGCGCGCCGATGCCGATGATCCCCCACTTGTTGGGCGTGCGGGCGGCCAGCCAGCCGCCGGGCTTGAGCACGCGCAGCAGCTCGGAGGAGACCTGGACGGCGTCCTCCTCGGCGATGTGCTCGAGGACGTGGTCGGCGACGACGAGGTCGAACTCGGCGTCGCCGAACGGGATCTTGGCGCCGGGCTCGATCACCTGCGCGGACCTCAGCGTCGGGTTGTCGAGGACGACCGGGTCCACGTCGACGCCGTGCACCTCGGCGACCCGCTCGTGGAAGCCGCGCAGCTTGCGATGCAGCTCCGGGAACGGCTCGATCGCCCACAGGCCGCGGCCGGCGCCGAAGTCGAGGACCCGGCTGTCCGCGTCGAGCAGTGCGTTGACCCGGGTGTAGAACTCGATGAACCCGTCGTGGCGGGTGTACCCGCCGGCGCGCACCTCGGGGTAGAGCCGGGAGAGCGTCTCACCCGGGCGGAACGTGGAGTCTGCGTTGTTCCCGTCGTTCACGGCCACACCTTATTTCTGGAGGTCCGCGAGCAGGGCGTCCACGGACGCCAGCACTCGCGCTGGGGGGATGGTGACGTCGTCGAGGACGCCCTGGTTCGGGCCGTTCGGCCCGGCGGCCGGCTCGGCGACGAGGTAGCGGTAGTCGGCGCCGACGGCCTGGCAGATCGCCCACAGCCCGAGGTGCACGTACGTCGACGCGAACATCTCGAGCACCCGCACTCCCGGACGGGAGAAGGTGAGGTTGGTCAGCGCCGCGCCGTGCGGCGAGACGACGACATCGGCACCGTGGAACAGGTCGATCTGCTCCTGGACGCTGTGCTGGCCGGGGTCGATGCGCGTGAAGCCTCGCCTCTCCAGCTCGGGCCACAGGGCCGCCTCCTCGACGTAGCGCCGGGTGCGGGGGGTCGTGCCGCGGGTGACGTAGAGCCGGCGCGGGGTGTCGGTCGCACCCGAGGCGGGCAGCCGGTCGCGCAGCCACCGGACGGTGGCGGGCGGGGCCTGGAGCGCCCAGTTCGGGTTGCTCGGCACGAGCAGCCGGTCGGCGGACACGGTGCGGCCGCGCTCGGGCTGGATCAGCCGGGTGGTGACCCCGGCGAGCTCGAGCAGCTGCTTCTGGTACCGCGTCCGGTGCGGCACGACGACCGCATCGGCCTCCTTGAGGGCCCGCTCCCCCATCGTCTCCTCGAGCACCGCCAGGCGGCCGAGGGCGTCGTAGAGGAAGTGGTAGTAGTTCTCGGACGTGCCGCGGGCGGTCAGGCTCAGCACCGTGCCGTCGACGTGCTCGGTGGGACCGAGGGTCGGTCGCAGGAAGATCGGGTGCTCGCGCCAGTCGAAGACTCCGAAGTAGGTGCTGGTCTCGTGGTCGAGGACCTTGGTCGGCGTGGTGGCAGCGGCGTAGTCGCCGCTGAGCCGCCCGCCGGCGATCTCGAGGGTGAAGGTCGCCGGCACCGTGGTGGCCGGGACCTTCGGCGTCGGGACCGTGGCGGCGTGGATCGCCTCGAACAGCCAGTGCCCGGCGGGCTCGCCGAGCGTCGCCGGGCGGACCCAGCTCTCCGCGGGGCTGCCCGGGTGCAGGGTGACGCCGGGCTCGCGTGCGGTCTCGGTCGCGGACTCCGTCGCCCGCCGCGGGACGCCACGGGCTCCGAGCAGCGGCGACACCAGGCGGAACAGGTGCCCGAGCAGGCGGGTCGCCAGCAGGTGCAGGCGCTTGAACAGCGGCCACCAGGGGCGCAGCCAGGTCGGCAGGCTCATCGGGGCCCCCGCGGAGTTGTGCGCCGGAGGAGCGAAGCGGGGGAGGTGCAGAACTGCGTGGGGTGATTCATCGGGCCACCAGCCGCCGCACGACGGCCCAGACCGGGCGGAAGCGCACGATCCGGCCGATGATCGCCCGCATCCACAGCGGCTTGATGATCCGCTTGACCGCGCGCGAGAGGCGGCCGTCGATCTGCAGCAGGACCAGCTCGAGCTCGGCCTCGGCCTGCTCGTTGAGCGCCACGGCCGGCGGGTGCACGAGGGGGAACGGCATCGCCTGGGCGGGCATCGGCTCGCGCGCCGTGTGCGTGTGGGTGGCGTCGGGACCGAACCCGTCGTTCTCCACGAGGTTGAGCGAGGGCGTGATCGACAGGCCGCGCCGCGACATGATCGTCACCCACCAGTGGTGGTCCCAGCCGCGCGAGTCACCGTCACGGTCCCCCGCCACCTGGGTGAAGTGCCGCAGGGCCGCCTCGGTGGCGAGCGAGTCCGGGTGCGGCAGCACCTCGACCGGGCGTACGGCGTCCGCGGTGCGCGGCGTGTGGCCGACCCGCTCCTCGGCGCCGGCGTGGTCGCGCGGGAACACCTCGCGGTGCGCGTGCCACCGGTCGGCCCAGGTCGCCCAGCCCCACACGCTCGCCCAGGTGGTGAAGGCGTAGCTCTCCGAGCCGAACATCCCTCGCGGGATGCCCTTGTTGTCGCCCGCGACCTGCCAGACCCGCGGCTCGTCCTGGTAGCGGTCGAGCAGCTCGACGCAGAAGTCGAAGAACGTGGGGTGCGGGATGCAGTCGTCCTCGAGCACGATCGCCCGGTCGACCTGGGAGAACACCCAGTCGAGGCCGAGCTCGACGTTGGCCTCGAGCCCGATGTTGCGCTCGGCGAACCGGGTGTGGACCCGCCCCGGCCAGGGTGCCGACGTGAGCAGCTCGCGGACCTCCGCGCACCGTGCGGCGTCCTCGGGGTGCGTGGCGCGCGGGCCGTCGACGACGAGGAACACGTCGGCGGGCCCGGCGGCGATCACCGCCTCGACCGTGCGGCGTACGACGGCCGGCCGGTTGAAGGCGACGATGACGACCGGGGTCCCGAGCGGGGCGGCGGACGGCTCAGGCACGACGGCTCTTCTCTCCGAGCTGGCTGACGAAGCGGTGGGCGGCGGTGGCGGCCCGGCTGTTGACGGCGGTGCGGGCGGCGTGGCGCAGCCGCGGCGAGCGGAGCACCTGGCGCGCGATCGTGGCCGCCCGTCCGCCGACCCGGTTGAGCACCAGCTCCAGCTCGCGCTCGACCTCGGGGTTCAGCGCGACCTGCGCCGGGTGGTGCAGCGGGAAGGTGATCTCCTCGGCTGCGTTGTCGCGCTTGCCGGGCGCGACGCCGTGGGTCGCGTCGGCGCCCCAGCCGACGTTCTCGACCAGGTTGACGGCCGGCGAGATCGCCAGGCCGCCGAAGGTCATCATCGTCAGCCACCAGTGCTTGTCCCAGCCGTGGGTGACGGTGTCGTCCGAGGCTGCGGCGTCGGCGAAGTGCTGCTGGCCCGACCGGGTCACGAGCAGTCCCGGCTGCTGGACAGCGGGCACGGTGCGCACCGGCGCGTCCCCGGACACGTGATCGCGCGGGAACACCGACCGGTGCCGCTGCCAGCGGTCGGCCCAGGTCGCCCAGCCCCACACGCTCGCCCAGGCGGTGAACGCGTAGCTGTCGTCGCCGAACAGCCGCCGCGGCACCCCGAGCCCGCTGCCCGAGACCTGCCAGACGCGCTCGTCGGCGCGGTGGTGCTCGAGAAGGTCGGCGGCGTAGCGGAAGAAGGTGGCGCCCGCCTGGCAGTCGTCCTCGAGCACGATCGACGCGTCGACCTGCGAGAAGACCCAGTCCAGGCCGAGCTCGACGTTGGCCTCGAGGCCGAGGTTCTCCTCGGCGTAGCGTCGGTGCACCTCGCACGGCCAGTCGATGTCCTCGAGCACGGCGCGCACGGCGGCACACCGCTCCACGTCGTCGGCGTTGCCCGGGCGCGGGCCGTCGGCGACGAGGAAGAGCTGCGCAGGCTGCGCAGCCCGGATCGCGGCCAGCGTCCCCGAGGTCAGCTCGGGGCGGTTGAACGCGATCAGCGTCACAGGGGTGGTCAGCAAGCGGATCCTCGGGGGGTGCGGATTCTGCGGTTGGCCATCAGTGGAACTCATTCCACCAGATGCAGAACGACCCGCAACTGATGCGGTTACAGTTGCCCACCGTGCCCCAGATTTCAGCTGACGAGCTCGTCGCCAAGGCCCGCCGTGCCAACCCCGAGCTGGTCGCCGGCTGGCTCCGTCGCCGGGTCAAGTCAGGCGCTGCGCGCGCCGGTTTCATGGTCAGCCGGATCGACGAGGAGGGCCGCCGCTACACGTCGGTGACCCACAACGACGACGTCGCGCTGCCTCCCGGCGCCGAGGCCGAGCTGCGCGGCGACAACCCGCGCCTGGTCGAGCTGCAGGCGACGTACGACGCCCTCGACCTGCCCTCCGCGGTCCACACCCAGTGGCGCCAGGGCTTCTTGAAGAAGAACCTCTCCCTCGCCTGGTTCCGCGGCGACAACGCCTACGTGTGGCAGTTCCGCCAGCTCGGCCACGCCGCCCGGATCCGGATGTACCTCGCGATGCTCGACGTGAAGGAGCGCGACTCGCTCGGCCTGTTCGAGAAGCTCGAGGAGGACGGCCTGTTCGGCGCGTTCACCTTCGAGTTCGGCAAGCGCCCGCCGGTCAGCCGCGACCTGCTCGACAGCATCAACGAGATCAACTACCTCAACGACCAGATGGGCCTGGCCTCGATCGACGGGCTGCGCGTGCTCGACATCGGCGCCGGCTACGGCCGCCTCGCACACCGGATGTCGACCGCGTTCCCCGACCTCGCCGCCTACGACTGCGTCGACGCCGTCGCGACCTCGACCTTCCTGTGCGAGTACTACACGAGGTTCCGCGGCCTGCCCGACACCGTGCGCGTCGTCCCGCTGCACGAGCACGAGAAGCTGGCCGAGCGCTACGACGTCGCGGTCAACATCCACAGCTTCTCGGAGGCCTCGCACGAGGCGGTGTGCTGGTGGCTGGACCGGATCGCCGAGCGCGACATCCCGTGGCTGCTGATCGTCCCGAACACGCCCGACGAGCTGCGCAGCACCGAGCTCGACGGCTCGATGAAGCCGTTCCGCCAGGATGTCCTGGACCGCGGCTACGAGCTGGTGGACGACCGAGCGATCCACCAGTCCGACGAGCTCCGCGAGCTCATCGACCTGCACGACCGGTTCTACCTGTTCCGCAAGCTGGCCTGACCGGGCCTGACCGCCCGGCCCGGGCGGTCAGAGCGACCAGGTCGCGAACGCCTGCCCGGTCAGCGCACGCAGCCGGTCGACCTCCGGCCGCAGCTCGGCCCGCAACGCCGCCTCGGTGGCGGGGCCGAGCTGCGGCCGTTCGATCCTCTCCCCCGTACGACGCCACGCCAGGTGCGCCAGGCGACGGGCAGCCGGCAGCCGGCGGACCGCCCGCACCAGCGGGCCACGACGGATCGCCATCAGCCACGGCGGCAGGGCCCGCTTCTCCTCGGCGGTGTTGTGGCGTCCCCAGTCCTCGGCCGACAGCGCGGGGCTCTCGAGGTCCAAGAACGCGAAGACCCGCGCCATCGTGGCGTCGACGTCGGCTCCCAGGTCGGCGAGGTCGACGACGAGGAGCCGGTCCTTCCCGAAGGCCTCGAGGTAGGGCTCGAGCTGGGTGGCGTAGCGGCTGGACGCGACCAGCGGGCTGGTCGGCTCGCCCGGGTCGGCGAGCTCCTCGTCGAGCGGTCGCTCCGCGGAGTTCCAGGCGACCATCTCGACGTGCTCGGCGACGATCCGGTCGATCGGGTCGCGCACCAGGTAGATGATCCGGGCATCGGGCACCAGCGCGGCCATCCGCTCCACGACGCCCGGGTAGCAGGGGGCCTTGCTGTAGAACGGCGTCGACTCCAGCCGGTAGCGGGTCCCGGGCGCGAACCGCTCCTGGTAGGCCCCGACCCAGTCGCGGCAGTCGGGGTCGGTGAAGAAGCGCATCTCCTTCTCCTCCGACGCCGCGATCTCCGGGTGCACGGCGAGGTAGGCGTGCATGCTCGTGGTACCGGCCTTGGTGGCGCCGACCACGACCACGTTCGGCAGCCGCTCGGGGTCGGGCTGCTGGGGGGTCGCGTCCCCGCGGCGTACCCGGTGGCGCGGAGCGACCCGGACGGTGCAGTTGGGGCACGCGTCGAGCGCGTTCCCGTCGGCGGCGAGGGTCCAGCCGGTACGCCGCAGCCAGGCCGGGGTCGCGATGGTCAGGACGGGCGGGATGCACAGGTCGCACTGCATCGAGAGCCGGCCGTGGGCCAGGGGGGCGAGAAGCACGCGGCAGACAATAGAGGCTGTCCGCGCTCTCCATGATCGGCTCCGCCGAACCCGACGGCGTGTGTAGGCTGCGCCGCGTGCGCCAGGCCCTGACGACCCTTGTCTTCCTGCTGCCCCCGAGCAAGCTCAAGAACCGGCTGCTGCGCCGGCTGGGCCACGTCGTTCCGGACACCGCCGTCGTCGGGATCAACCTGGTGCGCCGCGTCGACCGGTTCGAGCTGGGCGAGGGGGCCCTGATCCACCACTTCAACATGTTCCGCGACCTGCGGCTGGTGAAGCTGGGCACCGGTTGCCGGATCATGCTGTTCAACCAGGTGGTCGGCGACTCCGGCTACGAGCCGGGCGCCACGCAGACCGACGACCTGCGCACCCTGCGGATGGGCGAGGACTCGCACATCATCAGCCAGCACTACCTCGACTGCGGCGGCGGGATCATCCTCGGCGACAACACCTGGGTCACCGGCATCCGCTCCACGCTGCTCTCCCACGCCTTCGACCCGACCAACGGCGGGGTCATCCTGGACCCGGTCACCATCGGCGACCGCGCCGTGATCGCGACGTCCTGCACGATGCTGCCCGGCACCGTCGTCGGCGAGGGTGCGCTGATCGCCGCCGGCTCCACCACCTGGACCGGGCAGGAGGCGAAGGGCGCCCACCTGCACGGCGGCGTACCCGCCCGCCGGCTCGCGCCGATCGACATTCCGCGGCACGTCTACGACCGGGCCCGTTACCAAGGACCCCGTGACGTCGTTGGCCCTGCGAACCCCCCATCTGAGTAGAGGTCGCAATGAACGAGATCGAATCCCGGATCGTCACGATCGTCGCCGAGCTGCTGGAGCGCTCCGACCGTGAGGACAAGACCGTCGCGCTCGGCGCCATGCTGCACGGCGACGAGGGCCTCGGGCTGGACTCCCTGGAGACCGCCGAGCTGTCCGCGATCCTCGAGGACGAGTTCGGCACCGACCCCTTCGGCGCCGGCCAGCTGCCGGAGACCGTCGCGGACATCGTCGCGTTCTACGCCGACGCGACCGCAGCGTCCGCATGACCACCCCCGAAAGTCCTACGCCTCCCCCGCTCCGCTCCTCCGCCGAACAACGTCCCGGGGACCCCGGGGCAGCGGCACCCCGCACGGTCATCATCACCGGCGGCAGTCGAGGTCTCGGCGAGGGCATCGTCCAGCACTTCCTCGACGCCGGTGACCGGGTCGCCACCTGCGCCCGCAGCGAGACCGACGCGGTCCGCGCGTGGCAGTCGGACCCGGCGTACGCCGACCGGTTCCTGTTCCGCAAGGCCGACATGGCCGACCGCGAGCAGTGCACGTCCTTCTTCAAGGACGTCGTGGCGCAGTGGAAGTCGGTCGACGTCCTCGTCAACAACGCCGGCGTCGCCCGCGACGGCATCCTCGCGCTGTTCAGCGACGAGGACTCCGACACGGTGATCGACCTCAACCTGAAGGCGACGATCCACCTCACCAAGCAGGTGGTCCGCAACATGCTCGCCCACGGTGGCGGCCGGATCGTCAACATCTCCTCGATCACCGGCCTGACCGGCTACCGCGGCCTGAGCGTCTACGGCGCGACGAAGGCGGCGCTCGACGGCTTCACCCGCGGCCTGGCCCGCGAGGTCGGCTCGCGAAGGATCACGGTCAACAGCATCGCCTCGGGCTACCTGAAGACCGAGATGAGCCACGGCCTCGACGACGGGCAGCTCAACCAGATCATCCGTCGCACGCCGGCCGGCCGGCTCGGCGAGCCCGAGGACATCGCCCGCGCGGTGTCCTTCCTGGTCGACCCGGCCAACGACTGGATCACCGGTCAGGTGCTGGTCATCGACGGCGGCCTCACCGCCTGACGGTCAGTCCCTGATCGTCGCCTCGTCCACGCCGATCAGCGCGAAGTACTCCTCCAGGAGGGCCTCGCGCTGGTCGGGTGCGAGGCGGTTGTCGTCGGTCGCGAAGGTGTGCACCAGCCGCCCCTTGTAGGACGTCAGCGCGAGGAACACCACCTGGTTGGGCGCGGCGACCAGCTGGCCGTGCAGGCTGCGCAGCCACTCGGGGTCGGAGCCGGGGTCGACGATGCCCATGTTGCTGACGACCACCGACGGCGGGCCGGCGCTCAGCGCGGCCGCGACCCGGTCGCGTCCCGTCGCGAGGTCGGTGACGTTCTCCAGCCGGGCGAGGTGGAAGAAGAGGTCGCCCTCCCCCCGGGCCAGCGCTTCGACGACGGCCGCCTTGACCTGGCCGGCCAGCGTCCAGCGGTCGTCGAGCGCCACCTCGAACGGGTGCGCCAGCACCGCGATCGCCATCGCGGGCGCCTGGTTGGGGTCGCTCGGCGGGGTGCCCAGGTCGGCGGGCGCGGCGAGCTGCAGGGTCGCGTCGCCGCCGCACAGCACGCGCGCGGCGCTGGCCAGCAGTGCGGAGACCACGTTGGCGAACGGGTTGGCGCCGTGGGCGCGGCCCTCGGCGACGACCCGTGCCGAGGTCTCGGGGCCGACCTCGACGTGCCGCATCCAGGAGCGGCGCGGGACCGAGCTGTCCGGCCACTGCACCGGCTGCGGGGTGCCGTACGACGAGTTGCGTGCCTTGAGCTCGCGGAGCAGGTCGATCATCGCCGTCCGGCTCTCCTGCCAGGCATGCGGCGTGGCCGACGCGGCCGGCTCGGAGAGCAGCTGCTGCTCGGGCACGTCCTGGCCGTCGAGCAGGCGGACGAACCACTGCAGCTCGGTGATGCCGATCCGGCCGTCGATGACGGCGTGGTGGCCGTTGAAGATCACCCGGGAGCGGCCCTCGTCGGGACTGGCGAGGTAGTGGCAGCGCAGCGGGACGCCCAGGTCGCAGGGCGTGTCGCCCTCCTCCTCGAAGGCCCGGTCCCACTCGGTGCTGGGGAGCACGTCGCTGCGGAACACGTCCTGGTCGAGGCCGACGTCGGCGATGGTGAGGTCCTCGGTCGCGGCCGAACGGGCCAGCACCCGGCGGGCGCGGAACTCCTGCCAGACCCGCCGCACCTCCTCGGGGTCGAAGCAGCGGTCGAGGTCGGCCGAGATCATCGCGGTGCTCGGCCATGCCTGGTCGAGGAAGGTGTAGTACTTCTCCGCGACCGTCATCGGACGATGGGCACCCACGCGCACTCCAACCTCTCGGGACACAGGACGATCCTGCCCCCTGCCCAACTGTTCGACGGACTCCGGGTGACGGCCGCTGCCCATGCGCGATACTCGCCCCCGGCCCGTTTGTTCCCCCCACGGTCGGGCCCGCGAGAGGAGTCGACACCGATGATCGGGTTGCTGGAGAAGGCCGCCGCAGACCGGCCGGCGCAGGTCGCCGTCGTGACCCCCGAGGTCACCCTCACCTACGCCGAGCTGCACGACGGCGCCCGCCGTGTCGCGGCCGGGCTGCGGGCGCGCGGCATCGAACGGTTCGCCGTCCTCGAGCCCGACGCCGCCTGGATCCTGCGCCTGCTCGGCGGTGCGGCGTCGGTCGGCAGCGAGCCGTGCCAGTACCAGCCGGACCTCGACGCGACCCAGTTCACCGAGCAGGCGGCCGCCCTGGGCCACGACGTCGTGGTCACCCGGCGCACGGACCTGCCGGCCACGCTCACCGTCGTACGTCCCGACGAGCTCGACGGTGACCCGGCCGGCCTGCCGGCGTACGACGGACCGCAGCCGCTGATGATCCGCACGACCGGCACCACGGGCCTGCCCAAGGCGGCCCGCCACGACTGGGCCGTGCTGTCGCGGCGCGGCGCGACCACGACGCCGCGGCCCGGGCAACGCTGGCTGCTCGCCTACGGACCCCAGCAGTTCGCCGGGATCCAGGTGCTGCTGCACGTGATGGCGGCGCAGGCGACGCTGGTCGCGCCCTTCCCGCGCCAGCCGCGCGACGGCCTCGCCGCGCTGCTGCGCGACGAGCTGACCTGCGTGAGCGCGACCCCGACGTACTGGCGCTTCCTGCTCGCCGAGGCCCGCAGCAGCGGAGCGGACCTGCCGCCCCTGGAGCAGATCACCCTCGGCGGCGAGGCCAGCTCCCCCGACCTGCTCGCCGAGCTCGAGACGGCGTTCCCGACCGCGCGGATCTCGCAGGTCTACGCGTCGACGGAGTTCGGGTCGATCGCATCGGTGCGCGACGGCCGACCGGGACTGTCGACGTCGAGCCTGTGGAGCCCGGAGAACCCGGATGCCGTGCTGCGGGTGCAGGACGGCGAGCTCCAGGTGCGCGCCGGCACCGGCATGCTCGGGTACGCCGGCGACACCGCGGGGGCGCCCGAGGAGCACGACGGCTGGGTCTCGACCGGCGACGTGGTCGAGGTGGTGGCGGACCGGGTGCTCTTCCGCGGCCGGTCCTCCGAGGTCATCAACGTCGGCGGGGTGAAGGTGCACCCGCTCCCGATCGAGGAGCGCGTGGGCGCCGTGCCCGGTGTCCGGCTGGCACGGGTGCACGGCCGCAGCAACCCGATGGTCGGTGCGGTCGTCGCCGTCGAGGTCGTGCTCGCCGACGACGCCGACGAGAGCGCCGTGAAGTCCGCGGTCCGCTCCGCGTGCGCCGACCTGCCCCGCGCCTGGCAGCCGCGCAGCGTCAAGGTCGTCGACGAGGCCGAGCTGGCAGCCGCCACCAAGGGCGGCAAGATGATCCGCCGCTGAGCCCCGCCGAGGCTCAGGCGCGGTGCTTGCCCGGCGCGACCCTGACCGGTCGTGCGGGCACCGGCTCGCGGTCGCCGTCCTCGCCTTCGCGTTCGTCCGTCGCCGTCCTCGCGGGCAGGTCCGGGAGCGGGCCGCGACCCTTCCAGATCACCGCGACCCACCAGCACACCGTGGAGACACCGGTGCCGACGGCCATCGCCCACAGCGCGCCCTCGGCGTCGCCCCAGGCCGCGCCGACCACCATGCACGCGCCGACCAGCACGATCGAGACCACGTCGGTCACCATCGCCGCCTGGATCCGGTGGGTGCCGATGAGCGAGGCCCGCAGGCCGCTCTGCGCCGCCATCAGCAGCACCTTAAGGCTGACCGCCAGCATGAGCGGCTCGACGATGTCCCACGCCTCGCCGAGCACCGCGTGACCGACGACGTCCGGCAGGAACACCAGCACGACCAGGTTGAGGACGCCGACGACGGTGGCGATCAGGATCGCCCGCCGCACGTGGCGCCAGACCGCCCTGGGGTCCTCGCGCTCGCGTGCGATGTCGGCGGCGGCCGACGTGCCGACGGCCATCTGGACCGCGGTGCTCGGAGCCCCCAGCAGGGTCGCCGCCCGGAAGGCGGCCACCGCGATCGGGCTGCTGAACAGGGTCATCAGCGAGGCGGTCGCGAGCGCCGTACCGCTGGCCGACAGGCCGCTGACCATCGAGCGCCAGGAGAAGTCCCAGCGCTCCCGCAGCCAGGCGAAGCCGCCGCCGGTCGGGGCGCCGCACTGCACGAACACCCACAGCGAGGCGACCACGCCCGAGCCGGTCCACGCGGCGATCAGCCAGGTGAGCGAGTCGAGACCGAGCTGCTCGGTGCCGACGAAGCCGACCACGAGGAGCCCGAACCACAGCGAGTCGAGGGTGACCGCTCCCGCCGGCCGCTGCTTCGCGATGGCGAGGTAGCGACCGACGTCGTGCAGCATGAGGAAGGTCAGCGACAGGCCGAGGACGAGGATCGGTCCGCCCATCGCACTGTCCGCGGCGATCAGCGCGAGGCCGGCCGCGGAGCACAGGATGCTCGCGCCGATGCCGAGCACGACGGTCGCGCCGAGGATGTCCCCGGCACGGGTGTCGGCATCCTCGGGATGCACGATCGCGGTCGTCGAGATCAGGCTGCGGAAGACCACCTGGGCGACGGTGTAGACGAGGATGACCAGGCTGAACCGGCCGAAGTCGATCGGCTCGAAGGCGTGCGCGACCCAGATCAGGGCGGCGATGTTCGACAGGCTCGACAGGATCTGGTCGACCGTGACGAGGCTCAGCCGACGATTCGCGGAGCCCCCCTGGGCAGTCATCCGCACCTCAGGTGGTGTGACACGGGGCAGATCATTGCACGCAGGTGACACGGTCGTGCCGGTAACGACAATCCCTCAGTTCCGTTGTGTCATCGTGACCACCGTGGCCCTCAGTTCCGCACTCCACCGAGCACAGGGCTCGGTGCGGGTGCAGCGTCAGCTCAGCAAGATCCGTCGATTCCGCAGCCGCGTCACCAACGTTCCGCTGCGCCAGGTCGAGCAGGCCCGCCGTCGCCTCGAGACCGAGGACGTCGACGTACTGGTCCTCGGTGACAGCTCCACGCTCTGCTGGTCCCTGCGCGACACCGACCGCACCCTGCTGCCCGAGCTGATCGGCCAGCGTCTCGGCAACGTCGTCACCCTGTCCGGCCCCGGCTTCGGCTCGAACATCTACGGCGAGGCCACCCGCCTGCTGACCGCCATGGACCGCCGCCCGAAGGCGGTCGTGTTCACCCTCGCGCTGCGCACCTCCACGGCCACCCACATCGTGGCCGACCCGATCACCGGCTACCACCGCTCGCTCGCGGCGATGGCGAAGGTCCGCGGTGCCGACCGCAGGGTCCGCTTCGTCGGCCGCGGCGGCACCTTCGCCACCGACGAGGAGCGCGACGTCTTCCTCGCCCACCCCATCGAGAGCCGGTGGAACGGCCTGCGCACCGTCGGCTGGTACCGCGAGCAGCTGGTCGGCACGGGCCTGCCGCCGTGGCCGATCGAGCTGGAGAAGCTGCGCTTCGACTACTTCTACGGCGAGCAGCTGCACGCCGACAACCCGCGGCTGGAGTCGCTGACCACGTTGGCCCGCCGCCTCGAGGAGTACGGCGTGCCGGCCGTCGGCGTGTGGACCCGGCCCCCGATGCAGCGCGGCGAGATGCACTTCCCCGGTGAGTTCGAGGAGCACGTCCGCTCGCACAAGGTGCTCCAGGACGCCGCGCTCGCCCGCGGCTCCTCCTCGATCGGGCCGATGCTCGACATCCACCTCGAGGACGAGGACTTCGAGGACAGCTTCAACGCGACCGAGCACTTCGCGTACACCGGGCGGGTCAAGGTCGCCGACGCGATCGCCGACGCGGTGCGGTCGCGGTGAGCCTCGGACGGCTGCGGGCATTCGTCCGGCTCCGGCGGGCGCGGCTGCGCGGCTGGATCGCGCTGTTCCGGCTGCTGCTGGCCGCGCTGCGCGGACAGGTCGACGAGGTGTGGGTGGGCGACTCGCACTCCGTCACCTTCAACACCGAGCACTCCCCCCTGCCCGGCATCCTGCGCACCGGCGAGCGCCGTTGGACCTGGCACCTCGGCCCTCGGGTCATGTACTCCATCGCCCGCGACGACTTCCCGCCCACGCTGCGGCGGACCGCACGCCTGGTCGCCCGGGTGCCCGGCGCCCGTGACGCCGCGTGGTTCTTCTCGTTCGGCGAGATCGACATCCGCTGCCACCTCGCCCCGCGACTGGCTGCCGGTGGCGACGTCGGCTTCGTCGCGACGTACGTCGACCGGGTGCGCGGGCTGGTCGGGCGCCTGGGCACGCCGGCCGGCACGATCGTCGTACCCGTCCCGCCGTGCCTGGACAGCTACGACCACGCGGCCTTCCCGGTCGCCGGCTCCCCCGACCAGCGTCTGGCCGCCCACCGCGCCGTCCGCTCGGCCCTCACTGTCGCCGTCGGCGCCGCGCCCTCGAGTCCGGAGCTGCGCCTGCTCGACCTCACCGAGGCCCTCGCCGGCCCGGACGGGCTGATGCGCGACGAGCTCACCGACGACGGGTGCCACACCAACGCCGCCGGTCGCGCCGTGGTGCGCGGCGAGGTCGCCGCGCTCGTCGGCTGAGGACCGGCCCAGCCCGGCCCAGCCCGGCCCAGCCCGGCTCAGGCCAGCTCGTCCGGGACCAGCTCGGAGATCGCCTTCAACCCGTCGGCGTCGTCGCGGTGCACCACCGCGACGTCCCAGTAGATCCGCGAGCGCGCCCGACCACCGGGGACCTCGTCGAGGACCCGGCCCTGCTGGGCGATGCGGTCGGTGGTGGTGCGACCGACGGTGAAGCCGCCGTTGTCCCAGACCGCGACGTGCTCGTAGCCGAGGTCGGCGAGGCGGGGCCAGACGGCCTCGGGGTCGCGGTCGGCGAGCCGGGTGAGGTAGGGGTCGTACTCGAAGAAGAGCACCGGGTGGACGTCCCGCCACGCCTCGGCGACGGCGGGGACCAGCTCGACGTCGTACCCGTCGGTGTCGGACTTGACCAGGCGCAGCCGGTCGAACGCCGGGTGGTCGGTGCGCAGCGAGGTCGGCGAGACGGTCGGCATCGCGTCGCCGGCGGCCCCCTCGACGAAGCGGGTGGTGCCGCCGGAGCGGACGGCCGTCGTTCCGCCGTCACCGCCGTCGACGGTGAGCAGGGCCTCGACGACCGTGACCCGCGGGTCGCGGTCGACGTTGCGGTGCAGGAAGTCGAGGTACGCCTTGTCCGCCTCGATGCAGAGCACCCGGCCGTCGGCGGCGTTGAGGATCTGCACGGCGGAGTCGCCCACGTTCGCGCCGATGTCGAGGACGGTCAGCGGGCCGGTGGTGGCCAGCAGGCGGCCCAGCTCGACGAGGTTCTGCCCGTAGGTCGGCTGCCACACGGCGTAGTCGGGCAGCCGGTGGGACCACGGCAGGACGAGCTCGACGCCCTGGACGTGGCGCACGACGGGCCGGAACGGGAAGCGGTCGCGGATGATCCATCCGACGCGTCGCTTGGCAGTGGAAGCAAGGGTTCCGAGTCCGGTCACTCGCCGGATGCTAGGGCATGAATCGCCCTAGGATGTGCCACATGTCGGGCTCTCCCCCCAATGCGACCGCGACGGCTGCCCTCGATGAGGCCCGTGCCTACTACTCCCACGAGCTGGAGCAGGGAGTCGACCGCTTCCTCCTGGCGACCCGCACGACCTGCCCGTGGTGCGGCGACGACCGCCTGAAGCACCGCACCACCACGCGCGACCTGCGCCAGTTCAAGCCGGGCCGGTTCCGGCTCGACGAGTGCCGCGGCTGCGGCCACGTCTTCCAGAACCCGGCGCTGAGCGACGAGGGCCTGTCGTTCTACTACCGCGACACCTACGACGGCCTCAACGCCGAGCGCGCCGAGGCCAACCTCGGCTCGATGGGCGAGATCTACCGCCGGCGCGCCTCGACGGTGCGCGACCACCGCCCGGACCAGCCGAAGCGCTGGCTCGACGTCGGTACGGCGTCCGCGCACTTCCCCGCCGCCGCGGCCGAGATGTTCCCGGCGACCGTGTTCGACGGCCTCGACATGTCCGACGGCGTGCTCTCCGGGCACCGGGCCGGACGCATCGCGACGGCCTACCAGGGACAGCTCCCCGAGCTCGCACCGCAGCTGGCCGGCCAGTACGACCAGGTGAGCATGTTCCACTACCTGGAGCACACCCGCGACCCGCTGGCCGACCTCGACGCGGTTGCCACGGTGCTCGCCGACGACGGCTGGGTGCTCATCGAGCAGCCCGACCCGCAGGCCCGTTCGGCGAAGCTGTTCGGCTCCTGGTGGGCCGGCTGGAACCAGCCCGAGCACCTGCACATGGTCACGTTGCCGAACCTGACGAAGGCGCTGCAGGAACGCGGCTTCGAGGTCGTCGAGGTCGTGCACCGCGAGGCGCACATCCCGCTCGAGGCGTTCATCGTGCTCGCCACGATCCTCAACCGGATCGCCCCCGGCGAGGAGGTCCCGTGGCGCGACGGTCGTCCGCCGCGCTTCGCCCGGGCGCGCCGCCTGGCGGGCAAGATCGTCGCGGCGCCGTTCGTCCCGCTGGCCCGCTTCGTCGACAACGTCGTGCTGCCGCGCATGCTGCGCAGCTACCACGCCTACCGGGTCCTCGCCCGCAAGGTCCCCGCCTGACCGACCCGGCCCGAACTGGCTCCGCAATCGCGCCGACCCGGCACGAAGTCGCTCGCAGAACGGATCGACCCGGCAGGAAGTGGCCTCGAGAGAAGCCACTTCATGCCGGGTCGGCGTGTTTCTCGAGCTGCTTCGTGCCGGGTCGGCGTGCTGTGCGAGCCAGTTCGGGCCGGGTCAGTCGAGCTCGCGCTTGTGCCGGACCAGCCGGCCGAGGTGCTCGATGTCCGAGTCGACCATCAGCTCGGCGAGCGCCTTGGCGTCGGTGCCGGCCTTCCAGCCGAGCACGTCGTGCGCCTTCGAGGCGTCGCCGATGAGCGCGTCGACCTCGGTGGGACGCTCGAAGTTCTTGTCGTAGCGCACGTGGTCCTCCCAGTCGAGGCCGGCGTGCGAGAAGGCGTACTGGCAGAACTCGCGGACCGTCGTACCGATGCCGGTGGCGAGGACGTAGTCCTGCGGCTCGTCGTGCTGCAGCATCCGCCACATGCCCTCGACGTACTCGGGGGCGTAGCCCCAGTCGCGGATCGCCTCGAGGTTGCCGAGGTCGAGGTGGTCGGTGATGCCGAGCTTGATCGAGGCGACGCCGAGGGTGATCTTGCGGGTCACGAAGCTCTCGCCGCGGCGCGGCGACTCGTGGTTGAACAGGATCCCGGAGACGGCGAACAGGTCGTAGGCCTCGCGGTAGTTGACGGTCACCCAGTGCGAGTAGAGCTTGGCCGCGCCGTAGGGCGAGCGCGGGTAGAAGAGCGTCGACTCGTTCTGCGGCGGCGGCGTCGCGCCGAACATCTCGGACGTGGAGGCCTGGTAGAACCGGCAGTCCAGCTTGGCCGCCCGGATCGCCTCGAGCAGTCGCAGGGTGCCGACCGCATCGGTCGACGCGGTGTACTCCGGGAGCTCGAAGGACACCTTGACGTGGCTCTGCGCGCCGAGGTTGTAGACCTCGTGGGGCTCGATGTCGCGCAGCTGGTTGCTCAGGCTGACACCGTCGGTCAGGTCGCCGTAGTGCAGGTGGAGGTCCGCAGTGCCGTGCAGGTGGTCGATCCGGCTGCGGTTCAGGGTGGACGACCGACGGACCAGTCCGTGCACCTCGTAGCCCTTCCCGAGAAGGAGCTCGGCGAGGTAGGAGCCGTCCTGGCCGGTGATCCCGGTGATGAGTGCGCGCTTGGTCACGGGGGCACAGTATCGTCGCGCCTCGTGCATCTGGTCGTAGATTCCGTAGTCGTTCGCACCGGAAGCGTGACGATCGTGATGGAGCACCTCGTCCGCGCCTGGGCCGAGGCGTTCCCGCAGGACCGGATCTCGGTGCTCTTCGGTCCCGAGGGCCAGACCTTCCCGCTGCCCGACGGCGCGCACGCGGAGGTCCTCGCCCAGCCGGGCGGACCGATCGGAGGCCTGTGGCTCCGATCGGTGGCCGTACGACGCGCCGCGCGCCGCCTGGGCGCGGACGCCGTCCTGGCGGCGGTTCCCGCCAGCGGCCTGCTCGGCTCGCGCAGCCCGCGCGGCGTGATCCTCTACGACCTGCGCTTCGAGCTGCGTCCCGAGCAGTTCAGCCGCAGGACGCGGGTCGCGCGCAAGGTGTCGTGGCTGTGGAGCATGCGCCTGGCCGACCGGATCTTCACGATCTCGGACCGCACGCTGCACGACCTCGCCGACCTGCACCCGTCGCTGTCCGGCCGCGCCCGGACCGCCGCCCTCGGGTCCGACCACGCACTCGCCTGGCCGCAGCCCGACGCGCCGGACCCGGAGCACCCCTACGCCATCGCGTTCGGCCACTACGGCAACAAGAACGCGAACGCCGTCATCGACGGCTGGGCGCAGTTCTGCGCCGCGCACTCCCCCGAGGCCGACGGCTGGCGGCTGCGCCTGGTCGGCATGGGGGCCCGGGACCGGGCCGCCGCCGAGGAGCAGGTACGCCGCCTCGGTGTCGGCGACCGGATCGAGCTGATGCCGTGGCTCGACGACGACGCCTTCGCCCGCGCGTTCGCCGGCGCCAGGCTCGTGGTCTTCCCGTCGGACTTCGAGGGCTTCGGCCTGCCCGCGGCCGAGGCGATCCGGCTCGGCATCCCGGCCGTCATCTCGACCGACCCGGCGCTCGCCGAGGTGACCGGCGGGCACGCCGTGACCGCCGTCTCGACCACGCCGGCCGACCTGGCGAAGGCCTTCGAGACGGCGCTCGCGCTCACGCCCGAGCAGCTCGCGGCCGGCCGCGCCTTCGCGGAGGCGTTCACCTGGCGTCGTACCGCCGCGGTGATCCGGGCCGGTCTGTCCTGACCGCCGGATCCGGCCACGCGACCGGGCACCAGCCCCTACCCTTGCCCCGACCCACCCAGCCTCGGAGGACTCGATGCCCGTTTGCCCGGCCTGCGCCGGTTCCCGCGTCCGCACCGGCCCGGCCTCCGGCGCCACCGGACGCCAGATCACCGCGTGCCGCGACTGCGGGGTCCACTACTGGGCCGACCACGAGGCCGCCGAGCGGCAGGAGGCGATCGAGCTCCAGACCGAGCTGACCGCGGAGGGCTACAGCGACTGGGTCGACATCAAGCGCGAGCAGGCCGGCCCCGAGGCGTGGCGCGACGCGATCGCCTGGATCCGCAACGCCCTGCCGAAGGACGCCGGTCGGGGCAGCGCGCCCGTGATCTACGACGTCGGCGCGGGCGACGGTCACTTCCTCAGCCTGGCTCGTGACGAGGGCGGCTTCGCCGTCACCGGCAACGAGATCGCCAAGGGCGCGGTCGAGCTCGCCAAGGAGCGCTACGACGTCGACCTCGACCTCGGCGTCCTCGAGGACCTCGGCCACGTCGAGGACGTCGACGCCGCCACGCTGTGGTGCGTCCTGGCCCACGTGCCCGACGGCGACCAGCTGCTGACCGAGGTGCGCACGATGCTGCGCCCGGGCGGCGTGCTCTTCCTGCAGACGCCGCACTGGACCGCCGCCGACGAGGCCGCCGTCCGGGTCAAGGACCTCACCCGCGGCCGCGTCGCGAAGGTGCCGGACCGACGCATCGCCCAGCACCACTGGATCCTGCACACCCGTCGCAGCATCACGGCGCAGCTCAACCGGCTCGGCTTCGTCGACGTCGTGGCCGAGCCGAAGCTGCGCTACACGCTGACCTCGCGCGCCTACTTCGCCTCGATGAACCCGCCGCAGTGGACCATCGGTCCCGCGTCGTGGCTGCTCGACAAGGCGGTCGCCAGCGGGCTCGCGCCGCGGATCGTGCTCGACGTGCGCGCCCGCAAGGGCTGAGCCCCGGCGGGCCTCAGGCCCGGATGCCGGCCGGCAGCAGGTAGTCGACCGCCTCCGGTACGCCGCTGCGCAGCCGCTCGAGGTCGACGGCCACCATGTGCTCGACCAGGGCCTCGAAGCCGACCTGCGCCCGCCACCCGATCGCGGCGGCGGCCGGCTCGGGGTCGGCGACGAAGACCGAGGTGTCGGAGGGTCGCAGCAGCGCGGCGTCCTGGACGACCCGGTCCCCCGGCTCGCCGAGGCCGGCCGCAGCGAACGCCTGCTCCAGCAGGTCCTGCAGCGAGTGCACCCGCCCGGTGCCCAGCGGCAGGTCGAGGGGCTCGTCGTGGGCGAGCTGGAGGCGCATCGCCTCGACGTACTCGCCGGCGAAGCCCCAGTCACGGTGCACGTCCAGGTTGCCGAGGCTCACGGTGTCGCGCCGCCCGAGCGCGATCTCGGCCGCGCTCAGCGTGATCTTGCGGGTGACGAACCGCGGCGAGCGCAGCGGGCTCTCGTGGTTGTGGAGCACGCCGCAGACCGCGAACAGGTCGTGCTCGGCCCGCGCCTGGCGGACCACCTCGTCGGCCGCGGCCTTGGCCCGTGCGTACGGGCTGTCCGATGCGCTGCCGTGCACCTCGGCGGACGAGGCCTGGAACAGCCGGGCGTCGTGCCCGCGCTCAGCACGCAGCCGCAGCAGTGCGGCGACCAAGCGCTCGACCGGGGCGGCATTGGTGGCTGCGGTCAGCTCCGGCTCCTCCCAGCTGCGGCCGACCGAGCTGAGCGCAGCGAGGTTGTAGACCTCGTCGGGAAGGACCTCCGCGACCAGCGCCTCGAGCGCCGCGCCGTCGCGGACGTCGAGCTCACGCAGCTCGACGCCGGCGAGGTAGACCCGCCGCGGCTCGGCGGCGGCGAAGCCGGGCGCGACCGTCCCGACGACGGCAGTGCCGGCGGCGCGGAGGGAGCGCGCGAGGTAGACCCCGTCCTGCCCCGCGACGCCGGTGACGAGGGCGGTACGCACGGTCGTCACCCTAGCGGGAGCGAACCGGGCGGGCCGTTGGTCCCGACTTCGCGGGCAGTCCTCGGAATCGCGGACAGAGGCCGTGACGCACCCGGCAACGCCTCGTTGGTCACACGACGCTGGGGGGCGGATCCAAATCGACATGAGGAGTGCGCATGAACTCGGGCCCAGTTGATGTTCTCGTCGCGGGTGGCGGCGGTTTCATCGGAGGTCACCTCGTCGCTGACCTCCTCGCTCAGGGCAAGACGGTTCGCTCGGTCGACGTGAAGCCGATCGACGAGTGGTACCAGGTCCACCCCGACGCGCAGAACTCCGTCGGCGACCTGTCGCTGCTCGACCAGGCCGAGGCCGCGACCGAGGGAGCGCGCGAGGTCTACATGCTCGCCGCCGACATGGGCGGCATGGGCTTCATCGAGAACAACAAGGCCCTGTGCATGCTGACGGTGCTCACCAGCACCCACATGCTCCAGGCCGCGCAGAAGTACGACGTCGAGCGCTACTTCTACTCCTCCTCGGCCTGCGTCTACGCCGCCGACAAGCAGACCGACCCGGGCGTGACCGCGCTCAAGGAGTCGGACGCCTACCCCGCCATGCCCGAGGACGGCTACGGCTGGGAGAAGCTCTTCAGCGAGCGGATGGCCCGCCACTTCCGCGAGGACTTCGGCCTCACGACCCGGATGGCGCGCTACCACAACGTCTACGGCCCCGAGGGCACCTGGACCGGCGGCCGCGAGAAGGCGCCCGCCGCCGTGTGCCGCAAGATCGCCGAGGCGGTCATCTCCGGCAAGCACGAGCTCGAGATCTGGGGCGACGGCGAGCAGACCCGGTCGTTCATGTACATCGACGACTGCGTCAAGGGCTCGCAGATGATCCTGGCCAGCGACCTCGAGGACCCGATCAACCTGGGCTCCGCGGAGCTGGTCTCGATCAACCAGCTCTACTCGATCGTCGAGGAGATCGCCGGCATCAAGTGCGAGCGGAAGTACGACCTCTCCGCCCCGCAGGGCGTCCGCGGTCGCAACTCCGACAACACGATGATCAACGAGGTCTTCGGCTGGGAGCCGTCGATCAGCCTCGCCGACGGCCTCGCGAAGACCTACGCCTGGGTCTACGACCAGGTCAAGCGCGCGCAGGGCTGAGCGGGCAACGGCACGGTGCGCATCCTCGTCCACGACCACAGCGGGCACCCCTTCCAGGCCGAGCTCAGCCGTGAGCTGGCCCGGCGGGGCCACGACGTCACGCACTCGTACGTCGAGGGCTACGTCTCCGGGAAGGGTCGCCTCGAGGCGGTCCCCGGTGAGTCGATCACCTTCGAGGCGATCGGCGGCGCGAAGAAGGTCGACAACCAGCGGATGGCGCAGCGCCTGCTGCGCGAGGTCCGCCGCGGCTTCGAGCTGGTGCAGCACGTCCGCAAGGTGAACCCCGACATCGTGATGCTGTCCAACGTGCAGATCCCGACGCTGGTGATCTTCGCGTTCGTGATGGCGGTGCTCCGGCGGCCGTGGGTGCTGTGGCACCAGGACGTGTACGCCGTCGCGGTGAGGTCGTTCACCGGCAGCAAGCTGCCGAAGCGGTTCGCTTTGGTGGCGTGGGCCTTCGAGGTCGCCGAGCGCTGGTGCTCGCGGCGGGCCGCGGCGATCGTGGTGATCGCGCCGTCCTTCGTCCCGGTGCACGAGGCGTGGGGGACGGCCGACAAGGTCACCGTCATCCCGAACTGGGCGCCGCTCGACGAGATCGTGCCGACCGAGCGCAAGAACGACTGGGCGATCGAGCACGAGCTCGACGACGTCGCGACCCTGGTCTACTCCGGCACCCTCGGCCTCAAGCACAACCCGGCCCTGCTGGTCCGCCTGGCGCGCGCGGTGCGCGACGAGGGCAGGAAGGTCCGGCTGGTGGTGGTCAACGAGGGCCCCGCCGTCGAGGTCCTGCAGGACGAGGCGCGGCGGCTCGACGTACCCGTCACGCTGCTGCCGTTCCAGCCCTACGAGCGGCTGCCCGAGGTGCTCGGCAGCGGCGACGTGCTCGTGGTGCTCCTCGAGCAGGAGGCCGGCGCGTTCTCGGTCCCGTCCAAGACGCTGTCCTACCTGTGCGCGGGTCGCCCGGTGCTCGGCCTGATGCCGGGCGAGAACCTCGCCTCGTCGCTGGTCACCCGCGCCGGCGGCCTGGTCCTGCCGCCCGCCGACGGCTCCCTCGCCGAGGCCGCGTCCTGGGTCAGCGGCGTGCTCGCCGACCCCGAGCTGCGCAGCGAGCTCGGCGAGGCGTCCCGGGACCTGGCCGAGCAGGAGTTCGCGCTGGCGGGCTGCGCGACGAGATTCGAGCGCCTGCTCGCCGCCCAGGTCGGCGCGACCACAGGTGATCGGCAATCCCTCGCAAAGTTGTCGTGAGACACGTATCTCATCGATCACTCGGTCGTTGAGAGGTCGCGGGACCGCCTCACCCGCGTATTCGGGGACACATTTTCTGGTGGAGGTCACTGGTGAAGAAGCGGGCGTTCGACGTCGTCGTCATCTGCTTGGCTGCCGTGGTGTGGGTGCCTGTCGTGGCCCTCTCCGCGATCGCCGTGCTGGTGCTGTCTGGTCGACCGATCTTCTACAAGTCGCGGCGCTGGGTCGGACCCGGCACCGCCATCGAGATGGTGAAGCTGCGGGTCATGGTGCCCAACGCCAACAAGGTGACGGCACCCGTCGAGGCCGGCCGCTTCCTGAACACGCCGGCTGACTCGCCGCTCTACACCCCCGTCGGTCGGGTGCTCGACCGGCTCGGGCTCAACGAGATCCCGCAGTTCGTCCACGTGCTGCGCGGCGAGATGAGCATCGTCGGCGCCCGACCGCTCACCGACGTCGTCCGCGACGCACTGAGCGAGCAGCACGGCGACATCGACTCGCGCTGGGTGACCCCGGCCGGACTCACCGGTCTCCCCCAGCTGATCGGCCGCCACGGCGTCGACGACCAGCAGCGCCTCGCCCTCGAGTCGGCGTACTCGCTGCGCTCGGCGACCGCCCCCAGCCTCCGGCTGGACTTCATGATCCTGCTCCAGACGGTGCTGATCACCTTCGGCCTGCGCAAGCCCATGACCTTCGAGAAGGCCATGCGGATGGCTGAGCCGCGTCGCCGGCTGCACGCGCCCGAGCTGGCGCACCAGCGGTACGTCGCCCCGGCCGCCGAGGCCGACGTGGCCTGATCTCCACCCCGCAACGACGAAGAACCCCCCGGGCCCTCGGCCCGGGGGGTTCTTCGTCGTTGGCCGGTGGCGCTCAGCGCATCCGGATGGCCAGGTGGCCGAAGTAGTGCCAGGCCGAGGCGAGCACGTCGTACTCCCGCATGTAGGCCGAGCAGTAGTTGTCGAGCGCCTGGAACTCGTTGAGGACCGAGGAGAACTCGTCGAACACCACGATGGTGCCGGGCACCAGCAGCGCGTCGAGGCGGGTGAGGACGTAGAGCGCGGAGGAGTAGAGGTCGGAGTCGACGTGCACGACCAGCTGGCCCTGCGGCTCGAACTTCTCCAGGAAGGAGTCGAGCGTGTGCTGGAACCAGCCGGGCACGAAGGAGACCCGGTCGTCGTCGATGTCGGGCAGCACCCCGTCGACGTCGAAGTGCGCCTTGACCATCTGGCCGTCGAAGCGCTTCCAGTCCTCGGGCAGGCCCTCGAAGGAGTCGAAGCCGAAGAAGCGCGACTCCGGGTTCTTGTTCAGGCTCGACCAGTGCCGGATCGAGTCGCCCTGGAAGACGCCGAACTCGAGGTAGTCGATCGCGGCGTCGCCGATCAGCTCGGCGTGCACGTGGTCGTACATCGCGGTGCGCTCGTCGAAGGCGGGGGTACCGGCCGGGACGTGCTCGCGCCGCCAGGTCTCGATCTTCGGGAGGTTGACCAGGGTGTCGAGGCGACGGCTGTCGACCCCGACCTTCGCGATCGCGACCTTGGACTTGATCCGGAAGCTGGCCAGGGCGTCCTGGAGGGAACGTGCCACGGGGGTGGTCTCCTGTCGATGGGGGATTCGGAGGGAGCGGGGGTGGATCAGTGGTCGCGGACCACGAGGACGTCGCACTGCAGCAGCCGTCCGGTCGGGTCCGAGAAGCCGGTCTCGAGGCTCTGCAGGCGGTAGCCGTGCTCGCGGAGGACGGCGATGGTCTGCTCGGCGAGCTGCTGGCCCTCGTAGAGCTCGACGAAGGAGACCTCGAGCTGCATCCCGTCGAAACGGCCGAGCAGGTCGCCGGCGCCGGCCATGACCTCGGCCTCGTAGCCCTGCGTGTCGATCTTGAGCAGGGTCCGCGCCGGCTCGACCGCGAACTTCTCGGCGAGCGCCGCGACCGTGGTGACCTCGACCCGCTCGACCGCGACGTACGCCGAGTCGGGCGCCCCGTCGAGGTGGGCCTGGGTCATGCCGAGGATCGAGGAGGAGTAGGAGTTCGCGGCGACGTTGATGTCGGTCTCGCCGGCCTCGCGCCCGACGGCGGCGTTGACGGTGTGCCAGTGCGGGTCCTTCGCGGCGCGACGCGACAGCTCGCCGTACGCCCCGGAGAGCGGCTCGCAGCTGATGATCCGGCCGGCGTACCCGGAACGGCGCAGGCCGAGGGCGTACTGGCCGACGTTGGCACCGACGTCGAGCACCGTGTCGATCCCGCGCGACTCGAGGGTGCGCGCGACCTGGCGGGTGAAGATCCCCCGGCTCACGTCGAGGTCGAGACGGTGCAGGCCGCCCCGGACGGCGAGCTTGGCTCGCTCCCGGACGCGGTTCTTCAGGCTCTGGTCGGGGCCGTTGCTCATCGAGGGGTCTCCGTGGCGGTCGTCGCGGGGCGGGGAGCAGGGGTGTCGTCGACAGCATCTGCGACGTCGTCGGGGACGGCGTCCCAGCCGACGTCACGTTCGTGGCGCATGTTCATCGCCAGCAGGATCACCGGCGCCAGCGGCACCCACAGCGTGCGGTCCTCGAGGGCCGGGACCGTCGGGGTGATCGCGATGAACGCCCAGGCGAGGTACGCCAACCGCCGGTTGGGGTGGTTGCCGATGATCGGCCGCGCCATCACGAACAGCACCATCAGGTAGCCGAGCAGGCCGATCAGGCCGATGCTCGAGGCCACACCGAGCACCACGTTGTGGACGTAGATCGCCTGCGCGAACCCGTTGCCCACGATCGGGTGCTGGAAGAACATGTCGATGCCGAAGTTCTGGGCGTTGAGCCGGGCCTGGTCGGCGACCAGGGCGTCGCCGGTGCCGGCGAGCCGGCTCAGCGCCGACTCGTCGCTCGACGACTGCAGGATCAGCGGCAGCGCGACGATGCCGATCGCGAGGCCGAGGGCGAGCACGAAGCCCTTGACCGCGGAGCGCTCCACGAACGGGACCATGACCACGAGGCCGGCGATCACCGCCGCAGCCGCACGACTGCCGCTCGTCACGACCGAGAGCAGCGCCGCAGCGGCGCACGCGGCGACGACGGCGCGGTACCAGACCTGCTCGCTGCGCCGCCACAGGTACATGCAGGCGGCGAACGCCATCACGCCCGCCTCGCCGAAGGCGTTCGGGTGGTGGGTCAGCCCGATGCTGCGCCCGGCGATCGAGCCGCCGATCGGCGAGTAGGCGACGCTGAGGGTGTGGCCGGCGACGTAGCTCCACAGCAGCACGTCGACCGTGCGCCAGCCCGGGGCCCAGATCGCCAGCAGCCCGACCAGGCCGACCAGGACGACCAGCCACTGCACGAACTGCAGGGCGCTGATGACCGGTGACGGCGAGAAGACCGTGGACAGGGTGCCGACGGTCAAGATGATGAGGACGCCGATGACGTAGCCCAGCGGCAGCCGCACCGGCCGGCCGATGATCGTCGGCAGCAGCAGCACCACGGCGAGGCCGAAGACCAGGTCGGTCGGCGTGACCGGCGTGTTCTCGCTCGGCGCCAGGCCCTTGTACATGGGGGCGGTGGCGAAGGCCGCGATCATGGCGAGCATCGCCATCCGCTCGCGACCGAGCACCGCGAGCGCGGCGACGAAGCCCGCGAGGCCCACCCCGATCGCGGCCGCGATCGGGCCACGGGCCGAGGCCGCCGCGAGGAGGACCGCCAGGAGCACCAGGAAGGCGGTCACGACACGGCGCTGCACCACGCCGTTGCTGCCGTCGCCCCTGACCGCCGTGGGCGGTCGCGTGGTGGTCTGGTTCGGCACTGGTCTCCTCGTCGGGTCCGCTGTCGTCGTACCGACAACGGCGGAAGGGAGTCTAGGCGACGGACTAACTCGTCGTGGCCGATCGGCGAGCGATCAGCCGCCCGCGAAGGGAGGCAGGAACTCGACCGTCTCCCCCGGTTGCACGACGACCGCGGCCGGGTCCGTGGAGGACACCGGACGCTCGCCGACGAGCACCGAGCAGACGCCCACGACCTCGGGCAGTCGGGTGCCCGCATGCCGCCCGACCACCTCGGCGCGCAGCTCGGCGAGGGTCAGCGGGCCGGCGACGGCCACCTCCTCCTCCGCGATCCCGGCAGCCGCGCGGGCAGCCGCCCAGTACCGCACCCGGATGACCTGCGTCTCACTCACTGCGTCGACCCTTCCCCGTTGCCTGCATATTTCGGTATCGTCCCTCACCAGAAAACTGGCCGTTGCCCAGCGTTGCGTTTCGGTCTCGACTCGGTGTCGCCCGAAACAGGCAGATGCCGGTGAGGAGGCCAGCATGAGCACTCTCCTTCTGCTGACCAGCGCCCTGCAACCCTCGGCCGAGGTGCTGCCGGGTCTCGCGCTGCTCGGTCACCACGTCAAGATCCTGCCCGCCGAGGGCAGTGCACTGCTCGACGCCCCCGACGCGGACCTGCTGCTCGTCGACGGCCGCCAGGACCTCGCGGGCGCCCGCGACCTGTGCCGGCTGATCCGCACGACCGGGACCGACGTGCCCGTGCTGCTCATCGTCACCGAGGGCGGCCTGGCCGTCGTCAACCACGACTGGGGCATGGACGACGTCGTGCTGCACACCTGCGGACCCGCCGAGCTCGAGGCCCGGATCCGGATGGCGATCGGCCGGCTCACCGCGGCCCGCGACGCCGCCGACCCCGACGCCCACCTGATCCGCTCCGGCGAGGTCGTGGTCGACGAGGCGACGTACACCGCCAAGGTGGGTGGCCGCACGCTCGACCTGACCTTCAAGGAGTTCGAGCTCCTCAAGTTCCTCGCCCAGCACCCCGGCCGGGTGTTCAGCCGCCAGCAGCTGCTGCAGGAGGTGTGGGGCTACGACTACTTCGGCGGCACCCGCACGGTCGACGTCCACGTCCGGCGGCTGCGCGCCAAGCTCGGTCCCGAGAACGAGACCCTGATCGGCACCGTGCGCAACGTCGGCTACCGGTTCGTGCTGCCGTCGAAGGAGTCAGCGGCGGAGGCCGACGCAGCCGCCCTCGCCGAGCACGAGCAGCAGGACGCCTGACTGCCGCCCGGCGGCTACGACGTGCGTCCCTGCTCGTCGAAGTGGTCGGCGGTGTGCATCAGGCGCATGACCTGCTCGCGCAGGTCGGGGCCGAGCTCGCCCCAGCCGTCCTTGTACCCGTAGACCGACGCCAGCGAGCGGGCGTCGTAGTCGCCGTTGAAGATGTCGACGTCGGCACAGGTGATCAGCGCCGGGTGCGGTACGCCGACCGCCGCCGAGACCCGGGTCAGCTCCTTGCGCAGGGTGCGCAGGTAGACCGCGCACCGCTCCGCCTTCGACACCGGGTCGAGACCGTGGACCAGCCACGGGTTCTGCGTGGCGATGCCGGTGGGGCAGTGGTCGGTGTGGCACTTCTGCGCCTGGATGCAGCCGATGGAGAGCATCGCCTCGCGGGCGACGTTGATCATGTCGGCACCGAGCGCGAACGCGACGACCGCGTTGTCGGGCAGCCCGAGCTTGGCCGAGCCGATGAACGCGATGTCGTCGGTCAGCCCCAGCTCAGCGAAGGTGCCGTAGACCCGCGAGAACCCCATCCGGTACGGCACCGCGACGGAGTCGGCGAAGATCAGCGGCGCCGCGCCGGTGCCGCCCTCGCCGCCGTCGACCGTGATGAAGTCGACGCCGCGCTCGCGCGGCGACATCAGGCGGGCGAGCTCCTCCCAGAAGTCCATCGCGCCGACGGCCGACTTGATGCCGACCGGCAGCCCGGTCTCGGCGCCCAGCAGCTCGACGAAGTCGAGCATCGAGTCGACGTCGTGGAAGGCGGTGTGCCGCGAGGGCGACGCGCAGTCCTTGCCCTCCGGGATGCCGCGGATCTGCGCGATCTCGGCGGTCACCTTCGCTGCCGGCAGCAGCCCGCCCAGACCCGGCTTGGCGCCCTGGCTCAGCTTGATCTCGAGCGCCTTCACGGGGGCCGAGTCGATGAGCTCGAGGAGCCGCGGCAGCGAGAAGTCGCCCTTCTCGTCACGGCAGCCGAAGTACGCCGTACCGATCTGCAGGACGAGGTCGGCCCCGTTGCGGTGGTACGGCGAGATCGCGCCCTCGCCCGTGTTGTGCAGGCACCCGGCCGCAGCCGCGCCCTTGTTGATCGCGGTGATCGCGTTCGAGGACAGCGAGCCGAAGCTCATCGCCGACACGTTGACGACCGAGCCGGGCCGGAATGCCTTCGCCCGCCCGCGCGGCCCGCCGAGGACCTTGGCCGCCGGCAGGGTCCAGTTGGCGTCCTGGTCGCTCGGCAGCTTGTCGGCGAAGGTGCGCTGCTTGATGTAGGCGTGACCCTGGACGTGCTCGACGTCGACGTCGGTGCCGAACCCGAAGTAGCTGTTCTCCTCCTTGCTGGAGGCATAGATCCAGGTCCGCTGGTCGCGGCTGAACGGCCGCTCCTCCTCGTTGCTGGTCACGATGTACTGCCGCAGCTCGGGACCGATCGTCTCCAGCCAGTACCGGAAGTGGCCGATCACGGGGAAGTTGCGCTGCAGCGCGTGCTTCTTCTGGGCGAGGTCGCGAGCGGCGAGGGCCCCGAGCGCAGCGGCGGCCCCACCCACGGCGTGGCTCAGCTTCATGCATGCAGTCCTACCGCGTCGTGCTGTCGCATGTAAACGGCCGGCCCGGAACGCACCGGGGCGGCCGGATAGCGTGGGAGAGGTGACCTCGGACCTCCCCCTCCTGACCGACACCTCCGCCCTCGACGCGATCGGGCGGGTGCGCGACGCCAGCCGGGAGGCCGACGGGACCGACCCGGTCGACGAGGCGGTGACCCTGCGCCTCAAGCACCACGGGCTGAGCGGCACGGGCGCGTGGGTGAGCGGCGAGGGCTTCGCGCTGCGGCACGAGGGCTCGCTCGACCTCGCGGTCGCCCCGTCGTCTCGAGGACGCGGTCTGGGCGGTGCGCTCGGCGAGCTCGCCGTCGCCGCGCCCGGAGCGCTGAGCGCCTGGTCGCACGGCGACCACCCGGCCGCCGCTGCGCTCGCGCGCCGCTGGGGGTTCACCCGCACGCGGGAGCTGTGGGTGATGCGCCGGCCGGCCGCCGTACCGCTGCCGGCCGCGGAGCCGCCCGCCGGCGTACGGATCCGCGACTTCGGCGCCTCGGACGCCGACGCGGTGCTCGCGGTCAACGCCGCGGCGTTCGCGCACCACCCCGAGCAGGGATCGCTCGACGCGGCCGGACTGGCGGAGCGGATGGCCGAGCCGTGGTTCGACCCGGCCGGCCTGCTGCTCGCGGTCGACGACGACGGCGCCCTGCTCGGCTTCCACTGGACCAAGCAGCACGACGCGTCGCTCGGGGAGGTGTACGTCGTCGGCGTCTCCCCCGCCGCGCAGGGCCGCGGCCTCGGCCGGGTGCTCACCGTCGCCGGGCTGCAGCACCTCGCGGCACGCGGAGTGGCCGAGGTGCTGCTCTACGTCGAGTCCGACAACACGCCCGCACGGCGGCTCTACGAGGATCTGGGCTTCCAGCACGCCGCCGCCGACACGCACGTGCAGTACCAGCGGGCGGACTGACACAAGATTCCGCGTAACCCCGACACCGATGAGTAGATTTACCCACCATGAGCTCTGTCACCGATGGCGAGCCGGGTCCCGAGGACTCCCGGCTCACCGAGTCGCGCTCCGGGCGCGGCCGGGGGCGCAGAGGCATGCTCTGGCGGCGCCACGACGAGGACGTCCCCGCCGTCGGTGAGCTCGACGCCGACGACATCCAGGAGCTGCTGCGCCGCAGCAACACCTCGGTGCCGCTCGAGGTCGAGGTCGACGAGCCGACAGCCGTCGCCGAGGAGGCGCCGTACGACGACATCGCGTCGCGTGTCGGCAGCCGCACCGGTGCGCTCCCCGACCCCGGTGACGTCGACGACGTCGACTGGGGATCGATGGTCGAGCCGCACACGCCTGACGACCTCGACAGCGTCGACAGCGACGACGCCCCGGGCTCCGACCGCTTCGGTCCCGGTCCCTCGACCGACTGGGCCAGCGTCATCGACCGCTCCCTCGGGCGGCCGCTGACCGAGATCGAGCCGCACGAGTTCGAGGCCGGCTCCAGCGCCGCCACCGACGACCCGTCCCTGCGCGGCACGCTCACTGACCGGCTCCAGCGGATGCGCTCGGAGTCCGTCGAGGAGCCCGAGGACGTCGCGGCCGAGGAGACCGAGGACGACGGGACCGGAGCCGAGGCCGATGACGCCGCGGAGCAGGAGGAGCAGTCGCAGTCGGGCGACTGGTCGGCGATCATCGCGCGCGCCACGGAGCGTCCCTTCGGCGATGCCCACGGCGTCACCGAGCCGGCCGCCGAGGACGAGCCGGTTGTCGAGCCGGAGTCCGGGCCGGTTGCCGAGTCGGAGCCGGTGGACCCGCTGACCGCCGAGGTGTGGGTCGAGGAGGGCGACGCCGCCCCGGAGCCCGAGCCGGTCGCCGAGGTCGAGCCCGTGGTCGAGCCGGAGCCGGAGCCGGAGCCCGTGGTCGAGGCCGCGCCGGTGGCCGAGCAGGCGATCCCCGATCACCGCCTCACCGACGAGGAGGCCGGCCAACGGGTGATCGCGGCCGCCGTCGACGGCGGCTTCGCGGAGCCGACGCCGGTCCCCCAGCCCAAGGGCCTGGCGCGCCTGCGTCGCCGTCAGGGCGCGGGATCCGCGCCGCGGCCGCAGGCCCGCCCGCTGCAGGAGGTCGTCGAGCCGCCGCTGCTCGAGGAGCCGATCCCCAACATCGACCGGACCGACGACGTGCCGCGCCGGCCGGAGGAGGTCCTGGCCCACGCGCGGGCCGAGATCGAGGCCGAGCTGGTCGCCCCGGTCGAGACCACCGACGGAGCGGAGGCGACCGAGGTCGCCGTACCCGACAACGCCGAGGTGGTCGCCGCCCTGGCCGCCCGCCTGCGACGCGACGCCGAGCTGGCCGCGGCCGAGCAGGCTGCCGAGCGGCTCGCGGCCGAGGAGGCCGCCCGGCTCGCCCACGAAGCCCGCGCCGAGGCGGACCGGCTGGCCAACGCCGCGTCCGCGCAGCGCGAGGAGGCCGAGCTGCGCGCCGTCGAGCACGCCCGGCTCGCGGCGGAGGCCCACGAGGCCCGCGAGGCAGCCGAGGCCCGTGCCCGGGTGATGGCCGAGGCGGCGGCGGTCAGCGCCGCCGAGCACGCCGAGTTCGCCCGCCGGATGCTCGAGGAGCGGGAGGCCGCCGAGCGGACCTCCGCCGAGATCGCCCAGGCCCGTGCCCTCGCCGAGGACGCAGCACGCCAGCAGGCCGCCCTCGCCCAGGACGCCCACCGGGCCGCCGAGGCCGCCGAGGAGCGGGCCCGGATCCTGGCCGAGCAAGCAGCCGCCAGCGCCGAGGAGCACGGCGCGCTCGCCCGCCAGGCCGTCGAGGAGCGCGCGGTCGCCGAGCACGCCGCCGCCGAGCACGCCCGCCTCGCCCAGGAGGCCCAGGCCTCCCGCCGCCTCGCCGAGGAGGCCGCGCTCGAGCAGGCCGAGCTGGCCCGCCTCGCCCTCGAGACCGCCGAGGCCGCCGAGCGCCGCGCCGGCGAGGCCGCAGCCCGCGCCGAGGAGCAGTCCGCCGCCCGCGTGGCCGCCGACGAGTCCGCGACCCAGCAGGCCCGCCGCGCCGAGGAGGCCCACCAGGCCCGACTGCTCGCCGAGCAGGCGGCCCGTCAGCAGCTGGAGCTCGCCACCGAGGCCCAGGCGGCCGCAGCGGCCGCCCACGCCTCCGCCGCCGCGCTCGCCGAGGAGAAGAAGGCCGCCACCGAGGCCCTCGCCCTCGCCTCGGAGGTCGCCACCGAGGCCACCCGGGCACGGGCCGAGGCCGAGGAGCGCGCCGCCGCCGCCCTCGCCGAGCTCGAGCAGTCCGCCGCCGCTCACACCAGTGCCGTCGAGAGCCTGCGCTCCGAGCTGGTCGAGGCCGAGGAGCGCGCCCTCGAGCACGCCCGCGCCCGCGCCGAGGCCGAGGCCCGAGCCGCCGAGCTCGCCCGGGAACGCGAGCGCGCCCTTGCCGACGCCGCCGCGCTCGCCCAGCAGGTCGCCCAGATCCGGGCCAACCTCGCTGCGGAGGTGCCGGAGGTCCCCGCGAGCGAGCCCCCCGTCGAGCCTGAGCCCGTGCCGGAGCCCGTGCTGCTGGTCGAGCCGGAGCCCGAGCCGGAGCCCGAGCCGGTCGTCGAGCCGGAGCCCGAGCTGCTGGTCGAGCCGGAGCCCGAGCCGGTCGTCGAGCCGGAGCCCGAGCTGCTGGTCGAGCCGGAGCCCGAGCCGGTGGTCGAAGCGGAGCCCGAGCCGCTCGCCGAGCCCGAGCCCGACGTGGCCGAGCTGGTCGACGCCGAGCCGGCGACCGACGTACCTCCGGTGAGCGACCTTGCCGCCCAGATGGCGCAGATCCGCGCCCGGCTGGCCGAGGAGGATGCTCCCACCGACGAGCCCGAGCCCGCCGACGAGCTCGAGGACGAGGTCCCCGCGGAGCCCGAGGCGCTCGGCGTCACCGGGGTGCTCGGCCGCCACGCCGACCGCGGCCCGTCGCTGATGGACCAGTGGCGAGCGACCGCGAGCACCCCCGACCCGACCGGTGAGACCGACGAGACCGAGGAGTTCCTCGACGACGTCGAGACCCTCGACGTGGCCGCCGAGGACGCCGAGCCCGCACCGGAGCTCCTCGCCGAGCCGGAGCCTGCACCGGAGCCGGAGCCCGAGCCGGAGCCGGAGCCGGAGCTCGTCGTCGAGCCCGAGCCCGTCGTGGAGCTCGAGCCGGAGCCGGAGCCGGTCGTGGAGCCGGTCGTGGAGCCGGTCGTGGAGCCCGTCGTGGAGCCCGTCGTGGAGCCCCAGCCCGTGGCCGTCGACGTCCCCGCGCCCAGGCCGGTCGCCAAGCCCGTCCCGTTCCACGCCAAGCGCGGGAGCGACAGCCTGGCGCCGCTCGCGATCCTGGTCGCGCTCGGCCTGGCGGCCGTGGTCGGCATGCGGGCGATCAAGGGCACCCTGTGGGACGACATCACGTTCAGCGCGACCCTCACCGCGGTGGCGGCGATCCTGCTCGGCTACGCGCTCAAGGCGAGCAACTCCTCGCGCAGTGTCAGCATCGACGAGAGCGGCGTCCTCAAGGTCACGCAGGGCGACACCAACAGCACCTTCGACCTGACCAGCCCCAACACCAAGATCGAGCAGACGGGGACGCCGGGATCCCGGGCGTGGCGGGTCCTCATCCTGCGGCGCAGCATGGCGCCGGTGGTCATCGACTCCCGGATGGTCGACGCCCACACCTTCCTGGAAGCGCTGCGCCAGTGGCAACCGGACCTGTGAGCGACCACGACGTCGACCCGATGGTCGCGCTCCGCCTCGAGCGCGACGACCTGGCCCGCCGACTGGCCGACAGCCAGGACGAGGTCGCGCGGCTGAGCGCCGCGCTGGAGAGCTCGCGCGCCGAGGTCGCCGCACTGGCGGCCGGTGGCTCGCTGTCGCTGTTCGAGGGCGACCCGCAGCCCGGCGACCGGCTGACCGGCGACGGCAGTGACCCACGGGTGCTCTCGATGGTGCTTGGCGCCACGGCGGTCGTCGCCGGCATGGTGGCGCTGCTGACCCTGCTCAACGGCAAGCTGGCCACGCCCTTCGGCGTCGTGATCGTGCTCGTCGCGATCGGGCTCGGCTGGGCCGCGGCCCGCACCCGGGTCGTCCCGGTCGAGGTGAGCGTCAGCCGCGGTGTCGTCTACGTCGAGCAGGGCGAGTCCACCCACCGCTTCGACATCCGCAAGCCGGAGACCCAGGTCGAGGTGGTCGGCCGCCCGGGCGAGCCGGGCTTCCAGGTCCGCTTCCCGCGCAAGGCGATGGAGCCGTTCGTGATCGACGGCTCGATGGTCGACGGCGAGGAGCTCCTGCGCCAGCTGCGCGAGCACCGCCCCGAGCTCTGACCCCTCGCCGACCCGGCTCGAACTGGCCCGGATTCCGCGTCGACCCGGCAGGAAGTGCCTCGAACGCGAGCCACTTTCTGCCGGGTCGGCGGTGTCCAGGGGCCGGTTCGGGCCGGGTCAGCCGAGAGCGGCGCGCACCCGCCCGGCGATCTCGCGCACGGCGGCCCGGCTCGTGCGACCGACGCCGAGGATGTTCAAGAACCCGTGGATCTGGTCGACGTAGCGCTTGAGCTCGACCTCGGCTCCGGCGTCCACCATCCGCCGGGCGTACTCCTCGCCCTCGTCGCGCAGCGGGTCGAACCCGGCGGTGGCGACGAAGGCGGGCGCGAGGCCGGCGGGGAGGTCGATGTCGAGCAGGTTCATCCGCTCGTCGACCTGGTCCTCGGGACGAGGCAGGTAGGTGTCGTTGAACGACTGGATCGACTCGGCGGTGAGGTACAGGCCCTCGCCGAACAGCCGCAGGCTCTCGGTCGACCGGTCCGCGTCGGTGCACGGGTAGACGAGCAGCTGGAAGGCCAGCGGCAGGCCGGCGCGGGCAGCGGCGATCGCGGTCCAGGCGGCCAGGTTGCCACCGGCGGAGTCCCCGGCGACGCCGATCCGCCCGGGGTCGACGTCGAGCTCGCCGGCGTTCTCGTGCACCCAGCGCAGCGCGGCCTCGGCGTCGTCGAAGGCGGCGGGGAAGGCCGCCTCGGGGCCGACCCGGTACTCCACCGCCAGCACGCGCACGCCCGACTCCTCCGCCAGGAGGCGGCAGGGGGCGTCGTGGGAGGCGAGGTCGCCGTAGAGGAAGCCACCTCCGTGGAAGAACAGGAGCAGCCCGGTCCCGACCCGGCGTGACGGCTCGTACAGACGCGCCGGCAGGTCGGCCACCGCGAGGTCGCGGATGCTGCCGATCGGCTGGCGGCCGCCCACCAGGGCGGCGTTCTCCCGCATCGCGGCGCGTCCCTCGGCGATGCTCTCGCCGGCGAGGTCACCCTTGCGCGCCAGCCGCTGCAGGGTCAGCATCACCTGGACGTCGGGCGCCAGCGTCTGCCCGTCGAGGACGAGGGCGCCGCCGGACACCAGTCGCTGCGCCCGGGCGGGCAGTCCCATCAGGGTTGCCAGGGTCCGGGCCTCGACCGCGGTTCGGATGCTCACGGGCGACAACATACTTCCAGTACGGCGCCGCGCGCCGTCCCGTCCGTCGTCACCCCGCGTTCACCCGGAGGTGCCACACTCGCGAACATGTCGACCGAGCAGCAGCCGACGTCCCTCCTGCCCGACGCCGAGACCGGCACCCTGGTCGCGGTGTCCGACGACACGGCGGGCGAGCACCCCGGATACGTCCCCGACCCGGCGCTGGTCGAGGCGATCGAGTCGGTGGACAACCGGTTCGTCGACCGCGAGCTGTCCTGGCTGCGGTTCAACGAGCGGGTGCTGGAGCTGGCCGAGGACGAGGCCCTGCCGCTGCTGGAGCGGGCCCGCTTCCTGGCGATCTTCACCAGCAACCTCGACGAGTTCTTCATGGTGCGGGTGGCCGGACTCAAGCGCCGGATCGCGACCGGCCTGGCGGTCCGGGCCGCGAGCGGCCTGATGCCGCTGGAGGTGCTCGAGGCGATCTGGCGCCGCTCGGCCGAGCTGAGCCAGCGCCACGCGCGGGTGTTCCACGACGAGGTCGTGCCGGCGCTGAGCGCCGAGGGCATCGAGCTGGTCCGCTGGGCGGACCTGGACCGCGATGAGCAGAAGGAGGTCAAGCGGCTCTTCAAGGAGCGGATCTTCCCGGTGCTGACGCCGCTGGCCGTCGACCCTGCCCACCCCTTCCCCTACATCTCCGGCCTCTCGCTCAACCTCGCGGTGGTGCTGCGCAACCCGAAGTCGGGCAAGGAGCTGTTCGCCCGGGTCAAGGTGCCGTCGAACTTCGACCGCTTCGTCTCGCTCGGCAACGCCCGGTTCGTGCCGCTGGAGGACGTCATCGGCGCCCACCTGCGCCGGCTGTTCCCCGGCATGGAGGTGCTCGAGGCGCACACCTTCCGGGTCACCCGCAACGAGGACCTGGAGGTCGAGGAGGACGACGCCGAGAACCTGCTCGCCGCGCTCGAGAAGGAGCTGCTGCGCCGCAAGTTCGGCCCCCCGGTCCGGCTGGAGGTCGAGGAGTCGATCGCGCCGTCGGTGCTCGAGCTGCTCGTCTCCGAGCTCGGCATCAGCGAGAACGAGGTCTTCCGGCTGCCCGGGCCGCTCGACCTGCGCGGCCTGCACTCGATCGCCGACCTGCCGCGCGAGGACCTCAAGTACCCCTCCTTCGTGCCGAGCACCCACACCCGGCTCGCCGAGTTCGAGTCGGCCGCGCCGGTCGACGTGTTCAAGGCGCTGCGCCGCCGCGACGTGCTCCTGCACCACCCCTACGACTCGTTCGCGACCTCCGTGCAGCGCTTCATCGAGCAGGCCGCGGCCGACCCGCACGTGCTGGCGATCAAGCAGACGCTCTACCGCACCTCCGGCGACTCCCCCATCATCGACGCCCTCATCGACGCGGCCGAGGCCGGCAAGCAGGTCCTGGTCCTGGTGGAGATCAAGGCCCGCTTCGACGAGCAGGCCAACATCCGCTGGGCGCGCAAGCTGGAGCAGGCCGGCTGCCACGTGGTCTACGGCCTGGTCGGTCTCAAGACCCACTGCAAGCTGGCCATGGTGGTGCGCGACGAGCCCGAGGGCATCCGTCGCTACACCCACATCGGCACCGGCAACTACAACCCGAAGACCTCGCGGATGTACGAGGACCTCGGCCTGCTGACGACCAACGAGGCGATCGGCGAGGACGTCGCCCACCTGTTCAACAACCTGTCCGGCTGGTCGCGCAAGGCGACCTACGAGCAGCTCCTGGTCGCGCCCGACTCGGTGCGCACCGGCCTGATCGACCAGATCGAACGGGAGATCGCGCACTCGAAGGCCGGCCGGCCCGCCGGGATCCGGTTCAAGGCCAACTCGGTCGTGGACGAGGAGACCATCGACGCGCTCTACCTCGCCTCCTGCGAGGGCGTGCCCGTCGAGCTGCTCGTGCGCGGCATCTGCGCCCTGCGCCCCGGGGTCGCCGGGCTCAGCGAGAACGTCAAGGTCCGCTCGGTGCTGGGCCGCTTCCTCGAGCACAGCCGGGTCTTCTCCTTCGAGGGCGGCGGCGAGCCGGCGACCTGGATCGGCTCGGCCGACCTGATGCACCGCAACCTCGACCGGCGCGTCGAGGTGCTGGTGCGCCTGCCGGAGGCCAGCCGCGACGAGGTACGACGCCTGCTGGACCTCGCGTTCGCCCCCACCACCCAGGCGTGGGAGCTGGGCGCCGACGGCGAGTGGAAGCGCAACGCCGGCACCGTGCACCTGCAGGAGACCCTGATCGACCACCAGCGAAGGCGTCGTACGAGCGACTGAACCCCGCTCTGACCTGCGACAACGCGTCCCCGTGCGCCGCACCACAGCGCTCGGGACCGCCCGCAGTTGCGTTCACGGGGAAGTGGTCCCCTAGCATGAGCGCGTTCGCCTCCGCCTCAACGGGAGTCCATGTGGGTCTGCGTCTGCGTCCGGTCGATACCTCCTTCTACGACCTCTTCACCCAGTCCGCCCAGCACCTCGTGGGCGGCGCCGAGCTTCTCGCCGAGATGCTGTCCGACTCGTCGGACAAGGCGGGTGTCGCCGAGCGGATGCGTGCCGCCGAGCACGCCGCCGACGAGACGACCCACGAGATCGTCAAGAAGGTCAACAGCACCTTCGTGACCCCGTTCGACCGCGAGGACATCTACGCCCTCGGATCCGGTCTCGACGACGTCATGGACATGATGGACGAGGCGGTCGACCTGATCCTCCTCTACGAGGTCCAGGTCACGCTGCCCGCCGAGCTCTCCGAGCAGGTCGAGGTCCTCCAGCGTTGCGCCGAGCTGACCGCAGCCGCGATGCCGCGCCTGCAGTCGATGCAGTCGCTCGACGACTACTGGATCGAGATCAACCGGCTCGAGAACGCCGGCGACCGCAACCACCGGCGCACGCTCGCCAAGCTGTTCTCCGGCGAGTACCCGACCCTCGAGGTGCTCAAGCTCAAGGACATCGTCGAGTCCCTCGAGGGCGCCATCGACGCGTTCGAGCGGGTCGCGAACACGGTGGAGCAGATCGCCGTCAAGGAAGGCTGATCGGGTGACCCTCACCCTGGCGATCGTCATCGCCGTGGTCGTCATCGCGCTGGCGTTCGACTACACCAACGGCTTCCACGACGCGGCCAACGCGATCGCGACCTCCGTGTCGACCCGTGCGCTCACGCCGCGGATCGCGCTGACCCTCGCGGCGTTGATGAACTTCATCGGCGCATTGCTCGGCCAGGAGGTCGCGAAGACGGTCGCGGACGTGATCACGATCGAGGACGCGAACGGCAACCTCCAGGTCGGGGTGCACCACGGCCTCGTCATCGTGATGGCCGGCCTGCTCGGCGCGATCATCTGGAACCTGATCACCTGGTACTTCGGGCTGCCGTCGTCCTCCTCGCACGCCCTCATCGGCGGCCTGGTGGGTGCGGCGATCGCCGGCGGCGTCAGCGTCAAGTGGGACACCATCGTGCAGAAGGTGCTGATCCCGATGGTGATCTCGCCGCTGTTCGGCTTCTGCGCCGCCTTCGTCGTGATGACCCTGATCCTGTGGATCTTCCGCAAGGGCAACCCGCACCGGATCAACCGCGGCTTCCGCGGCATGCAGACCATCTCGGCGGCCGCGCTGGCGCTCGGCCACGGCCTGCAGGACGCGCAGAAGACGATGGGCGTCATCCTGCTCGCGCTGGTGGTGGCCTACCCGTCGACGTACGACATCGAGACGCTGCCGATCTGGGTCGTCCTCGCCGCGGCCGGCGCCATCTCCGCCGGCACCTACGCGGGCGGCTGGCGGATCATGCGCACCCTGGGCCGCAAGATCATCCACCTCGACCCGCCGCGCGGCTTCGCCGCCGAGTCGGTCGGCGCAGGCGTGCTCTACACGACGGCGTTCGTCTTCCACGCCCCGATCTCGACGACCCACACCATCACCTCCGCGGTGATGGGCGCCGGCGCGACCAAGCGGTTCTCCGCCGTGCGCTGGGGCATGGCCCGCACCATCCTGGTCGCCTGGGTGTCGACCTTCCCCGCCGCCGCCCTCGCCTCGTGGGGCTGCTACGAGATCCTGCACCTCATTCTGCTGTGAGGCTGTAGCCCCGGCCGCGGATCCGGCGTACGTCGGCCGCGCCACCGAGGCGTGCCCGCAGCCGGGTGACGTGCATGGCGATCGTGTTGCCACCGGGCCGCTTGCCGTCGGTGCCCCACAGCGCGTCGCGCAGCTCGTCGTCGGTGACGACACCCGGCGCGGCCAGCAGCAGCGCGCGGAGCAGCTCGAACTCCTTGAGCGGGAGGTCGGCGATCCGCTCCCCGTCGACCCGGACGCTGTAGGCGGTCGCGTCGAGCGTGATCCGCCCGAACTCGAGGCGCGCGTGCTCGGCCAGCGAGCGCGGCGCGTGGGTGAGCAGGTCCCACAGGTGCTGGGGTGCGTACGGCCGCACCGCCACGGCGGAGGCGCCGGCCAGCATGAGCGGCCCGACTCCCCCGGCCCCTGCCTCCTCGCCGTCGCAGGTCCCCGCGATGACGTACGGCGAGCCGTGCTGCCGGATCACGCCGACGAACTCCTCGGCTGGGATCCCGGGCGCGCCGGGGGTCACCACGACCGCGTGGGGGTCGGTGCGCCCGAACTCCACGAGGCCGTCCAGGGTCGACCCGACCCAGGTCACGTGCACGCCGCGGCCCGCCATCGCCTCCGCGAGCGCACCCCCGTCGTCGCTGGGGTCGACCACCAGGAGCTGGGCTCCCGACGACTCGACCCACCGGTGGAGGTAGGCGCGCACGGACTGGCGACGGGCGTCGCGGCGCCCGTCGTCCCGCATTCCCATCGCCTCGCCGAGACCCTTCTGCTCAGCCGAAGCGACCGGAGATGTAGGCCTCGGTCGCCGGGTCGTCCGGGTTGGCGAACATCTTCTTGGTCGGGTTGAACTCGACCAGGTGCCCCGGCTCGCCGGTGGCCTTGAGGTTGAAGAAGCCGGTGTCGTCGGAGACGCGCGCCGCCTGCTGCATGTTGTGGGTGACGATGACGATCGTGAACTCGTTCTTGAGCTCGTGGATCAGGTCCTCGATCGCCGAGGTCGAGATCGGGTCGAGCGCGGAGCACGGCTCGTCCATGAGCAGGACCTGCGGCTCGACCGCGATCGCGCGGGCGATGCACAGGCGCTGCTGCTGACCACCGGACAGGCCCATGCCCGGCTTGTTGAGCCGGTCCTTGACCTCGTTCCACAAGTTGGCGCCGCGCAGCGACTTCTCGACGATCTCGTCGGCGGCCGACTTCTTCATCTTGCCCGCGTTGAGCTTGAGGCCGGCGAGGACGTTGTCGTAGATCGACATCGTCGGGAACGGGTTGGGGCGCTGGAAGACCATGCCGACCTGGCGGCGCACGGCGACCGGGTCGACGCCGGCCTCGTAGAGGTCCTGTCCGTCGACGACGATCTTGCCCTCGACCCGCGCTCCCGGGATCACCTCGTGCATCCGGTTGAGCGAGCGCAGGAAGGTCGACTTGCCGCAGCCCGAGGGACCGATGAACGCGGTCACCGCGCCGGCGCGGATCGTCATGTTGACGCCCTGCACGGCGAGGAAGTCCCCGTAGTAGATGTTGACGTCGGAGACGTCGATGCTCTTGGCCATGACTGATTGCCTCTCAAACCCTGCGGGTCACTTGTTTCGGGGCGCGAAGATCTTGCCGATGATGCGTGCTGCCAGGTTGAGCACCATCACGATGACGATGAGGATGAAGGCGGCGCCCCAGGCGATCGCCTCGGCCGGGGCGTCGCCCCGCAGGTTCTGCCCGTAGATGAGGACCGGGAGGGTCGTCATCGCGCCGTCGAACAGGTTCATGTTGGTGCGGTCGGTGGCGCCTGCGATGAGGAGCAGCGGAGCGGTCTCCCCGATGACGCGGGAGATCGCGAGCGTGATGCCGGTGAGGATGCCGCCGATCGCGGTGGGGAGCACGATCCGCACGATCGTCTTCCACTTCGGGGTACCCAGTGCGTACGACGCCTCGCGCAGGTCGTCCGGCACGAGCATCAGCATCTCCTCCGTGGCCCGGACCACGATGGGGATCATCAGCAGCGACAGCGCGACCGATCCACCGATGCCGGAGACGTAGGCCGGGCCGAAGATCAGCGTGAACAGGGCGAAGGCGAACAGGCCCGCGACGATGGACGGGATGCCGGTCATCACGTCGACCAGGAAGGTGATCGCCTTGGCGAGCTTGTTGCCCTTGCCGTACTCGACGAGGTACACGGCCGCCATCACGCCGACGGGGACCGAGATGACCGCGGCGCCGAGCGTGATCAGCAGGGTGCCGATGATCGCGTGGTAGACGCCGACCGGCTGGTCGATCTGGGTCTTGAAGAAGGAGTAGCTCAAGAAGGTGCCGTCGAGGCGGCCGGCACCCTTGCTGATGACCCGCCAGATCAGCGAGACCAGCGGCACCACCGCGATGCCGAAGGACGTCCAGATCAGCCCCGTCATCAGTCGGTCGGTGGCGCCGCGGCGACCCTCGATCACCAGCGACCAGACCGGGAGCACGGCGAGGAAGGCGACGACGCCGAGGATCACGGAGCCGACCAGGCCCATGCCGAGCACGAGCAGGAGGCCGCCGAAGGCCGCGGCGATGACGGCGACGATCGCCGGCGCCTGGCGGGGCAGCCGCGGCTGGACCAGCGGGACGTGGACCCGCGTCTGGACCTCTTCCAGCGTGGTCATCGCGCCATCCGCCTCTCGTTGCGGCCCACGATCCAGCGGGCGAGGAAGTTGACCAGGAAGGTCATGAGGAAGAGCACCAGACCGGTCGCGACGAGGACGTTGAGCGTGTCGGCGCTGCGCTCCTTGTACTTGAGCGCGATGTTGGCCGCGATCGAGGTCGGGCTCGAGGAGCCGATGATGTTCCAGGACAGGTCGAAGCCGAACGAGAGCACCATGGTCACCGCCATCGTCTCGCCGAGTGCGCGGCCCAGACCGAGCATCACGGCCGAGACCATGCCGGAGCGGGCGTAGGGGAAGACCGTCATCCGGATCATCTCCCACCGCGTGGCGCCGAGCGCCAGGGCGGCCTCCTCGTGCAGGCGCGGGGTGCGCGAGAACACCTCGCGGCTGATCGCGGTGATGATCGGCAGGATCATGATCGCGAGCACGATGCCGGCCGTCAGGATCGAGCGGCCGGTCGCGTTCGGCTCGCCGAAGAGCGAGCCGAGGACCGGCCAGTCGCCGAAGGTGTCGTGCAGCCACAGGTGCATGGGCTTGAGCTTGTTGGCCAGGTAGAACGCACCCCACAGGCCGTAGACGACCGACGGTACGGCGGCCAGCAGGTCGATCACGTAGGCCACCGGGGTCGCGATCCACCGGGGTGCGTAGTGGCTGATGACCAGCGCGATCCCGAACGCCAGCGGCACCGCGATGACCAGTGCAATGACCGAGGCGGTGAACGTGCCGACGAGCAGCGGGACGACGTACCCCAGGAAGCTCTCGGCGTGCGGGCCGTAGACCTCGGCCGACTTGGTGAAGCCGGGCGCGCCCTTGATCGCGAGGAAGATGAAGACGCCGGCGAGGGCGGCCAGGATCGTCAGGCCGGCCGCGAGGGCGGCGCCGGCGAAGATCCGGTCGCCGACCCCGGCGCGGGCCTTCGCCCAGTTCGCGGAGGCGTCCTCGACCTCGGCGGTGGGTGCTGTCACTGCTGTCACCTCATGCTCGGGTGCTGCTCGGGTGCTGTTCGGGTGGTACGGGTCGAGGGGGTGAGGACGGGATCGCCGTCCTCACCCCCTCTCGAGGTCACTTGGCGGAGATGCCCGCCACGATCTCCTGGGCCTTGCTGGCGGTCTCGGGCGCGAGCTTGGCGGAGCCGGCGAAGTCGGCCGCCTCGGCCTGGCCCTCGTCGGAGACGATGTAGCTCAGGTAGCCCTTGACGTTGGCCGCCTCGGCGGCGTCGTCGTACTTCTCGCAGGCGATCAGGTAGGACAGCAGGATGACCGGGTAGGCGCCGGCCTCGGTGGTGGTGCGGTCCACGTCGACGGCGATGTCGGTGGCGTCGCGGCCCTCGACGAGCGGCGAGACCTCGACGGTCTTGGCAGCGCCCTCGGGCGACGGGGCGACGTAGTCCTCGCCCACCTTGACGTTGACGTGGCTGAGGTCGCCGGTCTGGCTGGCGTCGGCGTAGCCGATCGTGCCCTCGGTGTCACCGATGGTCTTGACGACACCCGAGGTGCCCTCGGCGGACACGCCGCCGGAGACGGGGAAGGCGTCGGCCGCCTCGTACTTCCACTCGCTCGGGGCGACCTTGCCGAGGTAGTCGGTGAAGTTCTTGGTCGTGCCCGAGTCGTCGGCGCGGTGGACCGGGACGATCTTCAGGTCGGGGAGCTCGGCGTCGGGGTTCTGGTCCGCGATCGCCTTGTCGTTCCAGTTGGTGATCTTGCCGTCGAAGATCTTCGCGATCGTGACGGCGTCGAGGTTCAGCTCGTCGACACCCTCGAGGTTGTAGGCGACGGCGATCGAGGAGATGTAGGCCGGGACCTCGACGACGTTGCCGCCGCAGCGCTCCTTCGCGGCCGCGAGCTCCTCCTCGGAGATGTAGGAGTCGGAACCGGCGAACGACAGGGCGCCGCTGGTGAACTGGCTGCGGCCGTCGGTCGAGCCGAGCAGGGAGTAGTCGATGGTGAGGCCGCTGTTCTGACCCTGGAACGCGGTCTTCCACGCCTCCTGGGCCTTCTCCTGCGACGTCGCGCCGCCACCCTTGAGGTTGCCGCTCAGGCTGCTGCCGGAGTCGCCGTTGTCGCTGCCGCCGTCCTCGTTGGACGCACCGCAGGCGCTCATGAGCAGGGCCAGAGCAGCGATACCGGGGACCGCGGCGTTGCGGATGGACTTGAGGTTCAAGGAACTGCCTCTCGGAGGTGAGGGGCTCTCGTTCCTGCCCCTCGTTGCGTACTGGACGACTGCGAAGTTAGGCAGCGTCGGTAACGCAACTCCCCGGCCGATCTGAACGAACGGTGAACAGTGGCAGTCGGGGTGGGGACCTCACGTGGCCCGCATCACCCCATCGCCAGCTCAACGGGGGCGGTGGCGCTCCACGGCGACGACCCGGCCCTTGCGCACGTGCAGGACGAGCAGCTCTGCGGGGGCCAGGCCCTCGTCGGGGGCGAGCTCGATCCCCAGCGCCTCGTAGACGTGGCACAGGACCGGGCGGTGGGTGCACACGACGCTGCCGGCCTCCGTGGCGAGCAGGTCCTCGACGATGTTCTCGACCGCCTTCGCGGTGGCGTTCTCCTCGCTGAGGCGCGGGCGCAGGTCGAGGGAGTAGCCGGCGGTCTCGGCGTACGGGCGCACCGTCTGCACGCAGCGGGTGCTGGTCGAGGTGACGATCCGGGTGACGTCGTACGCCGCGAGCAGGGGCACCAGCCGGTCCGCCTCCAGCTCGCCGACCTTGAGCAGGGGCCGGCCGGCGTCCGGTCCGTGCCAGGCGCTGCGCGAGCGGGCCTGGGCGTGACGGAGCACGACGACCGCGTGCGTCCTGCGGCGCACCCGCAGCGCTGCCGCGAGGGTCTCGCGGTCGTAGCCGTAGCTGAGCCGCGCGGACGCCTCGTCGACCGGCACCCAGGCCACGGCGTCGATCTCGTCGTTGGGCCGGTACGCCGTCACGTCGTCGTCGCCCACGACGCGTCCGGTCCAGTAGTGGACGGTCTTCATCCGGCGCGCGACCGGGTAGCGCTGCGACGGCAGCCGGGGGCCGAGCCGGACGTGCACGCCGGTCTCCTCGGCCACCTCCCGGACGGCGGCGGCGGTCGGGTGCTCGCCGCGGTCGAGCTTGCCCTTGGGGAAGGACCAGTCGTCGTACTTCGGGCGGTGCACCAGCAGCACCTCCCGTCCGGGACGGAACACGACCACGCCGGCAGCGAGGATGTCGGGCACGGGCCCCAGCGTAGGGCCATAGGGTTCGGTCATGCGTCGCCGCTGGATCCTGCTCCTCGTCCTCGCGGCTCTCGTCGTCTCGGCCGCCGTCGTGGTCGGCTGGCGGCTGAGCTCCGCGGACCGCACGCGGTTCGAGACCGCGCTGGCCCTGGCGCCGAAGACCGCGGCCCGGTTCAGCTGGACCGACTGGGCGGGAGTGCGCTCCGAACTCGGCGCCGACCTGTCCGCGTCCTCCTCGGGGGCCGAGGTGGACGACTTCCTGCAGGACGCGTTCGACCGGGACCTGGCCTCGACGACCGCACTCGACGCCTCGGCCCCGACGATCCAGGAGCAGCTCGGCTTCTCCCCCGCCACCATCGACTGGGAGCTGTTCAGCCAGGGCAAGGACGGCGCGCTGGTGCTGATGGGACTGCCCGACGGCTTCGACGTCGACGGCCTGCGCGAGCGGCTGCGCGCGGTCGGGTTCGAGGAGCCGGACGACGCCGACGGCGTGTGGCGCGGAGGCGTCGACCTGCTCGAGGGGCTCGACGGCCCGGTCACCCCGGAGCTCGCCGCGCTGCAGGTCGACGAGGAGGACGACGTCCTCGTCGGCAGCGACGACCCGGACTTCCTCGGGCAGCGCACCGACCTGGCCCGCGGCGACCGGGAGGACGGCGTCAGCGACGTGGTCGACGCCGAGGGCGCCGCGCTGAGCGCCTCGGTGGCCACCGGCGACCAGGCCTGCTCGGCGCTGGCGATGACCGACGCCGACCCGGCCGACCGCACCCGGGCCAGCGAGCTGGTCGAGCAGGCGGGGGGCGTGCACCCGCTGACCGGGTTCGCGATCGCGGCGCAGCCGGGGGGCGGCGTACGGGTGGCGATGGCGTTCGAGACCGACGACCAGGCCCGGGAGGACGCCGACAGCCGCTCGAAGCTCGCCGCCGGACCGGCGCCCGGCCAGGGCGGCAGCTTCCCCGAGCGGTTCTCCCTCGGCAAGGTGGTCGCGTCCGGGCGGGTGGTGACCATGGCGCTGAAGCCGGTCGAGGGGTCCTTCGTGCTCTCCGACCTCAGCAGCGGGCCGGTGCTGTTCGCGACCTGCTGATCCCCACGATGGAGCGACGACGAGCTCGCGCCGTCGAGCTCAGTGCAGGACGCCGAGGATCCGGTCGATCTCCTCGGTGGAGAGGCGCTCGTCGGAGTTGCTGGCCGCGATGATGAGGTTGGTGGTCAGCTCGACCTCGGTGAGGAGGTCGCCGTCCTCGAGGGTCACGTCGAACTGATCGGCCATGCTTCCCTCTCCCTCGAGCCGGACCAACGCACTTTTCCGACTCCATGATCCCCCTCGGCGCCCCCGGCAAACCCAAAAGTTCCGGAAAAATTCGTGGGGCCCCGCCGACCGGCGGGGCCCCACGGAAGACGAGGTCTTCTCGGAGGTGACTCAGAGAGGACGAACGTTCTCCGCCTGGGGACCCTTCGGGCCCTGGGTGACGTCGAACTCGACCTTCTGGTTGTCCTCCAGCGACTTGTAGCCGGTGGTCTGGATCGCCGAGTAGTGGACGAAGACGTCGTCGCCGCCACCCTCCTGCTCGATGAAGCCGAAGCCCTTCTCGGCGCTGAACCACTTCACGGTGCCCTGAGCCATGTTGCTCGTTACTCCTCGTATCGGGGCGAGAGCCGCCACCTCGACGGCCCGCAGCGGCTGCGATGACGCGTCGCTCCGATGCGTGATGACGACACCACAAACCAGAACGCCGTCGGCCACAGACTCCGCAGGCGTTCACCTTCGAGAACTGCAGCCGCTGCGAAGTCGACACTACCAATCCGCGGCGACAGCGGAACCTCTCCGACGACATGAACTTCGGTTAGGTCATGAAGGTTCTGCAACACACGTGTGTCAGTCCGGAAAACCCCTCTGCAGCGGGCGTTCCGGACGGGCGATCAGCCCAGCAGGGCGCCGGCCAGCTCGTCCCCGAGGAGGGCGCGAGGCGACACCCCGGCCGTCCAGCCGCCGTCGACGGCGATCTCCGCACCGGTCGTGTACGACGCGTCGGCGGACAGCAGGTAGACGATCGCCCCGGCGATCTCGGAGGCCGACGCGACACGGCCCATCGGGGCCGGCGGGTACATGCCCTCCCCCTCGACGACGCCGGCGCTCTGCACCGTCATCGGGGTGTAGACCATGCCGGGGTGGACCGAGTTGACCCGGATCCGCTTGTTGGCCAGCTCCAGCGCGGCGACGCGGGTCAGGCCCCGCATCCCCCACTTGGCGGCCGCGTAGCTCGAGGTCAGTGGCAGGCCGACCAGGCCGCCGGTCGACGACACGTTGACGATCGAGCCGCCACCGTTGTCCTTCATCGACGGGATGACCGCCTGCATGCCGTGGAAGACGCCCGAGAGGTTGGTGGCCACGATGGCGTCCCACGCCTCGGTGGTCTCCTGGTCGAACGGCGCTGCGGTGGCGGACAGGCCGGCGTTGTTGACGAGGCCGTCGATGCGGCCGTGGGTGTCGAGGACGGCGGCCACGACCTCCTCCCAGCTGGCGCGCGAGGCGACGTCGTGCTGGAGGAAGCTCGCCCGCTCGTCGCCGATCCGGGCGAGTGCCGCCTTGCCCTTCTCGACGTCCCTGCCGGTGATGACCACCGTCGCGCCGGACCTGACGATCCGGTCCGCAGCGGCCAGCCCGATGCCGGAGCCGCCTCCCGTGACGATGATGACCAAGTTGTCGAGATTGCTCATGGCGTCCCCCGTGTCGATGGAGTGTCGTTGGAATGTCACGAGCACTCTGAGACCTGGGTCACAGGCGGTCCGCGCCTGTCCCGCTCCACAGGACAGGCGCGCCGCAGGATCAGCAGCCGGCGGCGGCACGACCGGCGCGGCGGCCGAAGAAGGTGCCGTCGCCGAGCGAGGTGCCGCTGACGTAGCCCTCGCCGTGGATGCCGGAGGTGGCGCGGCCGGCGGCGTAGAGGCCGGGGACGGGGACGCCGGACGCGTCGAGGACCTCGCCGTCGACGGAGGTGCGCAGCCCGCCGAGGGTGAACCCCGAGACGCCGGTGCCACCGCGCGAGCCGGTGCCCTCGGGGTCGAAGCCGCGGGTGGCGTCCACGATGGCGTACGGCGCCTCGAGGGGTCGCAGCCAGCGCGGGTCCTTGTGGAAGAGGGAGTCCTCGCCGGCGGCCGCGTCGCGGTTGTAGCGGGCGACGGTGTCCTCGAGCGAGCCGGGCGGCAGGCCGAGCTCGGTCTCGACCTCGGCGAGGGTCTCGGCGACGACGGCGGGCTGCACGCCCCAGCGCTCACGCTCGGGCACGTCCTCCCAGCCCCGCTCGTCGACCAGGGTGAACCACGGCCCGGGACGGTGCCGGACCGCGGCCTGGCTGAACCGACCGGGGTAGACGTCCTCGTTGACGAACCGCTGACCGAGGCCGTCGACGAGCATGCCGCGGACCGCGAGGGCGGGCACGACGGACAGCGCGACCTGGGTGCTGGCCATCCGGCGGAGGGTGCCGCCGGCGGCGACGCCGAGGCGGATCCCGCTGCCGTCGTCGAGGCCGTCGCTCACGACGGAGTGGCCGATGAGCACCGGCGCGTGGTCGGCGACCATCTCGGCGTTGTCGGCGAAGCCGCCGGTGGCGATCACGACACCGCGGTGGGCGCGGTAGGTGACGTCCTCGCCGAAGCGGCGGGCACGGACCCCGACGACGCGGCCGGAGTCGTCCTGGACCAGGCCGGTGACCCGGGTGTCCGGGTGGACGTCGACGCCGGCCTCGCGGACGGCGGTGGTCAGCCGGTCCATCAGCAGCCAGCCGCCGAAGCCGTCGGTGGCGGGGCGGTGGCCGCGCGGCACCGGGCGGGCGAGCCCGGTGAACGGCCAGGCGTTCTCGCCGAGCCACATCAGGCCGTCGGCGGTCGGCGGGAGCCACGAGACGCCGTCGTACAGGCTCGGGTTGAAGGTGATCCCGAGCCCGCGGAACCACTCGAAGTGCTCGACGCTGCCGTCGCAGTAGAGGCGGAGCTTGTCCTCGTCGGGGTGCGGCCCGAGCGCCTCGTGGAGGTAGGCGTACATCAGGTCCGGGTCGTCGTCGACGCCGCAGGCCTGCTGGAGCGCCGTGCCGCCGCCGAGGTAGAGCTCGCCGCCGGACACCGCCGACGAGCCTCCCGGGGCGGCGCGGTCGAGGGCGACGACGCGCGCGCCGGCGCGGGCCGCCTCGAGGGCGGCGGCCGCGCCGGCACAGCCCATGCCGACGACCACGACATCGGCGTCGGCCTCGACCATCGGTGCGCTCACCGGGGGACGAACGCGGCCAGCGGCTCGGAGCCGGACCAGTCGTGGCCCCAGTAGCTGTCGGCCGTGATCTCCTCGGCGGTGTACGACGACTCGTCGACGAGCATGCCGTCCCAGCCGTACTCGATGTCCCAGCCGCCGGGGGCCCGGACGTAGAACGAGATCATCTTGTCGTTGGTGTGCCGGCCCAGGGTCGAGGAGATCGAGAACTCCCGCTTGTTGACCTCGTCGAGCGCGCGGCCGACGGCGTCGAGCTCGTCGACCTCGACCATCAGGTGGACCATCCCGGGCGCCTCGTCGTGCGGGGCGGGGCAGATGGCCAGGCTGTGGTGACGGCGGTTGATGCCGAGGAACTGGATCCGGCGGTCGCCGGGCACCTTCATCGAACCGCGCTCCAGGAAGCCGAGCACCTCGGTGTAGAACGCCGTGGTCTCCTCGGGTGCGGTCGTCGGCAGGACGACGTGGCCCATGCCCTCGGCGCCCGTGTGGAACCGCTGCGCCCACTTCGTGACCACCGGGCTGTGGTCGAGGACGGGTCCGCAGAAGACCTCGAGCACGGTGCCGGCCGGGTCCTCGAAGGAGATCGCCTTCTCGACGCCGCGCTCGGCGCACTCCTCGGTGGTCAGCTCCTTGACGCCGCGGCCCGAGGCCTCGACGTCGGCGGCGACCCGGGCCAGGGCCGCGGAGTCGCGGACCTCCCAGCCGATGGCCTGCACCCGGTCGGTGTCGCCGGGCAGGACGACGAGGCGCGCCTGACGCTCGTCCATCCGCAGGTAGAGGCCGTCGGGGTCGGGCCCGGTGCCCTCGGCGAAGCCGAGCGCGTCGATGGTCAGCTCGCGCCAACGAGCGAGGTCGGTGGCCTGGACCCGCAGGTAGCCGAGTCCGCGCAGGTGGGTCATGGGGTGTCTCCTCAGATCATCGAGCGGAGCGGGCCGGACGGCGGCTCGAGGCCGAGGTCGCCGAGGCCTGCCGCGTGGAAGGTCGGGCCGGGCACGTGGATCGCGTGCGCCAGGCCGGTGTGCGCGTCGCGCCAGAAGCGCTGGATCGGGTTGTCCATCCGCATCGCGTTGCCGCCGGAGCGGGCGACGACCTCGTCGAGGGCCCGGACCGCGCGCCAGGCCGCCTGGACCTGGGTACGACGACCGGCGGCCCGCTCGGCGAAGGTCGGCACGTGGCCGCGGGAGACCGCGTCGTACATCCGGGTGACGTTGTCGACGAGCGCCGCGCGGGAGGCGGCGATGTCGGCGGCCGCCTCGCTGAGGGCGTACAGGGCGTACGGGTCGTCCTTGCTCGCGGCGCCGGAGACCGTCGTGCGGGAGGCCTGCCAGGCGGCGTGGTGGGCGAGGGCACCCTCGCAGATGCCGATGACGGCGGAGGTGATGCCGAGCGGGAACACGCAGGAGAAGGGCACGTGGTAGCCGGTCTCGGTGAGGCCGGCCTCCTTCGCGGCGTCGCCCTCGGCGACCTTGGTGTACTCCAGCGCGCGGTAGGACGGGATGAACGCGTCCTCCACGACGATGTCCTTGGAGCCGGTGCCGCGCAGGCCGACGACGTCCCAGCTGTCGGGGACGATCGTGTAGTCGGCGCGCGGGAGGATCACGTGCATCATCTGCGGCGGCATGACCGGGGCGCCCGTGGCGTCGCCCATCATCGCGCCGAGGAAGATCCAGTCGCAGTGGTCGGTGCCCGACGAGAACTGCCAGCGCCCGCGCAGGGTCCAGCCGCCGTCGACGGGCGTGAGCACACCCATCGGGGCGTACGGCGACGCGATCCAGGTGTCGGGGTCGGCGCCCCAGACCTCCTCCTGGACCCGCTTGTCCGCCATCGCCATCTCCCACGGGTGGACGCCGACGATGCCGGCGACCCAGCCGGTCGCGCCGTCGAGCTGGGCGATCCGCATGACCGTCTCGGCGAACTCCGCCGGGTGGGCCTCGTGGCCGCCGAACTCCTTGGGCTGCAGCAGCCGGATGACGCCGGAGTCGCGCAGCACCTTGGCCGCCGCGTCGTCGAGCTGGCCGAGCTGCTCGTTGGCCGGGCCGAGCGCCGCCAGCTCGTCGGAGTGCTCCTCGATGGCGGCGAGCACGGTGCCGCGGGTCTGGTCGGTCATGCGGGTTCCTTCCGGGGCTGACGGGTGTCGGGGACGACCTCACGCTCGCAGCGGAGGTCGGTTCGCGGAGGCCGGTTCTCGCTCATCGGGACCTCGAGGTCGTCGAGTGGCCGCGAGCACCGGCGAGGGCTCTCAGGCGCGGGTGAGGAAGGCGAGCACGGCCGCCTCCCAGGCCGCCTGCTGCTCGATCATCGCCCAGTGGCCGCAGCGCGGCAGGACGTGCAGCTCGGCGTTGGGGATGGACCGCATCGGGAGCATCGCCATGTCGACCGGGCTCACCCGGTCGTCGCGTCCCCAGGTCAGGAGCACGGGCGCGGTGATCTTGTGGAGCATCGCCCAGTACGGCGGCCGGTCGCTCGCCGCGGCCGACCTGGCCCGGGCGGCGTTGGCCTCGCGGCCGTACATCCGCCGCGCCGAGGCGAGCGTCTCGGGCTCGGTCGCGAGGTCCCAGCGCTGCTGGATGAGCTCCTCGGTGACCATCCCCTGGTCGAAGACCATCGACCGCAGCCACTGGACCAAGCCCTCACGGGTCGGGTTCTCGACGAAGTCGGTGAGCCGGACGATGCCCTCCCCCGGACCGGCGCCGAAGACGTTGGTGCCGACGCCGCCGACGGTGACGATGCGGGTGAACAGGTCGCTGCGGGCGATCGCGAGCTGGGCCGCGACCACGCCGCCCATCGAGTTGCCGATCACCGGCACCGGGCCGAGGCCGAGGCCCTCGACGAACCGGGTCACCGCGGGACCGGCGGCCACGAACGGCGACTCGTCGATGTCGTGGCTGACACCGAAGCCCGGCAGCTCGAGCACCAGGCAGCGGAAGTGCGCGCCGAGGGCGGGCAGGTTCTGGTGGAAGTTGCGCCAGCCGGTCACGCCCGGGCCCGATCCGTGGAGCAGCAGCAGCGGCGGGCCGTCGCCGTACTCGTGGTAGACGAGGGTGCCCGCGTCGGTGGCGAGCTCGCGGCGCGTGTCGTCGTACGACGGGAGGCTCATGCGCTCGCCTCCACCGGCGCCGAGACGCGGGTCAGGACGTAGCCCTCGAAGCCGTTGTCGCGGGCCTCGTCGCAGATGCGGCGGTAGTTGCCGAAGCCGCCGATGTAGGGCATGAAGGTGCGGGTCTTGCCCTCGATGTTGGCGCCCATGTACCAGGAGGCGGCGCGGGTGAAGAGGGTGCCCTCGGCGACCTCGCCGAGGTGGGCCGTCCACTTCTCGGCGGCGTCCTTGCGCGGCTCGGCCTGGTCGATGTCGTTGGCCCGGCAGAACTCGATGAGGTCCATGCCCCAGTCGACCTGCTGCTCGGTGTGCGTGGACATGTTGGCGAGCACCGACGGGCTGCCGGGGCCGTTGAGGGTGATCAGGTTCGGGAAGCCGGCGACGCCGAGGCCCAGGTAGGTCTCCGGGCCGTGCGCCCAGTCGTCGGCGAGGACGGCGCCCCGGGCGCCGCGCAGGTCGATCGAGGTGAGCGCGCCGGTGAGCGCGTCGAAGCCGGTGGCGAAGACGATCACGTCGAGCTCGTACGACGCGTCGTCGGTCTTGATGCCCCACGAGGTGACCTGCTCGATCGGGTGCTTGCGCAGGTTGACCAGCTCGACGTTGTCCCGGTTGTACATCTCGTAGTAGCCGGTGTCGGTGACGATCCGCTTGGTGCCGATCGGGTGGTCGGTCGGGATCAGGTCCTCGGCGACCTGCGGGTCCTTCACGATCTCGCGGATCTTGGCCTCGGCGAACTCACGGGCGTAGTCGTTGGCGACGATGTCGACGCCCTGGTCGGGGAAGGTCTTGGCGAACAGCACGCCGCCCTCCTGCCAGCGGGCCTCGAACGCGCGCTCGCGCTCGGCGGCGTCGACCTCGGTCGCCTTCCTCGGGTGGGTGGTGCTCAGCGAGCCGGCCGGGGCGTAGAGCGAGGCCTTGCGACGCTCGGGGTAGGTCTCCTGGACCTTCTCCCACTCCTCCTCGGTGAGCGGCCGGTTGCGAGCGGGGACCGTGTAGTTGGCGCTGCGCTGGAAGACGGTCAGCGACTGGGCCTGCTCGGCGAGCAGGGGCGCGGCCTGGATGCCCGAGGAGCCGGTGCCGATCAGGCCGACCCGCTTGCCGGTCAGGTCGACCGGCTCGTCGGGCCACTGCGCGGTGAACAGCTGCGTGCCGGCGTACTCGTCGATGCCGGGCAGGTCGGGACGGTTCGGCGCGGACAGGCAGCCGGTCGCCATCATCAGGAAGCGGGCCCGGTGCCGGGTGCCGTCGTCGAGGGTGACCGTCCAGGTCGAGGCCTGCTCGTCGAAGTGCGCGGCGGTGACCCGGCGGCCGAAGGTGAAGTGCCGGCGCAGGTCGTAGCGGTCGGCGACGTGGTCGAGGTAGGAGCGGATCTCGGGCTGGGTGGCGAACCGCTCGGTCCACTTCCAGTCCTTCTCCAGCTGGCGGTCGAAGGAGTAGGAGTAGTCGACGCTCTCGACGTCGCAGCGGGCGCCGGGGTAGCGGTTCCAGTACCAGGTCCCGCCCACGCTGTCGCCGGCCTCGACGCCGACGACGTCGAGGCCCTTCTCGAGGGCGCGGTACATCGCGTAGATGCCGGCGAGGCCGGCGCCGACGATGACCAGGTCACGGGTGTTCTCGGTGGGTGCGTTCATGGCTTTCTCCTGGTTCGGGCTAGGCGCTGAGGCCGCCGTCGACGGTGTGCTCGCCACCCGTGCAGTAGGCGGCGGCGTCGCTGGCGAGGAAGGTGATCAGGGCGGCGACCTCACGGGGGTCGGCCGCCCGGGACAGGGGTACGGCGGACCAGTCGACCTGGTCGGCGCGCATCATCGGCGTCTCGATCGGGCCCGGGCACACGGCGTTGACCCGGATGCCCCGCTCCCCCAGCTCGAGGGCCGCGGAGCGGGTGACGCCGCGGACGCCGAACTTGGTCGCGGAGTGGACGAGGGCGTGGCGGTGGCCCGAGAGGCCCGCGGTCGAGGAGACATTCACGATCGCGCCGCCGTCGGCCATCGACCGGGCGGCGGCCCGGGTGCCGAGGACGGTGCCGCGCAGGTTGACATCGAGGACCAGGTCGATGTCGTCGTCGGCCATCTCGGCGAGCGGGGCCTTGCGGTAGACGCCGGCGTTGTTGACCAGCACGTCCCAGCGGCCGTGCTGCGCCCGGATCTCCCCGGTCACGCGGTCCCACTGGCCGGCGTCGCGGACGTCGAGCTCGACGGCGGTGGCCGTGCCGCCGATGCCGGCGGCGGTGCGGCTGGCGCCGGCGAGGTCGCTGTCGCCGAGGACGACGTGGGCGCCGGCCTCCGCGAGGACGGACGCCACGGCCGCGCCGAGGCCACCGGCCGCGCCGGTGACCAGGGCGACCCTGCCGGTCAGGTCGGGTCCGGTCATGCCGGTCCCCCGGCAGGCGACGCCACCCCGAGCAGGGTGCGCAGGTCGGCGTACAGCAGCTCGCGGGCGGACGCGCCTGCGCGCAGGGTCATGAAGGTGAGCAGGCCGTGGAAGAGCTGCGGGTGGATCCGGGTGAGGACCGGCACGCCGGCGGCGGCGAGCTGGGCGGCGTAGCGCTCCCCCTCGTCGGCCAGCGGGTCGGCGGCCGTGATGACGACGACGGCCGGCGGCAGGCCGGCGTGGCTCGCGGCGCGGGCCGGGGCGACCAGCTCGGGCGGCTCGGGGAGGGTGCGCTCCGGGCCGAGGTACTGGTCCCAGTACCACTCCATGTTCGCCCGGGTGTTGAACCAGCCGTCGGCGTAGGTGTCGTAGCTGGGAGTGTCGCAGCCGGGGTCGATGACCGGACCGAGCAGCGCCTGGCCCGCCAGGGCGGGTCCCTTGCGGTCGCGGGCCATCAGCGCGACGACGGCGGCGAGCGCACCACCGGCGCTGTCGCCGGCAACGACCACCCGGGCCGGGTCGGTGCCGAGCTCGTCGTGGCGCTCGCTCGCCCAGAGCAGGGCGGCGTACGCGTCCTCGGCGGCGGTCGGCGCACGGTGCTCGGGGGCGAGGCGGTAGTCGACCGACACGACGACGGAGTCGGTCTGCCGGGCGAGCTGGCGGCAGAAGCTGTCGTGGCTCTCGAGGTCGCAGAAGACGAAGCCGCCGCCGTGGGTGAACACGACCAGCGGGCGCCGTACGTCGCCCGGGCCGTGGGGCTGGTAGACCCGGGCGCCGATGGTGCCGCCGTCGACGTCGATGGTGACGTCCTCGGCCGAGCGGACGTCGTCCAGGTTGGCCGGCGGGACCTGCCGTGCCTTGGTCGCGGCGCGCGCGTCGGCGCCGGTCATCGTGGAGACCTGCGGGAAGTTCTCGTTGAGCAGCGCCAGGAACCCGGCGACCTCGGTGTCGAGCATGTTGCGAACGTAGGCAGCGCTCTCCCGCGGAGTGGCTCCGGTCCCGTTGGACGGGACCGGAGTGTTACGAATCGGAACATTCCTTACCGTCCGATGTCATGAGCGCCCTCGCCTTCTCCCCGACCCCGCCGCCCGCCGAGGTGCTGGAACCGACGCCCGACGTCATGCGGCGCGCGATGGGCGCCTTCCCGAGCGGGGTCACCGTGGTGACCGCGGTGCACGACGACGAGCCGGTCGGGTTCACCTGCCAGTCGTTCGCGTCGCTCTCGCTCGAGCCACCGCTGGTCCTGTTCTGCGCGACCAGCGAGGGCCGGGCGTGGGCCCGGATCCGGGAGGCCGGGGCGTTCTGCGTCAACGTGCTCGCCGAGGACCAGGTCGACCTGTGCCAGCGCTTCGGCTCGCGCAACGGACTGCGCTTCGAGGGGCTGGAGTGGACCGCGCCGCACGGTGCCCCGGCACTGCCCGGCGCCGTGCTCCGCGTGCACGCGACGCTCGAGACGGTGCACGTCGCCGGCGACCACGACATCGCGATCGGGCGGGTGCAGGGGCTCGAGCTCGACACCGCCCCGCCACTGGTGTTCCACCGCGGCCGGTTCGGGCTCGACGCACCCAAGGCGGGGTTCGCGCACTGGGGCGAGCAGGACTTCTGGAGCTGAATCGCGGGCAGGGCCGGCGTACGGCGGGCCTATCATGAGCCGCATGGCGAGTGCCGCGGCGAAGAAGAAGGCGGACGGGGAGAGCTCCGACCCGCCGGTGTCGATGGTCGCGCGGATCGCCCTGATCATGCGGGTCTTCGACGAGCCCGGCGCGCGGTTCCGGCTCGACGACATCGCCACCCGCACGGGCCTGCCGCGCTCGACGGTCCACCGGATCCTCGACCAGCTGCTCGTCACCGGCTGGATCCAGCGCCGACCCGACGGCTACTCGCTGTCCGCCGGCGCCTCGACCGCGCGGCACTCGCCGTCCGAGCACCCCGAGCTGCGCTCGGTCGCCGCCCCGGTCCTCAACCGGCTGCACCTCGACACCGGCCTGGTCGTGCACCTCGGCGTGCTGATCGGCACCGACGTGCTCGTCCTCGACCGGATCGCCGGGCGCGCCGCCGCCGGCAACGCCGGGACGGCGTCCCGCGTCGGCGGCCGGGTCCCGGCCCACGCCACCGCCCTCGGCAAGGCGATCCTGGCCCAGCTGCCCGGCGAGGAGATCGACACCCTCTTCCGCCCAGGCCTGCCCAAGCGCAGCCCCCGCACCATCGACGACCTGCCCACGCTCCACCAGGAGCTCGGTCGGATCCGCGCCCGCCGCGGCCTCGCCTACGAGAACCAGGAACTGGTCCTCGGCACCTCCGCCCTCGGCGCCGCCATCCGCGCCGACGGCCTCCTCGCCGCGATCTCGGTCGGTGGCGCCGTACCCCTGGAGAAGCTGGAGCGCCTCGGCCCGCTCATGCTCCGCGCCGCCGCCCACGTCACCCAGCGGCTGTCCGGGCAGGACGAGGCCGTCGAGCCGGTCCGGCCGACCTCGGACGGGGTGCTCGGGCGGATGCTGCGCACGCTACCGGCCGACGGCTGGGTGTAGCGCTCGCCGGTGGCGTGCCGGTGGTTGAGGGGCGGGAGTCGCGCAGCCACCGAAGATCGGGCTGTGCTGCTGGGGTCCGTCCGTGGGCGTCGGTCGCGTAGCCGGTTTCGTTCCGAAAGGGCAGCGACGAGGAAGGTGGGGAGGTGGCTGGGTTCGCGGCTCGGGTTGCGGTCCCGCAGTCACATTCGTGGCATGCCGTGACGTCGGTTCTCCACACCCTCCGAATGGAGTTTCCCCTGTCCCCAGGCGGGTTCTGAACGTTCGCTTCTGTCGGCGGTGGGTGGGAGAATTCAGTCATGGATCTCGGAACCCGGCCCCGTTCGACAGCGGCTCTGCTGTCCGGGCTGCGTGCCGAGGTCGAAGGCCGCCAGGCCTCCCTGGTCCGCGAATGGGCGACGATCGTGGAGTGGGCCGGCGACCACATCATCACCGGACCCGAGGGTGTCGCGACGATCACCGAGGGCTACCTCGACACCGGCGTGCCCATCGCCGGGGCGGGTGCCCCGCTGGTCAGCGAGTTCGCGTTGATGGAGCTCGTCGCGGTCCTCGGCCGCACCCCCGACGGCGGCAAGGCGTATGTCGGTCGGGTCATCGAGTGCGCCTGGCGGCTCCCCAACGTCTACGAGGCGGTGGTGGCGGGGAGGTTGGCGCCGTGGCGTGCTGAGCGGATCGCGGACCTCACCCGGGGTCTTGGTGCTGAGGCGGCGGGGTTCGTGGACCGGCAGCTGTGGAACGCCTCCGGCGTCGGGTGGGCCCAGCTCGAACGCCTCGTCGCGGAAGCCGTGCTCCGCTACGACCCCGAACGCGCGGAAGCCGACCGCCAGAAGGCTGCCGACCACCGGCACTTCGACCTCAGTGACGTGGACGAGCACGGGCTGGTGCACCTCGACGGGCTGATGGATGCCGCCGACGGGCACGACCTCGACCTCGCCGTCGCTCGTCGCGCGGAGGTGCTGGGCCGGTTGGGTGACGAGAGCTCGTTGGACGTGCGCCGGTCGAAAGCGGCTGCCGAGCTCGCCCGCCAGGACCTGGCCCTGGACCTGCTGGTCCCGGACCCGGACACCGGGGAGGTGGTCGCGACCGTCCCTGGTCGCAAGGTCGTGTTGAACGTGCACGTCACCGACACCACCCTTGCTGGCCGGAACCCGGTCGGGCGGTGGGACGAGGGTCGCTGCCCGGTCAGCACCGCTCAGATCCGGGAGTGGCTGCGTGCCCGGCACACCACCGTGATCGTCCGGCCGGTGATCGACCTGGCCGACCACGTCCCCGTCACGGCCTACGAGATCCCCGACCGCCACAAGACCCGCGTCGCGTTGCGGGACCACACCTGCCGGTTCCCCCACTGCACCCGTCCCGCGACCCGGTGCGACATCGACCACCACCAACCCCACGACCAGGGTGGTCCGACCTGCCCCTGCAACCTCGTCCCACTCTGCCGGCGGCACCACCGCGCGAAGACCCACTCAGCCTGGCGCTACGACACCATCACGCCCGGATCCTACGTCTGGACCAGTCCCAACGGCTACCGGTTCCGGGTCGACCACCGCGGCACCCACCCCGTCCACGACACCGGCGACCCCAGCCCGCCCGACGAGTAGCGACCCCGCTCCACACCCCGCAGAACCATGCATCTGCGGGGGTAGCGGCATGCTCAGGACGGTGCAGTCGTCCCGGACTGAGACGTCTGCGTCACCACCAGCGGTCGGTGATGTCGAGCCCGTAGGCCCAGCGACCGAAGATCGACAGCGTCTGGTCGACCGAGTTGGCGGCGTTGGTGGCGGCGACCTGGGCGTCGCGCCAGGCACGCTGCAGCGGGTGGCGGCGCTCCCAGGCCTCGGGGCCGGCGGCGTCGAGGAAGCTGCCGATCGCGCGGACGGCGCGCTCGGCGGCCAGGGACTGGTCGCGGCGGGCACGCACGACGCTCTCGGTGTGGGGCGGCTCGTTGCGCTCGGCGCGCTCGAGCAGGCGCTCGAGGTGGCCGGTGAGCTGGCGCCAGGCGACGTGGAGGTCGGTCGCGGCGCGGGCGACGGTGGGCGCGGCAGCGGCCTCGGGGCGGTCGGCGAGCAGCGCGTCGTAGGCGCCCTCGGCCGCGCCGATCACGGGGACGGCGACCGCGTGGGTGTGGATGACGCTGTAGGGCATCCGGTAGAGCGGAGGCAGCTTGCCGGCCCACGCCGGGTCCTCCTGGAGCATCCGCTCCCGCGCCCCGAAGGTCCGGTACGACGGCACGAACGCGTCCTCGACGGCGATGCCGTCGGCGCCGACGGCGCGCAGTCCGGTCGGGTCCCAGCGCTCCTCGATCCGGTAGTCGGTGGCGGGGACCAGGGTGCCGACGAAGTCGACCGGCTCGCCCTTCTCGTCGAGCAGGAGCGCGCCCACGACCGCCCAGGTCGCGTGGTGGATGCCGGTCGACGTACGCCACCGGCCGGTGAGCCGGTAGCCGCCCTCGGTGGGGGTGAGCTGTCCGTCGGGGGTGTACGACGACGCGAGCCGCGCGGCCGGGTCAGCGCCCCACACGTCGGCCTGGGCGCGCTCGTCGAAGAGCGCGAGGTGCCACTCGTGGGCGCCGAGGATCGAGGCGACGAAGCCGGTCGAGGGGCAGGATCGCGACAGCAACCGGACGGCACGGAAGAAGGTGACCGGGTCGGCCTCGAGGCCGCCGTACGCGGCGGGCCGGAGCATCCGGAACAGGCCCGTCTCGGTGAGCCGCTCGATCACCGCGCTGTCGACCGCACCGTTGATCTCGACCGCCGCTGCGTCGCGGGCCAGCTCGGGCAGCATGGCCCGGACCCCGGAGATGACCGCGTCGGTCGCCTCGCTCACCGTTCCCCCTCCATCACGACTAGTGTCGGCCTCGACAGCCTAGGAGGACCCTTGCACACCCACACCGCGCTCCGCGACCGTGTCGAGGACCTGGTCCCCCGCATCCGCGAGGAGGCCGCCCGCACCGAGGCGGAGCGCCGGATCCCGACCGAGGTCCTGGCCGCGCTGCTCGACGCCGGCGCGTTCTCGCTGGTGCCGGCCGCCGAGCGTGGCGACCGCGAGGCGGAGCTGGTGGAGCTGGTGCGGACCGTGGCCGCAGCGTGCGGTTCCACGGGCTGGGTGACCGCTGCCGGGAGTGCGGTGCCCTGGCTGCTCGACCTGTTCCCGCAGGCCGCCTGGGCGCGGCTGCACGACGAGGCCGGCGACCCGCTGGTCGCGTTCAGCCCCGAGCCCGCGGGCCGGCTGGTCGGGCCCGAGGACGAGCTGGTCCTCAACGGCCAGTGGACAGCGGTGACGGGAGCGGCGAACGCGTCGTGGCTGTTGCTCGGCGTACGACGTCACAAGGTCCCCGGCGAGCCCGGCCGCGCCGGCCTGGCGCTGGTCCCCGTCGCTGACTGCGAGCTCTCCGACCCGGTCGACACGGTCGGCCTGACCGCGTCGGGCGCGCAGGACGTCCGGGTCCGCGGGGCGGCGATCCCGGTCGGCTCCTGGGCCGATGCGGAGCACCGCGGCGCCGACCTGCGCGCGATCGGCACCATCGCCGCGATGGCGCTCGTCGGCTCCGCCGCCGGCGCGCTGGTCACCCACCTCGACCAGTCCCGGCAGCGGCTCGCGCTGTCGCACGGCGGCGAGGACGCCCTCGACCTGTCCCCCGCGCGGATCGCCCGCGCGGCCTCGCTCGTCGACGGGGCGGCGCTGGTGCTGCGCGAGCAGGCCACCGGACACCACGACCCCGACGACCAGCCGCGCGATCCGTTCGAGGACCAGCTCTACGCCGTCGACCGTGCCGTCGAGGCGACCGCCCTGGTCTTCGCCAGCCTGCGCGCGCACGCCCTCGACAACGGCGACCCGGTCGCACGGTTGTGGCGCGACGTCCGGGTCGGCGGCTACCACGCCCGGGCGTTGATCACCCGGCTGCGCGCACTCGGCGGCTGAGCTCCGCGGGTCAGCCGACCAGCGCGAGCCGCAGCGCGGCCAGCTCGGCCTCGGTGAGGCCGTGGCGCAGCAGGAACTCCGCGCCGCCGCCGTACGTCGCACGCAGCGCGTCCACGAACGAACCGATCGCGGTGCCGTCGACGGCGAACACACCCTGGCCGACGTTGGGCAGGTTCTTGTAGGCGGGGATGCGGACCAGCCGCTCGCGCACCTGCGCGGCGCGCTCGGAGGTGAGGGCGTAGTCGGCGGCGATGTCCTCGGACGAGACACCCACGGCGTCGAGCAGCACGGCGGCGATGACGCCGGTGCGGTCCTTCCCGGCGGCGCAGTGGAAGACCACGGCGTGCTGCTCGGGGTCGCCGATGATCCGCGCGGCCTCGACGAACGACTCGGTGCTGCCGGCGAGCAGCTGCCAGTACAGGGCGCCGAGGTCGGCGCTGGTGCCCGAGGGCACGACGACGTCGAGCAGGGTCGCGTCGGCCTTCTTCACGGGGAGGTTCACCACCCGCACGGCCGTGTCGCGGAGCAGGCCGTGTCCCTCACGGGCGGCCTCGTCGGGCAGCCGCAGGTCGATGATCGTGCGCAGCCCGCGCACGTCGACCAGCTCGGTCACGTCCGCAGCGCAGATCTCCTGCAGCGTGCTGGCCCGGAACGCCACGCCGGAGCGGGTGACGCCACCGCCCGCGACCGGGAGACCGCCGAGGTCGCGGATGTTGTCGACCTCTGCCAGGTCGAGCCACCTGGTGGCCTCGCTCACCGTGCCCACAACTGCCTCCGTCTCGATCGGGGTGACGACGGTGTCACGATCCCCGGAGCGACCGGTTCGCCGCGGACTCGTCCCGCTGATCGGGAGCGACGGCCCTCACACCCCGCGCTCGGGTGAACCTCGGGTGAACCGAACGAGACGAGGAGATCGAGATGTCCGTTGCCGAGCCCACCCTGCTCAGCGTGCTGCGCGTCGTCGAGCTGAAGGGCCGGGTCCGCGAGGCCGACGTGGCCACGCCCCTGGGGATCGCCCCCGAGGCGGCCGGGGCCCTGCTGACGGACCTCGAGGGATCCGGCGAGCTGGTCAGGGCCGGCGCCGGCTTCCGGCTCGCCGACCCCGGTCGCGCCCGGCTGGCCGAGCTGCTCGCCGCCGACGCGGCCACCGTCGACCAGCCCTCCCTCGCCGCGGCGTACGACGACTTCTGCGTCGTCAACGCCGACCTCAAGACCATCGTGACCGCCTGGCAGCTCCGGGCCGACGGCACGCCGAACGACCACACCGACGCGGCGTACGACGCCGGGGTGCTCGCGCGCCTCGCCGACCTGCACGCCCGGGTGCTCCCGCTCGTGGAGCGGCTCGCGCAGGTCGCGCCGCGCCTCGCGCGCTACCCCCAGCGGCTGCAGCACGCGCAGGACCGGCTCTCCGAGGGCGACACCACCTGGGTCGCCCGCCCGATCCTCGACAGCTACCACACCGTGTGGTTCGAGCTCCACGAGGACCTGATCCAGCTCAGCGGGCGGACCCGCCTCGAGGAGGCCGTCGCAGGACGCGCGCACTGATGGGCGACCTCGTGGCCGACGTCGTCGTGCTCGGCCACGGCGCCGCCGGCTGTGCCGCGGCGATCGAGGCCCACGACGCGGGTGCCCGTGTCGTCCTGGTCGACAAGCTGCCCGCTGGCCTGGAGGGCGGCAACACCCGCGTCTCCGGTGGCGCCTGGTGGGAGCCGTCGAGCGCCGAGCGGGCCGCGGCCTACCTGCGCAGCCTGTGCGGCGAGCGCCCCGTGCCCGAGCCGGTCGTGGCGGCCTGGGCCGAGGAGTGCACCCGCACCACGGCATGGATGCGCGAGGTCGTCGGCGCCGAGGTCGGGACCGTGCCGGGCACGCTCGACCGCGGCATCGCCGGCACGGTCGTGGAGGTCCCGCCCGAGTTCCCCGAGCTCGAGGGCAGCGACGCGGTCACCGGGTGGCGTGCCGTCGGCGGAGCGCTCGGCAGGTCGCGCCTCCTCGCCGCCCTCACCCGGGCCGTGGCCGCCCGCGACATCACCGTCCTCCTCGGCACCCGTGCCGAGCGCCTCGTCCAGGACGCCGACGGCACCGTCGTCGGCGTCCAGGTCACCGACGCCGACGGCGCCCGCCGCACCCTCCCTGCGGCGGGCGGCGTCGTGCTCGCCACCGGCGGCTTCGAGGGCGACGTCCGCATGGTCCGCGACTACCTCCGCCTCCCGCAGACGCTGACCTGGGGCTCGCCCCACAACACCGGCGACGGGCACCGGATGGCCCAGAAGGCGGGCGCCGACCTGTGGCACATGGACAACATGACCAGCATCGAGGGCTTCCGGGTCCCCGGCTTCGACAGCGGCTTCTACGCACGGTTCTCGTTCCGCAAGGGCTTCCTCTACGTCGACCACGACGGTCGCCGCTGCGTCGACGAGCTGCCCCGGACCGGGCACGGCCAGGCCCGCGTGCACGGCGCCTACGAGCACGTCCCGGTCCGCAGCCTGCACGCCGTCTTCGACGAGGCGACCCGCCTCGCCGGACCGATCTCGCCCACCGCGGCGATGCTGCCGGTCGGCTGGAACGTGCTGGTCGAGGACTACGAGTGGAGCTGGGACAACAGCGTCGAGATCGAGAAGGGCTGGCTGCACAGGGCCGACACCCTCGAGGAGCTGGCGCCGCTGATCGGCGTCGACCCGGAGCTCCTCGTCGCCTCGGTCGAGCGCTACAACGCGGCCTGCGCAGCCGGGTTCGACGAGCAGCTCGGCCGGGACCCGTCGACCCTGGTCGCGCTCGGCGACGGCCCCTACTACGCGTTCACGTCGGCACCGATGCTGGCCTGGAGCAACGGCGGCCCGCGCCGCAACGAGCACGCCGAGGTCCTCGACCCGTTCGGCGAGACCATCGCCGGCCTGTACGCCGCCGGCGGGGTCAGCACGACCTACAGCTGGTGCAAGGACGGCGGCATGCACATCGCCGACGCGCTCGCGTTCGGCCGCATCGCCGGTCGCCGAGCCAGTGCTCGGGCGCGCGTGCTCAGCGCACGATCGCAGGGTTGACCGCGGGCGGGCCGCCCAGCATCGACCGGTGCGAGGGCGGCTGTGCGCCGTCGACGTCGGTCACGCCGAGCTCGACGGCGAGCTCGGCGTTCACCACCGTCTGCCCGTTCCAGCGGGTTCGCTCGGGGTGCTGCCAGAGGGCGGCGATCACCCTGCCGGGGAGCTCGACGGACTCGGTGCGTGCCGCCAGGTCGCCGTATCGGTCGGGGTCGGCCTCCAGCGCAGCCTGCGTCCGCTCGGTGCGCAGGATGCCCATCCACAACGACACCGCGGTCACGCCGTGCGGCTCGAGGTCGATGCCGAAGTCGTGGGCGAGCCGGTCGACACCGGCCTTCGCGGCGCCGTACGCCGGGCCGTGCATGTAGCAGCCGCCGCCGAAGGACGAGGTGTTGACGAGCAGTCCGCGGGCTGTGACCAGCAGCGGCGCCGCGTGCCAGCTGGCGGCGTACGTCGAGCGCAGGCCGACGTCGAACATCGCCTGGTGCGCGAGCGGCCGCTCCCAGAACGGCAGGTCGTCGCCGAGCCCGGGAGGCAGGGCGATCGCGTTGTTGACGAGGACGTCGAGGCGACCCTGTTCCTCCCCCACTCGGCTGAACAGGGCCGCCACGGCGGCGTCGTCACCGTGGTCGCAGAGCACGCCGATCCCGTGGCCGCCGCGGACGCCGACCTCTGCGGCGACGTCGGCCACGGACGCGGAGCGGCCGGTCACGTAGATGGTCGCGCCGAGGTCGCCGAGCGCCAGCGCGATGCCGCGACCGACGCCCCGCGAGGCGCCGGTCACGACGGCGACGGGTGCGGTCACTCCGCCTCCGCTGCCCACGCCTGCAGGCGGGCGAGGTAGGGGTTCTCCTCGGCGGCGACGCTCTCGATCCGGCCCTCCCAGACCTGACCCGTGGCGCCGTCGACGGTGATCTCGCGACCCACCAGCGACTCGACGGTGCCGGCACCGCAGCCGACCACGCAGGGGCGCGCGATCTCGCGGCTCACGACGGCGGCGTGCGAGGTCGCGCCGCCGTACTCGGTGACGATGCCGTTGGCGGCGAGCATGCCGTGCAGGTCGTCGGGCGAGGTGGCGGAGCGGACCAGGATGACGTCCTCGCCCGCCTCCGCGCGCTCCTCGGCCTCGTCCGGGTCGGCGACGGCGACGCCGTACGCCAGGCCGGGGCAGGCCGACTCACCGGTCGCGACCGGCGTTCCGACGCCGGCGCCGGACGCGGCCTCGACGACCGCCTGCAGCTGCTCGGCGCTGACCTGGGCCACGGCCTCGGCCGGCGTGAGCACGCCCTCGTCGACCAGGTCGACCGCGATCCGTACGGCGGCCGCCGCCGTCCGCTTGGCCGACCGGGTCTGCAGCAGCCACAGCCGCCCGCCCTCGACGGTGAACTCGATGTCCTGCACGTCGCGCCCGGACTCCTCCAGGGTCGCGGTCGCCTTCATCAGGTCGGCGTGCACCGCCGGCATCTGCTCGGCGAGCATCGCCAGCGGCTGCGGGGTGACCCGGCCGGAGACGACGTCCTCGCCCTGGCCGCGGGCGAGCCACTCGCCGAAGGGCGCGGGCTCGCCGGTGCTCGGGTCGCGCGAGAAGAGCACGCCGGTGCCGGAGTGGTCGTCGAGGTTGCCGAAGACCATCGCCTGCACGGTGACGGCGGTGCCGAGGTCGTCGGCGATCCCCTGCGTGCGGCGGTAGGTCTGGGCGCGAGCGGACTGCCAGGACCCGAAGACGGCGGCGACGGCGGCACGGAGCTGGGCCCACGCGTCGTCGGGGACCGGGCCCTCGGCAACGGTCTCCTGGTACTGCCGGACGAAGCGCTCGCGGGTGTCGGCGACGTGCGCCTCGTCGCCGCTCTCGGCGACCAGCGCGGCCGCGGTGGCGTCGGTGAGGCCGAGGTTGAGGACGGTGTCCATCATCCCGGGCATGCTGACCGGCGCGCCGCTGCGGACGGAGACGAGCAGGGGACGCTCGGTGCTGCCGAAGCTGCGGCCGGTCTCCTCCTCGAGGAAGGCGACGCCGCGTCGTACCTGCTCCCAGACGTCGTCGGGGACGGTGCCGTCCGCCGCGTAGAAGGCCGCGCAGCAGCCGGTGGTGAGAGCGACGGCGGGCGGGACGGGCAGCCCGAGGGCGCGCATCGCGTTGACGCTCCAGGCCTTGCCCCCGATGGCGGCACGGTCGAGGTCGCAGCTGCCGTCGAGGCGGACGACGTCGGCGGTGATGCCGGCAGCGATGGCCGGGCGGTCGATGGTCGCCATCATGAGAAGTACAGACCGCTGGTGATGCCACCGTCGACGACGAACTCGCCGCCGGTCGAGTAGCTGGACTGGTCGGAGAGCAGGAACGCCACGAGCGGCGACACCTCCTCGGGCTGGCCCCAGCGCGGGATCGGGAACTTCGCGAACGCTGCACCGGCGGCGTCGCCGCCCTCGTGCTGCGTCATCGGGGTGGCGATGCCACCGGGGTGGACCGAGTTGACCCGGATGCCGGCGGGGCCGAGCTCCTGGGCCGCCGCCTTCGTCAGGCCGCGGACCGCGAACTTGCTGGCGGTGTAGGCGGTCGTGAAGGCGGTGCCGAGCAGGCCGTTGATCGAGGAGATGTTGACGATCGAGCCGCCACCGGCCTCGGTGATCACCGGGGCGACCGCACGCAGGCCGAGGAAGGTGCCGGTCACGTTGATGTCCATCATCCGCTGGAACGCCTCGGGCGTGGTGTCGGCGAGCGAGCCGAAGCTGAGCACGCCGGCGTTGTTGACCAGGCCGTGCACGGCGCCGAAGGTCTCCGTGGCGGTCGCGACGACCGCGTCCCAGTCGGCTGCCGAGGTCACGTCCTGGTGCACGAAGACGGCGTCGTCGCCGAGCTCCTTGGCGAGGATCTCGCCGGCGTCGTCGATGACGTCGCCGATGACGACCCGGGCGCCCTCGGCGATCAGGTGGCGGGCGTGCGAGGCGCCCATGCCACGGGCACCGCCCGTGATGATGATGACGCGTCCGTCAAGCGTTCCCATGTCGCGAATCTCCTTGTCCTGCGGGGAATTCCTCAGTTGGTGGCGCCGGCGGCGTGCAGCGCGGCGAGGTAGCCGAAGACCATCGCGGGACCGATGGTCGCGCCGGCACCGGCGTAGTCGTTGCCCATGACCGAGGCGGCCACGTTGCCGGTGGCGTAGAGGCCGGTCACGGCGTTGCCGTCGGCGTCGAGCACCTTGCCGAGGCGGTCGGTCACGAGACCGCCCTTGGTGCCGAGGTCGCCGGCCTCGATGCGCACGGCGTAGTACGGCGCGTTGTCGACGGCGCCGAGCACCGGGTTCGGCAGCGTCGGGTCGCCGTAGTAGCGCTCGTAGGCGCTCTCGCCGCGGCCGAAGTCGGCGTCCTCGCCGCTCGCGACGATCTCGTTCCAGCGCTGCACGCTGGCGGTGAGGGTCGCGGCGTCCATGCCGGTCAGGCGCGCCAGCTCGTCGAGGGTCGAGGCCTTGTGGGCGGTGCCGGCGTCGTACCACTTCTGCGGCAGGTCGGCGCCCGGGACGGTGGCGCCGAACGGGTAGCGGCGGCGCGCGGTCTGGTCCATCACGAACCACAGGTAGGGGTGGCCGTGGGCGATCTGGTCGTGGACGAAGGTGACGTACGGCGACGCCTCGTTCGTGAACCGCTCGCCCTTCGGCGAGAGGATCACCGAGTTGGGGATCGACCGCTCGGAGACGAGCGAGTGCACGCGGCCGTCCGGCTTGCGCACCGCCGGCATCCACCAGGCGTCGTCCATCAGGTCGAGCGCACCACCGGCAGCGTGGCCGATCAGGATGCCGTCGCCGGTGTTGGTGTCGGCGCCGCCGGAGACGTCGGCGCGACCGACCTCGGGGAGGTACTCCTTGCGCATCGCCTCGTTGTGGTCGAAGCCGCCGCTGGCGATGATCACGCCGCGCCGCGCCCGGATCCGGTACGACGCTCCGTCGCGCTCGACGACGGCGCCGACCACGGCGCCGTCCTCGTCGCGGACGAGGTCGAGCAGCGGGGTCTCCAGCCAGACCGGGACGCCGGCGTCGCGCAGCGAGATCCGCAGCCGGGCGACCAGCGCCTGGCCGAGGGAGACCATCTGGCGGCGGCGCAGCTTGTTGAGCGTCGACCTCACGCCGAGCTTGAGCGCACGCCAGCGGCCGCGCCAGGTGCGGGTGACCATGTTGAGGTGCACGTAGTCGGCCGAGGTGATGATCAGGCCGCCGGGGACCTTCATCGCGCTGCCGCGCTGGGTGTAGGCGAGCTCGCCGAGCTGGTGCATGTCGAACGGGGGGCACTCGACGGAACGGCCCTCGGGACGCCCCCCAGGCGCCTCGGGGTGGTAGTCCGAGTAGCCGGGGCACCAGCTGAAGGTCAGGTGCCGGGCGTGCTTCTCGAACATCTCGAACATGGCCGGGCCGTGGTGGGCGTAGGCCACCAGCCGGTCGCGGCCGATCGAGCCCTGGGTGATGTGCTCGAGGTACTCGACCACCCGCTCCTCGGGGTCCGTGATGCCCGCGCGGGCCAGGGTCGGGTTGTTCGGGACCCAGATGCCGCCACCGGACAGCGCCGTCGTGCCGCCGTACGTCGTGGCCTTCTCGACGAGCAGGGTGTCGAGGCGGGACAGGGCGCCGGTGAGCGCGGCGGTCATGCCGCCCGCGCCCGCGCCGACCACGAGCAGGTCGACCTCGTGCTGCCAGGCCGTCGTGGTCGGGTCCGTCATCGTGTCCTCCTGGGGTGCTGCTCGGGTCGTGGGCGTGCGGCCCTAGACAACGCACTGGCGTGCCCCGGTGGGGCGGAAGTCCCGTTCAGCGAGAAGCGCCGGAACCGAGTGCGTCGAGCACGGCGAGGTGGCCGAAGACCATGCTGGCCGCGATCGGGTTGCCGCCGCCGGGGTACGTCGTACCGGTCACCGCGGCCATCGAGTTGCCGGCCGCGTAGAGACCGGCGATGACCGTGCCGTCGGGGCGCAGCACGCGGGCGTGCTCGTCGGTGACCAGGCCGCCCTTGGTGCCGAGGTCGGACAGGCCGAAGGCGACCGCGTGGAACGGGCCCTTCTCGATCGGGACCAGCGGCGAGCCACCGCCGGCGAAGGAGCGGTCGTAGGGCTCGTCGCCGCGGCCGAAGTCGGGGTCGTGCCCGGCCGCCGCGTGCTCGTTGAACCGGGCGACGGTGGCCTCGAGGGCGTCGGCCGGTACGCCGATCGCGGCCGCCAGCTCGGCGACGGTGTCGGCGGTGTGCCAGAGCCCGGCGGCGACGTACTCCTCCGCGGGGGCGAGGGGCAGCGTCGTCGAGCGGACCGGCGGCAGCGCGCCGTCGCGGTCGTCGTGGACCATCCAGTACCTCTCACCCACGCGGCCCGAGCGCTGGGCGTCGATGACGTCACGGCCGAGGCGGTCGTAGGGCAGCGACTCGTTGACGAACCGCTCGCCGTCGGCGTCGACGAAGATCCCCCCGGTGAACCAGAGCGAGAACGACGTGGTGCCGTCGGGGTGCGCGATGCCGGGCGCCCACCAGGCCTGGTCCATCAGGTCGGTGGCGGCGCCGATGTCGATGCCGGCCTGGATGGCGAGGCCACGGTTGGACGCGGGGCCCATCGCACCGCTCACGGCGCCGGGGACGCCGTGCTGCTCGCGCATCGCGGCGTTGTGCTCGAAGCCGCCCGAGGCGAGGACGACGCCGCGGGTGGCGCGGACGCGGCGCTCGCCGGCGACCAGACCGACGACGCGGCCGTCCTCGACGACCAGCTCGGTGCAGGCGGCGTCGAGGCGCAGCTCGGCCGTGTCGAGGCGCCCGAGGGCCAGCAGGAAGCGGCCGATCAGGGCCTGACCGCCGATCAGGGTGTCGGCGGGGGCCGCGCCGGCGCGGTCGACCTTGAGCGGCGGGCGCAGCTGCTCCGCGAGCGGGCCGAGCTCGGCCGGGTCGAGCGGCAGCGCGCGGATCTGGCGCTCGACCGCGGCCCCGGGGACCGAGCCGAAGTAGTCGGGCCACGCGAACGGCTCGAACGCGAAGGCGTCGTCCTCGAGCAGCCGGTCGACCAGGGCCGGTCCGGTGGCCAGGAAGGTGTCCTGCAGGGTGCGCGGGGTGCGGTCGCCGACCACGGCGTGGAAGTAGTCGCGCGCCTCGTCGGCGTCGTCGTGGCCCGCGGCGCGCAGCACGGTGTTGCCCGGGAACCAGATGCCGCCTCCCGAGTAGGCGGTGGTGCCGCCGTACGCGCCGCCGGCCTCGACGAGCAGCACCGAGGCGCCCGCCCGCGCTGCCGTCCAGGCGGCCGTCATGCCGCCCCCGCCGGAGCCCACCACCACGACGTCGAAGGTCTCGTCCCACTCAGGATTGCTCGTCACGGACCGGGAGCCTGCGGCCGTCCTCGGCCCGCCGTTCGGGGTCTCCCGCTGAGTGGGACTCCGCGACGTGACCGCCCTCACGGGCCGGACGCTCCTCGTCTGGCCCCGTACGACGGGCCGGTGAACCACGAGGAGGAGAGTCCATGCGCGTCCTGATCACGGGAGTCGCCACCGAGGACGGGCGCGACGTCGCCCGCCTGCTGCTGGCCGCCGGCCACGAGGTCGTCGGAGTCGGGCAGCACCGCTACCTGGACCCGGGCGTCACGGTGGTCGCCGACGTCGCCGCGGCCGGCTCCGTCGATGCCGTCGTGCACCTCGGCGGCGGTCCGCTGCGCGTCGCACCCGGCACCCGGGTCGTGCTCCCCACCCCGCTCGGCGGCACCCACGCCGCGGCGGCCGCCCTGTCCTCCGCGGGCGCCGAGGTCGTCGTCGTCGAGGTCGCCCCGGTGGCCGGTCGTCGTACCGACCGCGCGGCGCTGCAGACCCTGGCCGACCTGCTCGCGAGCGACTCGGCCGCGCTGCAGGTGGTGCACCACGACGACCTGAACCGCGCCCTGGCCGCCGCCGTCTCGGCCGAGCCCGCCGGGCCGTTCACGCTCGCCGCGCCCGGGACCGTCACCGGCACCGAGGCGCGCAAGCTGCTGCAGGTCGCCGGCGTGAAGCCGGCCGTCCCCGGCGTCTCCGCCCGTCCCGCCGCACCGCTCGCCGAGAGCGCCGTCCCCGCCGGCTTCGGCTACGGCTGGACCGCCCGCGAGGCCGTCGAGGACCTCGTCCGCGGCCTGCGCGGCACCCGGATCACCAAGCGCGGCGCCGAGGTCGAGTCGGGCCGGTTCGGCCTGCCGACGTACGTCGTCCCGAACAACCTGCCCGCGAGCGACGGCGGCACCCTCGTGGCCGCCGGCCCGGAGGACCTCCAGGGCGAGTTCGACACCCTGCTCGACCCGCGCCTCGCCGTGCTGACGGCGACCAACACCTCCGAGGCGCTGCCGGGCCCGCTCACTCCGATGTCGCTGGACCTCCAGCTCGGCGCGCAGCGGATCTCCAACGAGGGCATGGGCCGCATGCTCGCCCTCGAGGGTGCGGCGCTGGAGCAGCAGACCAGCCTGGTGCTGGGTGTGCTCGGCCACTGCGTCTACATCAACGCGTCGGTCGGCGTGAACATCGTCGAGAACATGCCCGGCTGGGACGAGGCCACCGTCCGCAAGGACGTCTACGGCAACATCCCCGAGGACGTCGTCTTCCGGCCCCAGGGCGGGCCGCCGATGCCGACGGGCCTCGCCAGCCGGATCGCGACCTTCACCGCCACCAGCCGGGTGATCGCCCGGGCCCGGAAGTTCAAGGAGGAGGCCGAGGCGGTGCACGCGGCCGCGGTCGCCGAGAGCCTGGGCGCCGAGCAGGTGGCAGCGCTGAGCGACGACCAGCTGCACACCCGCGCCCTGCTGTGGCGCGACCGCCTCGCCCACGCCTGGTCGGTCGCCTCGATCGGCGTGATGATGACCAGCGCCGCCGACGGGATCCACGAGCGCGGCAAGAACCCCGAGCACGTCGCCGTCGACGTCGAGCTCCTCGAGTCGGCCCGCACCATGCTCGCCGTCGAGCGGCTCGCCGACGAGCTGCGCGGCGACGACCACCTGCTCAAGCTGGCCCGCGAGGGCGACGTCGAGGCGCTGCGCGCGGCGTCCCCCGCGTTCTCGGCCGCGCTCGACGCCCAGCTCGCCGTCATGGGCCACCGCGGTCCCGGCGAGTGCGAGCTGGAGAACCCGTCCTTCTCCGACCGGCCGGCCCACCTCGTCGGCTCGGCCGCCGCCGCGGCCGCCCGGCCCGCCGCCGCCCGCGAGGCCGTCCCGGCCATGAGGTCGCGCACCGGCAAGATGGCCGCCGGCGCGATCCTGGCCCGCGAGCGTGCTCGCGACGGCGTGGTCCGCTACACCCACGACCTGCGCCTCGCCGTACGCGAGCGCGGGAACCGCCTGGTGGCGGCCGGCCGGCTCGCCGCCGCGGACGACGCGTTCTACCTGACCCTCGACGAGCTCTTCGTCGACCCCAGCAGCCTCGACGAGCGGGTCGCCCGGCGCCGTGCCGAACGGGTCCGGCTGCAGGGCGTGCGGATGCCCGACGTCGTCGTCGGCACCTGGGCGCCCGAGGGCGTCCACTCCGGGGTGGGCGTCGGCGACACCATCGGCGGCATCGGCGTCAGCGCCGGCGTCGTCGAGGGCCGGGTCCGCGTCCTGCGCTCCCCCGACGACGACATCGAGCCGGACGAGGTCCTCGTCGCCTCCGTCACCGACGTCGGCCACACCGCGATGTTCGGGTACGCCGCCGCCGTCGTCACCGACATCGGTGGCGCCGCCTCCCACGCCGCCATCGTGGCCCGCGAGTTCGCCATCCCCTGCGTCGTCGACACCAAGCACGCCTCCACCAGCCTCGCCGACGGCATGCTCGTCCGTGTCGACGGTGCTGCCGGCACGGTCGAGGTGCTGGAGGGCTGACCCGGCAGAAACTGGCCCGAAGCTCCCGCCGACCCGGCAGAAACTGGCTCGCATGCCCGCCACTTTCTGCCGGGTCGGCGTCTTTTCGGGGCCACTTCGCGCCGGGTCGGCGGAACGAACGAGCCCCCGGGTGCGGGGGCACCCGGGGGCTGTGGTCGTGCGCGAAGGAGAGGTGGCGCTACTTGACGTCCTTCTTGAACAGCGCGGTGATGACCTTCTGGTAGCCCGGGCCCATGATCCGCGGCAGCACGGCCATGAACTTCGCGTCGTTGCCGCACAGGATCTGGGCCTTGTCCTTGCGGATGCCCTTGATGATGATGTCGGCGCACTCCTCGACGGTCATCTTGGCGATCCGGTCGAAGTTCGCGGCGAGCTGGGCGACGTCGCGGTCGCCGCCGGCGCGGGCCTTCTTGGCGATGTCGGTGCGGATCGAGCCCGGGTGGACGCTGCTGACACCCACCTGGTGCCCGTACATCCTCATCTCCTGGCGCAGCGCGTCGGTGAAGGCGCGGATGGCGAACTTCGTCGCGTTGTAGCCGCCCTGGGTCGGGCACGCGACGAGGCCGAACATGCTGGAGATGTTGGCGATGTGGCCGTCACCGGAGGCGATGACGTGCGGCAGGAACGCCTTGGTGCCGTGGACGACGCCCCAGAAGTTGATGTTGACGATCCACTCGAGGTCCTCCCAGCTGACCTCCTCCACGCTGGCGACCAGCGAGACGCCCGCGTTGTTGACGACGACGTTGACCTTGCCGAAGTCGGCGACGACCTCGTCGGCGTGCTTGAGGACGGCGTTGCGGTCGGTCACGTCGACCTCGTACGCACGGGCCTCGGCGCCGGCCCTGCGGCACAGCTCGGCGGTCTCCTCGACGTTCGCGATGCTGCGGCCGGACACGGCCAGGCGGGCGCCCTCCCGGGCGAGCTGGACCGCCAGCTCGCGGCCGATCCCGGCCCCGGCGCCGGTGATCACGACGACCTTGCCGTTGAAGTCCTTCATGGTGTTCTCCTTGTCGTGCGCTCGGCGGCAGGGTGCCTAGAGCGAGGTGAAGCCGCCGTCGGCGACGAACTCGGACCCGGTGCTGTAGCTGGACTCGTCGGAGATCAGGAACAGCACGAGGTTGGCGATCTCGACGGCCTCGGCCTGGCGCGCCAACGGCTGGTGCTTCGCACCTTCGTGCGACCGCGCGGAGCTGGCCGTCATCTCGGAGCGGGTGAAGCCCGGGTGCACAGAGTTGACCCGGATGTTGTCGGGGCCGAGCTCCTGGGCCGCGGTCTTGGTCATGCCGCGCACGGCCCACTTCGAGGCGACGTACCCGACGATCCGCGAGTACGCGATCAGGCCGCCGGTCGAGGAGATGTTGACGATCGAGCCGCCCACGCCGGCTGCGGAGGCCCTGCGCAGCGAGGGGATCGCCGCCTTCATGCCGAGGAAGACACCGACCTGGTTGACGTCGATGACGCGGCGGTAGTCGGCCTCGGAGTGCTGCTCGATCGGGTCGACGTGCACGATGCCGGCGTTGTTGACCAGGCCGGACACCGGGCCGAAGGTGGCCTCCGCAGCGGCGACCGCCTGCTCCCAGCCGTCCTCGCTGGTCACGTCGAGGGCGACGTACGACGCCCGCTCGCCGAGCTCGTCGGCGAGCGCCTTGCCCTCGGCCTCGAGCACGTCGGCGATGACGACGCGGGCACCCTCCTCGACGAGCCGGCGCACGCACGCGGCACCGATGCCGCGGGACCCACCCGTGACGATGACGACCTTGTCGGCGACGCGGCCGGGAACCGGATCGGAGGCAGGGGTGGACTGGCTGGTGATGGAGGTCATGACGGTAGGGAAGCCCCGCCGTCGGCGCCCTCGGCCGGGGATCCCGATCAGCGGGACCTTCGTGCCCAGAGCGGTGTGGCGTCCATAACGTCGCAGCATCGGCAGGCCTCTCGGGCCCTGTCCCCACCAGCCCCACCACGAGGAGATCGAAGATGACCGCGGTGCACAACAGCACGGCCGCCGACGAGGTCCGCCACATCGAGTTCGAGGCCGCCCCGGCCCGGTTCGCCCGCGGCTGGCACTGCATCGGCCTCGAGAAGGACTTCCGCGACGGCAAGCCGCACTCGATCCAGGCGTTCGGCACCAAGCTCGTCGTGTGGGCCGACAGCCAGGGCGAGATCAAGGTCCTCGACGCCTACTGCCGCCACATGGGTGGCGACCTGTCGCAGGGCTCGATCAAGGGCGACGAGGTCGCGTGCCCCTTCCACGACTGGCGCTGGGGCGGCGACGGCCGTTGCAAGCAGATCCCGTACTCGCGCCGGGTCCCGCTGCGCGCCCGCACCCGCACCTGGCACGCGATGGCCCAGGACGGCCTGGTCTTCGTGTGGCACGACCACGAGGGCAGCGCCCCGATCCCCGAGCAGGCCATCCCGCTCATCGACGGCGGCCCGTCCGACCCGACCTGGACCGACTGGGCGTGGGCGACCACGGTCGTCAACACCAACTGCCGCGAGATCATCGACAACGTCGTGGACATGGCGCACTTCTTCTACGTGCACCACGCCTTCCCGACGTACTTCAAGAACACCTTCGAGGGCCACACCGCCACCCAGCTGCAGAAGGGCGTCAACCGCGACGACATGCGGCCCGCCGAGGTCGCCATCGGTGCCCCGAAGCGGCTGGGGAACACGTCGGTCGCGACGTACCACGGCCCGTCGTTCATGATCGACGACCTGATCTACCACTACGAGCACGGCGACACCCGCACCGTGCTGATCAACTGCCACTACCCGATCGACGAGAACTCGTTCATGCTGCTCTACGGCATCAGCATGCAGCGCCCCGAGGTGGAGGACGACGACCCGGCCGCCGCCGACGCGCTCGCCGCCAAGATGGTCGCCACCGTGCGCCTCGGCTTCGAGCAGGACGTCGAGATCTGGAAGAACAAGACCCGGATCGACAACCCGCTGCTGTGCGAGGAGGACGGCCCCGTCTACCAGCTGCGCCGCTGGTACGAGCAGTTCTACGTCGACGCCGACCAGGTCACGCCCGAGATGACCGACCGCTTCGAGTTCGAGCTCGACACCACCAAGCCGGTCGAGGCCTGGCAGCGCGAGGTCCAGGAGAACGTCGCCCGCCGCGCCGAGGCGGCCGCCGCCGAGGCCGCAGCCGCGGCGGTCCCCCAGACCCAGGACGCCTGATGGGCGTGCGGCCGGACAACCGGCTGGCCGACGCCCCCATGCACCCGGTGGCGTGCGCGTCGTGCGCCGCCCGGGTGCTGGTCCGCAAGGCCAGCTGGCAGCAGACCTCGGTCCAGTGGTCCGACGACGCCATGGCCGCTTGCTCGTCCTGGTCCCCCGGCTCCGCCGTCAAGGGCCTTCCCCCGGTCTGCGACCGGCTGCGCGACAGCATCGCGCAGGCCGTCGTGGACGGGACGCTGCCGGTCCTGGCACCCGAGGACGACTGACCTCCTCACGGAGCCGGGGAGTAGGTTCGCAGGCGTGCCCGACGTCCTCCCCCAGCTGCGCCTGGACCTGTCGGCGCTCGACCACAACATCGCGCTCCTCGCGGACTGGTGCCGCGAGCAGGGCGTCGTCCTGGCTCCGCACGTGAAGACCACGATGACCCGGCCGATCGTCGAGCGGCAGCTGGCCGCCGGCGCCTGGGGCGTCACCGTGGCCACCGTCGCCCAGGCCGCGATCGTGCGCGACTGGGGCGTCGACCGGATCGTGGTCGCCAACCAGGTCGTCCAACCCGCCGAGCTGGCCCGCCTCAGGTCGTGGCTCGAGGCCGACGCCTCGCTCGACCTGTGCTGCCTGGTCGACTCCGTGGCCGGCGTCGGGATCGCCGCCGGTGCGTTCGCCGGCGCCGCCCGGCCGTTGCCGGTCCTCCTCGACGTCGGTGCGCCGGCCGGCCGCACCGGCGTCCGGACCCCTGCGCAGGCCCTCGACGTGGCCCGAGCCTGTGCTGCCGCGCCCGGCGTCGTCCTGGTCGGCGTCTCCGGCTACGAGGGCGTGCGCCCCAACACCCGCGACGCGGCGACCGTGGCGCTCGTCGACGAGCACTGCCGTACGACGCTCGAGGTGCTCGACCAGCTCCGCCCCCTGCTGGAGACCTCCCGCCCGGTGCTCACCCTGGGCGGCTCCGCGTTCCCCGACCGCGCGCTCCTCGCGGCCGCCGGCGCCGACGTGATCGACGGGGTCGAGGTCGTCCTCCGGTCGGGCTGCTACGTCACGCACGACCACGGCACCTACGCCGAGGTGTCGCCGTTCCCGGGCCTGCGCCCCGCCCTCTCGGTGCGCACCGTCGTCCTCTCCACGCCCGAGCCCGGACTGGTCGTGCTCGCCGGTGGCAAGCGGGAGCTGCCCCACGACGCCGGCCTCCCCGTCCTCCTCCCCGACCCACTCACCGACCCACTCACCGACCCACTCACCGACCGGGGCCCCGCCCGCGGCACCGCGGTACGGATCTACGACCACCACCTGGTGCTGGAGCAGGCGAGCGGGCTCGCGGTCGGGGACGTCGTCGACCTCGGCATCTCCCACCCGTGCTCGGCGTTCGACAGGTGGCCGGACATCGCGGTGGTCGACGCGGCAGGCGACGTCGTGGGCACCTGGCACCCCCGGTTCCACTGACGGCCCGCAGGCCGGCAGGGGCGCTCAGACCAGCCGGTCGACGTAGGCGACGACCCGGTTGAACAGAGCCGTGACGGCGACCGGCGTGGTGACCCGCGGCGCCGGCGGCTCGGCGAGCTCGTAGAGCAGCGGGGTCGCGTCGGCCAGGCCCGCCTCGGCCGCCACCCGTGCCGCGACCCGGGCGGCGTCGCGCACCGCGACCGGGTCGACGGTCCACACGGTCTCGAAGACCCGCTCCCGGTCCGGGACCCCCGCCTGGCCGGGCAGCTCCCAGGCCGACAGGCACGCCGTCGAGTCGAGCGCGTCGCAGACGACCGCCCACTCGCGGCGCATCGGCGCGTCGGGTGCCAGGTCGACCCGTACCGGCCCGCGCTCCGCCCGGGAGCCGGGGTCCCACTCGTCGGCGAAGACGACCGCGGAGCGGGCGACCCGGGTCAGCTCGGCCCAGCGTCCGGCGGAGGCCTCGTAGAACCTCCCGCGCTGGAAGGCGCCGAAGAGCACGGGCCGGTCGGCCACCGCGCAGCACTCGTCCTCGATGGCCCACGACAGGGCGATGAGCGTTGACTTCCGCAGCCGGTGCACGGCGAGCGTGGGGTGGCGACGTCGCAGCTCGGCGAAGATCGACGGGCTCGTCGGCGCGGCGCTCGCCGCGGCCTCGGCGATCGCCACCTCGAGGCGGATCCCCGCGGCCTTGCGCCGCAGGACCTGCCGCACGAGGTCGACGTCGGCCTCGGAGTAGCGGCGGTGCCCGCTGGCCAGCCGGCGCGCCTCGGGGAACCCGTGCCGCGACTCCCACATCCGCAGCACGGCCGTGCTCACGCCCGCGCGGCGTGCCAGGTCGCCGATGGTCAGCTCGTCGTCCCCGCCGGCCTCGTCGGCGACGCCCGATCCTGCCGGGGGTTGCGCCGCGCCGAGGTCCTGGTCCATGCTCATAGCCTAATCTTAAACAGATTGTTGATGTTTTTGTTTAGGTCACTGGGAGGCCCCATGAGCACGGCGAACCTGTCCGACCCCGACCTGCGGCGCCTCCTCGTGCGTGCCGCGACCGGGGACGTCGAGGCCTTCCTCGACTTCTACGACGCGACCTGCGCCGTCACCTGGCGACTGGAGCTGTGCCGCCACGGGCACGCCGACCGGGCGAAGGACGCGGTGACGAGGAGGTACGTCGGCGCCTGGCTGCACGCCGCCGCGCAGGCCCGGTCGGGGCTGAGCGCGCGAGCGTGGCTGCTCAGCCTCTCCCCCGACCTGATGCCGCCCCTCGCGTGGGACGACGTCGCCCGGGTCGGCGCCTGATGGTCCCCGTCCTCGTCGTCGGCGGTGGCCTCGCCGGGCTCGCGTGCGCCGCCCGGCTGCACCGGGAGGGCGTGCCGGCACTGGTCCTCGAGGGTGGCGAGCGCGTGGGGGGCCGCGTGGGCAGCGACGTCGTCGACGGGTTCACGCTCGACCGGGGGTTCCAGGTGCTCAACACCGCCTACCCCGCACTGCGCCGGACCGTCCGGCTGCAGGACCTGGACCTGCGCCTGCTGCCGAGCGGGGTCCGCGTGCGGCGGGAGGGGCGTCTGCACGACCTGCCCCACCCGCTGGCATCGCCCGCTGCGCCCCTGCGCGCACTGACCTCGGGCGCCACCGGGCTTCGCGGCAAGGCAGCCCTCGCACGCTACGCCGGCGGCGTGCTCACCGCCGGGCCGCGGCGGCTGAAGGACAGGCCCGACGTCACCGCGGGCGAGGCGTGGGCCGGGCTGCCCACCGCGCTGGTGCGGGACGTGCTGGTGCCCTTCGTCTCGGGCGTCGTCCTCGAGGACGAGATGACGACCAGCCGCGTGTTCACGGACCTGATGATGCGCATGTTCGCCACGGGCCGCTCCGCGGTCCCGTCGGGTGGCATGCAGGCGCTTCCCCGGTCGCTCGCCCAGCGGCTGCCCCCGGCGGCCGTCCGGCTGGAGAGCCCCGTCGCCGAGGTGCGTGCGGACGGGGTCGTGCTCGCCGACGGCACCACGGTCGAGGCCCGCGCAGTCGTGGTGGCGACCGATCCCTGGCAGGCGCCGGCCCTCGTCCCGGCCCTGGGCACGGCACCGCAGGCCCACGGCGTGACGACGTACTGGTTCGCGGCGGCACCGTGGCGCGGTCTCGACGGCACGCTCACCGTCGACGCCGACGGGTCGGGGGTCACCAACTCGATCGTCATCACGGCGTCGGCGCCGTCGTACTCGCGTGACGGGCGGGCACTGGTGGCCACCTCGGTGCTCCACACGGACGGCCGGGCGCGGGTGGACGCCGACACGGCGCGGCGCACCGCCGCCGTCCTGCACCGGGCGCCCGACGACGACTGGGAGCTCGTCGCAGCACACGACGTCCCACTCGCCCTGCCCGCGATGACCGCGCCCCACCCCCTGCGCCGGCCGGCGTACCTGCCCGCGGCGGGGGTGTGGGTCGCCGGCGACCACCGCGACACCAGCTCGATCCAGGGGGCCCTCGTGTCCGGCCACCGGGTCGCCGGATCCGTGCTCCGCCACCTGTCGGCTCCGTCGCGGACGGCCACCCGGGACCGGAGCACGCGGTGAGCGCCTCCACGGCACCCGTCCTCGTCGCCGGCGGCACCGGCTTCGTCGGCAGCCGCCTCGTCACCGCGCTCGTCGAGCAGGGCAGGGAGGTGCGCGTGATGACCCGGCACCCCGATCGTTACCGCGGCCCGGGGACGCCCGTGCACGGCGACGTCAGCGATCCCGCCACGCTCGACGGACCCCTCGACGGCTGCGCGGCGGCGTACTACCTCGTCCACTCCCTGGGCCACGACGACTTCGAGACCCGCGATGCCCGTGCCGCGCAGACCTTCGGGACCCGGGCCGCACGCGCCGGGCTGGAGCAGCTCGTCTACCTCGGCGGCCTCGGCCGGGACGGCGACGACCTGTCGGCCCACCTGCGCAGCCGGCGCGAGGTGGAGTCGCTCCTGGGTGCCGGCGGCGTCCCGGTCACCGTGCTGCGGGCCGGCATCGTGGTCGGCCACGGCGGCATCTCCTGGGAGATCACCCGCCAGCTCGTCGAGCACCTGCCCGCGATGGTCACGCCCCGGTGGGTGCGCACCCGGACCCAGCCGATCGCGGTCGCCGACGTGGTCCGCTACCTGGTCGGGGTGCTCGGTCACCCGGACGCGGTCGGGCGGGTCTTCGAGATCGGCGGGCCTGACGTGCTCGAGTACGCCGAGATGCTCGGGCGGGTCGCCGCGGTCGAGGGACGCCGGCTGCCGATCCTGCCGGTGCCCCTGCTCACCCCCGGCCTCTCGTCGCGCTGGCTGGCGCTGGTCACCGACGTCGACGTGCGGGCCGGACGCAACCTCGTGGACTCGATGGTCAACGAGGTCGTGGTCACCGACACGAGCGTCCGCGACGTCGTACCGTTCCAACCGATGACCTACGACGACGCGGTCCGCATGGCGCTCATGGAACGCGCCGCTGCCCGATGACGCGCGGGTCGCGGCTCGACCGCCTGCTGCCGAAGCCCCTGTCGCACGTCGCCGTCGCCGAGGTGGTCGAGCTCCCGCCCGTACGCCGCCGGCGCCGCCGTGTCGTCGCGGCGACGGCCGTGACCGGCGCCGGCCTGCTGGGCGCCTCCCTCTCGACCCCGCCCGGGTCCCGTGAGTTCTACCTGTCCACGGCCGCGGTCGCCGGGGTGTGGACCGCGGGCGGCCTCGCCTCCGGTCCCCTCCACCTCGGCTGGATCGAGAGCCGGGACTCCACGCTGCGCCGCCCGCTGGTCACCCCCGTGGCCACGGGGGCCGCCGCGTTCGGCCTCTTCTACGGCGCGGCGCTCGTCGCCCAGCGGGTGCCCGTGCTCGGCGACGCGGTGGCCCGCGTCCTGCGCTTCGCCGACGAGGGCGACGACCGCCTGGTCCTCGCGACCACGCTCGCCAACGGCATCGGTGAGGAGGTCTTCTTCCGGGGCGCCCTGTACGCGTCCCTCGGCAGGCGGCACCCGGTCGCGACGTCGACGGCCGTCTACACGCTGGCGACCGCGACGACCCGCAACCCGGCGCTGGTCCTGGCCGCGAGTGCCATGGGCACCCTGTTCGGGCTCCAGCGCCGCGCCTCCGGAGGACTGCAGGCGCCCGTCATCACCCACGCGGTCTGGTCGGCGCTCATGCTGCGCTTCCTCCCCCCGCTCTTCCGTCGCCGGGCGACCACTAGGCTCGGTCCGGGCCGTTAGCTCAGTTGGTAGAGCACCGGACTTTTAATCCGAGGGTCGTCGGTTCGAGCCCGACACGGCCTACCCAGAGCTGCTACTGCCGCCGTGCGCACTCGGCGCACAGGCCGACCAGCTCCACCGTGTGGCTCACCTCGGAGAACCCGTGCTCGTCGGCGACGGCGTGCGCCCACCTCTCGACCGCGGAGCCGGTGATCTCGACGGTGCGGCCGCACGAGCGACAGACCAGGTGGTGGTGGTGCGAGTCGCTGCAGCGGCGGTAGGTCGCCTCGCCGGCCGGGTTGTGGCGCACGTCGACGTCGCCGCTCTCGGCCATCGCCTGCAGGGTGCGGTAGACGGTGGCCAGGCCCACCTTGTCGCCGGTACGACGCAGGGTGTCGTGGATCTCCTGCGCGCTCTGGAAGTCTGCGGCGTTGGCCAGGGCGTCGGTGATCGCACGGCGCTGGCGGGTCGGCCGGAGCGCGCTCGGGCGCGCGTCGGTGTCGGGCACCGGGCCTCCTGGGGCAGTCGACTGGGAATCAGTCTCAAATCTACCGTGCCGACGGGGAGGACCATGCCGGCATGGCCCGATCGGACCATCGGGACGGGACCGGTTGACGGCGACGTCCGGGACCGGGCACCGGTAGCCTGACCGCCGGGAGAGGGAACAGGGAGGACTCGCTCGTGGGGAGCAAGGACGAGTTCGGCCCGGACACGGAGAGCATCCGCGCCTGGCTGGACAAGCGGGGCACCTATGCCCGGGACGCGCGGGTCGTCGGCGCACCTCGTGGCGGCGCCCCGACGGTCGCGCCCACGCCCCCTCCCCCCGCGCCCGGCACGTCGCCCCAGGGACGCGCCGACTCCCGTGAGGCAGGACGCTCGGTGCTCGAGGCGCTCGGCGTCGCGACGCCGCCGGAGCCGCCGTCGCGGATCGCGCAGGCCGTCGGCCTCGACAGCACCGACCTGGGACGCTCGGTCGTGGAGGCGTTGCGCGCCGACATGCCGAGGAAGCCGAGGCCGGCGCCCCGTGCGACCCCGGCCCCGCCGACGCCCGCTCCCGTGCAGGTCGAGGCGCCCACCCAGCCGGCCCGCCCCGTCCCGGCCCCGCGGGTGCGCGCCGAGCCCGAGGTCCGGCACGGCCGCTGGACCGAGCCGGCGGACAACCTCACCGCGCTCAACGCGAGCACCGACGCGCAGTTCCCCGTGCGCGGCGGCGTCCGCCGCGCGCTCTCCTGCGTCCTGCTGGCCGTGCTGACCGGCACCGCCGTGGCGTCGTACGCCGCCGCGAAGCAGCCCACCACAGGCTCCATCGGCGTGGCGGGGACCCTCGGCCTCCTGCTCCTCGTCGTGTGGGCGGTGCGCGCCGGCTGCACGACCACCGAGCTCGCCGTACGACGCGGGCAGCTCTCGATCAAGCGCAACGGGCAGACCGAGCTGGTCGACCTGGCCAGTCCCTACACACCGATCGCGATCATCGGCGAGCCGAGCGACCGCCGCTGGACGGTGCTGATCGAGCGCGAGGGCCTGCCGTTGGTCGTGGTCACCCGGTCGTGGGTCGACCCGCACTGGTTCACGACCGTGCTCTACCGGCTCCGCCCCGGCCTGCGCCCGGACGACACGGGGTCGAGCACCGAGCCGGTCACCCCGTAGCGATCCAGTACCGCAGCTTCCCGGCCCGCTCGTCCTCGAGCACGCCGCCGCCCGCCTCGATGGTGCGCCGGGACGCGTCGTTGCCGACGTCGCAGGTGACCAGCACCCGCTCGATCCCGAGGCCGGCCGCGGCCTCCACCCCGAGCGCGAGCGCCCGCGCGGCGTGGCCGCGGCGCCGGGCGGAGGGCCGCACGGCGTAGCCGATGTGTCCGCCCTGCTCCAGCAGCCAGTCGTTGAGCAGGTGCCGCAGGTGCAGGAAGCCGACCACCTCGTCCTCGGGCCCGCCGTCGCCGTCGGTGATCCAGAAGTACGTCGAGGGCACCCGCGTGCCGTCGAGGTCGGCGGTCGAGGTCAGCTCGGTCATGGCGACGTACGCCGCACAGCCGGCCTCGGTCGGCACCGGGTCGCCCTCGAGGTTCCAGTGACCCGAGCCGTGCATCTCGTCGGTGCCACCGAAGTCCTCGATCATCGCCGCCCAGGACTTCCAGCGGGCGACGTCGGGCGGCACGAGCGCGGTCATGGCTCCATCCCACCATCCCGGTCAACGGGTTTCCCCGCCGCCACAACGAGAACGTGTTCTACTCTGGCGGGCATGAACTGGCACCTCCCCGACGCCGACGAGACGCCCGCCGCCGAGGTGGAGCGCGAGGCGGCCGTGTGGCGCCCGCTCGCCGAGGCCGCCCGCGAGCTGGTCGACCTGTGCGTCATGTCGGACGTCGAGGAGGACGAGGTCCGCGCCGCCCAGGCCGACGTCGAGGCAGCGGTCGCCCGGTTGCGGAAGGTACGTCGCACCCAGACCCTCGGGCAGCAGCACCTCACCGGCGGCCGGCGCCGCCCCTGGGGCAACCCCGTCATCGGCCTGCGCAACCCGATCGCCCCGCCGCTGCACGTCACCAGCGACGCCACCGGCCGCGCCGAGACGCGGTTCCACTGCGGCGCGGCGTACGAGGGACCGCCCGGCCTGGTCCACGGCGGCGTCGTCTCGCTCATCCTCGACCAGGTGCTCGGACACTCGGTCGGCGCGGCCGGCCGCCCGGGCATGACCGGCACCCTGACGATCGTCTACCGCCAGGGCACCCCGCTCGGCGACCTGCGGGTCGAGGCGTGGATCGACCGCGAGGACGGCATCAAGACCTGGGCCAAGGCCCACATGATCGGTCCCCGCGGCGTCACCGCCGAGGCCGAGGGCGTGTTCATCCTGCCGCGCGCGATCCGCGAGCGACTTCTCGACCGCTCCTGACGCTTCCTGGCCGTTGCACCGGTCAAGAAGCGCGGGAATCGCCTCTGAAGAGGTGATTCCCGCGGCCCGGCGTCAGCCGCCGACCTTGACCCCGCGCTTGTTCTCGTCGGACAGACGCGCCTCCTCGGCGGCGACCTCCTCGAGCTCGGCGCGGCGCTGGGCCTCGTCGAACTCGCCGGGCTCGGAGACCAGGTCCGTGGCGCCACGGGCCAGTCGCTGGAGCGCGACGCGGGCGAAGATCTGCTGCTCGGTCGAGGTGCGCTCGGAGCGGCCCTTGCCGATGAACGAGACGAACCAGTGCATCACCGCGGTGACCCGGTTCTTGAAGCCGGTGATGTAGAAGAGGTGCACGACCAGCCACATCAGCCAGGCGAGGATGCCGGTGACGCGGAGCTTGCCGACCATCGCCACCGCGCGGAACCGGCTGATGATGGCCATCGAGCCCTTGTCGAAGTACTTGAACGGCGGCTGCGCGGGCTTGCCCTGGAGCCGGCCCTCGATCTCCTTGGCGGCGTACTTCGCGCCCTGGATCGCGACCTGCGCGACACCAGGGAGGTTGTCGAGCGAGATCATGTCGCCGACCACGAACACCTCGGGGTAACCGGGCAGCGTGAGGTCGGGGTTGACCGAGATCCGGCCGGCCCGGTCCAGGGGCGCGCCGGTCTGCTCGGACAGGGTCTTGCCGAGCTTGTTGGCCTGCACGCCGGCGGCCCAGACCTTGGCGATCGCGTCGATGCGCTCCTCGGAGCCGTCCTTGTACTTGACGGTCAGGCCGCGCTCGTCGACCTGGGAGACCAGCGCGCCGAGCATGACCTCGACGCCGAGCTTCTCGAGCTTCTCCTGGGTCCACTTGCCCAGCTTGTGGCCGAACGGCGGCAGCACCTGCGGCGCCGCGTCGACCAGGATGACGCGCGCGTGGCGCGTCGAGATCGCGCGGAAGTCGCGGGTCAGGGTGCGGTGGGCGAGCTCGGCGATCTGGCCGGCCATCTCGACACCGGTCGGGCCGGCGCCGACGACCACGAAGGTCAGCAGGTGGTCGACGTTCTCGCCGCGGGAGGCGCCGAGCTCGGCCATCTCGAAGGCGCCGAAGATCCGGCCGCGCAGCTCGAGGGCGTCGTCGATGCTCTTCATGCCGGGGGCGAACTCGGCGAAGTGGTCGTTGCCGAAGTACGACTGGCCGGCGCCGGCGGCGACGATCAGCGAGTCGTACGGCGTCACGAGCTCGCGACCGAGCACGTGGGAGGTGACCAGTCGGTTCTCGAGGTCGATGTCGGTGACCTCGCCCAGCAGGACCTGGGCGTTCTTCTGGTTGGCCAGGACCTCACGGGTCGGCGGGGCGATCTCGCCCTCGGAGAGGATCCCGGTCGCGACCTGGTAGAGCAGCGGCTGGAAGAGGTGGTGGGTCGTCTTCGCGATCATCGTCACGTCGACGTCGGCGTCCTTGAGCTGCTTGGTGCCGAACAGGCCACCGAAGCCGGACCCGATGACGACGACCTGGTGACGGTCGGAACGGGGGACGATGACGCGATCGGGCAGGTCGGGCTGGGTGTCGCCTGCTGCCATGGCTTCCTCCTGGAGCACCTCTTGGATGACGACGTGATGACGTCGGTTCGAGCCCATCATTCCGCGTCCCCTGCACGACCCCCAACCCGAGGTCAAGGTCTGGTCGGTCACACCACTCCCGGACCGTCACCAAATGAGGTTCCGGAGGTTGGTTTAGTCGTCAACCGGGTGGGGTATCGCACCCGGGAACGTCCTCCTCAACTACCCGGACATCGACCACAACACTCGGGCCGCGACACCGGAAGGTTCCTCCGTGCAGCACCGGCAGACCCTGGACCTGGCCCCCGGGCCACGCATCGTGCACGACGCACGACGCTGGGTCGTCCAGACCTGTGGTCAGCTCGGGCGCACCGACCTCGCCGACTGCGCCGAGCTCGCCGTCTCCGAGCTGGTCACCAACGCGGTCCTCCACGGCACCGCGCCGATCCGGCTCCAGGTCCGGGGCACCGCCGACCACCCGCGGTTCGAGGTGCACGACGCCTCGGTCATCCCTCCGCAGCCGGTGACGCAGGCGGGTGGCTTCGACATCGATGCCTTCGACCTCGACGCGTTCGACGCGCTCGACGAGGAGCAGCTCGCCTCGCTGACCACGGTCGGCCGCGGCCTCGACATCGTCGCCCGGGCCTCCGCCGCCTGGGGCGCCGAGATCGACGAGGACGGCAAGGCCGTGTGGTTCGAACCGGCTCCCGAGCTCTCCGAGACCGGCGGCGCGCCGTACCAGCAGACCCACAGCATGCCGTCGCTCGCCGCCGACCACACCCGCGTCGGCGAGGTCGGCGTCCAGATCAACGGCGTCCCGATCGGCGCCTTCGGCCGGTTCCAGCGCCACTACCGCGACCTGCGCCGCGAGATCCGCCTGCTCGCCCTCGCCCACGAGGACGACTACCCGCTGGCGAAGGTCCTCTCCGAGCACTTCGACGCCCTCGAGCGGCCGCTGCGCGCCAACATGGGCCGCGAGCAGGTCGACAAGGCCTACGCCGACGGTCGCGAGAGCATCGACCTGCGGCTGCGGATGCCGCGCGAGACCGCCCGGCAGATCGGCGGGCTGATCGACCTGCTCGACGCCGCCGACGAGTTCTCGCGGGCCCAGCGCCTGCTGACCGCGCCGCGCACCGCCGAGCAGCGCTCGTTCCAGATCTGGTTCCTCGGCGAGTTCCGCCGCCAGGCCGTCGGCGCCCCGCCGGTCGCCTGGCAGGGCAGCGGCACCGGCTCCGGCTCGCTCCCCAGCCTCCAGGCCTGAGCGCTCCCCAGGGCGTCTCCTAGGCGTAGCCGAGGTCGTGCAACCGGGCGTCGTCGATGCCGAAGTGGTGGGCGACCTCGTGCACGACGGTGATCCGGACCTCCTCGGCCAGGTCCTGCTCGTCGTCGCACATGTCGAGCAGGGGGCCCCGGAACAGGAAGATCCGGTCGGGGAGCTGGGGCTCGAACCCGCCACCGCGCTCGGTGAGCGCGACGCCGTCGTAGAGGCCGAGGAGGTCGTCGGGCTCGCCCTCGGGGGGCTCGTCCTCGACGAGCACCACGACGTTGCGGACGAGCCGGGCCAGCTCCTCGGGGATCTCGTCGAGGGCACGGTCGACGAGGGCGTCGAAGTCGTCGGGGCTCATCTCGACCGGCACGAGACACATTGTGCCCAAGCCGAAAATGCAGGAAGCCCCGGTCGTGCTGACCGGGGCTTCCTGCTTGTCGGCGACCCTGACGAGACTCGAACTCGCGACCTCCGCCGTGACAGGGCGGCGCGCTAACCAACTGCGCTACAGGGCCATCTCGCTCACTCCGCTCTCGCGTGGTGAAGCGGAAGGAACTCTAACCCATCCACCTCCAGCAGTCCCAATCGGGAGCCACCTCGGCCGGTTGAGCCGCACCCCCAACCGGATTCGAACCGGCGTACCCGCCGTGAAAGGGCGGTGTCCTAGGCCGCTAGACGATGGGGGCCCACCGTGGAGGACGGGCCTCCGCAGCGCCGGCCAGCATAGTGCCCGGCACCGGCAGATGCGCATCGGCGCAGCATCGGCACAGTGTCGCCCCAGATTCGTTCCTCGGCACACCCTCCGGTAAGGTTGTCGACTGCTTGGGCAGGTAGCTCAGTTGGTACGAGCGATCGCCTGAAAAGTGATAGGTCGGCGGTTCGACCCCGCCCCTGCCCACAAGCAGCGAGACCCCCGTCGGGACACCGGCGGGGGTCTCGTCGTTGCGCCGGGTCCGCGTTGGCAGGATGGGCCGGTGACCTCGCTCTCCGACACCGTCGTCCTCGCCCACGGCCCCGCCTGGGGCAACCGGTTCGCGCTCGCCCCGCTGACCAACGTGCAGAGCAACGACGACGGCACGCTCAGCGACGACGAGCACGACTGGCTCGTGGCCCGCGGACGCGGCGGGTTCGGGCTGACCATGACCTGCGCGGCGTACGTCGCCCCCGAGGGCCGGGCCTGGCGCGGCCAGCTCGGCATCGCGGGCGACGAGCACCTGCCGGGCCTGCGCCGGCTCGCCGAGAGCCTGCGGTCGACCGGCACCCGCTCCGCCGTCCAGCTCCACCACGGCGGCCGGCGCTCGGACGCCGCGCTCAACGGGGTGCCCAACGTCGGGCCGTGGGCGGATCCCGCCAAGGACACGGTGGCGCTGAGCACCGACGGCGTACGACGGATGGTGGCCGACTTCGTCGCCGCCGCGGTCCGCGCCGAGCAGGCCGGCTTCGACGGGGTCGAGCTGCACGGTGCCCACGGCTACCTGCTCGCGCAGTTCCTCGACGCCCGGTCCAACCACCGCGAGGACGGGTACGGCGGCGCGCTCGAGGACCGGATGCGTCCGTTGCTCGAGGTCGTCGACGGGGTCCGGGCCGCGACCGGCCCCGACTTCCAGGTGGGCCTGCGGCTCACGCCCGAGGGCTACGGCACGACCCTGCCCGAGGGCCGCGAGACCGCGCGGGCCCTGCTGGCGACCGGGCAGCTCGACTACCTCGACATGTCCCTGTGGGACGTCCGCATGCAGCCGCGGGCCGAGGGGCACGACGGCCTGCTGATCGAGCACTTCACCGACCTGCCCCGGCACGGCGCCCTGCTCGGCGTCGCGGGCGGCGTGCTGACCACTGCCGACGCGCAGTGGTGCCTCGACCGGGGCGCCGACGTCGTCACCGTCGGCACCGGGGCGATCCTGCACCACGACTTCGCGGCCCGTGCGCTCGCGGACACCGGCTTCCGCACCCGGCCCCGGCCCGTGCCGCGCGCCGAGCTCGCGGCCGAGCACGTCGGGCCGGCGTTCCTCGACTACCTCGCCGCGGGCTGGGACGACCTGGTCGCCTGACGCCTCGGCCACCAGAACCGGTCGCCGAGGCGGAGCGCGATCGCCGGCACCAGGACCGTGCGCACCAGCAGCGTGTCGAGCAGCACTCCGACACAGATGACGATGCCGAGCTGCGCCAGCACGACGAGGGGCAGCACGCCGAGGACCGCGAATACCGCCGCGAGCAGCACTCCTGCGCTGGTGATGACGCCGCCCGTGGAGGCCAGGGCACGGAGCATGCCCTCGTGGGCGCCGTACCGCTCCGCCTCCTCCGCGGCGCGCGTCACCAGGAAGATGTTGTAGTCGACGCCGAGCGCGACGAGGAAGAGGAAGGCCTGCAGGGGTACGCCGACATCGAGCCGCTCGAAGCCGAACACACCGTGGCCGAGCACCCACCCCGCTCCCAGGGCGGCGAGGTAGGTGGCGACGACGGTGAGCACGAGCACGACGGGCGCGACGAGCGAGCGCAGGAGCAGGGTGAGCGCCACCAGCACGACGGCGAGGATCAGCGGCAGGACCAGCGCCCGGTCGTCCCTGCTCGCGGCGTCGGAGTCGACGTCCTGCGCGTCCGTGCCGCCCACCACGGTGCCGGGCAGGCCGGCCACGGCTGCGCGCAGCGCGACGACGTCCTCCCGCGCCCGGGGCGTCCCGGGAGCGTGGTCGAGGACGACGTCGATCCGGCTCAGGCCGTCGTGCTCACCCACCGGACGCGCCGACGCGACGCCGTCGGCGGACCGGACGGCACGAAGGACCTTCCCGACGTCGTCGCGGGTCAGCACCACGGCCGGGTCGGCGCTGCCGGCCGGGAACGACTCGGCCAGCCGGGAGGCGGCCGCGATCGACTCCGGGGTGTCGATGAACTGGTCGGCCTCGGACAGGCCGCTGCGGATGCCGAGGACTCCGCTCGCCAGGACGGCCAGCAGCACGACACCCGCCGATGCCCAGCGCAACGGTCGGCGGGCCACGGCGTCACCGATCCGGCGCCACAGGGTCCGTCCCTCCGAGGCGGTCGGTTCCCCCACCTCCGGTCGGCGTGGCCAGAAGATGCCACGCGGGAAGACGACCAGCGCCAGCGGCAGCACCACGAGCACGGCGAGGGCGGCCACGACGACGCCGATCGCGCAGGCCAGACCGAGCCCCCGGGTCGTCGGGAACGCGGAGAGCAGCAAGGCCAGCAGCGCGACGACGACCGTGGCCGCACTGGCGAGCACCGCCTCGCTCGTGCGCAGCCATGCCTGCGCCATCGCCTCGGCCCGGCTCGGGGTGCGGTGCAGCTCGTCGCGGTAGCGGGAGATCAGCAGCAGCGCGTAGTCGGTGCCGGCGCCGAACACGAGGACGGAGAGGATGCCCGTCGTGGACTGGTCGTAGGCGACGTCCAGCGCGGTGAGCGCGTGGGTGGCCCCCACGGCAGCCAACCGGTCGGCGACGCCGACGACGAGCAGCGGGACCAGCCACAGCACCGGCGAGCGGTAGGTGATGATCAGCAGCAGGGCCACGACCGAGGCGGTCACGAGCAGCAAGGTCAGGTCCGCACCCTCGAAGACACGGGCGAGGTCGCCCTGGATCGCGGCCGGACCGGTGACCTCGGCGCGCACGCCGTCGGGCAGTCCCGCGCGGACGGCGGCGCGCAGGTCCTCGACGTCGTCGGCGAGCTGGGCAGCGTCGCTGCTCGGCATCGGCAGCACGCCGACCAGGGCGGTCCCGTCCTGCGCAGCCTGCAGCGGCGTTGCCTCGCCGCCGCCGGCCTCGGCGAAGACCTGCTCCACCACCCGCAGGTCGGCCGGCGCGAGTGGGCGGCTCGCGGAGAACAGGACCACGGCCACCCGGTCGTCACCGGACGGGAACTCCTGCAGCAGCCGGACCACCGCGGTGGCGTCGTACCCGTCGGGAAGCTGATCGTTCGCGGCACGATCGACCGGCGCCGTGCCCACGACCCCGATCAGGGCGCCTCCGACGAGCAGGTAGAGGGCAGGGAGCACCCAGGCGACCCGGGGACGGAGAATCAGCGGCAAGCGGGCGCTCACCCGAGATAGTTCCATGATGGAAGGATATGCCCATGCCGTCGACCACCGACCAGCCACCCGGAGCCCGGGTCCCGCTGCTGGTCCAGCGGCTGTCCTACGAGCTCACCCGCTTCTCGCACCTGTTCGCCCGCCACCACGCCCTGCACCCCACCGACGTCGAGGCCCTCGCCCACCTCCACCAGGCCTCGCTGCGAGGTCAGGTCATGACCCCCAGTCGCCTCGCCGACGCGATCGACCTCAGCCCGCCGGCGACGTCCGCGCTGCTGCGCCGCCTCGAGGCGAGCGGCCACGTGGAACGCGTGCCCGACCCCGCCGACGGCCGCCGCCACCTGCTGGCCCTGACCGACACCGCTCGCCAGGTGGCCAGCGGCTTCTTCGGCCCGCTCGCAGGAGCGCTGCGCGCGTCGCTGGTCGATCTCGACGACGCAGAGGTCGCCGTGGTCGAGCGCTGGCTCGCCAGCGCTGCGGACGGTGCCGGGCGACTCGCCGACCGGATCGCCGACACGGACCGTCCCGGACCACCCCACGCCTGAACGGCGTCGAGACCGACATCGGGGTCGGTCACGGGGGTCGCTGTCCCCCGGGCCCGCACGACACGTCAGCACGGGCCACCCACGACTCGCCCGTGCTGACGTGCCGGCCCGAGGGCGGCTCAGCTCATCCGCAGGTAGGCGTCAGCGACCCGGGGATCGTCCGCGAGGTCGGCGGCCGCGCCCGAGAGGGTGATCCGCCCCGTCTCCATCACGTGCGCCGTGCTGGCGAACTCGAGCGCGAGCACCGCACTCTGCTCGGCCAGGAGTATCGCCGTTCCCGCGCGGTTGAGATCGGCGAACACCTCGAAGAGCTCCTCCACGACCATCGGGGCCAGACCCAGCGAGATCTCGTCCGCGACGAGCAGCTCCGGCTCGCTGATCAGGGCTCGCGCGAGCGCGAGCATCTGCTGCTCCCCGCCGGAGAGGGTGCCGGCGAGCTGGTGGCGCCGCTCGCGGAGCCGCTCGAACGTCGCGTACTGCCGGTCCAGGGCCTCGGCCTGGTCGCGCCCCGGCGGCCGCCAGGCGGCGACCAGGTTCTCCTCGACGGTGAGCGCCGGGAACACCCGCCGCCCCTCGGGCACGTAGGCGACGCGGTGCCGGACCCGCGCGTGCGCAGGCAGGGCTGCGAGGTCGACGCCGCCGAGCCGCACGCTGCCGCCGGTCAGCGGCAGCAGGCCCATGACCACCTGCATCAGCGTCGACTTGCCCGCCCCGTTGGAGCCGAGCACGACGACGAACTCCCCGGACTCGACGGCCAGGCTCACGCCGTGCAGGACGGCGCTCCGTCCGTATCCGGCACTCACGTTCTCGATGCTCAGCCGGCTCATCCCTCGTGCTCGCTTCCTGTCGACTGCTGGACGCCGCCGTCGGCTCGGGACCGCTTCGTCCCGAGGTAGGCGTCGATGACGGCCTGGTTGCCGCGGATCTCGTCCGGGTCGCCCACGGCCAGCAGCCGGCCGCGGTTGAGGACGACAGCCCGGTCCGAGAGGGACAGCGCCAGCCCGACGTAGTGCTCGACGAGGAGCACCGCGACCCCGCGCTCCCGGATCCTCCCCAGGAGCTCTGCGAGCGGGGTCAGCCCGTCCGAGCCGACCCCGGCCGCAGGCTCGTCGAGGAGGACCAGCCGCGGCTCGTCGCCCAGGGCCCGCGCGATCTCCATCCGGCGCAGGTCACCGGGACTGATCTCCGAGGCCGGACGGTGTGCGACCGCCGTGAGTCCGGCGAGCTCGAGCAGCTCGTCGACCCGCAGCTGCAGCGCGCGGTCGCGCGACCGGGGCCGCAGGCTGCTGAGCACGCCGCGCAACCGGTGACCACCGGCACCCAGCAGCACGTTGTCCCGCACCGTCAGCGAGCCGATCGGCCGCGCGACCTGGAAGGTCCGTCCCACGCCACGGGCGTGGACCAGGTCGGGGCGTGACCTGCGGACCGGCTCGCCGTCGAAGAGCACCTCCCCCGAGGTCGGCCTCTGCACGCCGGAGATCACGTTGAAGAGGGTCGACTTGCCGGCCCCGTTGGGGCCGATCACCGAGACGAACTCCCCCTGCCCCACCGCGAAGGACACCTCGTCCAGCGCCTGGAGCCCTCCGAAGCGCACCCCGATCCCGCGCACCTCGACGAGCGGTACCTCGCGCCTGCCCGCGCTCATCGGGCCACCTCCTTCGGGGTCGGGAGCGACGGACTCGGGCGACGCAGCAGCCCGGACACACCGCGGGCCAGCCAGCTGTCGTCCCCGACGAGTCCCTGCGGCTGGAACCTCAGCACGAGCACCAGGAACACGCCGTAGACGAGGTTGCGGTAGTCCGAGGCGAACCGGAAGAGCTCGGGGACCAGGGTCAGGAGGACGGCGCCGACGATGGCCCCGCGGATGGTCCCGATCCCACCGATGATGAGCATCGACAGCAGGAGCACCGACTGGTTGAAGCCGAAGGTCTCAGGCGTGATGCTGCTGATGAAGAAGGCGTAGACGGCCCCGACCACACCGGCCAGGAGGGAGCTCAACGCGAACGCCGACGCCTTGAAGAGCGCCACCGGTGCTCCCAGCGAGGCTGCCACCAGCTCGTCCTCGCGGATCGCCATCAACATGCCGCCGTACCAGCTGTCCCGCACGATCCTGGCGACCAGGACGACGACGGCGAGGAGCACCACTGACAGCACGAGGAAGTGGTCGTTGGTGAACGCCGTGCTGCCGAGCACCGGGAGCGGGAGGCCGTAGATCCCTGTGGCCCCACCGAAGAAGTCGACGCTCTTGAACAGCGCGACCACCACGAAGTTCAGGCCGACGGTCGTGATCGCGAAGAAGTCCTCGCGCAGCCGCAGGCTGATCGCCCCGAGGACCGCCCCCGCGAGCCCCGCGACCAGTGCTGCCACGGGCAGCACCGACCAGAAGGACATGCCGTGCTCGACCGAGAGCACCGCGGCGAAGTAGGCACCGAGACCGAAGAAGGCGCTCTGCGCGAGGTTCGGCTGACCGGCATAGCCTGCCGTCAGGTTCAGGCTCACGACGACGCTGGCCATCAAGATCGCGGTCACCGCCACGACGATCGCGTAGGTCATGCCTTCACCACCCGGGACGGGATCAGGCCCTGTGGCCGGTTCAGGAGCATCACGATGAGCGCCACGAACGCGATGGCGTCGCGGGGCAGGGCGAACCCGAAGGACGCCACGACCCACGACTCGACGAGTCCGATGAGCAGGGCTGCCACGATCGTGCCGACAGGGCTCCCGAGGCCGCCGAGGATGATGATCGCCAGCATCTTGTAGGCAGGGATGTCACCCAGGGTCGGGTAGACCGCGTCGTACTTCACCGAGAGCAGCGCACCGGCAAGTGCCGACAGGAGGTACCCGACCGCGAAGACGGCCGCGATGACCCGAGGGGCGTTGATGCCCACCGCACCTGCCACGTTCCGGTCCTGCGCGACGGCCTGCCACAGGACGCCGCTCCGCGTCCTGGTCAGCACGTACCAGGTCGCGCCGATCACGCTGACGGTCACCGACAGCACCACGACGTCGATGCCCTCGAGCCGTACGCCGCCGAGGTCGAGGTCGGGCAACGGAAGCTCGACGTGGGCGCTGCGCTGCGACGGCCCGAAGACCAGGCGGAACAGCTCGGTGGCCACGATGTAGAGCCCGATTCCGGTCACGAGCGTGACGATCGGCCCGCGGTCGAGGATCGGCCGGTAGATCCAGCGCTGGACCACCCAACCGAGCACGGCGCCCGCGGCCAGGCCCGCCAGCACGCCCAGCAACGGGCTGTCGGCGCGCTCGGCGAGGACGAGGACGAGGTAGCCACCGAGGGTCAGGGCAGCGGCGTTCGCGATGTCGAGCACGCGCAGCAACCCGTAGACCAGGCACGGCCCCAGCGCGACCAAGGCATACAGGGACCCGATGACGAGTCCGTCGACTGTGGTTTCCATCAGCAGCTCACGGAGTGATGACGGCCGGGTCGGTGATCTCGCCGACCGACACCAGGCTCGCGCCCTCGAACCGGAGAACCTGCACGGGCTTGACCACCTGCCGCCCGTCGGTGAACTTCGCCAGGGTGCCGGTGGCACCGGCGTGGTCGGAGGTGCCGACCAGCCCCTTGCGGATGTCGTCCGCGCTGGTCCCCGATGCTTCGGCGGCATCGAGGATCAGCTTCACGGCGTCGTACGACGACGCGGCCACCATGTCCGCAGGGAAGTCGTTGGCCTCGGCGAAGTCCGCCAGGAAGGTCGTGGTCGCCGTCGCGTCGGCGTCGCGGTTGAGGTTGGTGGTGATCTTCGTGCCGTCGGCGAGGTCGCCGATCGACTCGAGGAAACCGGCCGAGTCGATGCCTTCGGTGCTCAGCACGGGCAGGTCCACGCCGGACTTCCGCAGGGCGCGGAAGAACTGGGTTCCCTCCGCGACGTACTGGACGAGGTAGATCGCGTCGGCGCCGGCGTCGACGGCGCGACGAACGATCGAGTCGAAGTCCTTCTCACCGAACTCGTTCTTGTCGACGGAGACGACGTCCAGCCCGCTCTCCTCCGCCTGGTCGCTGAACCCGTCCACGAGTGCGTTGCCGAAGTCGTTGTCGATCGCGATGATCGCGGGCTTCCTCACCCCGTCCTGGGCGAGCTGGACGGCGCCGGCGCGGCCCTGCACCTCACCGTCGAAGTCCTGCTGGAAGACGAAGTCGCCGGTCTCGGGGATGCCCGGGTTGACGGCGTACGCAGACACGAGCGGGACCTCGTTCCGCTGGAAGATGGTCGCCGCCGCGAGGGTCTGCGGGCTGTAGGAACCGCTGACCGCCGCGACGACCCGGTCCTGGGACACCAGCTTGGTCGCGATCACGGCGCCCTGCTTGGGGTCGCTGGCGTCGTCGTAGGTGATCAGCTCGACCTTCCTGCCGTCGATGCCACCGTCCGCGTTCGCCTGGGCGACGGCGAGCTTCGCGCCGGCCAGGGCGCTGCGTCCGTCCGAGGACCCGAACCCGGACGATGGCGCGAAGAAGCCGATCTTGAGCGTGTCGCCGCCGGACTCACCTCCCGAGCAGGCGGTCGTCGCGGCCAGCAGCGCGACGAGCGTGCCAGCCATCACAGAGCGGATTCGCATGCGTACTCCTTTGTTCGAGGTCGCGGACGACCCGGGTTGAGGGACGTCTGGGTCGACGTCCCGACCGGTCGAGGCACACCGCCGCGACCGCTGTCCTCCTTCAGTGGCGATCGCCGTCCGGCACAATGCGGCCATGCCCGTGGTGCTGCGCGACCTGCTCGACGAGCCCAACCTGCAGGTGCGGGCGGTCGTCCTTCCGGAGGGCGCAGCCGACCAGCCGATCAGCTGGCTCTCGACGACCGAGCTCCCGGACCCGGTGCCGTTCCTGCGCGGCCAGGAACTGGTGATGACCACCGCCCTGCTCGACCGCTCTCCCGAGGAGTGGCACGACCTGGCGACCCGCCTCGCCGCGGTGCCGGTCACGGCGATCTGCCTCGGGATCGGCCTGGTCCACGACGAGCCGCCCGCGCACCTGGTCGCCGCGGCGCGGGACGCAGGGCTGCCCCTCGTCGTCTCGCCGGTCGAGGTGCCCTTCATCGCGATCAGCCACTGGCTGGCCGACCAGATCTACGCCGAGACCTATGCCGCGGTGCAGACCAATCTCCAGGTGCAGGACCGACTGGTCCGGGAGCTGTTGTCCCGACGCGGCATCGACGGCATGCTCGGCGAGCTGCGCCGCCGCCTCGGCCTCGATGCAGTGGTCCTGGCCGAGCCCAGCGGGCACGTCCTGCATCGCTCGCCCAAGAGCTCGCGCTGGACCCCGGTGGCGGGCGAGGACACCGAGGAGGGGAGCTCCGCGTCGTCCGAGGTCCTCGTGGACGACGTCCCGGTGGCCGTCCTGCACACCGTCCCGGCTCCGACCCATGCAGGCGTGCTTCCGTTCGCCGCCACGGTGCTGGGCCTGGAGCTGGCCCGCGAGCAGGCCTTCCTGACCGGCCGCCGGGAGCTGCTCGGCCAGGTCCTCGAGGACGTGTTGCACGGCCTGGTCTCCGACCACGCGGCACGGAACCGACTGCGGCGGCTGGGCGTCCAGGCCGACGCGGCCCAGACCATGGTCGTCGCGCTGCTGGACGACAGCCCCGACCGGCTCCGCCGCGTGCCGTGGGAGCTGCGATCGGTTCTCGCGCGCGAGGGCGACGCCCTTCCCACCGCACTCCTGGAGGATGCGGTCGCGGTCGTCGTGCCCGACGGAGTCGACGCCGCCGCAGTGGCGGACGATCTGCGCGAGCAGCTGCTCCGAGCGCGCCACCAGCCTGCGATCGGGCTGGGCGCTGCGCGTCGCGGGGTGGCCGGCCTGCGACTCGGCTACTACGAGGCCAGGCAGGCTGCCGTGCCCGACGGGGTGGGCCGTTCCGCGCCCCTGTCGCTCACGGGGCTCCTCCTCGGGAACCTCGACCTGCCGCTCGCGGAGCTCGGGCAGGAGGTCCTCGGCCCGCTGCTCGATCGCGACGACCAGGCCGGCAACCACCTGCTTCTCACCCTGCGCACCTACCTGGCCCACGACTGCGTCCCCAGCGCCACCGCTGCTGCGATGGTGATCCACCGCAACACGCTTCGCTACCGGCTGGAGCAGGTCGAGCAGCTCCTCGGCCGCGATCTCGACCGACTCACGGACCGCATGGAGCTCGCCCTCGCGCTCGCCGCGCTGGACGCGGCGGGGGGTTCCGGCTCGTAGCCCGCCCCGCGGGCCCGGCTGCGTGCTCATGCGAGCAGGTGGCGAGCCATGACGACCCGCTGGATCTGGTTGGTGCCCTCGTAGATCTGCGTGATCTTCGCGTCGCGCATCATGCGCTCGACCGGGAAGTCCCGGGTGTAGCCGTATCCACCCAGGAGCTGCACCGCGTCGGTCGTCACGGCCATGGCCGTGTCCGATGCCAGGCACTTGGCGGCCGCACCGAAGAAGGTGAGGTCATCGCTGCCCGCCTCGCTGCGCGCGGCCGCGGCGTAGACCATCTGCCGCGCCGCCTCGACCTTCATGCCCATGTCGGCGACCATGAACTGGATGCCCTGGAAGTCGGCGATCGCCCGGCCGAACTGCCGGCGCTCCTTGATGTAGGCGACCGCCGCATCCAGCGCACCCTGGGCGATGCCGACCGCCTCGGCCCCGATCGAGACCCGGGTGTGGTCGAGGGTCCCGAGCGCGACCCGCATGCCCCGGCCCCGCTCGCCGATCAGGCGGTCCACGGGGACGCGACAGTTCTCGAAGTAGACCTCGCGGGTGACGGAGCCCTTGAGTCCCATCTTGCGCTCCGGCTCGCCGTAGGAGATGCCCGGGTCGTCGGCGTGCACGATGAACGCCGAGAGCGAGCGCGAGCCCTGGCCCGGGTCGCTCACCGCGAAGACCACGAGGTAGCGGGCGATCCCGGCCGAGGTGATCCACGTCTTCACGCCGTTGAGTACCCACGAGTCACCGTCGAGCCGCGCGCTCGTGCGCATGGCCGCGACGTCGCTGCCCGCCTCGCGCTCGCTGATCGCGTAGGCCATCAACGCCTCGCCGGACGCGATCTCGGGCAGGTACCGCTGCCGCTGGTCCTCGCTGGCGTAGTGCAGGAGCGGGACCACGCCCAGCTTGTTGGAGGTGATGATCGCGCAGCTGGACGCGCAGACCCGGGCGACCTCCTCCACGGTGATCGCGGAGGCGATCGCGTCCACGCCGTCACCGCCGTACTGCTCGGGGATGCCGGGCGCGTGGAGGCCCGCAGCGACCAGGACGTCGTAGCTCTCCTGGGGGAACACGGCGGCCTCGTCGACCGCGGCGGCGCGGGGCGCCAGCTTCTCGGTGCTGACGCGGCGCGCCGCGGCGCGGAGCTCGTGGTGGACGTCATCGAGGAGGTACATGGCTTCGCTTTCGACGGGGACCGGTGCGGCACCCATTCACCCGTTCGTGACGGGACTCACGCAATGTGCAAGTGCCCGACACGAAACGCAATGATTGGGCACTTGAACATGGCCTGCCGGGACGGCCGGTTCCTACGGTTGCCGCGCTCGGGACGGTCGTACGGATCGCCCCGGGATCCCTGAGGAACGACGAGGAGGACGACGATGCCGCTGCTGACCGACGTGAAGGTGCTCGACCTGAGCCGGGTGCTGGCCGGCCCCTACTGCACCTCCCTGCTGAGGGGCCTGGGCGCCGACGTCGTCAAGGTCGAGGGCCTCCACGGCGACGACGCCCGGCACCTCGGCCCCTTCCGCGACGGCGAGAGCGTCTACTTCGCGCAGCTCAACCACGGCAAGCGCAGCATCGCGCTGAACCTGAAGGACGCCGACGACCACGCCACCTTGCTGGATCTGGCCCGCGCCGCCGACGTGGTGGTCGAGAACTTCCGCCCGGGCGTGGCGACGCGGCTCGGCATCGACCACGCGGCGTTGAGCGCGATCAACCCGCGCCTGGTGTACGCCAGCATCTCGGGCTTCGGCCAGGACGGTCCGCTCGCCCACGCCCCGGCCTACGACCTGGTGGTCCAGGCCATGTCGGGCCTGATGGAGGGCACAGGGACCGCGGAGGGCGGACCGACCCGGGTGGGCGAGTCGGTCGGCGACGTCATCGCCGGCCTCCACGCCGCCTGGGGCGTCACGGCCGCACTCTTCGAGCGCGAGCGGACCGGCGTCGGGCGTCACGTGGACGTCGCGATGTTCGACTCGCTCGTCTCCTTGCAGGTCACCGCGATGAGCATCCTGACCGCGACCGGTGCGCTGCCGGGCCGCGTCGGCAACCGGCACCCCGTCTCCGCACCCTTCGACACCTACCCGTCCAAGGACGGACTGGTCGCGATCGCGGTGGCCAACGACAGCGTGTTCGCACGGTTCTGCACGCTCGTCGGTCACCCGGAGGCCGCGAACGATCCGCGCTTCGCGGACGACGGGTCCCGGACCGCGCACCGGGTCGACATCGAGGAGCTCGCGACGTCGTGGTCGACCCGGTTGACGACCGACGAGGCCGTCGCCCGGGCCGAGGAGGCGGGAGTGCCCGCGGCGCCGATCTGGGACCTGGCTCAGGCACTCGCCAGCGAGCAGGCGACGCACCGCGGGCTGGTCGACCACTTCGAGCACCCGGTGCTGGGACGGACACCCTTCCTCACGCAGCCGCTGCGCTTCCCCGGTTCGGGCGAGGGGCGCGCCACGGTCACCGCCTCCAGCCCGGACCTGGGCGCGGACCGCGACACCGTCCTGGCGGACTGGCTCGACGTCGTCCGCGTCGAGGCCTGACGGACCTCGCGCAGCACGGCGGCCTCACCTCGGGCAGGACGAGTCAGGACCCCAGGAACCGGGAGGCGTTGCCCCAGCGCAGGGCGGCACGGTCGGACTCGCTGAGGAAGTCCGCGTCGTCGACCACCTTGCCGACCGGGCGCTCTCCCAGCGGGTAGGGGTAGTCGCTGCCGACCATCACCTGGGACACGCCCATGGTGTCGACGAGGGTGCGCAGCGCCCGCGGGTCGAAGACCACGCTGTCGACGCTGAACCGGTCGACGTACGCCGAGGGCGGCTGTGCCGAGGTGGCGATGACGTCGCCGCGGCGGTGCCAGGCGTTCTCGAAGCGCCCCAGCCAGAAGGGGAACGAGCCGCCGCCGTGGGCGAAGCAGATCCGCAGCGAGTCCGGCACCTTGTCGAACACGCCGCCCAGGATCATCGCGAGCACCGAGAGATGGGTCTCGGCGGGCATCCCGGCCAGCCATCGCGCCATCCACCGGTCCAGCCGGGGCGAGGTGTGCATGTCCCAGGGGTGCACGAAGACCGGGACTCCCGAGTCGGCGGCGTGCTGGAGGAAGGTGATGATGCCCGCGTCGTCGAGGTCGCGATCACCCACGTGGTTGCCGATCTCGACGCCCCGGTGCCCGGCGGCGACGGCGCGGTCGAGCTCGACGCACGCCAGGTCCGGGTCCTGGAGCGGGACCTGGCAGAACGGCACCAGGCGCTCACCGCCGGGCGCGCAGATCTCCAGCGCCAGGTCGTTGAAGATCCGGCAGACGGCGGCAGCCTCGGCCCCGGGCAGGTCGTAGGAGAAGAAGACCGGCGTCGGCGAGACGACCTGCCGGGCGACGCCGTCCGCGTCCATGTCAGCGAGCCGCACCCCGGCGTCCCAGCAGTCGTCCTGGACGCGCCGGAACTCGGAGTCACCGACGAGGATCATCGCGTCGCGCTCGGAGTCGATCCGCAGCCAGGGCTGTCCCGGGCCGAGGTCCGGCCAGCCACGGGGGACGTAGTGGGTGTGGACGTCGACGGTGCCGCCCACGGCTCAGCCCTTTCCGGGGTGGAGCGCACCGCAGCTCGTGCAGGTGCGCGCCTCCTCGGAGGCGTAGAACTGCTCGAAGACGGGCGGCAGGTCGGCGACGATGTCGCGCACCTGGAGCTCGACCTCGTGGACCTGGTGGTGGCAGGACTCGCAGAACCACACGAACTTCTCGAGCGTGCCCTCCTCGCGGATCCGCTCGATCACGATGCCGATCGACCCCTCCTCGGGGCGCTGCGGCGAGTGGTGCACGTTGCGCGGGAGCATCCACATGTCGCCCTCGCGGATGTCGACGCGGACGGGGCCCTCGTCGGTCATCAGGTTGACGTGCATGTTGCCCTTGACCTGGTAGAACCACTCCTCGTAGGGGTCGAGGTGGAAGTCGGTGCGCTGGTTGGGGCCGCCGACCACCTGCACGATGAAGTCGCCCATCGGCTCCCACATCTGCCGGTTGTTCACCGGCGGCTTGAGCAGGTGCTCGTGCTCGGCGACCCACTTCTCGAAGTTGAAGACGGGTGGGATGTTCATGCGTCGTCCTTCCGGTCCGCGGTGCCGGGCAAGCAGGCGACCGCCTGGATCTCGATGAGCAGGTGCGGGTGCGGGAGCTGGTGGACCGCGACCGTCGTACGGGTCGGACCGTCGTGGTCGAAGAACTCGGCGTAGGTCTCGTTGTAGCCGCCGAAGTCGTTCATGTTGACCAGGTACGTCGTGACCTGGACCAGGTCCTCGAGGCCGGCTCCGACGGCGGCGAGGATGTCGCGGATGTTCTCGATCACGGCCCGGGTCTGCACCCGGATGTCGAGGTTCGTGACACCGAGGTCGTCGACCTCGACGCCGTCGAAGGTGTTGTCCGGTCGCCGGCTGCTCGTCCCGGACACGTAGGCGAAGCCGCCTGCGACCTTCACGTGCGGGAAGCGCCCCCGAGGCGTCGCCTTCCCGGCCACCAGGTGCGCCTCGCTCATCGTGCGCCCCCGATCGTGCAGGACACGCTGCCGAGCCCGGCCACGGTGGCCACGACCTGCGCCCCCGCCCGGTCGGGCAGGGGGGCAGCGGCCGTGGCGGCTCCGGCGAGGATGATCGATCCGGCCGGCGCCGGGACGCCGTGCTGCGACGCCAGTCGGGCGACCGCGGCGACGGCACGCAGCGGGTCGCCGAGGATGTCGCCCGTGGAGCCGGTCTCGGCGACCTCGCCGTCGATCTCGAGGGTCACCTCGAGGTCGGCGAGATCGAGGTCGGAGAGGACCGTCGCGAGGTCGCGCCACTCCCCGACCACGAATCCGGCGGCGGAGGTGTTGTCGGCGACGACGTCGGCGAGCGAGAACCGGAAGTCGCGGTAGCGGCTGTCGATGATCTCGAGCGCCGGTGCGACCTGTGCGACGGCCGCGAGCTGCTCGTCCGCCGGCGCCGCCGGATCGAGGTCGGCACCGAGGAGCAGCGCGATCTCCGGCTCGACCCGCGGGTGGATGAAGCGGCTCCGGTCGATCTCGCCGCCGTCCTCGGTCTGCGTCTGCGCGGTCATCACGCCGAGGATGACGTCGGAGACGCCCATCTGCTCGGCCTTGGCCTTGCTGGTGAAGCCCAGCTTGACTCCGACGACCCGCTCCCCGCGCCCGACCCGGAGGGCGATGCCCTCGCGCTGGACGAGGTACGCGGACTCCAGGTCGACCTCGGTGCCGGCGGTCAGCTGGACGATGGGCGCACGCCCGGTCCGGGCCCGGTCGAGCCGATCGGCCAGCTCGGCGATGTCGCTCACGTGTCCTCCTCGATGTGGTGCGTGCTGTGGGGGCGGCGCGGGCGCCACGTCGTCATGCCGCCTCCCGCTCCACGAAGGTCGCGGTGAGCTCACCGAGACCGGCGATCCGCGCGTGGAAGGCTCCCGGGCCGATGACGGGGACAGCCTGTCCGACCGCTCCGGAGAGGACCACGTCACCGGCTCGCAGCGCAACACCCCTCGCCGCGAGCGCACGCGCGAGGGAGGTGACGGCGACGATCGGGTTGCCGGCGATCGCACCGGCGAGGTCGCCGTCGCGGCCGACCTCGGTGAGCACGGTGGTCGCGCCGACCAGGTCGACACCGGCCAGCGGGCGCGGGATGCTGCCGAGGACGAACGCCCCGCTCGAGGCGTTGTCGGCGACGGCCTCGGCCGGCGTGACGTCCCAGCCGAAGATCCGCGAGTCGACGATCTCGATCGCCGGCAGCACGAAGTCGGTCGCCCGGATCACGTCGGCGACGGTCGGGCGCTCCAGGTCGAGGTCCCGCCCGAGCACGAACGCGACCCCGACGCCGACCCTCGGCTGGAGCAGGCTGTCGAGCGAGATCGGCTCGCGGTCGCCGTACGCCATGTCGTCGAAGAGGGTGCCGATGCCGGACGTGCTGTCTCCGACCAGGTGAAGCCTCGGGGCCGAGGACAGGCCGACCTTGTGTCCGACGACCCGGTGTCCGTTCTCCTCCCGGTACCGGCTGACCAGCGCCTGGACCCGGTAGGCCGCCGCGAGGTCGTCGGTGTCGATCAGGTCGCGCACGGGCTCGCACGGCTCGCCCCAGCGTGCGGCGTCGACCAGCCGCCAGGCGGCGTCGGTGATGTCGTCGTCGTTCACAGCTGCACGCACACGTTCGTGGGCTCGGTGTAGAAGTGCAGGGAGTGCGTCCCGCCCTCGCGGCCGATGCCGGACAGGCCGACGCCGCCGAAGGGCGAGCGCAGGTCGCGCAGGTACCAGGTGTTGACCCACGACATGCCCACGCGCATCTGCTGGGCGACGCGGTGGCCGCGCTCGAGGTCGCGGGTCCACACGGCGGCGGCCAGGCCGTAGCGGGTGTCGTTGGCGAGCCCGACGGCCTCCTCCTCGGTGTCGAAGGGCATCAGTGCCGCGACCGGGCCGAAGACCTCCTCCCGGACCGCTCGTGCCTGCTGGTGCAGTCCGGCCCACAGCGTGGGCTCGATCCAGGCACCGCCGGCGAGGTCCGCGCCGAGGTCCGGGACGCCGCCGCCGACCAGCACCTCGGCCCCCTCGTCGACCGCCGTCGCGAGGTAGCGCTCGACCTTGGCGCGGTGCTCGACGGAGATGAGCGGTCCGGTGGTCGTGGCCTCGTCCTCGGGACGTCCCAGGCGCAGGCCCCGGGCGTGCTCGACGAGGCCGGCGACGACCTCGTCGTACACCGGGCGCTCGATGTAGACCCGCTCGGTGCACAGGCACACCTGGCCGGTGTTGGTGAAGATCGAGCGCCCCAAGCCGGCCACCGCCTTGTCGAGGTCGGCGTCGGCGAAGACGACCGCGGCGTTCTTGCCGCCGAGCTCGAAGGAGACCGGGCGGACGAAGGGCGCGACGCCGCGCATGATCGCCGCCCCGGTGGCCGACTCCCCGGTGAAGGTGACGCCGTCGATGTCGGGGTGGGTCGTCAACAGCTCGCCGGCGGAGCCGGGACCGAAGCCGTGCACGACGTTGTAGACGCCGTCCGGAGCACCGGCCTCGGCGATGACCTCGGCGAGGAGCGTGGCGGTCGAGGGCGTCTCCTCGGACGGCTTGACCACGACCGCGTTGCCGCAGGCCAGGGCGGGCGCGACCTTCCAGGTCAGCAGCAGCAGCGGCAGGTTCCACGGGACGACGATCGCGACGACGCCGAGCGGGCGCGGGACCGCGTAGTTGAGCGCCCGACGCCCGTCGGCCAGCTCGGTGAGGAACGAGTCGAGACCGGTGGCGCTGACCGTGTCGGCGAACGAGCGGAAGTTGACCACCGCGCGGGCCACGTCGAGCTCACGGGCCTGGCGCAGCGGCTTGCCGGTGTCGGCCACCTCGGCAGCGACGAACTCCTCGAAGCGAGCCTCGATCCGGTCCGCGATCCGGCGCAGGAGGGCAGCGCGCTCGGCGACCGTGCTGCGCCCCCAGGCGCCGTCGACCGCACGCCGGGCCGCGGCGACCGCGGCGCCGACCTGCTCGGCCCCGGCCTCCTCCACGAGGGCGACGAGCGATCCGTCGACCGGGCTGTGCTTCTCGAAGGAGGCGACACCCTCGACGTACGCGCCACCGACGAAGTTCTGCAGGCGCTGGGCTGTTGCGTTGACCACATGCCGAGCGTAGGAAGGTCAGCTATGTCCGTCCAATGCCCTTTCGCTCGCCAGCCATGCTCGTCCGGGCATACCTTGGCCCCATGGTCACGGATCGCCTCCTCGACGGCAGGCTGAAGCTGCGCCACCTCGTCCTGATCGTCCAGATCGAGGACGCCGGCAGTCTCGCCGGTGCGGCCGAGGCGCTCCACATCACCCAGCCCGTCGTCACCCGCGGGCTCCGGGAGGTCGAGGACCTCCTCGGCGTCGACCTCTTCGAGCGGGGACGTCGGGGAGTGACCCCGACCCAGTTCGGCGAGTCGCTCCTCGTGCACGCGCGGGCCGTGATCGCCCAGCTGCGGCAGGCGGACCGCCAGATCGAGCAGCTCGCGCGCGCCGACCTCGGCACCGTGACCGTCGGCACCCACCTCGCCGGCTCCAACGTGCTCCTCCCGCGGTCGATCGCCTCCCTCAAGCAGGAGCACCCCGAGCTGACCGTGGTCGTGCGGGAGGGCCCACCCGACGCGCTCCAGGCGGCCCTGCTGGCGGGCGACTGCGACCTCGTGGTCGGCCGCCTCACGGGCGGCGCGCCGACCACCGTCGTGCAGCACATGCTCTACCGCGAGCCGATCCGCGTGGTCGCCCGGGAGGGGCACCCGGCGGCGCTGCTGCACGAGCCGACGCTGGCCGAGCTCGCCCCGTACCCGTGGGTGTTCCCCATCAGCCAGACGACGCTGCGGCGAGAGCTGGAGGAGGCCTTCGTCCACGAGGGGGTCGAGCTGCCGGTCAACCGGGTGGAGTGCACCACGATCCTGACCCTGCGCGAGCTCGTCGTCTCGATGGACGCCCTCGCCGTGCTGCCCGAGCTGATCGCCCTCGCCGATCCGGCGCTCACGGTGCTCGACGCGTCGCTGGCCTCGATCCGGCGAGCCGTGGGCGTGACCCGGGCCAAGCACCGGCCCCTCTCGCCGGCGGCCAGCGCGATGCTCGACCACCTCCGGGTCGAGGCCGCCACGCTCCCCCGCCCTCGGTGACCCTCCGGGCCGCGCGGCTCAGCGGCGGCGAAGGCCGCGCGCGGCGATCGCGCCGAGCGCGGTCGCGCCCAGGGCCCCGATCGTCGTCAGCACCCTGCCCTGCCGTCGGGTGCGACGCAGCACCTCGGCGTACGGCACCGTCGAGAAGGAGACCAGCTCGTACCGCGAGACCACGAGCGAGGGGAACCACCGCTCCAGGGCGTGCATCGCGGTGTTCTTGGTGCGGTGCACCCGCGAGTTCACGAGGTCGCGCATCTCGACGAAGTTCTGCAGCGCCATCGCCGCGATGGCGTCCGTGTTGGGCTTGCGCGCCTTCTCGTACGCCGGCAGCACCCGCGACCAGTCCCCGTCGTGCCTGTCGAGCAGGGTGTCGATCTCGATCGCGTCCTCGAAGGCGCAGTTGGCGCCCTGCCCGTAGAACGGCACGATCGCATGGGCCGCATCCCCGACCAGGGCCACCGAGGCAGCCGCCCCGTGCGCCGTCCACGGCCAGGCGCGCACCGTGACCAGCGATCCGACCGGGTTGGCGAGGTAGTCCTCGGCGAGAGTCGGCATCAGGTCCACGACGTCGGGGTACTCCCGCGCGAAGTGGGCCCGCACCTGCGCGGCGGTGCTCAGCGAGGAGAGCCCGCCCGGACCGTCCTTGGGCCAGAACAAGGTGCAGGTGAAGGACTTGTCGAGGTTGGGCAGGGCGATCATCATCGAGCCGCCGCGTGCCCAGATGTGCAGCGCCGTCGGGTCGATCGCGAAGTCGCCGTCGCGCGCCGGGATGGTGAGCTCCTTGTAGCCGTGCTCGAGGAAGTCCTGCGCATAGTTCGTGCCCTCGCGGAACTGGACGGCGCGGCGGGTGGCGCTGTAGGCGCCGTCGCAGGCGAGGACGATCGACGCAGCCAGCTCCTGGACGCCGTCCGGCCGGGCGACCGTGACCACGCCCCGCTCCAGGTCGACCGCCTCGACACGCGACTCGAAGAGCACCGTCACGCCGGGGGTCTTCTCGGCGGTGTCGAGCAACGCCTCGTTGAGGCCGGAGCGGCTGATCGAGTTGATCGCCCGCGTGCCGTCGGCGCTGTAGGACTGGAAGTTCGGGCTTCCCGTGACGGGGTGGACCATCCGGCCCCGCATCGGCAGCGCCGCGGCCAGGGCCTCCTCGCGAAGGCCGACCCGCTCGAGGGCGTCGAGGCCGCGCGCGGAGAGCGCGAGGTTGATCGACCGGCCGCGCTCGGCACCGGCCCGCCGGGGGTCGGCACGCCGCTCGAGCACGGTGACGTCGTACCCGCGGCGGCCGAGGAGCGTCGCCAGCAGGCAGCCGGCCAGACCGGCACCGACCAGGGTGACGTCCTTGCTCCTGGTCGCCTTGTTCGTCGTCACGAGGACTCCTGGATCCGGCGCAGCGCGTCGTACGCACGCCAGCAGTCGTGGTAGGTCGAGTACAGGGGCACCGGCGCCAGGCGGATCACGTCCGGCTGGCGGGCGTCGGCGATCACGCCGAAGTCCCTGCGCAGGGTCTCGGCGAGCTCACCGACGTCGATCCGGTGCGAGCGGACCGAGAGCTGGCATCCCCGACGGGCGGGGTCCCGCGGCGTGATGACCTCGAAGTGGCTGGCGCCGAGGGTGTCGAGGAGCGACTCGAGGTAGCCGGTGAGTCGCTGGCTGCGCCGGCGCAGCGTCGCCATGCCGACCCGGTCGAAGATCTCGAGGCTGAGCAGGACCGGCGCCATGGCCAGGATCGGCGGGTTGGACATCGACCAGGCGTCCGCGGTCGCCTGGGGGGTGACCTCCGGTGCCATCTGGAAGCGCACCGACGGGTCGGTGCTCCACCAGCCCTCGAGCCGCGGGATCGAGCGGTCCTGGAGGTGGCGCTCGTGGACGTAGGCGCCCGCAACGGCACCGGGCGCGCTGTTGACGTACTTGTAGGTGCACCACGCCGCCCAGTCGACGCCCCACTCGTGGAGCTTCAGCTCGACGTTGCCAGCCGCGTGGGCCAGGTCGAAGGCGACGATCGCGCCGGCCGCGTGGCCGGCCCTGGTGATCAGCTCGAGGTCGAGGTGCTCGCCGGAGTAGTAGTTGACGGCGCCCAGCAGCACCAGCGCGACGGTGCTCCCCTCCTCCTCGAGGAAGGCGGCGACGTCCTCGCTGCGCAGGTTGTCCTCGCCTGCCCGCGGCTTGAGGCGGACGACGGTCTTGTCCGGGTCGAGGCCGTGCCACGCGGCCTGGCTGCGGACCGCGTAGCTGTCGCTCGGGAAGGTCGTGTCCTCGATGACGATCCGCGTGCGGTCGCCCTCGGGACGGTAGAAGGACGCCATCAGCAGGTGCAGGTTGACCGTCAGCGAGTTCATCATGACGACCTCGTGCGGCCGGGCACCGACCAGCCGCGCTGCGGGCTCGCGGAGCAGCTCGTGGTACGACACCCACGGGCGCCGTGCCTCGAGGTGCCCCTCGACGCCGAGCTGGGCCCAGTCGGCCAGCTCCTCGCCGAGCCGCTCGGCGAGGGCCGCCGGCTGCAGGCCCAGCGAGTTGCCGGCGAAGTAGGCGATCTGCCCGTCGCCGTACGGCGGCAGCAGGAACTCCTCGCGCAGGGAGCCCTCGGTGTCCGACGCGTCGAGCGCCAGCGCATCCCGCTCGGTCGGTGCGGGGTAGGAATCCATGACTCTCCAAACTCGTCTGTTGTCCGCCGGAACCGAGCGTAGGAACGGCCTGCTATGTCCGTCCAATGCCATTTTCCGGGTCAGGTATGCCCGCGCGGACATGCCTGGCGTGTTCAGCGCACGCGGCGCAGGAAGCTCGCCGTTCGCTCGTGGCGGGGGTTGTCGAGGACCTCGGCGGCGGTGCCCTCCTCGACGACGACGCCCTGGTCCATGAAGACGACCCGGTCGGCGACCTCGCGGGCGAAGCCGATCTCGTGGGTGACGACGATCATGGTCATCCCATCCTCGGCGACCCGCTTCATGACCGCCAGCACCTCGCCGACCAGCTCGGGGTCGAGCGCACTGGTGGGCTCGTCGAACATCATCAGCTGCGGCTGCATCGCCAGCGCGCGGGCGATGGCCACCCGCTGCTGCTGGCCGCCGGAGAGCTGCGAGGGGTACGAGCCCTCCTTCTCCGCGAGGCCGACCGTGGCGAGGAGCTCACGCGCCCTCGCCACCGACGCGGCCTTCGGCTGTCTGAGGACCTTCACCGGTCCGTAGGTGACGTTCTCCAGCGCGGTCATGTGCTGGAACAGGTTGAAGTGCTGGAACACCATCCCGATCCGGCGCCGGGCACGAGCGACGGCGTGCTCGCCCTGCTCGTACAGCACGCCTCGCCTCATCTCGTAGCCGACCCGCTCCGAGCCGACCTCGACGATGCCGCCGTCGACCGGGTCGAGGTGGTTGATGCAGCGCAGCAGTGTGCTCTTGCCCGAGCCCGACGGTCCGAGGATGCAGACGATCTCGCCCTGGCGCACCTGGAGGTCGACGCCGCGAAGCACGTGGTTGTCGCCCATCCACTTGTGCACACCCTCGACCTTGAGCATCGTCCGGGTCGTGGTCGAGGTGCTCATGCGACAGCCTTTCCGGTACGCCGCACGCCGGCGCGCTGCCTGCTCCTGGCGGCCACCCGACGGTGTCCGGCCGACGCGCTGAAGTGACGCTCGAGGAAGTGCTGGCCGACCGACGCGATGCTGACCAGGGCCAGGTACCAGATGGTCGCGACGGCCAGCAGCGGCAGGATCTTGAAGTTCTGGCCGTAGATCAGCTGGGTCTTGGTCAGCAGGTCGCTGCCGCCGATGACCGAGACCAGCGCGCTGGCCTTGAGCAACCCGATGAACTGGTTGCCCGTCGGCGGGATGATGACCCGGATCGTCTGTGGGAGCACGATGCGGCGCAGCGCCTGGGGCCGGGTGAGCCCGATGCTCACGGCGGCGTCGGTCTGGCCGGGCGGGACCGACAGGATGCCGCCGCGGATGATCTCGGCCATGTAGCCGGACTCGGCGAGCGAGAGGGCGCACAGCCCGGCCGTGAACCCCGAGATGAGTGTGTTCGTGTCCTTGCCGAGGATGGTCGGGAACAGCACCGCCATGTTGAACCAGAGCAGGACCTGCACCAGCATCGGCACGCCCCGGAAGAACCACACGTACGCGCGACCGATCAGCGCGGCGACCTTGTTCTGGCTCTGCGTCAGCATCGCGACGACGAACGCGACCGCGATCGAGATGACCATGCTCAGCACCGAGAGCAGCAGGGTCACCTTGATCCCGTCGAGGATCATCGGGTGGAAGAGGTACTCACCCGTGACGCCCCAGTCGAGATTGGGGTTGCGGGCCTGGGTGCGGACCAGGGAGGCGAGGACGACCAGCGCGACGAGCGCCGTCAGCCACTGGCCGCAGCGGGGCCGGCGGCGGGCCTTGATGGCGACCGAGCGCCGGTCGTCCTCTCCCCGCAGGGAGAGGCGACCGGCGTCGACCGGCTGCGCGATCCGTTCGACGTCCACGGCACTCATCGTCACGACGTCGCCAGGTTGATGCCGGGCGTCGGCAGGTCGATGACCTCGACGTCCCACTTCTTGAGGATCTCGTCGTACGTGCCGTCCTCGTGGATCGCCTCGAGGGCGGCGAAGAAGGCATCGCGCAGCTCGGAGTCGTCCTTGCTGAAGGTCATCCCGAGGTAGACCTTGGGCTCGAAGTTCACCGGCAGCGACTCGAGCTTGTCGTCGGTCTCGCGGTTGATCACCGAGACGGCCATGTCCGGCCAGAACATGGCGTCCACGCGACCCGACACGAGGGCCAGGTTCTTGTCGCTGCTGCTCGGGAACGAGACCAGCTTCGTCGGGGGCTTGCCGGCCTGGACGCAGGCGGCGGCCATCATGTCGACGAGGCGCTTGGCGTCGCTGCCCTTGACGTCGCCGATCTTGATCCCGCAGCCGCCGTCGACCTCGCTGGTGATGCCCTTGGGGTTGCCCTTCTGGACCATGAAGACGGTGCCGGCGACCTGGTAGTCGATGAAGTCCACCTGCGCCTGGCGCTCCTTGCGGTCGGTCATGCCGGCGATCGCGGCGTCGAACTTCCCGCTCTGCATGCCGATGAGCAGCTGGTCGAAGGGGACCTTCTGCCACTCGACCTTCAACCCGAGCTTGGCGGCCATCGCGTCCATCAGGTCGACGTTGAAGCCCTTGATCTCGGACTCGCCGATGGGCGTGAAGTTCGCCGGCTCGAAGTCGGGCTGGGTGCCGACGACGACGGTGCCCTTCTCGGCGATGTCGGCCGGCACCAGCCCAGCCAGGGCCGAGTCCGCCTTCGGCCGCGCCTTCTCGGAGCCGTCGCCGCCGCTGCTGCCACACGCGGCGGCGGACAGCAGGACGGCGCCGAGCGCCGCTCCGGCGACACCCCGACGGGCCATGGTGCGGCGGTTGAGGGTACGGATGTTCATGTGGGTGCTCCTCATCAGGTGCTGTCCCGGGGCGGGCCAGCGGTGGGGTGGGTTGTTCCGAGAGGTCTTCTCAGCAGCAGGCGGGCACGAGGTCGTGGTCGGGCTGGTCGACGAAGACGTCGGCCCGCTCCATCTCGTCCCACATCGCCTGCACGATGCGGCCGGACTCCGCGAGGATCCGGTCCTCGTCGATCCCGAGGACGTGTCCGTCACGGACCTGCCAGTTGCCGTCGGTCATCACGTTGCGCACCGAGAGACCGTTGGCGTAGAAGAGGTGGTTGAGCGGCTCGCGCGGCACGGTTCCGACCCCGACGAGCAGACCGGTGACGTCGATGCTCGTCAGGTCGGCCTTGGCGCCCGCCTCGATCCGGCCGAGGTCGTCGCGGCCCAGGCCGCGGGCGCCGCCGACGGTCGCCGCCTCCAGTCCGGTCCAGATCGACGGACGCACCATCGGGACAGGCGTGCTGTCACCGAGGAAGTCGGCGCGTATCCGGCCGTAGATCACGGCCATCTTGAGGTTCTCCAGGTAGTCGTTGGAGTGGGTGTCCAGACCGATGCCGGAGTTGACCCCGGCGCCGAGCGCCTCGGGCCACGGCCACTGCGCGGGCGTGACGCCGGCGCCGGTGCCCGACGGGCAGTTGGCGAACGTGAAGTGGTCGTTGGCGAGGACCGGCAGGTCCCGGGCGAGGTCGATGCCGAGCAGGTGGGCACCGAACACCCGGACCGAGCCGTCGAAGATGCCCAGGCTCTCGAGCCAGGGCACCTCGTCGTGACCCCACAGCCGCTGCAGTGCCTGGGTGTCCGGCTGCGGCGCGCGGCCGTAGCCCGACTGCAGGTGGATGTGCAGCCCGTGCAGCTCCTGCGCAGCGGTCTTCATCGCGAGGTAGGTCTCGGGGGTGTGCACCGCATTGGTCGCCGGCGCCATCATCGGCCGGATCCGACCGTCGTCGACGCCGTCGATGCTGCGGGCGTAGACGAGGTTGTCCTCGATCTCGGCGAGGGTGCCGGCCACGGAGTCGAGCAGGGGCTGGTCGTCCTCGCCGCGCTTCCAGATCGGCAGGATCCGCTTCATCCCGGGAACGGCGCCCGAGGGGTAGCCACGCAGGCCCAGTTCCCGCGCGACCCGCACGTAGCTCTGCATCTGGCGCAGGCTCTTGGACATCTCGACCTGCGTGGTGCAACCGCCCCGCACCATCTCGACCAGGTTGAGCGCGGTCATCAGGTCGAGGTCCTCGTCGCTGAGGTCGTCGAGCATCACCATCGCGTGCAGGAACTGGCGTCCCTGGCGCAGCTCGACGCCCTTGGCCATCGGCGTGAGGTTGCCCTCGACGTAGCCCCGGGTCGCCGCACCACCGGCAGCGTGGCCGTGCATCGAGATGAAGCCGGGCACGAGGACCTGTCCGTGCATGTCCACCCGCTGGTCGACCGACCCACGCCGGGGTCGGACCTCGAGGACCCGGTCGCCCTCGACGACGACCTCGTGGTCGCGCAGCAGGGCCATCCGACCGTCCTGCCAGGCGAGCACCCAGCTGGGCGCGAGGACGAGTGGGCCCGTGGCGGGCACCGAGGTCCGCTCGCCCCTGACCCTGTCCAGCAGGGCGCCGCGAGCACCGATGCTCGCCTGCAGACCCTCGCGTCGTGCGCTCTCAACAGTCACTGGTTCTCCTGCCTTCCGGCTTGGCCGTGGTCGATGGCCTATGGTCTACCATTTACCGAAACGGCGTGGCAAGGGTCACATCCCGAAATCTCGGCGGCGGCACACGACGCGGCTCGCCGCAGGCCGAGCCGCCGCCCGGCGACCAAGCGCGATCGCCCGGGGCGTCCCGCAGGGAGGCGGCGGGCGGGCCGGCCCGCCGGCTCGCGGCCCCAGGGCGCGCGCCACCGGCACAGGTCCTCAGCAGGGCCGACACCGAGGTGCGCCCCGCGGGCGGACCCGGGTCAGGCGCGGGGCGAGAGCTCGAGCAGGCGCAGGGTCTCCTCGGTCGTCTCGCGCACGTGCTCGCCTGCCAGCGCGGCCGCGTGATCGGCGTCGCGAGCGAGGATCGCCTCGAGGATCCGGGCGTGCTCGTCGACGTGGTGCCCCTGGTGCTCGCGCGTCATCCAGAAGAGGCGCCGCAGGTGGCCGTGGAGGCTGGCCATGTGCGCCTGGAGCAAGACATTCCCTGTGCAGCGGGCGATCTCCTCGTGGAACCGCACGCTCGCCGTCGCCGCTTCCTCGAGGTTGTCCGCGCGGACGGCAGTGCGACAGGCAACCTGGATCGCCGCCAGCCGCTCGGCGCCCGCGCCGTCGTGGCGCTGGGCAGCGAGTCGCGCGGCGAGCACCTCCAGCGGCTCTCGCAGCTCGAGCAGGTTCAGGATCTCCGGCCCGCCGAACTCGGTCACGACCGACCCGCGCCGGGGAAGCTGGACGACCAGGCCCTCCCCCGTCAGCTGCTGGAGCGCCTCCCGGATGGTGATCCGGGAGACCTCCATCTCGGCGGAAAGGTCACGCTCCACGAGGCGATGTCCCCCCGGGAGTCGGCCCTCGACTATCCGGTCCCGGATGTCGTCGACCACGTGGTCGCGCAGGGAGCGGAACTGGGAGCCGAGCGTGTCCGGAGAGGTCATGGCTGGGTCCTTCCCGTGACGTGATGGCCGACACTCTTGGTCTACCATAGGCCAGACGAATGGAGACTGACCAGATGATCGACAGGATGATCCTGCAGGATGTGCACCTCCCCGACGGCACCGGGCCGGTGGACCTGACCGTGGAGGACGGCCGGATCACGGCGGTCGGTCCCGGCCTCGCCGTACCCGCGGGCGCGACCGCCGTCGACGGCCGGGGTGGAGTCGTCCTTCCCGGCCTCGTCGACGCCCACTGCCACCTCGACAAGACCCTGTGGGGGATTCCGTGGCAGCCGCACTCGGCCGGAGGAGCCGCGATCGAGGACCGGATCCGCAACGGCGAGGTCCGGCGTGCCGAGCTCGGCCTGCCCAGCCGTGACAGCATCCGCGCCCTGCTGGCCACGATGGTCGCCGCCGGCACCACGCTGGTCCGCACCCACACGGACGTCGACCTGAGCTGCCGCCTCGAGGGCATCGAGGCGGTCACCGAGGTCGCGGCCGAGCTCGGCCACGCGGTCGAGGTGGAGCAGGTCGCGTTCCCGCAGGGCGGGCTGCTGACCCGCCCCGGAACCCTGACGCTCCTGTCCGACGCGATCGACGCCGGGGCCACCGTCGTCGGCGGCATCGATCCGTCGGCGCTCGAGCGGAACCCGGTCAGACACCTCGAGACCGTCTTCACGCTGGCGGCCGAGAAGGGCGTCGGGATCGACGTCCACCTGCACGAGCGCGGCACGCTCGGCGCCTTCGCGATGGAGCTGACCGTCGAGCTCACCGAGCAGTTCGGGCTCCAGGGGCGGGTCGCCCTGTCCCACGCCCCCGCGATCGCCGACATCGATCCGGAGCCCGCCCGCCGTCTGGCCGACCGGCTCGCCGCCGCCAGCATCTCGCTGGCCACGGCGACCGTCTACAACACCCCCGTGATGCCGGTCGCGATGCTCGCCGAGGCCGGCGTGACGCTGGCCTCCGGCAACGACGGGATCCGCGACCTGTGGGGTCCGTACGGCACCGGTTCGATGATCGAGCGCGTCCACCACCTGGCCTTCCGCAGCGGCTTCCGTCGCGACGACCAGATCCTCAGCGCGCTCGCCACCGCGACCACCGGTGGGCGGCGGATGCTCGGCCGCGACGAGGTGCAGCCGGCCGCCGGCTCGACAGCCGACCTGGTGGTGCTCCCGCTCCCCAACGCCGCCGAGGCGATCGTCCTGCGGCCGACCCCTGCTCTCGTGCTGAAGGGTGGCGTCGTCGTCGCCCGGAACGGAGAGGTCCTGGAGGCCGCCCCGGTCGGGTGACCCTCAGCCGTGACGCGCCTCGGCCAGCACCGCGTCCCGGTCCTCGGGCAGCACGAAGCCCGCGGCGATCGCCGCGTCCGTCGCGGTGACGTACGCCGACAGGTAGGCCTCGTGCGTCGGCCACAGCCGTTCGGCGGCGCCCGCGGCGAGCGGGAGGGTCCGACCGAACAGCCCGCAGATGACCGAGGCGTCCGGTCCGGCGTCGCCGGAGACCACGTCGGCGGGAGCGTCGACGACGGGCGTGCGGATCCCGCCGCGGACGATGCCGAGGTCGTCGCGGACCAAGGCGCCGTCGACGACCTCGAGCGGTGCGGCGGTCGGGGCCGCCGGGCCGCCGCGGGCCCAGGTGTCGAGGTGGCGCAGGGCCGCGCGGGCGACGTACGCGTGCTGGCCGCGGTTGACCGGGTCCGGGCAGCCGAGGAAGGCCTCGAACTCGCCGATCTGGAACAGGTCGGCGTGGGCGGCGCCGGCGACCTCCCACACCCGCAGCATCGGGCCGTCCGGCTGGCGTGCGGGCAGGTAGTTGATCCTGCCGAGCAGGTCGCCCTCGGCCTCCAGCACGATCACCGGCACGTCGAGGTCGTCGCGGACCGGCGTCGGCCGGCCCGCGGCGCGAGCGGCGAGCAGGTCGATGCCGCGGCCGGGCTCGCCGAGCGGAGCGGCGACGTCGCCACGGCTGTGGACCAGGAAGCCGTCGAAGTAGCGCTCGGTCGGGTGGACGTGGTTCAGGTAGGTCGTCAGCGTGTACGCCGACTGCGACTGCCCGACCGCCAGCACCAGCGCGGCACCCGTCCGCTCCGCGACCGCCCGCGCGACCTCGGTGAAGATGCCGTACGCGTAGGCGTCGCCCGGGTGGTCGAGCCCGCCGTAGCGCGCCGGGTCGACCGCCTTGAGGCCCTGCAGCACCGCGCCCTCGACGGCGACCGTCGCGGTGCCGCTCTCGACGCCGTTGAGCTGAGCGGAGACGCCGGCCCACGCGTGCCCCTGACGCACGAGCTCGTCGGCCAGGTAGGTCCAGTCCGGCGCCGCGTCGGCGCCGCTGCTGACGTTGAGCCACTCAACGACGAGGGTCCCGCTGGCGGGCGCCTGCACCGGCCGGCGTACGACGACCCGGGTCGTGAAGCCCGCCGACCCGTGCGCGGGGTCGGCCGCGCGGGCGATGCCGCTGGCGGCGTACTCCTCCTCGGACCAGCCGGCGGCCGCCAGGTCGGGGCCGGGGCGGGCGGCGGTCAGCACGATGCCGTTGCCGCCGGACAACGGGACGAGGGTGGGGACGGGCACGGACGCATCATGCCGCGTAGGGTGCGCCCGTGCTGCCGTCCTTCGCGATCGCCGCCCGCCACCGACCGATCACCCTGGTGGCGACCGAGGGGTTCCCGCTCCTCGCGCCCTTCGGCGCGGTCGAGGGCGCGCTGGAGGGGGACCAGCCGGCGGAGCTGGCGCTGCAGGCCGCGGACGGCACCCGGCTGGCGGTCCGGCTCGAGGACGACCGGACCTCGCTGCTGGTCCGGACCGGCGGCGCCGAGCACGCGTTGCGCAGCCGGCGGCACGGGAGGCTCGCCAAGCCGGCCACACGGCTGGGCCTCACCCTCACCGGCAGCCACCTCGCCGTGCTGAGCCTGGAGGACGACGCGTGGGTGGCGCGCGGGCGGATCGACCTGCGCGAGATCGGCGGCCCCGACACCCGGGACCCGGGCTGGCTGGCCGGACTCAGGCCCGAGGCATCAGGGGTGAGCGAGGTCCGCGCCGGGAGCTTCGGGCAGCTCGGGCTGCGCGACATCCGGCTGGTGTCGCACGCCGACGGGGCGCCGTACCGGATCGGCTCGGAGGTGCTGTTCACCGCCACCAGCGCCGGTCCCGGCTTCTTCGACACCGCGCACACCTCGGTGTGGGCGCTGTCCCCGGCCGGCGAGATCACCTGGCGCAGCGACCTGTTCTTCGAGCGCCCCGACCGCCCGGGGGTGCACGGCGACCACGCCACCCACCTCGTCCGCGACGGCGACGGGTGGCTGGTCGCGACGAGCACCTGGTCGGACTTCCCCGCGCGCAGGTCCGAGCGGGTCCCGGGCGCGCTCGGCGTCACCCTGGCCGAGTCTGCCGAGGACCTCACCCGCGGGCAGCACGTGCTGCCCACCCGGCGCCTGGAGCTGCCCAGCGACGGCCCGAGCGTCGGGATGTGGGACCCCCACCTGGTGCGTACGCCGGGCGGCTGGCTGGTCGGCTACGTCAGCGCGCGGAGGTTCTTCGACTTCCACCCGCTGCTCGCGGCGGGCCCGTCGCTGGACCACCTGGCCCTGCAGGGTGCGGCCACCGATCGGCGAGCCACCGAGGGCACCACCCTGCTCCGCGTCGGCGAGGACTGGAGGGTCCTGGCCAGCGACGGCAGGGACAACCGCCGGGCGGTCCGTGGCCGCTACCCGGTCTTCGACACGTCGATGACCGAGATCGGCACCCTGACCGCGCCGTACCCCAGCAACATCCCGTGGCCGACCGTCGTGCCGCCCGACCCGGACGTGCCGGGCGACGAGTGGCGGCTGGTGACGTTCGACGGGCGCCGGTCAGGTGGCCGGCTCGCCGGCTACGGCACCCACGGGGACGTGGTGGTGATGCGAGAGGCGTGACTGCCCGCCGACGAGCAGCCGGAGCCCCGGGACGAGTACGAGTGGCGGGCCGGGGCGTGATGACACGTCTCGAAACGCCCTCGCCCAGGGGCTCGGGCTACTCGACGAGCGAGGTCAGCTCAGTCGCGGCGGTCGGCGTAGTCCGACCACTTGTCGTCGATGTCGTTGTCGACCTCGTCGGTCCCGACATCGTCCGGCTCACCATGGAGCTCGCGCGCGAGTGCGCTGAGGTCCGTGTCGTGAGTGCGGTACTTCAGGTCGCGTGCGACCTTCGTCTGCTTGGCTTTCGCTCGGCCGCGGCCCATAGGGTCCAGCCCCCTCGCACACTTGGCCGGGTACCCTCCGGGCCCCGGACTGCTGAATCAGAGTCTCGTGGGTCCAACGGTACATGGCCGATGGCTGTTCCCGCACGCCGGGAGGCCCCTTCCGCGCGCGTGGCGCGCGCGGATGAGGCGCAGGTCACCAACCGGGGTGCTGGCCGACCAGCTCGACGGTGCCCTGCTGGGCCGGGTCGACCGACACCTCGCCGGCGACCCAGCTGTCGATCCCGAAGTCCGCGAGGCGGGCCAGGGCCGCGTCGACGGCGTCGGGGGCGACGAGGGCGACCATGCCGACCCCGCAGTTCAACGTGGCCTCGAGGTCGGGCTGCGCGACCTCGCCGACCTTGCGGACGACGTCGAAGACGGGGGCGGGGGTCCAGGTGCCGCGGTCGAGGGTCGCCTTCAGCTCGGGCGGCATGACCCGCGCGAGGTTGTTGGCGAGACCGCCGCCGGTGATGTGGGCCATCGCGTGGGTCTCGGTCTCGCGGGCGATGGCGAGGGCCGGCTTGGTGTAGATCCGGGTCGGCTCGAGGAGCTCCTCGCCCAGCGTGCGGCCGAACTCGTCGACGTGCCGCTCGACCGTCCAGCCGGCCTGCGTGAAGAAGACGTGGCGGGCCAGGGAGTAGCCGTTGGAGTGCAGGCCGCTGGCGGCCATGGCGATGACGACGTCGCCCTCGCGGACCAGGGAGGCGCCGAGCAGGGCGTCGGCCTCGACGACACCGGTGGTGGCGCCGGCGACGTCGTACTCGTCGGGGGCGAGCAGACCCGGGTGCTCGGCGGTCTCGCCGCCGACCAGCGCGCAGCCGGCCTCGACGCACGCCTCGGCGATGCCCTTGACGATCGCGGCGATCCGCTCGGGCACGACCTTGCCGGTGGCGATGTAGTCGGTCATGAACAGCGGCTCGGCGCCGCACACGACGAGGTCGTCGACGACCATGCCGACCAGGTCGAAGCCGATGGTGTCGTGCTTGTCGACCATCTGCGCGACCGCGACCTTGGTGCCGACACCGTCGGTGGAGGTCGCGAGCAGCGGGCGCTTGTACGACGTCAGCGCGCTCGCGTCGAAGAGGCCGGCGAAGCCGCCGAGACCACCCAGCATCTCGGGGCGGCGGGCCTTCTCGACCCACTCCTTCATCAGGTCGACGGCGCGGTCCGCGGCCTCGATGTCGACGCCGGCACGGGCGTACGCGTTGTCAGCCACGGTTCCCTCGGTCTCCTTGCTGGATGTCACGGGTTGTTGAAGACGGGCAGGGCCTCGCCGTGCGTGCTCGGCTTGAGCGTCGCCTCGAGGAGGTGCTTGCCGAGCAGGCTCTCGTCGGGGAGCTCGATCGGGTAGTCGCCGGTGAAGCAGGCGGTGCACAGGGTGCTCTGCGGCTGGCCGGTCGCCTGGACCATGCCCTCCAGCGAGATGTAGCCGAGGCTGTCCGCGCCGACGCTGGCGGCGATCTCGTCGACGTCGAGGCCGTTGGCGATCAGCTCGGCTCGGGTCGCGAAGTCGATGCCGTAGAAGCACGGCCACTTCACCGGCGGCGAGGAGATCCGGACGTGGACCTCGGTCGCGCCGGCCTCGCGGAGCATCCGGACCTGGGCGCGCTGGGTGTTGCCGCGCACGATCGAGTCGTCGACCACGACGATCCGCTTGCCGCGGATCATGTGCTCGAGCGCGTTGAGCTTGAGCCGGATGCCGAGCTGGCGCAGGGTCTGCGACGGCTGGATGAAGGTGCGGCCGACGTAGGCGTTCTTGACGAAGCCCTGGCCGAACGGGATGCCGCTCTCGAGCGCGTAGCCGGAGGCCGCCGGGGTGCCGGACTCGGGGACCGGGATGACCAGGTCGGCCTCGACGGGGAACTCGCGGGCGAGCTGGCGGCCCATCTCGACGCGCGCCTCGTGGACGCTGCGGTTGGCGATGGTGGCGTCGGGGCGGGCGAGGTAGACGTACTCGAACACGCAGCCCTTGCGGCGCGGCTCGGCGAACTTGTGGGAGCGCAGGCCGTCCTCGTCGATGACGATCAGCTCGCCGGGCTCGACCTCGCGCACCACGCTCGCGCCGGTGGTCGCCAGGGCGGCGTCCTCGCTCGCGACGACCCAGCCACGCTCGAGGCGGCCGAGCACCAGCGGCCGGATGCCCTCGGGGTCGCGGGCGGCGTACAGCGTGTTCTCGTTCATGAACACGAACGAGAACGCGCCCTGGACCTGCGGCAGCAGCTCCAGCGCGCGGGCCTCCAGCGACTGGTCCGGGTGGTGCGCCAGGAGCGCGGTCACCAGGCTGGTGTCGTTGGTGGACGACTCGAGGTTGCGGGCGTGGATGTCGAGCTCGCCGTCGTCGCTCGGCAGCTCCTGGACCATCTCCGCGAGGCGCGCGGTGTTGATCAGGTTGCCGTTGTGACCCAGCGCGATCGAGCCGTCCTCGGTGGGCCGGAAGGTCGGCTGCGCGTTCTGCCACGTGCTCGCGCCCGTGGTCGAGTAGCGACAGTGGCCGACCGCGAGGTGACCCGCGAACGACTCGAGGGTGTTCTCGTCGAAGACCTGGGACACGAGGCCCATGTCCTTGTAGACGAGGATCTGCCGCCCGTTGCTGACCGAGATGCCCGCGGACTCCTGCCCGCGGTGCTGCAGCGAGTAGAGGCCGAAGTACGTCAGCTTCGCGACGTCCTCACCCGGGGCCCATACACCGAAGACTCCGCACACGTTGCGCAAGCCTACCGGCCGGGGCCCCGATCGTTCAGTTCGCGACGACCGGCCGAGTCGCGCGCTCCACCACGGCCGTCGCGACCTGCGCCGCCTGCCCCCGGATCTCCGGGATGGCGGTCGACTCCCACAGCGTGCCCTTGCGCGGCGGACCGACCACGAACAGCCCGTCGACCACCCGGCCGTCGGCCCCGAGCACGGCTCCGTCGGCGGTCGCGTCGATGCCCAGCGCGAGCGGGTCGGGGGCCACGGTGCCGCGGGCGACCAGGGCGCGCAGCAGCGGGTCCGTGCTGCGTCGTACGTCGGCCAGGGGGCCCGTGCAGTTGACGACCGCGTCGACCTCGACCGGCTCGTGGCCGGGGGCGGTGGTCACCCGACAACGCTCGCCGAGGTCCTCGACGGCGTGCAGGCTGCCGGCGAGGACGGCCAGCCGGTCGTCGTACCGGTAGGACTGGAGGCGCAGTGCGACCTCGGGCGCCATCCGGTGCCGGCGCACCTCCCAGTCGCGGGCGTGCACCTCGAGGAAGCGGCGGCGCTCGGCGAGCGTGAGCCGGCGCCAGAGGTCCTGGGTGAGCGGGCGCAGGCCGTCGACGACCGCGCGCCAGCCGACTCCGCGCTCGGCGGCGGCGCGGCACTCGTCGGCGATCGCGGCGGCGATGTCGTCGGCGGTGGTGGCGTCGTCGGGGACCTTGGTGACCCAGGCGGTGTGGGCCTGGCCGACGTGCGGCTTGGGCAGCAGGCCGTTGCGGCTGACGAGCGTGACGTGCCGCCCGGGGCCGTCCTCGAGCAGCGTGATGGCGGTGTCGATGCCGGTCAGGCCGGTGCCGACCACGACCACCCGGGCCTCGGCCGGGAGCGCACGCAGGCGGGCCAGCTCCCAGGGGTTGGCGACGTGCCAGGGCGCGTCGGGCACAGCCGCCCCGTCCGCGGTGGCGAGCGGACGGGGCGGCTGGTTCCCGTGGCACAGCACGACGGCGTCGGCGTGCGACGTGGACCGCTCGGTGACGACCTCGAAGCCGGCCCCGGCGGGGACGACGTCGAGCACCCGGCCGGCCCGGATCCGGAGCCGGTCGTCAGCGACGTCGGCGAGCCGGTCCTGGAGGTAGATCGCGTAGTCGGCGCGCGGCAGGAAGCCCTGCGGGTCGTTGCTGCGGCCGGTGCGCAGCGCCCAGTCGAGCAGGTCGGACGGCGCGTCCGGGAAGGCGCTCATGTGCCGCGCCCGGACGTTGAGCAGGTGACGCTGGTCGTTGGTGCCGTAGGCGATGCCGCGCCCGACGATGCCGCTGGCCTCGTGGACGACGACCTCGAGCCCCGGGTCGTCCGAGCGCACGAGCAGGTTGATGGCGGTCAGGACGCCGCTCGCACCGCCGCCGATCACCGCCACCCGGGTCCGCGTTCGGGGGGACGTCGGGGTGGTCGTCGGGATGCTCGTCGCCGTCATGCGAGTAGTCTAGCGAATCACTTGACTTAAGCCAGTTCTGCTGGACCGCTCCCCTCCGCCGAGCTGCGGCAGTCACCTCGTCGAGCCCACCGAGGTGGCAGCTCGAGCGCGGGACCGGGCAGCTCGACGGAGAGGACGGGGAAGCTCAGCGGCTGCCGAGGTTGCGCAGCAGCAGCGCCTCGGCGAGCAGCACCTTCTCGAACTCGGCGAGGTGCAGGCCCTCGTTGGGGCCGTGGGCGCGGGTGTCGGGGTCCTCGACGCCGGTCACCAGCACGGAGGCCTGCGGGAAGGACTCGAGGAACTCCGCGATGAACGGGATCGATCCGCCCACGCCCATGTCGACCGGCGCGGTGCCGTCCCAGGCCTCGGTGAACGCGGCCCGCGCGGCGTCGTACGCCGGACCGGTGACCTCGAGCGCGATCGGCTCGCCGGTGTCGACGACCTCGACGGTGAGCTGGGCGCCCCACGGGACGTGCTGCTCGAGGTGGGCGCGCAGGCAGGCCAGCGCGTTCTCGGAGGTCTCGCCGGGCGCGGTGCGCAGGGCGAGCCGGGCGCGGGCCGACGGGATGAGGGTGTTGGACGAGCCGTCGACCTTGGGCGCGTCGAGGCCGATGACGGACAGGGCGGGACGGGTCCACAGCCGCTCGACCGCCGGGCCGGAGCCGATCCACTCGACGCCCTCGGCGACACCGGACTCGGCACGGAGCCGCTCCTCGGGGTACTCGACGTCGGCGGCGGGCCCGGAGTGCAGGCCGGCGACGGCGATGTTGCCGGCGTCGTCGTGCAGGCTCGCGATCAGGCGGGACAGGGTGATGAGGGCATCGGGGACCAGGCCGCCCCACATGCCCTGGTGGACGGCGTGGCTGAGGGTGCGGACCTCGACGTTGACGCGGACCAGGCCGCGCAGGCTGGTGGTCAGCGCGGGCACGCCGATGTCCCAGTTGCCCGAGTCGGCGATCACGATGACGTCGGAGCGCAGCTCCTCGACGTACTTCTGCAGCAGCTGCGGGAGGGTCGCGCTGGCGACCTCCTCCTCGCCCTCGATGAACAGCCGCACGGTGACGGGCAGGTCGTCGCCGAGCATCCGCAGCGCCGCGACGTGGGTGAGGATGCCGGCCTTGTCGTCGGCGGCACCGCGGCCGTAGAGGCGGCCGTCGCGCTCGGTGGGCTCCCACGGCGGGGAGTCCCACTCGGCGTGGTCGTTCTCGGGCTGCACGTCGTGGTGGGCGTAGAGGAGCACCGTGGGCGCTCCCTCGGGCCCCTTCTTCTCCCCGATGATGGCGGGCGGGGCACCGTCGAACGCGCGCACGATCTGCACGTCGACACCCTCGGCGGCGAACAGGTCGGCAGTCGCCTGGGCGCTCACCTCGACCTGGTCGAGGCGGGCGGGGTCGGCGCTGACGGACTGGATGCGGACGAGGGCCTCGAGGTCCGATCGGACACCCGGGAGGATCTCGGCGAGGCGCGTACGCAGGTCGTTGGTGGAGACTGGTCCGGTCATGCCGGCCAATCTATGGGGCAGGATCGACGCATGGCACCTTCTCGGGCCCTCGGGGCCATGACCGTCGCCGCGACCGCCGTCCTCGCGCTGACCGCGTGCAGCGACGACGACCCCGGACCCGTCCGGGACGCCGGCACACGCGTGCCGGCGGAGCCGGTCCAGGTCCGCCGCGTCCTCGAGCCGTCGACCGCCCCGTGCCCCCCGTCGGTCGCGCAGCCGGCCGCCGACGAGGTGGCCGTCGCCTGCGACCCGGACGGCGCCGCCTACCGGCTCGCTGCGGCGGAGATCGTCGGCGGCGTCGACGACGCGGAAGCGGCCCGGAGCCCGGACGGAACCGGGTGGAGCGTCACGGTCGAGCTCGACGACGCCGCGTCCACCACCTTCGAGGACATCACGCGGGAGCTGGTGGGCACCGAGCAGCAGCTCGCCATCGTCTCGGGCGGGACGATCGTCTCGGCGCCCGTGATCCAGTCGGCGATCACCGACGGCCGGGTGCAGATCACCGGCGACCTCACGCGGGACGAGGCGACGGCGCTGGCCGACGCGCTCGAGGGCTAACCCAGCGGGAGGTACGGCGCCAGGTCGGTCCGCTCCCCGCTCGCCTGCACCCGCACGCCCTCGACGGCGTCGACCCATGCGAGCCGCCCGGTCGCGAGCGCGATCCAGGTGGCGGCGTCGGTCTCGATGAGGGCGGGCGGGGTGCCGCGGGTGTGCCGGACGCCCTCGATCACCTGGACGGCGGCGTACGGCGGCACCCGGACCTCGACCGACCGGCCCGGGGCGAGCGCCTCGAGCAGCGCGAGGTAGTGCTTGGTCAGCAGGCGCAGGTCACCGCGCTCGGCGGCACCGGCGTCGAGGCGGGCGAGGGCGGCGGCGACGTCGGCAGCGGGGGCGGGCTTGAGCCGGGCGGGCATCAGGAGTCCTCGGGGTAGGGCTGGATGAGCTGGAAGACCGACCACGTCTCCCGGCCCTCGCCGGGACCGTGGCCGCGGCCGGTGTCGCGGTACCGCTCGACGACCGCGGCGAGCTCCTCCATCAGCTCCTTCGCCTCGTCGGCGCTCATCAGCACCGACCACTCGGACGCGCTGCGGCCGGGGTTCTCGGTGCCGTCGACGCTCAGGGCCCGCTCGACGAGGTGCTGGCCGTGGGCGACGGCGTTGCGCTGGAAGACGGCGTACGCCGCGCGCCCGCCGGGTCGGGCGAGCACGTCGGCCGTGCGGAACCGGATGCCGTCGGGGTCCACGAGGCGCCAGACCCGGTCGCGGCGGTCGCGCGCGGCGTCGGGGTCCTCCTCGACGAGGCCGTACTTCGCCAGCTGGCGCAGGTGGAAGCTGGCCTGGTTGGCGGGGACGTCGATCAGCCGCGCGATGTCGGCGGCGCGCAGCGAGCCGGCGGCGGACAGCTCGTGGAGCACCCGGTTGCGGGTGGGGTGCGCGATCGCGCGGAGGATCCGCGGGTCGTCGTACATCACCATGGCGCCAGCCTAGCGACATCCGCAGGACTCATTGCGCAATATATGTTGCGCAACATAGGGTGCGGGAATGTCGTCCCACCGTTCGCTGGCGCGCAACCGCGACTTCACCGCGCTGTGGATCGGGGCGACGGTCTCCGAGCTCGGCACCCGGGTCACGACGTTCGCGCTGCCGCTCGTGGCGTACGCGCTCAGCGGGTCGGCGCTGTGGGCGGCGGCCGCCGAGGCGGCGTACCTCGTCGGCATGGTCGCGATGCTGCTGCCGGCCGGCGTGCTCGCCGACCGGCGCCACCGCCGGCGGCTGATGCGCCTCTCCTTCGGCGCCGGCGCCCTCCTGCACGCCTCGCTGGTCGGCGCCGGGCTCGCCGGCCGGCTCACCCTCGCCCACCTGCTGGCGGTCGCCGTCGCCAGCGGCCTGGTCGCCGGGCTGTTCGTCCCGGCGGAGAGCTCCGCGATCCGCACGGTCGTCGACCGCGACGAGCTGCCGACCGCGCTGAGCCAGCAGCAGGCCCGCCAGCACGTCGCGAGCCTGCTCGGAGGGCCGCTCGGCGGTGCGCTGTACGGCGTCGCGCGGTGGGCGCCGTTCGCCGCCGATGCCGTCAGCCACGTGCTCGGCTGGGTCCTGCTCGGCCGGATCCGCACCGACCTCTCCCCCGAAGGCCGGCCGGGCGACCCGGGCCGCCCCCTGCGCGACCTCGGCGAGGGGTTGCGGTTCTTGTGGGCGCACCGGTTCCTGAGGATCGTGCTGTGCTGGTCGCCGGCAGCCAACCTGGCCGTCAACGCGCTCTTCTTCGTCGCGCTGCTGCGCCTGGTCGAGGCCGGCTTCCCCGCCTGGCAGATCGGCCTGGCCGAGACGGCGACCGGCGCGTTCGGCGTCCTGGGCGCGCTCGCCGCCCCGCTGCTCATCGACCGGGTCGCGACCGGGGCGCTCGTGGTGGTCGTCGCGTGGAGCTTCGTCCCGCTCGCCGTACCGCTCGCGCTGTGGAACCACCCGTGGTCGCTCGCCCTGGCCGCGTCGGTCGGCATGTTCCTCAACCCGGCCGGCAACGCGGCGCTGGGCTCCTACCGGCTGGCGATCACGCCGCCCGCGCTGGTCGGCCGGATGCAGGCGACGATGCAGACGGTGTCGATGGCGACCATCCCGGTCGCGCCCGCCCTGGCCGGCGCCCTGCTCACGCTCGTCGGGGGCCGGGACGCGGTGCTCGCGCTGGCCGCGCTGACCGGCGTGGTCGCGCTGGTGCCGACCCTGTCCCGCTCGGTCCGCGCGGTGCCGCGCCCCGCGGAATGGACACCCCTCACCACTCCAGATCGGAGTCCTGCACACGCCGCGTGACCCCGCCCACCACAATGGGGCCCATGCTCCTTCGTCGCAGCTCCACGGCCGTGCTCGGTCTGCTCCTGCTCGCGCCCGGCCTCGCCGCCTGCGGGGGCGAGGCCGGCGGGATCGAGGTCGGCGACGTCGTGCCGGCGGCGAACGACGCCCAGTTCGCCGGGCAGGGGGTCGAGTCCGTGGTGGCGCTGCCGGTCGGCCGCCTGGAGGTCACCGCCGGCAAGCCGGTCACGGAGATCTCGGCTGCGGACACCCGCGACGTCACGAAGGTGCAGGCGCCCGAGGGCAGTGCGTTCGTGCCGATCACCTGGCAGTACGACGCCGCCACCTTCGGTGCGCTCGCCGGCTACCTCTCGACCGACACCGGGCCGGTGGTCGACCTCGTGGCCGACGGGGCGTCGTACCGCATCCCGGCGCCGGAGCTGACCGGTGAGGGCTCGAGCTCGTTCTACGTGCTGGTGTCCGGCAACGGTGCCGACCCGGAGATGGACGTCGACTTCGACGGCGTCACCCAGAGGGTCGACCTGTCCAACGGCGAGGTCGAGGAGGGCCGGGCCGCACCGCTCTACGACATCACCAAGCCCCGCGCCAAGCGCTTCCCGTGCTCACCCGACGTCGCGTTCGACCGCACCACCGTGCGCCCGCCCGACTTCAGCTGCACCGTGACCCGCCCCCTCGACCTGCCGTACGCCGGCGACGCCTGGGCCGCCGACGGCCACACCTGGCGGGTGGTGACCGTGCGCACCAAGCTGGGCCGCTGGACCGAGGTCTCCGACGACCTCACCTCGGGTGCGATCTACTACGCCGACACCGTCCGGGGCAGCTACCGCCTCGGCGACACCGAGGCCGCCCACGTGATCCGGAACCCGGCCAACACCGCGTGCCCGGACGTCGCCGACAACGGCAGCTGCACGACCGAGTTCCAGGTCGTCTTCGACGTCGAGGGCAAGCCCTCCCGGGCCCTGTCGATCGAGCAGCACTTCCCCCTGCGCCTGGCCACCGTCTACGGCGATGCCAAGGCCGAGGACTCCCTGGACGTCACGGTCACGACCTCAGCCACCCTGAGGTGAACCCGGCGCGGGCTGATGCGCTGCGTGATCGACTCACGGTGCCATTTGGCGCTCGCTCCGCTCGCGCATGTCGGGCGCCCTTTTGACGCGTGATCTTCCCTCGCTGCGCTCGCTGACGCTCGCTCCGCTCAGTCCAGATCACGCGGGGCGCCCGACCCAACCCTCTCAGATGATGCGCTGCGCGAAGAGCGCCAAGCTCACCCGAGCGCTGAGGGCAGCGTGGTGGTCCAGGCCTCCCGCAGCTCACCGAGCGGCACCTCGAACTGTCCCTCGACGGCGAGCACGTCGCCACCGGTGGTGCCGAGCTCGGTCATCGGGACGTCGTGGCGGGCGCACAGCGCGCGCAGCTCCTCGAGGTCGCCGGCGTCGACGGTGACGACGGCGCGGGCGGCCGACTCGGCGTACAGGCCGACGAAGGCGTCGCCCTCGAGGCTCACCCGGGCGCCGATGCCGCTGACCATCGCGGCCTCGGCGAGGGCCTGGGCGAGGCCGCCGTCGGAGAGGTCGTGGGCGCTCGTGGCGATGCCGACCAGGTCCTTGAGCAGGCGGGCGAGGTTGCGCTCGGCGCGCAGGTCGACCCGCGGCGGGAGGCCGCCGAGGTGGTCGTGCGCGACCTTGGCCCACTCCGAGCCGGACAGCTCCTCGCGGGTGGTGCCGAGGAGCACGATCCGCTCGTCGGCCGCCTGGAAGGTCGAGGGCGTACGACGACGCACGTCCTCGATCACGCCGAGCACGGCGACCACCGGGGTCGGCAGGATCGCGGTCTCGCCGGTCTGGTTGTAGAGGCTGACGTTGCCGCCGGTGACCGGGATGCCGAGCTCGAGGCAGGCGTCCTTGAGGCCACGGCAGGCCTCGGCGAACTGCCACATCACGGCGGGGTCCTCGGGGGAGCCGAAGTTGAGGCAGTCGGAGACCGCCAGCGGCAGCGCGCCGCCGGTGGCGACGTTGCGGTAGGCCTCGGCCAGCGCGAGCTGTGCGCCGGCGTACGGGTCCAGCTTGGCGAAGCGGCCGTTGCAGTCCGTCGAGATCGAGACGCCGAGGTGGGTCTCCTCGTCGACGCGGACCATGCCGGAGTCGGCCGGCTGCGCGAGGACGGTGTTGCCCTGGACGTAGCGGTCGTACTGGTCGGTGATCCACGACTTGTCGCAGAGGTTGGGGCTGGCGACCAGCTGGAGCAGGGTGGCGCGCAGCTCGTCGCCGGTGGCGGGCCGGGCCAGCTTCTCGGCGCCGTCGGCCTGGAGCGCGTCCTGCCACTCGGGGCGGGCGTACGGGCGTTCGTAGACGGGGCCGTCGTGGGCCACGGTGCGCGGGGGTACGTCGACCACGGTCTCGCCGTGCCAGTCGATGACCAGGCGGCCGGTCTCGGTGACCTCGCCGATGACCGAGGCCTCGACGTCCCACTTGGTGGTGATCGCGAGGAAGGCGGCGATGTCGCCGGGCTCGACGACCGCCATCATCCGCTCCTGGCTCTCGCTCATGAGGATCTCCTCGGGCGAGAGGGTCGAGTCGCGCAGCGGCACCTTGTCGAGGTGGACGTGCATGCCGCCGTCGCCGGCGGAGGCCAGCTCGGAGGTCGCGCAGGACAGGCCCGCGCCACCGAGGTCCTGGATGCCGGCGACCACACCGGCCCGGAACAGCTCGAGGGTGCACTCGATGAGCAGCTTCTCCATGAACGGGTCGCCGACCTGGACGCTGGGGCGCTTGGCCGGGCCGTCGGCGTCGAAGGTCTCGGAGGCGAGCACCGAGACGCCGCCGATGCCGTCGCCGCCGGTGCGTGCGCCGTACAGGACGACGAGGTTGCCCTCGCCCGACGCCTTGGCGAGGTGGAGGTCCTCGTGGCGCAGCACCCCGATGCAGCCCGCGTTGACCAGCGGGTTGCCGAGGTAGGTCTCGTCGAAGACGGCCTCGCCGCCGATGTTGGGCAGGCCCAGGCAGTTGCCGTAGCCGCCGACGCCCGCGACGATTCCGGGCAGCACGCGGTGGGTGTCGTCGGCGTCCAGCGGCCCGAAGCGCAGCGGGTCGACGACCGCGACCGGACGCGCGCCCATCGCGATGATATCGCGGACGATGCCGCCGACGCCGGTCGCGGCACCCTGGTACGGCTCGACGTACGACGGGTGGTTGTGGCTCTCGACCTTGAAGCTGACGGCGTAGCCCTGGCCGATGTCGATGACGCCGGCGTTCTCACCGATGCCCGCGAGCATCGGGCCGATCGGGGTCTCCTGGGGGATCTCGCCGAACTGCTTGAGGTGCACCTTGGAGGACTTGTAGGAGCAGTGCTCGCTCCACATGACCGAGTACATCGCCAGCTCCGCACCCGTGGGGCGCCGGCCGAGGATCTCGCGGATCCGCTCGTACTCGTCGGCCTTCAGGCCGAGCTCGGACCAGGGCTGCTCGCGGTCGGGGTCACCGGCTGCGACGGCCACGGTGTCGAGGGTGGAACGGGCAGGTGCAGAAGCGGTGTCGGCCACGGCCCCAAGGGTATCGGCCGAGCGCCGGATCACCGTTTTCGGCTCAGCCCCGTGGGACGTCGGCGACCTCGGCGGCCGAGGGCAGGTCGAGGTCACCGAGCACCTGGCGAGCCTGGGCCCGGGTGTGGGCGTAGACCGTGACGGAGTACGGCGCCCGCTCGTCGTCGTACCAGACCGCGAGCTTGGTCTCCCAGGTCTGCCCCTCGGCCTTGGTCAGCTCGACCCACGCGGCGGTGAGGTCGTCGCCGACGTCGGTGAGCGGGGTGAGGATCTGGGCGCGGTAGTTGTCGTCCATCGCCTGCCAGGTCGTCCACTGCGTGTAGTGGACCGACGAGGCGTCGTCGTGGCACCAACGGGAGCGGACCCGGACGGGCTTCGGGTCGCTGACCTCCGTGCAGTCACCGGCCTCGGGGAAGGCGGAGACGAGAGGGTCCGGCGCGGCGCCTGCGCGAGCAGCCACCTCCTCGCCCGTCGGCAGGTCGAGGGCATCGAGCGCGTCGAGCACCGCCCGCTCACTGTCCGCGCAGACGGTGACCGAGTACGGCGCCGCGCGGTCGGCGTACCAGACGGCGAGCTTGCGCTGGCAGTGCCCACGGTCGACCTCGGCCAGCTCCACCCAGGCTGCCTTCACGTCGGAGCGGTAGGAGTGGTCCCGCAGCGCCCGCTCCCGGTAGTTGGCGTCCATCGCGTCCCAGCCGCGCCACTGGGCGTAGTACACCGACGACGTGGCGTCGAGGCACCACCGCGCCTGCACCCGCGCCGACTTGGGATCGGGCACCACGTCGCAGTCGGCTGCACGAGGGAACGCCGCGAGCAGCGCGTCGGCCTCCGGCTCGGCGCCCCCGGAGGAGGGGTCGCTCGCGCCCGCCGGCGGAGCCGGGTCGGAACCGTCGAGGGCCCAGGCGATCGCGCCCACCGCCAGGACGAGCGCGGCGACGAGGCCGGCCAGGAGGAGCGGCCGGCGCCTGCGACGGGACTGCTCCCCAGCGCCCGCGCGTGTCCGGGTGGGCGGCCCGGGGTCGACCAGGGTGGGCTCGGTGTCCGGTCCGTCGAGCGGGACGGCGTCGAGCGCGGCGACCAGCTCGGCCGTGGTGCGGAACCGCTCGGCGGGATCCTTCGCCATCGCCACCCGGAGCACCTCGTTGAGTGCCCGGGTCGCCCGTGTCGTCCCCGGGAGCTGCGGGACCGGGCCCTGGAGGTGGCCGAGCAGGACCTGTCCCGTCGCCCCCTCGTACGGCGCCCGCGCGGTGAGGGTCGCCCAGAGCAGGCAGCCGAGGGCGTAGATGTCGGACGCGACGCTCGCCGCGGTGCCCTGGTGCCGCTCGGGCGCCATGTAGCCGGGCGTGCCGATCGCGCCGGTGGTGGCGAGCTGGTCGAGGTCCGGGACCGCCGCGATGCCGAAGTCGCACAGGACCGGGCGCAACCCGCCGTCGGGGCGGTGCGCGACGAGCACGTTGGACGGCTTGATGTCGCGGTGCAGGATCCCGGCCTCGTGGGCGGCGCCGAGCCCGAGCGCCAGGTCGCGGACGATCGAGACGGCATCCGGCGCAGGCAGCGCGCCCCGGCGGCGGAGCAGCTCGTTGAGGTCGCCGTCGCGGACCAGCTCGGTCGCGATGAACAGCGCGCCGTCCTCCTCGCCGGCGTCGAAGACCCGCACGACGTACGGCGAGTCCAGCCGCGCCAGCGCCTTCGCCTCCCTCAGGAACCGGGTCCGGTAGCCGATGTCGTCGGCGAGGTGCGGCGCGAGCACCTTGAGCGCGACCGGCCGGTCCAGGTCGCGGTGGACGGCGGCCAGCACGACGCCCATCCCGCCCCGGCCGAGGTACCCGGTCACGTCGTACCGACCGAACGAGTCTCCCGGTTGCAGCGGCACTCCACCACCGTAGGGGAATTACAGATCTGTAGTTCACCCCGAGGCCTGTTACTCCTGTGATTGCTGTGGTTATCGTGACTCGGTCTTTACCCACCAGACCCCTCTTCCCCTGGAGTCCGAGATGCCTTCCCGGCCCGTCCGACCGCCCTCCCGCCGCTTCCACCTCCCCCTGCTGGGCACCGGAACCGGCGTCCTGATCGTCCTGCTCGCTCTGGTCCTCGCCCCGCTGGGCGGCACGCCGGCAGCCCGCACCGACGCGCCGGTGGACCTGGCCGCCAAGTCGACCAACCCGCCGACGCCGGGCGCCTTCACCGGCTACGGCTTCGACCAGTGCGAGACCCAGTCGCAGGCCAAGATGGATGCCTGGCTGGCGCACTCGCCGTTCCGGGCGGTCGGCGTCTACATCTCCGGGGCGTCGCGGTTCTGCAAGACGCAGAAGAACCTGACCCCGACCTGGGTGTCGACCCAGCTGGCCCAGGGCTGGCAGATCCTGGCGATCACGCTCGGCCCGCAGTCGAGCTGCGTCGGACGGTTCCCGCGGTACGGCGCCGCCATCGACCCGACCATCGTCAACGACCCCACGAACGCGTACGCCGCCGCGCGCGCCCAGGGCTCCGCGGAGGCGGACAGCGCCGTCGCCGCGGCGACCGCGCTCGGCATCGTCCCGGGCAGCACGCTCTGGTACGACCTCGAGGGCTGGAGCCTGAGCAAGGCCAACGCGGGGTGCACCGAGCCGGCCCTGGCCTTCCTCAGCGCCTGGACCGCGCGGGTGCGCCAGCTCGGCTACGTCTCGGGCGTCTACTCGAGCGCCGGGTCCGGCATCAAGATCCTCGAGAACGCCCGCGTGCAGGGTCGCGCGGACGTCGTGCTGCCCGACCGGATCTGGATCGCCCGCTGGGACAACGTCGCGAACACCTCGACCAGCTACATCGCCGAGGACGGCTGGCGCCCGAGCAGCCGGGTGAAGCAGTACCAGGGCGGCCACAACGAGACCTGGGGTGGCGTGACCATCAACATCGACCGCAACTGGCTCGAGCTCGGCGAGGTCGTCGGATACGGCTGCGGCGGCGTCAAGACCAGCCTGAAGTCCTACAAGAAGGTCGCACCGCGCAAGGCCAAGCCGCGCCAGGTCCGCGCCCTGAAGTGCCTGCTGCAGCAGAAGGGCATGTACCCCGGGAAGATGTCGGGGAAGTACAACAAGAACCTCCGCGCCGGCATCCACGCCTGGCAGGGCCAGGCCGGGCAGAAGGTCAAGGACGCCTGGACGAAGAAGAACTGGGCGTCCCTGCTCGGGGGGTGAGGCCCTCGCCGCCGAAGCCGACCTGCGGGTCGAGACCGGTCCGCATCCGCCAGCCGAGGAGAGCGATCCCGAGGCCGGTGCGGTGGTCGGGCTCGTCGAGGGAGACGCCGAGCAGCCGCTCGATCCGGGCGAGCCGGTCGTAGAGCGACTGCCGGCGGATCCCCAGCAGCTCGGCGGTGCGGGCCTTGGACAGCGAGCAGGAGAGGTACGCGTCGAGCGTCCGCAGCAGCTCGCTGCGGTGCTCGCGGTCGTGGTCGACCAGCGGCCCGACCTGCTCGCGCACGAACGCCCGCATCACCGCGGGGTCGACCGCCGAGGTGACCAGCCGGTGCGCGGCGACGTCGCGCTCCATGACGACGCCGTCGCGACGGCCGTAGCGCCGGGCGGTGCGCAGCACCTGCCGGGCGCGACCGACGGCGGCAGCGAGGTCGCCGGCGTCGGCGACCGGGGTGGTCGCAGCGAGAAGCACCCGCCCGGGCAGTCGGGCTGCGAGCCGGTCGCGCGCGGCCTCCAGCTCGTCGCGGACCTGCGCCGGCACCGGCCGGCGTCCCCCGCGGTGCACGACCACCACATGGCCGCCGCTGATCCCGACCAGCACGGCCGGGTCGCCCCGCTCCTCCTCGTGGAACGCCGCCTCCGTGGCCGCGACCGCGTCGCTCAGCGGTACGGCGGCGTCCACCTCCACCGCGGCCACGACCAGGTGGCGTCCCTCCTGGGGCGGCCAGCCCAGCGCGGCCAGCCGGTGCAGCACGTCGGCCCGGGACACCACCGCCCCGGCGACCAGGTCGGAGACCAGCGACTGCGCCGGACCGGGCCGGTGCCCGGCGCCGCTCCCCCGGCCCACCTCGAGCGCGACGGCGTGCGCGGCGACCTCCGCCAGCCGCAGCCGGTCAGGGCTCTCCTCCCCGAGCAGGCGCAGGGTGCCGACCGGGCCCGACGGCCCGCGGACCGGGGTCGAGGCGCCCGCGTCCGCGGACACCGACGCGATCCGGCTGCGCTCCACCGTCTGGCCGTCGGGGTCGCGCAGCTCGACGGCGCAGCCCGCGAGCCGCGACACCTCGTCGAGCAGGGCGCGCAGCCCGCGGCCCTCGATCACGACCTGGGTCAGTGCCCGCCAGCCCGCGTCCCCGGCGTCCCCGCCCGAGGCGACCCGGCGTCGCACGAGCAGCTCGTGGAAGTCCTCGACCATCCGCTCGAAGGGCACCATCGTCGGGAACGTCAGCAGGGCGAGGTCGCGTCGCCGGGCGGCCGCGAGGATCGGCTCGGGCACGGCGAAGAAGGTGCGGCCGAGCTCGAGCGCCAGGGCCGCGACCCCGGCGTCGGCGAGCTGGTCGACGTACGCCGCGAGGTGGTCGGCCGTGCGGCCGTGGAGGCCCAGGCCCGTGGTCAGCAGCACCTCGCCACCCGCGAGCAGGGCGCCCATCTCGAAGACCTCCGAGGAGTGCACCCACCGCACCTGGACCCGCTCGACGTCGCCGTGGACCACCTCGGTGTTGGCAGCCCGGAACGACGGGAGGGCCAGAACCTCGGCGAGAGTTGCCCCCATCAGGACGTTCCGTCCGCACAATGAGCCCTCATGCCAGACAGTATGTCCCTTGTCGGCCCCCGGCGCCTCTGGTGGTGTGAGCCCCGACACACCGTCCCCACCCGACGCGGAGGCACCCCATGAGCACCGACGACGACTGCAGGTTCCTCGACCTGGCGATCGAGCAGGCCCGGATCGGCTGGGAGGAGGGCGGCATCCCGATCGGCGCCGCGCTCGTCCACGAGGGCGAGGTGCTCGCCGTCGGCCGCAACCGCCGGGTCCAGCTCGGCTCGGCGATCCGGCACGGCGAGACCGACTGCATCGAGAACGCGGGCCGGCTCCCGGCCAAGGTCTACCGGGCGAGCACCCTCTACACGACCCTGTCGCCCTGCTTCATGTGCGCCGGCACCTCGGTGCTCTACGACATCCCGCGGATCGTGGTCGGCGAGAACAGGAGCTTCCAGGCCTCGGAGGAGTGGCTGCGCTCGCGCGGCGTCGTCGTCGACGTGCTCGACGACCCGACCTGCCTGGACCTGATGGCCACGATGATGCGGGAGAAGCCCGACCTGTGGGCCGAGGACATCGGGGAGGAGGCATGACCCTGTCCGACAACACGCTGCAGCCCGGCGCCGAGACCGCTCAGGCCGTCGTCGACCCCGACTACCCGGTCACCCCGGTCCCCGCCCACGCCCGCAAGTCGTTCCTGTCCCTGGCGGTGGTGCTGCTCGGGTTCACCGTCTTCACCCCGACCATGCTGGCCGGCGCGCAGCTCGGCTCGGCGTTCGCGCTCGGCGAGCTCATCCGGGTGATCCTGCTCGGCTCGCTCGTCCTCGGGACCTACGTCGCCCTGCTCGGCTGGATCGGCGCCAACACCGGCCTGACCACCGTCGTGATGGCCCGCTACGTGCTCGGGCACCGCGGCAGCAAGCTCGGCTCGATCCTGCTCGGCGGCACCCAGATCGGCTGGTACGGCGTCGTCATCGGCACCATCGGCGACCTCACCGCGCAGGCGTTCTCGTGGGAGTCCGACCTCGCCAAGGCCGCCGTCATGGTCGTGACCAGCGTGCTCATGTGCCTGACCGCCTGCTACGGCTACCGCGGCATGTACTGGGTCTCCGCGATCTCCACGCCGCTCATCCTGGTCCTCGCGTTCTGGGTGCTGTTCCGCTCCCTCGACGAGGTCGGCGGCTGGTCCGGGCTGGCCGACGTGCAGCCCAACGGGTCGATGACGATGGCGGTCGCGGTCACCACCGTCGTGGGCACCTTCGTCTCGGCCGGCACCCAGGCACCGAACTGGACCCGGTTCGCCCGGTCCGGCAGCCAGGCGCTGGTCGCCTGCGTGATCGGCTTCCTGATCGGCAACGGGCTGATGATCTTCTTCGGCGCGACCGGTGCGATGACCTTCGGCCAGGGCGACTTCGTGCTCGTCCTCTACGACCTCGGCCTGGTCACCTGGGGCCTGGTGCTGCTGTTCGGCAACCTGTGGAAGTCGAACGCCGACACGGCGTACGCCTTCGGCGTCGCCGGTGCCGAGCTCTTCGAGAAGCCGTCGAAGACGCCGTTCGTGGTCGGCGGCTCGGTCATCGGCACCGTGCTCGCCCTGGTCGGCGTGCAGAACCACCTGGTCGACTACCTGGTCCTGCTGGGCGTCTTCATCCCGCCGCTCGGCGGCGTCGTGATCGGCGACTACTTCGCCCGCTGGCGCCGCGGCGGGATGCCCGAGGGCGAGCGGCTGCCCGCCCTCAACGTCCCCAACCTCGCGGTCTACGCGCTCGCCAGCGGCATCGCGTGGATCGCCAAGGAGACCGAGTTCGGTGTGCCACCTGTCATCGGCGTCGTGCTGGCCGCGTGCGGCTCGTACGCCGTCGGGCGCGCCGGGCTCAACCGCCGGCTCGGCTGAGCCGGCACCCGCACCCCATGCGAACCGGTCGTGAAACTCCTGAATCCGCGACCGAGACGCATGGGGTGCGGCGGCATGCCCCCCGGGGCCTCAGGCGAACGCGGTCTCGACGAGCGAGGTGAAGAAGCCGAGCCCGTCGAGGCCGCTGCCGGTCAGCTCCTCGACCGCGTGCTCGGGGTGGGGCATCAGGCCCACGACGTTGCCGCGGGCGTTGGTGACGCCGGCGATGTCGTCGAGGGAGCCGTTGGGGTTGACCTCGAGGTAGCGCGCCACGACCTGGCCCTCGCCCTCGATCCGGGCGAGGGTCTCGGCGTCGGCGACGAAGCCGCCCTCGCCGTTCTTGAGCACGATCCGGATCTCCTGGCCCTGCTCGTAGGCGGAGGTCCAGGCGGTGCGGTTGTTCTCGATGCGCAGCAGCTGGTCGCGGCACACGAACTTGCGGTGGTCGTTGCGGATCAGCGCGCCGGGCAGCAGGTGGGACTCGCAGAGGATCTGGAAGCCGTTGCAGATGCCGAGCACGGGCATGCCGGCGTTGGCGGCCTCGACGACCTTGCCCATCGCCGGGGCGAACCGGGAGATGGCGCCGCAGCGCAGGTAGTCGCCGTACGAGAATCCGCCCGGCAGGATGACCGCGTCGACGCCCTTGAGGTCGGCGTCACCGTGCCAGAGGGCGACGGCCTCGTTGCCACCGATCCGGACCGCGCGCTGCGCGTCGACGTCGTCGAGGGAGCCCGGGAAGGTGACGACGCCGATCCTCACTGCTCGACGCTCACGGTGTAGTTCTCGATGACCGGGTTCGAGAGCAGCGTCTCCGCCATCTTCTCGACCTCGGCGAGCACGGCGTCGGTGACGTCGCCCTCGAGCTCGATCTCGAACCGCTTGCCCTGGCGGACGTCGGTGACGCCGGTGAAGCCCAGCCGGGGCAGTGCGCCCTGGACGGCCTTCCCCTGGGGGTCGAGGATCTCGGGCTTCGGCATGACAGCTACGACGACTCGGGCCACGGCCCGCAGTCTAGTGCGGCGGCGCGCTGGGACCGATTCGCGGTCGCCGTCACGGACACCGCCGCCCGGGCGCCGGTTCAGCCGCGGCGCCAGACGCTCGGCGCGACGCCGTGCTTGCGCTTGAACGCGCGGCTGAACGCCTCCTCGGACTCGTAGCCGACCCGGCGCGCGATCGCGGCGACACCGAGGTCGGAGGTGGCCAGCAGGTCCTGGGCGACGTGCATCCGCCACGTCGTCAGGTAGCGGATCGGCGGCATCCCGAGGACGATCCGGAAGCGGTCGTCGAGCAGCGACGGGGAGACCCTGCTGGCGGTGGCGAGCTCGCCGACCGTCCAGTGCTCCTCCGGCGCGCGGTGGATGGCGGCCATCGCCGGAGCGACCACCGGGTCGCGCAGCGCGCGCACGAAGCCCCGGTCGGCGGCCGGCGCGCTCGCGAGGTGCAGCCGGAGGACCTCGAGCAGCAGCAGCCGGACCAGCTCACGCGGCGTCTCCGCGTGGCCCGGGTCGACCAGCCCCGTGCGCTGCAGGGCGAAGTCGACGCTCGCCCGCACCCAGTGCGCCGCCGCCCCCTCCGGCCGGACGACGAGCACCGGCGGCAGGGCCCGGAGCGCGGGGTCGAACAGCGGGTCCTCGCAGGTGATGTAGCCGCACACGATGTGGGTCAGGTCGCCCCCTTCGCCGTGCTCGATGAACGGCATCCGGGTCCACGGCGGCTGCGGGACCAGGCCGCCCGCCTCGACCACGACGGCGTCCTGGGTGCCGCCCATCCGGTGGCGGTCGCCGTACGGGAGCACGATGACGTCGCCGGCCTCGGCCCAGTGCCGCTCCCCGCCGACGTCGATCCAGCAGCGACCGGCGGCGACCAGGTGGAAGGGCACGATCCGGCGTGCCTGCGGTGCGAGCAGGGCACCGAGGTCGGTGTTCGGCACCGACCGGAACGCCCACGCCTCGGTGTAGTGGGCGCGCAGGAAGATCGCGCCGCCGACCTGCAGTCCGTCCAGGGCCGCCCCGAGCGCGTCGGTGGGGTCCTGGTCAGGTACCTCGGGGGCACGGTCATGGTCCGCGGGCGACCGAGCCACGAACCTGAGTGTGGCAGACAACCACCGAACGAAGGAACGAGAAATGGCTCTCTTCATGGACGTGCACGAGACCCTCCCGGACGGCGCCACCGCAGCCGACGTCGCGGGGGCCCACGCCGAGGACCTGCGGCTGCAGGGCCAGTACGGCGTCGAGTACAAGAGCTACTGGGTCGACGAGACGGCCGGCAAGGTCTTCTGCCTCGTCGAGGCCCCCGACGCGGAGACCGCGGCACGCGTGCACCGCGAGGCGCACGGACTGGTCGCCGACCACATCTTCGAGGTCGTCGAGGGCAGCTGACGGCACGCCGGCCGGCCGCGCCGCACGAGCCGGGGACTGGACGCGCCGGGCAGACTGGGGGCATGAGCAACCCCACTCCCGGCGCGTTCGCGCGCTCCCTGCTGGCGCTCGAGTTCCCGCAGTCGCTGGCCGTGTACGACGACTACGCGACCGCCCAGCGCACGGTCGACTTCCTCTCCGACGAGGGATTCCCCGTGCAGAACTGCATGATCGTCGGCACCGACCTCAAGCAGGTCGAGCGGATCACGGGCCGGCTCACCAGCGGCCGGGTGGCCGCCGGCGGCGCGATGAGCGGGCTGTGGTTCGGGCTGTTCGTCGGCGTGCTGTTCAGCTTCTTCGGCACCGGCGACACGCTGCCGATCATCGTGTCGACCACGCTGATGGGCATCGCGTTCGGCGTCGTCTTCGCCCTGGCCGGCTTCGCGATGACCCGCGGCCAGCGGGACTTCTCGTCGGTCAGCTCGGTGGTGGCGACCAAGTACGAGGTGCTCGTCGAGCACAAGGTCGCCGCGCAGGCCCGGGAGCTCCTCGCGAAGCTCCCGGGCGCGCTGCCGAACCCGTTCGCCTAGTGTCCCTGGCCCGGGCGCCTAGCTGTACCCGGCCAGGACGTTGGTAGCGGCGAGCCTGGCTGAACGAACGAGAACCTCCGGGTGGGATGTGGCTTGTCTAAGGCCCACTCCAACCCGGAGGTTCTCGTGTCCCACGGTAGTGCCCGACTGACCGTCCACGGTCGCCGATTGATCGTCCAACGCCACCAGGCCGGCTGGAAGCAAGCCCACATCGCCACGGCGATGGGCGTGTCTCGCAAGTGCGTGAAGACCTGGATCGACCGCTACGCCGCCGAGGGCGAAGTCGGCCTGACCACCCGCTCGTCACGCCCCCACACGATGCCCACCAAGTCCAGCGACGAGATCGAGCAGAAGGTCCTCGCCGCCCGGACCGAGCTCCGCGACGGCCCCGATGTCCTCGGCCCCAAGCTCGGCGTGCCTCCGCGTACCGTGTCCCGGATCCTGCGCCGCCATCGCGTGCCCTACCTTCGCGAGTTGGACCCGATCACCGGCGAGGTCATCCGGTCCTCGAAACAGACCGCCGTTCGTTACGAACGCGACCGCCCAGGCGAGCTGGTCCACATGGACGTGAAGAAGATCGGCCGGATCCCCGACGGCGGCGGCTGGCGCGTCCACGGCCGGGCGATCCCTCGCGACCGCGTCAACGGGCCCGGCTACGACTACGTCCACTCGCTCGTCGATGACCACTCCCGGCTGGCCTACTCAGAGGTGCTGCGCGACGAGAAGGGCACCACATGTGCCGCGTTCCTCGAGCGTGCGATCGCCAACTTCGCCGATCACGGGATCACTCGGATCGAGCGGTTGATGACCGACAACGCCTGGGCCTACCGCTACTCGCTGCGCACGGTGTGCGCCGAGCACGGCATCGTCCAGAAGTTCATCCGTCCCCACTGCCCGTGGCAGAACGGGAAGGTCGAGAGGCTGAACCGCACCCTGGCCACCGAGTGGGCCTACCGCCAGGTCTTCACCAGCAACGACGAGCGAGCGGCCGCTCTTGCACCCTGGCTCGAGCACTACAACACTGAACGCCGCCACAGCGCACTCGGAGGCAAACCGCCGATCAGCCGACTGCTACCAACCTGATGGCCGGGTACACCTAGCTCAGCTCGCGCTTGAGGATCTTGCCGGTGGCGGTCATCGGCAGGCTGTCGACGACCTCGACGATGCGCGGGTACTTGTACGCCGCCATCTGCTCCTTGCCCCAGGCGACGATCTCCTCGGGGGTGGCGCTGGCGCCCGACTTGAGGATGACGAACGCCTTGATCTCCTCGCCGTGGCTCTCGTGCGGCACGCCGATCACGGCGGCCAGGGAGACGGCCGGGTGGGTGAGGAGGACCTCCTCGATCTCGCGCGGGTACACGTTGAAGCCGCCGCGGATGATCATGTCCTTGGAACGGTCGACGATGTAGTACCAGCCGTCGGAGTCCTTGCGGCCGAGGTCGCCGGAGCGGAACCAGCCGTCCTCGCTGATCGACGCGGCGGTGGCCTCGGGCCGCTTGTAGTAGCCCTTCATGATGTTGTGGCCCTTGATGGCGATCTCGCCGATGCCGTCGGGGTCCTTGACCTCGTCCCAGGTGTCGCCCTCGAGGAGCTTCATCTCGACGCCGGGGATCGGCGTACCGATGGAGCCGACGCGCACCGGCGAGCCGAGCCGCGAGAAGCTCGCGACGGGCGAGGTCTCGGAGAGGCCGTAGCCCTCGAGGATCACGACGCCGAAGCGCTCCTCGAACTGGTGGTGCACCTCGACCGGAAGCGCCGCGCCGCCGGCCACCGCCACCCGGAGGTTCTCGGCGAGGGCCTTGACGTCGACGGACTCGTCGAGCGCGTTGAGCAGGCCCCAGTACATCGTCGGGACGCCGGCGAAGAAGGAGACCTTCTCCTTGAGCATGAGGCCGATCGCGGCCGCCGCCTCGAAGCGGGGCAGCATGACGACGGTGCCGCCGAAGGCGAAGGCGCCGTTCTGGATGACGGTCTGGCCGAAGGAGTGGAACAGCGGCAGCACGCACAAGAAGGTGTCGGGGTTGGCCGGGTCGGCGCCGAACAGGTCCTTGCCGGCGAGCGCGTTGTCGCGCATGTTGCGGTGCCGCAGCTCGGCGCCCTTGGGCTGGCCGGTGGTGCCGGAGGTGTAGAGGATGACGGCGGTGTCGTCGTCGGACACGTCGACCGAGTCGAAGGTCGGCGCCTGGCCGGCGAGGCCCTGGCCGAGGGTCTCGGTGCCCTCGATCGGCGACGGGGCGGTCGGGTCGGCGGTGATGACGAAGAAGTGCTCGCAGCCGTCGGCGGCCTGGAAGCCGTCGTACGCCTCCTGGCCGATCGGCAGGTCCGGGGTGCCCTGGAAGGCGAAGTAGGCCTTCGCGTCGGAGTCGGCCAGGTGGTAGGCGACCTCACGGCCCTTGAGCAGCACGTTGAGCGGCACGACGGTCGCGCCGGCCTTGAGGATGCCGTAGTAGACGATCGTGAAGTAGGGCAGATTCGGGCAGCTCAGCGCCACCTTGTCGCCCGGCTCGATGCCGCGCGAGACGAGGAGGTTGGCGACCTGGTTGGCCGCGCCGTTGACCTGGGGGTACGACAGCCGGGTGTCCCCGAAGACGATGGCCGTGCGGTCGGGGTAGGACTGGGCGCTGTTCTCGAGGAACTCGGCGAGGTTCGTCATGCGGCACAACCTACTTGCCGGTCGTGACCGTGGTCACTGGTCGCGGGACCAATGCGTCCGGAACGGGCTTGTGCCCGGGACCAACCTGCCGGGAGCGCTCAGAACGTCTCGCCGGTGAGGCGCTCGTAGGCCTCGATGTAGCGGCTGCGCGTGCGCTCGACGACCTCGGCGGGCAGTGCCGGCGGGGCCTCGCCGGACGCCTTGTCCCAGCCGCTCTCCGGGGAGAGGGCCCAGTTGCGCACGATCTGCTTGTCGTACGACGGCTGCGCGCGACCGGGCTGCCAGTCGTCGGCCGGCCAGTACCGCGAGGAGTCGGGGGTGAGCACCTCGTCGCCGAGGATGATCCGGCCGTCGCCGCCGGGCACGACCCCGAACTCGAACTTGGTGTCGGCGAGGATGATGCCCTGCTCGCGGGCGATCTCCTCGGCCCGGCCGTAGACCTGGAGGGTCAGGTCGCGCAGCGCCTCGGCCGCGTCGGCGCCGATGGTGGCGACCACGGCGTCGTACGAGACGTTCTCGTCGTGGTCGCCGAGCTCGGCCTTCGTGGCCGGGGTGAAGATCGGCTCGGGCAGGCGGCTGCCGTCCTCGAGGCCGGCGGGCAGCGCGATGCCGCAGACCTCCCCGGTGGCGCGGTAGTCGAGCAGGCCGGAGCCGGTGAGGTAGCCGCGGGCGACGCACTCGACGGGGAACATGTCGAGCCGCTCGCAGATCACCGCGCGACCGCGGACGGCGTCGGGGACGTCGGTCGAGATCACGTGGTTGGGGACCAGCGGGGCGAGCTGGTCGAACCACCACGACGACATCCGGGTGAGGATCTCGCCCTTGTCGGGGATCGTCGTCTCCAGCACGAAGTCGAAGATGGACAGCCGGTCGCTGGCGACCATCAGCAGCTTGCCGGCGTGCGGGCCCTCGGTGAGCTCGTAGAGGTCACGCACCTTGCCGGAGTGCAGGTGGCGGGTGCCGGGGAGCTCCGGGGCGGGCGGGATGTTCGCGAGCGTCACGGGCGACAGACTACGGCGCCGGGACGCCGTCGATCTCGGCGCCCGCCGTTCCACCACCCGGGCACCCGATCCCGTCGAACCGGCCGTCGAGCAGCTCCTGGTCCCGGGCGGTCGGTACGCCGGCGACGACGATGTCGGCGTACTGCCAGATCGCGTCGGACCACCCGCCCTCGTCGGCGATGTCCTGCAGGGCCGGCCAGTGGTGGGCGGTGCCGAGCGCCTGCTGCGCCTCGGCGACGAGGGCCGTCTGGTTGCCCATGCGTGCACCCTCGTACCGGTCGATCCACTCGCAGGTGACCGCTCGGGTGACGTCGGCGACGACCTCGTAGCGGGTGAGCCCGGTGCTGAGGACGTCGGCCCGGCTCAGCGTCGAGGGCAGCGGGATGCCGGTGAGCGCCTCGTCGATCGCGGCAGCCCGCTCGTCGTCGAGGATCGCCTCGTCCGGCAGGTGCTGCTGGAGCTGGTCGTGAGCGACCAGCTCGAGCTGCGCGAGGACCGCGCGGAAGGCGGTCTCGTCCATGCCGGAGCCACGGACCTCGAGCGAGAACCTGCCCTCGACCGGGCGGATGACGGTGTGGTCGCGCTTGCTGTAGGCCCACAGCAGCGACGGCTTGCCGAGCACGTCGACCTCGGTGGGTGTGCCCAGGTCGTTGCGGTCGGCGACGTAGGTCTCGTGGAGGTCGGCGGGCCGCCACATGATCTCGAGGGTGCGGTCGTCCTTCGCGAACTCGTAGTCGAGCTCTCCGCCACGCTTCGGGTCGTCGGTGACGTAGGTGACCGTCCAGCCGGGGGCAGACAGGACGGCGAGCTCGCCGGACACGGCGGGACCCTTGGCGGCGGGGACCGGGGCGACCTGCTGGTCGCGCTGCAGCCCGAGCCAGGCGGCGCCGGAGACGACGGCGAGCACGGCGGCGGCCGCCGCGAGGACGGGCAGGACGCGGCGGTGGCGGCGGACGGGGGTGGGCTCGGTGGTCTCGACGGGGGCGAGGGTCATGATCTCCTCCAGCAGCTCGGCGCGACCCTCGTGGATGGCCAGGCCGGCGACGCCGGCGTCGGTGATCGGGCGGTTCATCGGTGACCTTCCCTCCGGGTCGTCGTGACGGGTTCTGCAGGGAGATGTCCGGGGGCGGATGGATCGTTGCCGGGATCGGGGCCAAGCAGGTCCCGCAGCCGGGAGCGGGCGCGCGACAGGCGCGGTCGGACGACGGCCGCCGGGACGCCGAGCACGTCGGCGATCTCCCGCGGCTCGAGGCCCTCCCACAGGTGCAGCTGGAGGACCTCCTCGTCGCGCGCACTGAGCCGCTTCATCGCGGCGGTGACGTCGGCGCGGTGGACGACCTCGTCGGCGAGGTCGTCGACGGCATGGGCGAGCTGGCGGCGCAACCGGTCGCCGAGCGCGGCCCGGCGGCCCTCGCCGCGGCGGTGGTTGGCGAGGGTGCGGCGGGCGACGCCGTACAACCACGGTCGCGCAGCCTCGCCCGCTGGCACGTGGGCGAGCCGGCGCCAGGCGACCACGAAGGTGTCGGCGGCGACGTCGGCCGCGTCCTCGGGCCGGTCGGTGCGGCGCAGCGCGAAGCCGAGCACGGCGTCGAAGTGCGCGGCGTAGAGCCGGCGGAAGTCGTCCTCTCCCATGCCCCTCTCCTGTCCGGCAGGAGGACGATCGTTGCACCACGCCTTGTTGTCCAACTAGAGTCACTTACTAGACTTAATGCCGAGGGAGGCGCACATGACCAGGGAACCCCGCCCCGACTTCCTGCTCGTGGGCGCGCCCAAGGCCGGCACCAGCGCGCTGCACCTCGCGCTCGCGGCCCACCCGGACGTCTTCGTGACGACGCCGAAGGAGCCGAAGTTCTGGCTGTGCGAGGGCGCCCCACCGCCGCACTGGGGCGGCCCCGGCGACCGGCACTCGCAGCAGGAGTGGATCTGGCGCGCCGACGCGTACGCCGACCTGTTCCGCCCCGCTCCGCCGGACTCCGTGCGGGGCGAGTCGACGCCGTTCTACCTGTGGCACCGCGGCGCCCAGCGCCGGATCGCGGACGCGCTGCCGGAGGTGCGCCTGATCGCCGTCGTGCGCGACCCGATCGACCGCGCCTACTCCAACTGGATGCATCTGTGGTCCGACGGGCTCGAGCCCGAGGCCGACTTCGAGACCGCGTTCGGCCGTGAGGCGGAGCGGATCGCCGCCGGGTACGCGCCGTTCTGGCGCTACCGCGAGCTGGGCCTGTACGGCGAGCAGCTGCGCGACCTGGTCAAGCTGGTGGATCCCGCGCGGATCCTGGTGGTCCGCTACCGCGACATCGTCGACCACCCGGCCGAGACGGTCGACCGGGCCTGCCGCTTCCTCGGCATCCGCGAGGGTCGGGTCGAGCAGATCCCCCGCGACAACTCGCGCCCGTACGTCGCCCCCGGCTGGCGCCCGCGGGTGCTCGGCCCGCTGGTCCGCGGCGGCGCCTGGGCCGGGCAGTTCGTGCCGCCCGAGGTGTGGCGCCGCGCCAGCGTCCCGGTCGTGGCACAGCTGCAGACCCGCGACGCCCACCGGCCCTCGCTGAGCGCCGAGCAGCGCGCCCGGCTGCTGCCGGCGTTCGCCGACGACATCCGGCTGCTCGGCGAGATCACCGGCGAGGACTTCTCCGACTGGCTCTCCACCCGCGACCGGGGATCCTTCGCCCAGCGAGCACAGGGCGTGCCGAGCCCTCGCTGAGGCGCCTCAGCGCACCAGCGTCACCAGGTCGTGCGCCCCGTCCGGGCGGGCGGCCTCGACGTAGAACCGGGTGCGCCCGTCCGGCAGCGGCACGGCGGACGCGTAGCGCCACGCGCCGTCGCCGTGCGGCGAGGCGATGGGCGGGCGATCGGCGGCGACCAGGCGGGTGCCGTCCCAGGTGGCGACGCCGGTGGTCTCGAACCAGTTGGCGGCGGCGTCGCGACGGCCGTCGTACAGCACCGTCAGGGGCAGGCCCGGGACGGGCGGGAGGACGGTCGTGACCCGGGCGCCGCGGGCGTCCCACTCCCCCGGCCGTCCGGCGAGCACCTCGCCGTGGTCGGTCCAGGTCAGGCCGTCGGGGCTGCGCAGCAGGCGGGTGGTCATCCGGTCCTCGTGGCCGGCCTCGGTGAGCGGGTGGCAGCACAGCCACATCTGCCAGCCGTCGGGACCGTGGGTGAGGACCGGGTCCTTGACGGCGACGGTGTCATCACCGGGGAGCACGACCCGGCGCTGCCCACCGGGCAGCTCGGCGGGCGTCGCGGCGGTGAGGCTGTCGACCCACCAGTGCTTGGAGCCGGGGGTCGCGCAGGACAGGTAGAGCCGCCAGCCGACGCCCGGGACCGGCACCAGCACGGGGCGCTCGAAGGACTCGCAGCCGAAGGCGTCGCGGTGCACCTCGGCGACGGTGGCGAAGGACTCGCCGTCGTCGGAGCGGGCGACCACCACCGTGACGCCGCGGCCCTCGTCGAGCGGGCGGCGCACCCGGTAGGTCAGCCAGAAGGTGCCGTCGACGAGAACGGCGCTCGCGGCGCCCGCCCAGTTGCCGGCGCCGGCGGCCGGGGCGGGTACGACGACCCGCGGGTCGTCGTACGTCGGGACAGCGAGGGCACCCAGGGTCATGGGCGCCATAATACTTCACAAAGTCAATCGACTTTGACGGCTGCGAACTCGGGGGTCCTGCTCGGCGCCGGGGCAGCAGGTGGCAGAGTGTCGCCATGACGGAGTCCGCGCAGCCGCTCATCGACAGCTCGTCCTTCGCCCCCGGTCAGGTGGTGTGGGAGGACGAGGTCTGGATCCTCGCCCGCCACGACGCCGGCACCCGGCTCGGCCTGACCCTGCACCACCGGGAGCCCGAGGCCTTCGGCCAGCTCTCCGACGAGCACGCCTCGCAGCTCGGCCGGATCGGCAACCGCCTGATCCGCATCATCGAGCACCTGCCCGAGGCCGGGAAGGTCGGCCTGGCACGCACGTCGGGCGACCACGTCCAGCTCGCCTTCGAGGCCGAGGGCGTGCCCGAGAGCCGCCTGCACGACATCGCGGTGAAGCTCGCCAACTGGGGCGGCGACGCCCGGGCCTGAGCCCGCACGCCCGGGCCGTCCCTCGCACCTCCGGCCGCCGGTGTGGTGATGCGTAGGCTCGACGCATGTCCGTCGTGAAGATCAACGCCATCCAGGTCCCGCCGAACGCCGGTCCCGAGCTGGAGAAGAGGTTCGCCGCCCGCGCCGGCGCCGTCGAGGGCTCCCCCGGCTTCCTCGGCTTCCAGCTGCTCCGCCCGACCGCCGGCGAGGACCGCTACTTCGTCGTCACGCACTGGGCCGACGAGGAGTCGTTCGCCGCCTGGCGCGACGGCGATGCCCGCGCCGCGCACGCGACGCCGGAGGGCGAGCCTCAGCGCAAGCCGGTCTCGACCGGCGCGAGCCTGCTGGAGTTCGAGGTCGTCCTGGACGTCAAGCCCGCCTGAGTGCGGGTGGCCGCCGAGCGCACGACCAGCGCGAACGCCAGCACGATCGGGCCGCTGGCGCCGACCATCGTGCCGGCGAGGAAGCCGTCGACGGTGCCGTAGACCGGCGTCGCCAACACCGCGGTGAGCGCCGCCGACGGCGTCGCGAGCGCGGCACCCCACGACAGGCTCCGCCAGCGGGCCTCGGCGACACCGCGTCCCGCGGCACGCGAGCGCAGGGCGCCGGTCAGGCAGACCAGCACCAGGCCGGTCGCCGGGACCAGGTGCCCGACCCACAGGCTGGTTGCCGGCACCTCGTCCGGCAGCGGCGCGAACCGGGCGGCCAACCACCCCGAGCCGGCGACGGAGACGACCAGCGCGGCGGGGTACTGCCACCGGACGCCGGCCGCGACCGGTGACGTACGCCGGGCCGGCTGGCTCAGCAGGAACGCGAGGGCCCCGGCACCGGGTGCCACGACGGCCAGCGTGGACGCGCCGACGTCGAGGCCGACCATCAGCTCGATCCCGTGGTCGAGCCGGCCGAGGCCGATCCAGAGCACCCGCAGCAGGGGCGCCGTGAGCATGAAGGCGATGTTCATCCCGATCCACGCGCGGTGGCTGACCACGTCGCGGCGACGGATCGCGACCAGGGCGAGCCCGGCGCTGGCGAGCGTCGAGCTCGCCAGGACCCACAGCTGCAGGTCGAAGGCAGAGCCACCGAAGTAGTCGATCTGCGGCGCCGCAACGAGGAAGGCGTACGCCGCCGCCATGCTCACGCCCGTCAGCAGCAGGTACGTGCGGCCCGTCCAGCGGTGCACGCCCGGGACGCGCCGCAGCCGGGCGGAGTACTGCAGCACCGCCAGGGCCAGGGCCAGCGCGCCGGCCGAGGTGTGCACGAGCATCACGACGCGGTGCGCGCGGTAGTCGTCGGCCCGCAGCGCCACCACCGACCCGTGCCCGTAGGCGAAGTCGTGGCCGACCACGGCGCTCTGCACCGCGTCCTGGAGGCGTGGTGCGCCCGGGACGAAGAAGTGCCAGACGTAGGTGAACGCCAGCGGGAAGTAGCCGACGGCGAGGAGGACGACCACGACCACGCCGAGGCGACGCGCGCTCATCGCCGAGCCACCAGGCGCGCCGCGCGCCGCAGGTCGGCCGCCACGGCCGGCCGGGCGCCGGCGGTGAGCAGGCCACCGAGCCCGAGGCCGTGGACGGCGAAGTCGGCCCTCACCGTGCAGGTCCCGGCCTCGCCCGGGGTGAGGCGGAGCTCGAGCCGGGCCCGGAACGGGCCGAACTCACCCTCCTCGGCCCAGCGGTACGGCGGCTCGTCGATCGTCGTGCGCATCCGCGGGCGCACGCCCGGGACGACGGTGACATCGGTCCACGCGGCACCGTCGCGTCGTACGTCCGCGACCGAGCGCAGGGACGACTGCCACTGCGGCCGGTTGCGCGGGTCGGCGAGATAGGCGAACGCCCGGTCCGCGGGGACCGGGAACGCCACCTCCAGCGCCGTCAGAGGATCGCGCCCGGCTGGTAGTCGGCGGCGCCGGGGTGCGCGGCGACGACGGCCGCGACCCGGCGGCAGACCTCCTGGGTCTGCGCGACCGCGGCACCGGTGAAGGTGATCGGCTCGGCGACCAGCGACTGCAGCTGCTCCTCGGTGAGCCCGAGGCGCTCGTCGGCGGCTAGCTTGGCGAACACGTCGTTCTCGGCCTGGCCCTGGCGCATGGCGAGGGCGGTGCCGACGGCGGCCTGCTTGATCGCCTCGTGCGCGCTCTCGCGACCCACGCCGTTGCGCACGGCGGCCATCAGCACCTTGGTGGTGGCGAGGTAGGGCAGGTAGCGGTCGAGCTCGCGCTGGATGACGGCCGGGAAGGCGCCGAACTCGTCGAGCACGGTGAGGAAGGTCTGGAACAGGCCGTCGACGGCGAAGAAGGCGTCGGGCAGCGCCACCCGTCGTACGACCGAGCAGGAGACGTCGCCCTCGTTCCACTGGTCGCCGGCGAGCTCGCCGACCATGGAGAGGTAGCCACGGGTGACGACCGCGAGGCCGTTGACCCGCTCGCAGGAGCGGGTGTTCATCTTGTGGGGCATCGCGGAGGAGCCGACCTGGCCCTCCTTGAAGCCCTCGGTCACGATCTCGTTGCCGGCCATCAGCCGGATCGTCGTGGCGAGGTTGGACGGCGCCGCGGTCAGCTGGACCAGCGCGGAGAGCACGTCGAAGTCCAGCGAGCGCGGGTAGACCTGCCCGACGCTGGTGAGGACCCGGTCGAAGCCGAGGTGGCTCGCGACCCGCTTCTCCAGCTCGGCGAGCTTGTCGGCGTCGCCGCCGAGCAGGTCGAGCATGTCCTGCGCGGTGCCCATCGGGCCCTTGATGCCGCGCAGGGGGTAGCGGCCGAGCAGGTCCTCGATGCGCTCGACGGCGATCATCAGCTCGTCGGCGACGGTCGCGAACCGCTTGCCGAGGGTGGTGGCCTGCGCGGCGACGTTGTGGCTGCGGCCGGCCATGACGGTCGTCTCGTGCTCGGCGGCGAGCCGGCCGAGGCGTGCGAGGGTGGCCACCGCGCGGTCGACGAGCAGCTCGAGGGACTGCTTGACCTGCAGCTGCTCGACGTTCTCGGTCAGGTCGCGGCTGGTCATGCCCTTGTGGATGTGCTCGTGGCCGGCGAGGGCCGCGAACTCCTCGATCCGCGCCTTCACGTCGTGGCGGGTGACCCGCTCACGGGCCGCGATGCTGGCCAGGTCGACGGCCTCCGCGCCCTGGTCGGCGACCTTCTCGTAGGCCTCGACGACACCGTCGGGCACGTCGATCCCGAGGTCCTTCTGCGCCTTGAGGACGGCGATCCACAGCTGCCGCTCGAGAACGATCTTGTGCTCGGGCGACCAGATGGCGGTGAGGTCGGCGGCGGCGTAGCGGGTGGCCAAGACATTGGGCACGACGTTCGGGACGGTCACGGTGAGCAATCTTCCCACGTGCGGGGCAGGGTCCCGAACTCAGCGAGCAGGGCGGACCAGGACCAGCTCGCCGTCCTCGTTGCTGCCGCGGACGCCGGTGAACCCGGACTTGGCGGCGACCCGCAGGCTCGCGGCGTTGTCCGGCGCGATCGAGGCCCGCACCCGCACGCCCGCCGCGTCGGCCCGCGCGAGCAGCGCGCCGAGCGCCTCGGTGGCCAGGCCGTAGCCGCGCGCCTCGGCGACCAGGCCGTAGCCGACCTCCACCTCGGGCACCTCGTCGTCGGCCGGCTGCGGCGGCCCGAAGAACCCGATCGAGCCGATCACCAGGCGCTGCTTCAGCGACACGATCGACCGCGGCCCCCACGGGTCGCCGTCGTGCCACAGGGTCGCCGCGCCGCGGTCGTCCTCGCGCGGGAACTCCGGGTGCCAGCCCGGGAGCCGCTCTCCGGAGCGGATCGCGCGGACGGTGACCTCGTCCCACAGCACCAGCTGCAGGCGGTCGGTCCGGACGCCGGCGGGCTGCTGGTCAGCCATCGAGCGCCACCGCCCGGCCGTCGTACGCCGCCAGCTGCCGGGCGACGTCGGCGAGGTCCGCACGCCAGACGTCCTCGGGCCCCGGCGGCAGGATGTCGTCCCAGTCGACCGCGAAGGAGCCGCGGATCGACGGCAGCCCGGCGGTGCGTGCCATGAACCAGGTGTGCAGGTGCTCCGCGCCGTCGCCGATGCGCTGCACGTGGCACCGCGCGACGTGGGGCAGGCCCTCGACGATCCGTGCGATCCGCACCGCGAGCACGCCGTGCTCGGCGGCCATCGCGTCGTCGAGGTCGGGCAGGTCGAGGTGGTCGACCGGCTCGAGGATGAGCACGAGCGGCAGTCCGCTGCGCTCGGACAGGTGACGCAGGCGCCACCGGTCGTGGGCCCAGATCACGCCCTGCGGCCGGTCGGCGCAGGCCGCGCAGTCCACACCGCCCTGCCCCTGGCGGGCTTCCTCCGGCGCGGGCGCGGCGAGCGGCTTGGCGGCGAGCTGCCCGTCGACGACCTCCCACGGGAAGACGTCCCACGCGGCGACGGACGGCAGCGGCACCCTGCCGCGCTCGTCGGCGGCGGCCATCACCCGGGCATGGACCTGTTCGGCGGACTCAGCCATGGCGCCACTGTGCCAGCACGCGACGCGGTGCGTCCGGGTGCCCCACAGGCTGCGTCATTCCCCCGGTCGATCCCCCAGCATCCGCTGCCACCACACCACGTCGATCCACCGGTCGTGCTTGCGCCCGACCTCCCGCAGCACTCCCTGCCGCTCGAAGCCGCAGGCGCGGTGCAGGCCCTCGCTGGCGTCGTTGGGCAGCGCGATGCACGCCAGGGCGGTCCGTACGCCGCCCGCGCGCATCCGGGCCAGCAGGTCGTCGTACAGCAGTCGTCCGAGGCCGCGGCCGGTGGCGGCGTGGTCGACGTAGACCGTGACCTCGCGGGTGCGGTCGTAGGCACCACGGTCGCGGTACGGGCCGGAGTAGGCGAACCCGGCGACCGCCCCGTCGACGTCCGCGACGAGGAAGTGGTCGCCCGGGTGGGCGGACGCGAGCTTCGCCTCCCACCTCGCGCGCGGGGGCGGCTCGGTGTCGAAGGTGGCGTAGCCGGTGCGGACCTCGTGGGCGTAGATCGCGGCGACCGCGTCGAGGTCGGCGTCGGTCGCGGGCCGGACGGTCGTCACGAGTCCAGGGCCCGGGTCCACCGGTGGCTGCCCACTACGCGCCACCCTCGTGTGGGTCCAGGCTGAGCGAGGCGCCCTCGACGACGCCGAGGGGCTCGGCGGCGATGTCGGAGCGGCGCTGCATGCCCGGGAAGGAGATCAGGTCGGCGGCGGCGTAGGCGCGCGAGCGGGCGTCGGCGACGTCGTACCCGACCGCGCGCACGGCGAGCACCCGACCGCCCGCGGTGACCAGCCTCTCGCCCTCGCCGCCCTCGACCAGGGCGGTGCCGGCGTGGATCACGTCGACGTCGGCGACCCCGTTGGCGCGGCCGACGCCGATGATGACATCGCCCTTCGAGGAGGACTCCGGGTAGCCGGCCGAGGCGAGCACGACGGTGACCGCGGCGCCGTCACGGAAGCGCGGGGCCTCGACCTCGGCGAGCCGACCGGTCGCCGCAGCGTGCAGCAGCTCGCCGAGCGGGGAGTCGAGCAGCGCCAGCACCGGCTGGACGTCGGGGTCGCCGAAGCGGCAGTTGAACTCGATGACCCGGGGGCCGGCCGCGGTGAGCGCGAGGCCGACGTAGAGGCAGCCGACGAAGGGCGCGCCACGGCGGGCCATCTCGTCGAGGGTGGGCTGGACGACGGTGTCGACGACCGTGGTGACGAGGTCGGCGGGTGCCCAGGTCAGCGGCGAGTACGAGCCCATGCCACCGGTGTTGGGGCCGCGGCCGCCGTCGAAGATCCGCTTGAAGTCCTGGGCCGGCTGCAGCGGCCGGGTGGTCGTGCCGTCGCACACCGCGAACAGCGACACCTCCGGGCCGTCGAGGAACTCCTCGACCACGACCCGGCCGCAGCCGGCCGCGTGGGCCAGCGCCTCGTCGCGGTCGAGGGTCACCACGACCCCCTTGCCGGCGGCCAGGGCGTCGTCCTTGACGACGTACGGCGCCCCGAACTCGTCGAGTGCGGCCGCGACCTCCTCGGGCGTGGTGCAGGTGCGCGACCCGGCGGTCGGTACGCCGGCGGCGGCCATGACCTCCTTGGAGAACGCCTTGGATCCCTCGAGCTGCGCGGCGGCCCGCGAGGGCCCGAAGACGGCGATCCCCGCCTCGCGCACGGCGTCCGCCACACCGGCCACGAGCGGCGCCTCGGGGCCGACGACGACGAGGTCGGCACCGAGCGAGGAGGCGAGGACCGCGACCGCCGCGCCGTCCATCGGGTCGACGTCGTGCAGGGTCGCGAACGCGCCGATGCCCGGGTTGCCCGGAGCCGCGTGCACCTCGCTCACCGCGGGGTCGCGGGACAGGGCCAGGGCCAGGGCGTGCTCGCGGCCGCCGGTACCGATGACGAGGGTCTTCACGGGGGTCGATCCTAGAAGGCGCCGCGCGCCTCCCCCGAGGGCGGCTGCCTCAGGCGCCGAGTCCGCTCCGGCCGAGGAACGCCAGGGACGCGTCGGCGACCTCACGCCAGTGGCTGTCGATCACCAGCGAGTGGCCGACGCCGGGGATCTCGACGATCTCGGTGGGGTGGTGCTGGTTCCTGCGCTGCTTCTTGTACGCCGCGTTGGCCAGGGCGAAGGGGACGATGTGGTCCTTCTCGCCGGTGATGACCAGCAGCGGGCCGCGGTCGGCGTTCGTCTTGGCCGCCTTGGTCTTCGCCCAGGGGTTGAGGTTCGCGGTGGCGGCCTGGAAGAGCGGACGGCCCGGCGCCGGTGTGTGGAAGGTGCGGTAGAGCTCGCGCGCCTCCTGCTCGGAGACCGCGTTCGCGAATCCGTAGCGGAACTCCTCGAAGCTCAGCGTCACGGTGCGGCCGCGGTTGAGCGGGTTGCCGAGCACCGGGAAGGAGGCCTTGAGCGCCGAGAACGGCAGCGGGAGCACGCCCTGGCTGGGTGCCGGGTCGATGGCGACGGTGCCGGCAGCGAGCCCGCGCCCGGCGATGATCTGGGCGAGCAGTCCGCCGAAGGAGTGGCCGATGACGACCGGCTTGCGGTCCAGGCCCTCGATCACCTCCTCGACGTGGTCGGCGACGTCGGGCACCGAGGTGCCGGCCAGGGTGTCGGGGTGGGCGTGCGCGGCGTCGTACGTCGGCTCGTCGCCCGGCCAGTCGACGGCAACTGCGGCATAGCCGCGCTCCTCGACGTAGGCCTTCCACCCGTCCCAGCTGTCCTGCAGCAGCCACAGGCCGTGGACGAAGACGATCGGCTGGCGGCCGGAGGCGTTGGCGGCCGCGACCTCGGCGGCCTCGCGGGCGGTGACGGTGCTGGTGCTCATGGCTTCTCCTCGTATGATGGAGAGAACGTTCGTTCTCTTTGCTGGCTCAACCATGGAGGTGCACGGTGCATTCCGTCAAGGCCGGGATTCGTAGGATCGGCCCCGTGAAGGTGTCCGAGCCCCGGGAGCGGCTGCTGCGCACCGCGACCCGGCTCTTCTACGAGGAGGGCATCAACGGGGTCGGGGTGGACCGCGTCGTCGCCGAGGCTGGTGTCACCCGCGCCACCATGTACCGGCACTTCCCCGGCAAGGAGGCGCTCGTCGTCGCCTACCTCGAGCACGAGGACGCGATCATCCGCAGCCTGTTCGCGGCCGCGGCCGAGCAGGCCGCCGCCACCGGCGCGAGCGCCTCCGACCTGCTCGCCCTCGTCATCGACGGGGTCGCCGACGACGCCACCCGGCTGCACACCCGCGGCTGCCCGTTCATCAACGCCAGCGCGGAGTTCCCGGATGCGACCGGCCCCGTGCGGACCGTCGTACGACGCCACCGCGACTGGTTCCGCGCGACCCTGACCGAGGTCGCGACCGCTGCCGGGGCACCGGACCCGGCCGCGACCGCCGCGTCGCTGGTGCTGCTGCGCGACGCGATGCTGGTCGGCGGCTACCTCGACGGCGCGGACGTGGCGAGCGACTTCCGGGCCACGGCGAGGAAGGTCGCCGGGCTGGCCTGAGGCACACTGGCCCGCGTCGCACCCACTCGATCTCGGGAGAAGCAGATGCGCGTGCCCACCGTCGGCGAGCAGCTCGGCCGATACCGCCTCGACCGCGTGCTCGGCCGTGGCGGCATGGGCGTGGTGTTCGCGGCGACCGACCCGCGGCTGCAGCGCACCGTCGCGATCAAGGTGATCACGGGCACCCTCGCCTCCTCCGACGAGTTCCGGCAGCGGTTCCAGGCCGAGGCAGCTGCCCTGGCCCGGCTCGACTCGCCGCACGTCATCGCGATCCACGACCACGACGAGGTCGACGCGACGCCGTACATCGTCACCCAGCACGTCGACGGGCGCGACCTGTGGAGCTGGCTGCGCGAGCACGGGCCGATGCCGGCGCGCCGGGCGCTCCAGCTCTGCGCGCAGCTCGCCCGTGGGCTCGCCGACGCCCACCGCGTCGGGGTCGTGCACCGCGACGTGAAGCCCTCCAACGTGCTGATCCGCGATCCCGGCACCCCCGACCAGCACGCCTACCTCTGCGACTTCGGCATCGCCCGCGCCGACGGGATCGCGGGGCCGGCACCCACCGCCGCGGGCTCGGTCGCCGGCACCTGGACCTATCTCTCCCCCGAGCGCGCCGAGGGCCTGCCCGCGACGCCGTCCAGCGACGTCTACGCCCTCGGCTGCGTGCTGTGGGCCTGCCTGACCGGGCACGAGCCCTACCAGGGCACCGACGTGCAGGTCGCGCTCGCGCACCAGCAGGCGCCGATCCCCCGCCTGCCCGGGGACTCCGCGTTCACCGCCGACCTCAACGCCGTCATCGCCCGGGCCCTGGCGAAGGACCCGGCGCACCGCTACCCGGACGCCACCTCGTTCCGCGAGGACCTCGAGCGGCTCGCGGCGATCGCACCGCCCGACACCCAGGAGGCGCCCGCGCCCGCGACGGACGCCGGCACCGCCGTGCGCGCCGCCGCGTCCGCCGTACGACGCCGGTCGCGGTGGCCGCTCGCCGTGGCCGGGACCGTCGCCCTGGCGCTCGTCGCCGGTGTGGCCGCCTGGCTGCTCGTCCGCGACGACGACACCCCCGCCGCGGCCGAGGGCGCCGACGACCCGGCCCCGGCGATCGCCGGCGACCTCACCGGCGACGGGTACGGCGACGTCCTGGTCCACCAGACCCGCTTCGACGCACTCAGCCCGCTGTCCACCTGGACCGTGCCCTCCACCGGGCTGCAGCTCGGCTCGCCGCGGCGCGCGGGGGCCGAGGTCGGGCGGCCACTCCTCGGCGACGTGGACGGGGACGGGCGCAGCGACGTGCTCTGGCTCGACGAGGACGACGACCGGATGTCGGTCGTGGTCGTCCCCGGCAAGGGCGAGAGGTGGACCGCCGAGCTCGACCTCGATCCGGCGTTCGACATCCAGGACTACCACGCCACCACCGCGGACCTCGACGACGACGGCAGGGACGACCTGGTCCTCTACGGCGACCCGTCGGACGAGCCGGAGAGCCTGCACGTCGCGCTGGCGGAGGACCACGGGTTCGCGGCACCCCTCCAGTGGTACTCCTCCGACCTGTCCGACACCCTGCCCACGGGCGGGGACTTCGACGGGGACGGGAAGGACGAGCTGGTCGTGTGGGGCACGACCGCGCAGGACGTCGACACGGTCCGCCTGCTGCGGCCCGCGGACGGGAGGCTCACCCTCGTCGCCGAGCGGGCGCTGAACGGAGCCGGCGTCGTCCCGCTCGACGACGGCTGGCTCGTCGGCGACCTGGACGGCGACGGCACGGACGAGCTCACCGCCACGAACGCGGCGGGCCGGGCGATCTTCGTCTACCGGGTCATCGGCGACTCCTTCGCGCCCCGTGAGCGGTGGTTCACCAAGCGGGTGCCGCTCGACCAGGCGCGCAAGAACCTGTACGACAGCGGCATCGCCGGCGAGACCCTCAGCGACGTCGACGGGGACGGCGACGCCGACCTGGTCCGGCTGCGCCACACCGCCAACGACGGCTCGAAGGACGACGAGCTGGTCCTGGAGGTGCAGCTCTCCGACGGCTCGGCCTTCGGCGACCCGCAGACCTGGGGCTCGCTCGCCTGCGCGCCGGAGTGCGACGACGGGTTCGACCTCGTCGACTGATCCCCGCCGTCGCTGCGCCGGTCAGGATCGCGGGATCTCCGGCTGCGCCGGCAGGTCCAGGACGAAGGCCGGCCGACCGGAGCCGTCGTCGACGTAGCTGGCCTCGCCGCCGTGGAGACGCGCGATCTCCCGCACGAGGTACAGCCCCAGCCCGGATCCCGCGGTGGGGCCGGCGTGGGCGAACCTGTCGAACACACGGTCGACCAGGCGCGGCTGGAGACCGGGGCCCGCGTCGCTGACCGCGATCCGGATGCCCCGCGCTGTCCGCTCGCCCGACATCGCGACCGGCGGGCGGCCGTGCCGGATGGCGTTCTCGAGCAGGTTGTCGAGCGCCTGGCCCAGCCGTGAGGGGTCGGCCACCAGGTCGACGTCGTGGTCCACCCGCACCTGGATCCGGGCAGCAGCACCGTGCGCGGCTCGTACGCGGTCGACCGAGGTGACCAGGGCGGCGCGCAGCGACACCGGCTCCGGAGACAGCGCCAAGGCCTCGGCCTGCACGTCCGAGGCCGTGCCGAGGTCGGTGATCAGGCGCTGGAGCCGGAGCGCGCTCGAGGACATCGCCTCGAGCACCTTGCGACGCTCGTGCGGCTCGAGGTCGTCGCCGCCGTCGCGCAGCATCGCGACCGCGCCGTCGATGACGGCCGCCGGCGTCCGCAGCTCGTGGGCGGTGACGGTGAGGAGGTGGGCCTGCTGCTCGAGCGCCCGGCGCCGCTCCTCCTCGTGGGCGCGTTGGTCGGTCTGGTCGCGGGTGACCTTGGCGAACCCACGGTGCCGGCCGGCGTCGTCGTAGACCGCCGTGATCACGACGCGAGCCCAGAAGGTGCTCCCGTCCCGACGAATCCGCCAGCCCTCCTCGGCGTACACCCCGTCGCGCAGCGCCATCGCGAGGTTGTGCTCGGGGTGGCGGGACGCGCGCTCGCTCTCGGGGTAGAACACCCGGAAGTGCTGCCCGATGATCTCGTCGGCGTCGTAGCCCTTGATGTGGGCCGCACCGGCGTTCCAGCTCGCAACCCGGCCGTGGACGTCGAGCATGAAGATCGCGTAGTCCTTGACCGCGCCGACGAGCAGGCGGAAGTCCTCCTCGCTGCGCCGCAGCGCGAGCTCCGTGGTGACGTCCTGGACCTGCGCGAACACGTAGAGCGGCGCGCCGCCGGAGTCCCGGACGGGTGTCAGCGTGAGCCGTGCGGTGCGGACGCGCTCGGTGCCGATGGGGTGCTCGAAGGAGACGACGGGCTCGCCGCCCTCCGTGATCCGGGCCAGCGCGTCATCCAGCTGCTCGCCGTGCTGACGGGTGAGGACGCCGTAGTCGAGGCCGACCAGGTCGCCCGCCGGGCGACCGACCAGCTGGACGAGTGCCCGGTTGGCCCTGACGATGCTGCCGTTCAAGGTCAGCGTCGCCATCCCGATGGTGGCCTGGTCGAAGACCTCGCGGTAGCGCTCGAGGTGCTCGTCGAGCACGCGCTGGGCCCGGGGCTCCGGGTCGTCGGGTCGCGCGAGACGCAGCGCGCGGCTGCGCGAGGGCCCCTGCCGCGGGCGTGGATCGCCGACGTGGCTCCACAGCCGCTCGACGAGCGTGTCGAGGGGCGCGCCCTTCTCGACGAAGTCGGTCGCGCCCAGCTCGCGGGCACGGTCCGCCAGCCCGGCCGACTGGAAGCCGGTGTACATGACGACCTTGCTCTCGGGAGACACCGCCAGCACCAGCGGCAGGCACTCGAGGCCGTCGAGAACCGGCATCGAGGTGTCGAGCAGCACCAGGTCCGGTTGGTGCTCGTGCGCGAGCATCAGCGCCGCGCCCCCGTCACCGCCCTCGCCCACGACGTCGAAGAGCCCCGACGCCCGCAGCCGCGCGCCCACGACGGCGCGCAGCTCCGGTGAGTCGTCGATGATCAGCACCGTCGCCTGTTGCGCCACCCCACACCCTCACGTCCACCAGGTCCCCACGTCCAAAGTGTGGTGCCCCGGGACGGGGATCGCATACCTGCCTCGTCAGAGAACTAGCGCAGGGCGTGCCGGACGACCGCCTGCTCGCGCTCGGGACCCACGCCGACGACCGAGATCCTGGCGCCGGAGCGCTCCTCCACGAACTCGACGTACGCCTGCGCCGCCTTCGGCAGCTCCTCGAACGAGCGGCAGCCGGAGATGTCCTCGGTCCAGCCGGGGAGGTTCTCGTAGATCGGCACGGCGTGGTGGAAGTCGGTCTGGTTGACCGGCATCTCGTCGTGGCGGACCCCGTCGACGTCGTACGCGACGCAGACCGGGAGCTCGGCCAGACCCGTGAGCGTGTCGAGCTTGGTGAGCACGAAGTCGGTCACGCCGTTGACGCGCGCGGCGTAGCGGGTGATCACGGTGTCCATCCAGCCGCAGCGGCGCGGGCGGCCGGTGGTGGTGCCGTACTCCCAGCCCGCCTTGCGCAGGAACTCGCCGTTCTCGTCGTGCAGCTCGGTCGGGAAGGGACCCTCGCCGACGCGGGTGGTGTAGGCCTTCGCGATGGCGATGACCTGGTCGATGCGCGTCGGCGGGATGCCGGTGCCGGTGCAGGCGCCGGCCGAGATCGCGCTGCTGGAGGTGACGAACGGGTAGGTGCCGTGGTCGACGTCGAGCAGGGTGGCCTGGCCGGCCTCCATCAGCACGACCTCGTCGCGGTCCAGTGCCTGGCTGAGGAGCAGCCCCGTGTCGCAGACGTACGGCGCCAGTCGCTCCGCGTGCGCCAGCAGGCCCTCGACGGTCTGCTCGACCGAGGGGGCGCGGCGGTTGTAGATCTTGGTGAGGATCTGGCCCTTGAGCTCGAGGGCCCCCTCGACCTTCTGGGTGAGGATCTTCTCGTCGAACAGGTCCTGGACCCGGATGCCGATCCGGTTCATCTTGTCGGCGTACGTCGGGCCGATGCCGCGGCCCGTCGTACCGATCCGACGGGAGCCGAGGAAGCGCTCGGTGACCTTGTCGATGGTCCGGTTGTAGTCGGCGATGACGTGCGCGTTGGCGCTGAGCTTGAGCTTGCTGGTGTCGACGCCGCGGCCCTCGAGGCCGTCGATCTCCTGGAACAGCACGTCGATGTCGACGACGACGCCGTTGCCGATGACCGGCGTGCAGCCGGGGGTGAGGATGCCGCTGGGCAGCAGGTGGAGGGCGTACTTCTCGTCGCCGATGACGACCGTGTGGCCGGCGTTGTTGCCGCCGTTGAACTTGACGACGTAGTCGACCTGGCTGCCGAGGTGGTCGGTCGCCTTGCCCTTGCCCTCGTCGCCCCACTGGGCGCCGACGATCACGATTGCAGGCATCTTGGTTGCTCCTTCGCACGGACGGAGTCCCTCCGCCCGCGAGGACGGCTGCTCAACGCACCACTTGCTCTCTTGCTGGTGTCGGACAAGCAAGAAGCCCCGGCAAGGACCGGGGCTCTTGCGGCGTCACGTTACCAAAACGCGACCGATGTCCGGCTTTCGGCGGGTCCGGTCTAGTCAGGTCGCGCCACGCCGGGGCGACGATCGGACCCGATCTCCCGGCCGGTGGCCCGGGCCTGCGCGATCACCGGGTGGGACGACCTGCGCCCGCCTACCGTCGATGGTCCGCCCGTTCCCCACCCCGTCTCGGATGCCCCATGAACGTCGTCCACTGGATGCAGCCCCGCAACCACCGCGCCGCCGCCCGCTCGGTCTCGACCCTGTGCGCCGTCGGCGCCGGGGTGGCGTTGTCGACCGCCCCCGTCCAGCACCAGGACGTCGGCCGGACCGGGGTCGCGGTCGCGGGCGGGCTGGTGGCGCTGGTGATCGCGTTCAGCGTGCTGGCCCGCCGGTTCGACGAGCGGCACCGGCTCGGCTGGGCGCTCGGCCCGCTGCTCGCCGTCGGTGCCCTGGCCGCGATCGACCTGCTGACCCGCGACAGCGGGATCTCGGCACAGGTCTTCTTCCTCTTCCCGGCGCTCTACGGCGCCTCGCAGCTGCGCCCGCGCGGCGCGGCCCTGATGACGGTGGCCTCGGTGGCCGGTGAGCTGGTCGTCGTGCTCGTCCAGCTCCCGGCGCGGGCGGCGGTGGTCGACGCGTTCTACGTGACCGCCGCGCTCGTCACCTCGTCGGTGCTGCTGGCCGTGGCCAGCGAGCGGCACGCCCGGACCGTCGCCCAGCTCGAGCGGATGGCGGCGGTCGACCCCCTCACCGGTCTCGCGACCCGGCGGGTCCTCGACGAGGCCGCCACGTCCGCGCTCTCCGGGGCGCACAGCGACGCCGGCACCGCCCTCGTCCTCATCGACGTCGACCACTTCAAGGTGATCAACGACCAGCACGGGCACCCCACCGGCGACGAGGTGCTGGTGCAGCTCGCCGGGTTGCTGCTCGAGCACAGCAGGCCCTCGGACGTCGTGTGCCGGCTCGGGGGCGACGAGATCGCCGTCCTGCTCCCGGGGTGCAGCCTGGCGGTCGCGCTCGCGCGCGCCGAGGAGGTCCTGGCCGACGTACGGGGCCGGGCGTTCGTCGTCGGCGACGACACCCGCCTGGACGTCTCGATCAGCCTGGGCTGCGCCCACATGCCCACCCACGGCGAGGACCTCAGGTCGCTGTACTCGGCCGCCGACGCGGCGCTCTACGCAGCCAAGCAGTCCGGCCGCGGACGGGTCGGGACGACGGCCGCCCTCGCCGACGCCGGATGACCTATGCTCAACTAGAACGTGTTCTAGATCTAGGAGCAGCCATGGGCGCCAGCCGCGAGACCATCCTCGAGACCATCCACAAGTACGTCGACCTCGTCGCGACCGGCACCTCGGCCGACGTCGTCGCGCTGTACGCCGAGGGCGCCACCGTCGAGGACCCGGTCGGCTCCGACGTGCTCACCACCCGCGAGCAGATCGCCGCGTTCTACGCCACCCTGGACAGCCTCGAGCAGGAGGGCCGGCTGCTGTTCGCCCGCGTCGCCGGCAACGAGGCGGCCTTCTCGTTCGAGCTCGCCACCAGGGCCGGCGACCAGACCTTCACCCTCGCCCCGATCGACGTGATGACCTTCGACGACGACGGCAGGATCACCAGCATGCGCGCGTTCTGGTCCGGCGAGGACATGCTCGTCAGCTGACTGTTCCGGCCTCGCCGACCCGGCAGGAACTGGCTCGGGGAATCCGCTGACCCGGCAGAAAGTAGCCCGCACGAGAGCCACTTTCTGCCGGGTCGGCGGAAATCAGGAGCCAGTTCGGGCCGGGTCGGCGAGCCGGGCGGCGATCTCCGCGACGACCGCCCGGGCGAGGGTCTCGGGGGTGTCCTCGGCGGTCTCGGGGACGACGCCGTGGACGTCGCCGTCGGCCAGCAGGTCGAGTGCGCCGACCTTCTGCTGCGAGGCCATCTCGGCGGCCCGGGAGGGCTCGCCGTGGACGATGACGCTCGCACCCTCGGGCGGGAGCGGGGAGAGCCAGCCCCGCTCGGTCGCGAGGACCGTGCTCGCGGGGAGCAGGGCGAGCGCGCCGCCACCGCAGCCCTGGCCGAGGATCACCGACACCGTCGGCACGGTCATGGTCACCAGCCCGGCGATGCAGCGGGCGATCTCGCCGGCCATCGCGCCCTCCTCCGCGTGCTGCGAGAGCTCGGCACCGGGCGTGTCGATCACGGTGACCAGCGGGAGCCGCAGCTCCTCGGCGAGCTCCATCGCGCGCCGCGCCTCGCGCAGCGCGCCCGGTCCCATCGGTGTCGCCGGCGTCTGGCGGGAGCGGTCCTGACCGACCAGGACGCAGGGCTGGCCGTCGAGGCGGGTCAGCGCGATCAGGACCGAGTCGTCACGCTCGCCCTCGTCGGTGCCCTTGAGCCGCAGGGTGCTGGCGGCGCCGTACCTGATCAGGTCGCGTACGCCGACCCGGCCCTCGCCGCGCGTGGCCTCGATGTCGTCCCAGACCGGGTGGTCGAGCGCCGTGCCCGGCGCGACCGGGTCGCGACGCTCGAGCGTGGGCGCCGAGGGCGGGTCGACGAGGACGCCGAGCGCGTGGTCGACGAGCGCCGGGATGCTCTCCACCGGGATGACCGCGTCGATCACGCCGTGGGCGGCGAGGTTCTCGGCGACCTGGACACCCTCGGGGAACGGCTTGCCGTTGAGCGCCTCGTAGACCTTCGGGCCGAGGAAGCCGACCAGCGCGCCCGGCTCGGCGACGGTGACGTGCCCGAGCGAGCCCCAGGACGCGTAGACACCACCGGTCGTGGGGTGGCGCAGGTGCACGAGGTAGGGCAGGCCCGCGCCGCGGTGCTCCATCAGCGCCCGCGAGATCTCGACCATCTGCACGAAGGCGCGGGTGCCCTCCTGCATCCGGGTGCCACCCGAGGACGTGCTCGCCAGGACGGGCAGGCCCTCGGCGGTCGCCCGGCGTACGGCGGCCGCGATCCGGGTCGCCGCGGCGACGCCGATCGAGCCGGCCAGGAAGCGGAACTCGTTGACGACGAAGGCGACCGGCCGCCCGCGCACCGTGCCGCGCCCGGTCAGCACCGACTCGTCGGTCCCGGCCTTCTCGGCGGCCGCGCGCAGCTCGGCCTGGTAGGCCTCGCCGTGCCCGCTGATGTCGACGGGCGTGTCCCACGACTCGTAGGAACCCTCGTCGAGGACGAGGTCGATCATCTCGCGGGCGGACCAGCGGCGGGGCGTGCTCATGAGCCGGATCCAACCACGGCCGCGTACGGCGTACGTCGGCAAGTTCTGCCAATCCATAGAGTGGACGCGTGGCCACGAGACTGCTGCTGATCACCAACAGCGACGCCGGGACGGCGGACCGGGAGGCCGTCGACGCCGCCTTGGCGGTGCTGCGGGAGGGCGCCGAGGTCGAGGTCAGTGGCACGTCCTCGCCCGAGGAGCTCGACGACGTGCTGGCGAGCGCCGGCGAGCGCACGGTCGTCGTGGCGGGGGGCGACGGAAGCATCCACGCGGTGGTCCAGGCACTGCACGCGCGAGCCGACCTCGCCGGCCGGACCCTCGCGCTGATCCCCCTCGGCACCGGCAACGACTTCGCCCGCACCCTCGGCCTCCCGCTCGACCCGGCGCAGGCGGCCCACGTCGTGCTGACCGGGACCCCGCGACCGACCGACCTGGTCGTCGACGAGGACGGGCAGGTGACCGTCAACAGCGTGCACCTCGGCGCCGGCGCGGAGGCGGGCAAGCGGGGGGCGCGGTGGAAGGAGCGGCTGGGCAAGGTCGGCTACCCCATCGGCGCCCTGCAGACCGCGCTGAACCCGCCGAGCCTGCGGGTCCGGGTCGAGGTCGACGACGAGGTGGTCGTCGACGTCGACCAGCCGGTGCTCATGGTCGCCGTCGGCAACGGCGCCTCGGTGGGCGGCGGCACCGAGCTCACCCCCGACGCCGAGCCGCACGACGGCCAGGTCGACGTGCTGGTCGCGACGCCGCGCGGGCCGGTCGCACGGCTCGGGTACCTCGTCCGGCTGCCGTTCGCGCGCCACGAGGACCACGGTGACGTCCGCATCCTGCGGGGACGCACGGTCCGGGTCAGCGGCACGGCCTTCGACTGCAACAGCGACGGCGAGATCGACGGACCGGTGCGGTCGCGCACCTGGCGGGTGCAGCCGGCGGCGTACGCGATGGTGGTCCCGCCGCGCTAGCGCAATAGGCTTGCGAGCCGTGGCACGTGGACAGAGCAACCAGCAGCAGGACCCCGCCGACTGGGTGACCCGGACCGCCGACCTGGCGCTGCGGCACGCCGAGCAGGTCAACGGCGGCACCCTGCCCGACCTGGTCACCTGCGCGTCCGGCATCAGCCCGTCCGGGCCGATCCACCTCGGCAACCTGCGTGAGTTCCTCACCGTGCACTTCGTGGCCGAGGAGATCCGCCGCCGGGGAGTCACCGTGCGCCACCTGCACAGCTGGGACGACTACGACCGGTTCCGCAAGGTGCCGGCCGGCGTCGACACCGCCTGGAACGAGCACATCGGCCGCCCGCTGTCCGCCGTCCCCGACCCCACGGGCGAGTTCGCCAACTGGGGCGAGCGCTACAAGGCGCCGCTGCGTGCCGCGCTGGTCGAGATGGGCTGCGACATGGTCGAGGTCGACCAGACCACGATGTACCGGTCGGGCACGTACCGCGAGCAGGTGCTCACCGCGATCCGCAAGCGCGGCGAGATCGAGACCGTGATGTCCCGCTTCCGCACCAAGAAGGCCGAGGGCGCGGAGGACTCCACCGCCGAGGCCGACGACGCCGGCCACGGCGCCAGCGAGGACCTCGCCCGGTTCCCCTACAAGCCCTACTGCCGCGGGTGCGGCCGCGACACGGTCACCCTGACGTCGTACGACGACGAGACGACCGACCTCGCCTACACCTGCGACGTGTGCGGCGACTCCTACGTCACCAACGTCGCCACCCAGGACGAGGGGAAGCTGGTCTGGAAGGTCGACTGGCCGATGCGCTGGACCTTCGAGGGCGTGCACTTCGAGCCCGGCGGCGTCGACCACGCCTCCCCCGGCTCGTCGTACACCGTCGGCAAGGAGATCGTCGGCCCGATCTTCGGCGGCACCGCGCCGTCGTTCGTCGGGTACTCGTTCGTCGGCGTCGCCGGCATGCCGAAGATGTCGTCGTCCAAGGGCGGCGTGCCGACCGCGGCCGAGGCGCTGCGGATCCTCGAGGCCCCGATCCTGCGCTGGCTCTACGCCCGCCGGCAGCCCAAGCAGGCGTTCAACGTCGACTTCGGGCAGGAGGTGCTGCGCCTGTACGACGAGTGGGACGCCCTCACGAAGAAGGCCGCCGTCCCGGAGAAGCGGGACGCCGCCGTGCTCGCCTGGGAGCGGGCGTCCGCCACGTCGACGGCCGGCACGCTGCCGACCCCGGCGGTCGTCGTACCGTTCCGGATGCTGTCGTCGGTCGCCGACGTGACCGCCGGCTCGCGGGAGATCACCGCGCGCACCGTCGGCGCCAGCGAGGCGGACCTGGAGCCGCGGCTCACGAAGGCCGCGACCTGGATCACCGCGTACGTCGACCCGGAGGAGCGCACCACGGTCCGCGAGGTCGCGGACCTCGAGCGGCTCGCATCGCTGTCGGAGCAAGAGTCGCTGTGGATCGGGCTGCTGGTCAAGCGGCTCGCAGCGGCCTTCGAGAGCACCGACCAGGTCGACGGGCTCACCACGGTGATCTACGGCGTGCCCAAGATCGCACGCGGACTGACGTTGGACGACGCCCCGACCGACGAGGTGAAGGCCGACCAGAAGGCGTTCTTCAAGCTGCTCTACAACCTGCTCGTCGACGCCGACCGCGGCCCGCGGCTGCCCACCCTGTTCGCCGCGCTGGGGCACGACAAGGTGCGCTCGCTCCTGGTTCCCTGAGGTCCGCTCCGGGGTTTTTCTCCGAATCCGCGTGATGAACGCCGCCGGACCGCGTCCGGACAGGTGTACATCTCGGACAAGGAGATCTCATGCGGACCACCCCACTGACCCAGAAGCACCGCGCGACCGAGCCTGTGCCCGCGGCCGAACGTCCCGCCGCGACCCGCGCGCACCGTGGCTCACGCGCCACGGACCTGCCGATCGCGGCCGCGCTCGGCCTGATCCTGCTGGTGGTCGCCGCCTGGCTGGCCGTGCGGGGCTGACATGACGCTGTGGCTCTCGTCGCTGGGAGCGGCGCTCAACGCCCTCGTCATCGACCCGGTCCGGCGGCTCGTGCGTCACTGACGAGCCCGGAGGTCGTCGAGCAGGCCGCGCCCGTGGGCGAGGCCGTGTCGAGACGCCTGACCGGGGTCTCGACACGGCGGGCGGTCACAGCAGCTCGTCGTACGCCGTCGGGCTGGAGTCGCGCAGGAAGGCCGAGCAGCGCTCCCACTCGTCGCTCTCGCCGATCGCGCGCGCCGCGAGGGCGAGCAGGGCGAGGGCGCGCAGGAAGCCGCGGTTGGGCTCGTGCTCCCACGGCACCGGGCCGTTGCCCTTCCAGCCGTTGCGGCGCAGCAGGTCGAGCGAGCGGTGGTAGCCGACGCGGGCGTACGCGTAGACCGTCACGTCGTCGGCGCCCTGGTCGCGGGCCTGCTCGGCGAAGGCGGCCCAGGCGAGCGGCGAGGCCGGCAGGCGTCGTACGACGGCCGCGGGCACCTGGCCCTCGGCCAGGAGCGCCTCGGCGGGGTCGACGGGAAGGTGGGTGGGCGGGGGGCCGGCCATCAGGTCGGCGCCGGGCGTGATGCTCATGGAAGCCATTCTTGCCGGAGCGGGAAGCACTGTCGGCGTCCGGGTGTTGACTGGTGTTCGTGACCCAGAGCCCATCAACCTCCCCGGCGGTGAACGCACCCGCAGCGGCCGAGAGCAACCCGTGGCCGGCCCTGTGGGCCCTGGTCATCGGGTTCTTCATGATCCTGGTCGACCTGACCATCGTGACGGTCGCGACGCCGACGATCATCGAGGACCTCGACGCGTCCGTGAACGACGTCGTGTGGGTCACCAGCGCCTACATGCTGGCGTACGCCGTGCCGGTGCTGATCACCGGACGGCTGGGCGACCGGTTCGGGTCGAAGTACCTCTACCTCGCCGGCCTCACCGTGTTCACCCTCGCCTCGCTGTGGTGCGGCCTGACCACGACCGTCGACGCGCTGATCCTGGCGCGGGTCGTGCAGGGCTTCGGCGCGTCGATGATGACCCCGCAGACGATGGCGATCATCACCCGGATCTTCCCGCCGGCGAAGCGGGGCAGCGCGATGGCCGTGTGGGGTGCGACCGCCGGCGTCGCCATGGTCGTGGGCCCGATCCTCGGTGGCGTGCTCACCGACGGCCTGGGCTGGGAGTGGATCTTCTTCGTCAACATCCCCGTCGGCGTGGTCGCGTTCGTGATGGCCTGGCGCCTGGTCCCGGCCCTGCCGACCCACGCCCACAAGTTCGACTGGCTCGGTGTCGCGCTGTCGGGCTCGGCGATGTTCCTGCTCTGCTTCGGCATCCAGGAGGGGCACCAGATGGACTGGGCCGGCTGGATCATCGCGATGATCGCCGGCGGCATCGCCCTGTTCGTCGCGTTCGTCCTGTGGCAGCGGTTCAACCGGGCCGAGCCGCTGGTGCCGCTCAGCCTGTTCAAGGACCGCAACTTCTCGGTCTCCAACGTCGCGATCATGTGCATGGGCTCGATCGGTGCGTCGTTCGGCTTCCCGCTGATGCTCTACGCCCAGGCCGTCCGCGGGAACTCGCCCACCCAGGCCGCCCTGCTCATGCTGCCCATGGCCGTGATGTCGATCTTCCTCGCCCAGCCGGTCGGCAAGCTCACCGACCGGCTGCACCCGCGCCAGGTCCTCGGCTTCGGCTTCGCGGTCAGCCTGGCCGGCTTCCTGCTGCTGATGTGGCGCCTCGAGCCGGGGATCGCGGTGTGGGAGATCGCCGTACCGATGGGGGTCATCGGCGTGGGCAACGCCTTCATCTGGGCCCCCACCGCCGCCACCGCCAACCGCAACCTGCCGATCCAGCTCGCCGGTGCGGGCGCCGGCGTCTACAACGCCACCCGCCAGGTCGGCTCGGTGCTCGGCGCCGCCGCGATCGCCGTCCTCATGGACAGCCGGCTGGCGCACTACCTCCCGGGCGCGGCCGCGCACGGCGAGGCCGGCGCCGCCCGGATCCCCGACCCGCACGTCGCCGACCTGTTCAGCAGGGCGATGCAGCAGTCGCTGTGGCTGCCGGCGGCGATGTACGCCGTCGGCCTGGTCGCGGTGATGTTCTACGAGAAGCCGCGGCACGAGGGGTTCGGGCACTGAGGTCCGGATTTCGGCCGCTGCCAGTTTCACCGGCCGGCCGGTGAAACTGGCGCTGGGACGAGGATGCATCCTCGTCCCAGCGCTAGTTTTCTCGTCCAGGCTCGCGTTATGACAGCACGAACCCGAACAGCGGGCTGTCCGGCGGGACCTTCTGGACCCGCAGCCGCGACTCCTCCATGCGGGCCAGCAGGCCGGCGAGGTCGTCGGGCGACTGCATCTCGATGCCGACCAGGGCGGGGCCGGTCTCGCGGTTGTTGCGCTTGGTGTACTCGAACAGGGTGATGTCGTCGTCGGGCCCGAGCACCTCGTCGAGGAAGCGGCGCAGGGCGCCCGGCTCCTGCGGGAACTCGACGAGGAAGTAGTGCTTGAGGCCCTCGTGGACCAGGGCCCGCTCGACGATGTCGGCGTAGCGGGAGACGTCGTTGTTGCCGCCGGACACGATCGCGACGACCCGGCTGCCGGGGGCGAGCCCTTCGAGGCCGGCGCCCGCGGGCAGGCGCAGCGCCGCGGGGGCCAGCGCCCCGGCGGGCTCGGCGATGATGCCGTCGACCTGGTACAGGTCGAGCATCTCGACGCAGATCAGGCCCTCGGGCACGGCGACGACCGACAGGTCGACGGCGTCGCGGGCGGAGGCGACGGCGCGGTAGGTGAGGTCGCCGACGCGGCGTACGGCGGCGCCGTCGACGAACGGGTCGACCGAGTCGAGCTCCACCGGACCGCCCGCAGCCAGGGCGGCGGCGAGGGACGGGGCACCGGCGGGCTCGGCGGCGAGGACACGTACGCCGGGCAGCCGCTCGCCGAGGACGGTGAGGGAGCCGGCGATCAGGCCGGCCCCGCCCACCGGGAGGACGAGGGCGTCGGGCTGCCAGCCGAGCGCCGCCGACTGCGCGAGGACCTCGGCGGCGACGGTGCCCTGGCCGGCGATGATGCCGGGGTGGTCGAACGCGGGCACGGCGGTCGCGCCGGAGGCCGCGGCGAAGTCGGCGGCGGCCACGGCCGCGTCGTCGTACTGGTCACCGGCGATCACGACCTCGACCTGGTCACCGCCGAGGGCGGCGACCCGGTCGCGCTTCTGCCTGGGGGTGGTGCGGGGCAGGAAGATCGTGGCGTGCACGCCGGCCCGGGCGCAGGCGAACGCCACGCCCTGGGCGTGGTTGCCGGCGCTGGCGCAGGTGACGCCCCGGGACCGCTCCTCCTCGGAGAGGCCGGCGAGCACCGTGTAGGCGCCGCGGGCCTTGTAGGAGCGGACCGGGGTGAGGTCCTCGCGCTTGAGCCAGACGTCGTACCCGGTCAGCGCCGAGAGCCGGTCGGCTCGCTGCAACGGGGTCGGCGCGATGACCGAGCCGAGCAGCCCGGCCGCCTCGTCGACGTCCGCCGCGGTGGGAAGCACCGGCACCAACGGATCAGCCGACGGACTTGCCGGCCGAGCGCAGGTTCTCGGTGGCCTCGACGATGCGGGCGGCCATGCCGGCCTCGGCGGCCTTGCCCCACGCGCGCGGGTCGTAGGCCTTCTTGTCGCCGACCTCGCCGTCGATCTTCAGCACGCCGTCGTAGTTGCGGAACATGTGGTCCGCGGCGGGGCGGGTGAAGGCGTACTGGGTGTCGGTGTCGATGTTCATCTTCACGACGCCGTAGTCGACCGCGGCGGCGATCTCCTCGGCGCTCGAGCCCGAGCCGCCGTGGAAGACGAGGTCGAACGGCTTCGCGCCGGCGGCCAGGCCGAGCTCGGCGACGACCGCGGCCTGCGCGTCGCGCAGGATCTCCGGGCGGAGCTTGACGTTGCCCGGCTTGTAGACGCCGTGCACGTTGCCGAAGGTCAGCGCCGTCATGTAGCGGCCCTTCTCGCCGGTCCCGAGCGCGCGCACGGTGGCGAGGGCGTCCTCGGGGGTGGTGTAGAGCTTCTCGTCGATCGCGCCGACGATGCCGTCCTCCTCGCCACCGACGACACCGACCTCGATCTCGAGGATCACGTTGGCCGCGGCGGCCTTCGCGAGCAGCTCCTCGGCGATCTCCAGGTTCTCGGCCAGCGGTACGGCGGACCCGTCCCACATGTGCGACTGGAACAGCGGCGCCTCGCCCCGGGCGACGCGCTCGGCCGAGAGGGCGAGCAGTGGCCGGACGAAGCCGTCGAGCTTGTCCTTGGGGCAGTGGTCGGTGTGCAGCGCGATGTTGACCGGGTAGTTCTTGGCGACCTCGGCGGCGTACGCGGCGAAGGCGACCGAGCCGGTGACCATGTCCTTGACGGACGGGCCGGAGAGATACTCCGCGCCGCCGGTCGAGACCTGCAGGATGCCGTCGGAGCCGGCGTCGGCGAAGCCCTTGAGCGCGGCGTTCAGCGTCTGCGAGGACGTGACGTTGATGGCCGGGAAGGCGAACGAGCCGGCCTTCGCGGCGTCGAGCATCTCGGCGTACTTCTCAGGGGTGGCGATGGGCATGCGATTGGCTCCTGCGCAGGGTGCGGTGACGTCCGCCTCAACCTACCGTGACAACCGATCGCCGTCGGCGTGCGTATCCCTGCTTGAGTGAACCGCCACCCCTGGAGGACCAGATGCAGGAGATCACGGACCGGCTCGACGCCGAGATCCGCACGCCGCCGCCGCCGACCTTCGACGTCGCCGCGACGGTGGGCGCCGGGCGGCGCGCCGTACGACGCCGGCGGCTCGCGCGCGGCTCCGCTGCCCTTGCGCTGGCCCTCGTGGTCGGCGGGGCGGGTCTCGCCGTGACCTCGCGGTTCACGGGCACCGCCGGCGCCGCCCCGGTTGCGGTCGCGGCAGGCGTCTCCGGCGAGGGGCTCGTTTCGTCGGACCGGCCGACCGACCAGACCCCGGCAGTCGACGACCCGCAGCACGAGGGCGTGATCCTCGTGCGTACCGGCTGGGAGGTCATCGCCCGCGTCGAGGATCCTGTGACGGGCCTGCGCACGGTCGGCGGTACCGGCCCGATCACCGACTCCACGGCCCTGGGCCTCCGCAAGGGCGCGACCACCACCTGGGTCGTGCTGTTCCGCTTCGCCGCGACGGGCGACCAGCCGACCAGCCAGGCAGGCGGCGCCCTCGCCGAGACCGCGGCCGAGACCGGCGACGACAGCCTGGCCGCGTGGCTCGACCACCTGGACATGTTCACGAAAGCCGCCCGGTGAGGCGCGCGGAACGCGAGGCGGCGTACGTCGAGTTCGCCACCGCCCGCCGCGACCAGCTGCGCCGGATCGCGTACGGCATGTGCGGCGACTGGCACCGCGCCGACGACCTGGTGCAGACCGCGCTGGTCCGGCTGTACGTCGCCTGGCCGCGGGTCTCCCGCAACGGCACCGAGGACGCGTACGTCCGCAAGATCCTGCTCAACGCGGTCATCGACGAGTCGCGGCGCGCCGTACGCCGGGAGGTGCCGACCGAGACCCTGCCCGACCTGCCGGCCTCCTCCGGCCTGGGCGCGGAGGAGCGCGACTCGCTGGTCACCGCGCTGCAGCGGCTGCCGGCCCAGCAGCGGGCGGCAGTGCTGCTGCGGCACTGGCTCGGGTTGCCGGTCGCCGAGGTCGCGGCCGAGCTCGGCATCTCCGAGGGGACCGTCAAGAGCCACACCGCGCGCGGCCTGCACGCACTGCGCGGGCTGCTGGAGACGCCGGAGCGGGCCTGAGCCGGCCTAGCCCCGCCAGGCCTCGTCGCTGTCGAGGTCGGCGTGCTGGCGCACCCAGGAGTGCATCGCGATCGCAGCCGCGGCCGACGCGTTGATCGACCGGGTCGACCCGAACTGCGCGATGGAGAAGGTGCCGTCGCAGGCCTCGCGGGCGCCGTCCGAGAGCCCCGGGCCCTCCTGCCCGAAGAGGAAGCAGACGCGCTCGGGGATCTGCATCGTCTCCAGGTGGGCGGAGCCGGGGAGGTTGTCGATCCCCAGCAGCGGTACGCCGGACGCGGCGAGGTACTCGTGCAGCTCGGCGACGCTCGGGTGGTGGCGGACGTGCTGGTAGCGGTCGGTCACCATGGCGCCGCGGCGGTTCCAGCGACGGTTGCCGACGATGTGCACCTCGGCGGCGAGGAAGGCGTTGGCGGAGCGGACGATGGTGCCGATGTTGAAGTCGTGCTGCCAGTTCTCGATGGCGACGTGGAAGCCGTGGCGACGCCGGTCGAGGTCGGCGACGATCGCCTCGACCGACCAGTACCGGTAGCGGTCGACGACGTTGCGCCGGTCGCCGTCGCGGAGCAGCGCCTCGTCGTACACCTCGCTCCCGGGGCCCTCCGGCCACGGCCCCGGCCAGGGCCCGACGCCGACCTCGGGCTGCCCGTGGGGCATCGGGTCGTACGGCGCCCGTTCCTCGTCGTCCACGGATCGCACCCTAACGACCACCACGTTGGGCGGCGGCCGGTAGCGTGGCGTCGTGAACTCGCTGGTGGCGACCCCGTTCGTCGTACCCATGCTGCTCGGCATCAAGTGGCTCGACCCCGAGTGGCTGCAGCACGAGTACGGCACCACCTTCATCTGGATCGCCATCGCCATCGTCTTCGTCGAGTGCGGCCTGTTCTTCCCGTTCCTGCCCGGTGACACCCTGCTGTTCGCGCTCGGCCTGTTCATCGCGGGCAGCAACAAGACCGGCTACTCCGTGGTCGGGATCTCCAACGAGCCCGTCGAGCTCGTCATCGCCTGCGTCCTGCTCGTGGTCGCCGCGTTCGCCGGCAACGTCGCGGGCTACGAGATCGGCCGCAAGCTCGGCCCGCCGCTCTACCAGCGCGACGGCCGGATCCTGAAGAAGAAGTACTTCGACAACACCAGCGCCTTCTTCGACAAGCACGGCAGCAAGGCCCTGGTCATCGGCCGGTTCGTGCCGTTCGTGCGCACCTACATCACGGTCGTCGCCGGCGTCACCTTGATGGAGCGACGCCGCTTCTTCACCTGGAGCGCGATCGGCGCGGTGCTGTGGGTCATCTCGATCACGCTGCTCGGCTACTTCCTCGGCGCCGCGATCCCGGCGCTCGGCGAGAACATCGACTACGTCACCCTCGCCATCCTCGCCTTCTCCGCCGTCCCGGTCGCCTGGGAGTGGTGGCGCCACAAGCGTCCCGGCGCCAAGGGGCGCGACGCGAGGGAACCGGACGCCAAGGTCGACTCGCCCGTCGAGTGATCGCGGGTGTCGGAGGTCGGCGCGATGATTCCTGGTGCGCCCGCCGGTCCACTCCGGCATCCACCTCAACCACCCGGGAGCAACCATGGCGATCAACCTCAACCCCTACATCAACTGGCGCGGCCAGGCCCGCGAGGCGATGGAGTTCTACCAGTCCGTCCTCGGCGGCGAGCTCACCGTGATGACCTTCGCCGACATGGGCGGCACCGCGATGGGCGTCGCCGAGTCCGAGGTCGACTGGGTGATGCACTCGGCCCTGTCGGTCTCCCCCTCGGTCCTGCTCATGGGCGCCGACCACCCCTCCCACGTCCCCGGCGAGCCGCAGACCCAGCAGGTCAGCATCAGCGGTCCGGCCGAGGACGGCGACACCCTGCGCGCCTGGTGGGAGGGCCTGACCGACGGCGCCACCGTGATGCAGCCGCTCGAGCCGGCGCCCTGGGGCGACAGCTTCGGCATGCTGAAGGACAAGTACGGCGTCGACTGGCTGGTCAACATCGCCGGCGCGCCCCAGGGGTGACCCTGCGCCGTCCCTGACCTGCAGCGGCGAGCGGTTCATCGTGCACCGCTCGCCGCTGAGTGTTGTCGGTGCCGCTGTAACACGTCGTTGGCCGCTGTGGGAGCCCGGCGTCCGCTGTAACACGTGGTTCGCTGCTCTACCCGCCCCATGTCACCTGTAGCGGACCCGTACAGACCCCCATGTCCGTGGTCAGGCGGCTGGTAGGCGGGCGAACCACGTGTTACAGCACCCGGAGCACCACACGCGACGGGCGCGCACCGCGCCGCCGCGCTGTAACACGCGGTTCGCTGCTCCACCCGCCCCATGTCAGCTGTAGCGGACCCGTACAGACCCCCATGTCCGTGGTCAGGCGGCTGGTAGGCGGGCGAACCACGTGTTACAGCACCCGGAGCACCACACGCGGCGGGCGCGCACCGCGCCGCCGCGCTGTAACACGCGGTTCGCTGCTCCACCCGCCCCATGTCACCTGTAGCGGACCCGTACAGACCCCCATGTCCGTGGTCACGCGGCTGGTAGGCAGGCGAACCACGTGTTACAGCACCCGGAGCCCACCGCCCGCGCCGAGCCACCCCCAGCACCCACCTGAGGCATGGCGGGAGCGAGCATGAGTCGGTGGGATCAACCATGATGGGCGCACCATGCCGCGCTGGAACCTCCAGGCCGTCGAGAAGGCCGCCCCGGACGCCTCCTCCCTGACCGCCGCCCGCAAGCTCGCGGTGCCGGGGCCCTGGTCCGAGACGGGCAGCACGGACACGCTCGTGTGGGGCCAGTGCCAGGGCAGCGGGAGGACGCCGTACCAGGTGTCGATCGACCTGGCCGGGCCGGCGTACCGGTGCAGCTGCCCGAGCCGGAAGTTCCCGTGCAAGCACGCGCTGGCGCTGCTGCTCCTGTGGGTGCGCTCGGACGGGGCGGTGGCCGATGCGGCCGAGCCGGCGGGGTTCGCGGGCGACTGGGCGGCGACCCGGGCGGAGCGGGCGGCCGGTGCGGCGGCGACCGAGGCGAAGCGGCCGGTCGACCCCGAGGCCCGCGCCCGCAGGGTCGAGGAGCGGCGCTCGACGATGTCGGCGGCGCTGGAGGACTTCGCGCAGTGGTTGGCCGACCTGGCACGCAGCGGTACGGCGAGCGCCCGCCGCCAGCCGTGGACCTGGTGGGACACGGCGGCGGCGCGGCTGGTGGACGGCCAGGTGCCGGGGCTGGCCGAGCGGCTGCGCGACATGGCGACGGCCGTCGCCAGCCGGGACGACTGGGCCGAGCACCTGCTGAGCGAGGCCGGCCGGTGGTGGCTGGCGGTGCAGGCGTGGCGCCGCTGGGACGAGCTGACCGCGACGACGCAGGGCGACCTGCGCACCTACCTCGGCTGGTCGTGGGGCGCCGACGACCTCGCCGACGCGGAGCCGGCCGCCGGCTGGCAGGTCTTGGGCGCGCACCGCGACGAGACCGGCCGGCTCAAGGAGCAGCGCACCTGGCTGCGGTCGGTCGCGACCGGCGAGCTGGTGGTGGTGCTCGACTTCGCCGGCGGCCCGCAGCCGCTGCCGGTGCCCCAGCTCGACGGCAGCGTCGTCGACGTACCGCTCGTCCGCTACCCCGGCTCGGCACCCACCCGCGCCCGCTTCGCCGCCTCCCCCGCGCCGCTGTCCCTCGACACCCCGTTGCCGGCCGGCGGCTCGCTCGCCGACGCCCGGGCGGCGCTGAGCGACCTGTGGCAGCGCAACCCGTGGGCGGTGCGGGTGCCGGCGGTGGTGCGGGGCCGCCTCGTCCCGCCGTACGACGGCGCGCCGGCCACCTTCGTCGACGAGTCCGGCGACACCGTCGACCTGCTCGGCCCGGACCCGTGGGACGCGCTGGCCGTGACCGGCGGTGCGGTGACCGATGTGTTCGGGGAGCTCGAGGACCGCGGCCTGCGGCCGCTCAGCGTCACGGCGGTGGACGCGTGAGCGCACCCTGGTGGCAGCAGACGACGGCGGCAGCTTTGCTCGGCACCGAGCGCCGCGAGCCGCCGGCCCTCCCCCACGACCTCGGCGTCACGGCACGCCCCGACAGCACGCCCGAGACCGCGCTGCTCGACGCCGCGGCCCTCGGCGGTGCGCTGTTGCGCGCCGCCCTGCCCGCCCGCCCCGCGGGCGACCTCCCGGAGCCGGCCGCGCCCGACGCCACCCCGCTCGCGCCGCCCGCCGCCGTCCAGCTGCTCGGCCTGCTCGTCAGCCAGCCCCCCGTCGCCGCGCGGCTGCGTCCGCTGGCGCTCGAGCGCTGGCTGCGCGTCGCCGCCGACCGCGGCGTCCGCGTCCCGGCCCGCGCCCTGCCGCGCCTGCTCGCGCTGGTCACCCAGCAGGCCGAGCTGCGCGCCGCCACGCGGCCGGTCGTCGGCGAGCGCGGCCGCTGGCTCGCGGGCCTGCGCCCCGACTGGCGGTGGGTGCTGGACGACGAGCCGGCGCCCGCCGCACGCGCGCCGCTCTCCCCCGACGACTGGCGCGCCCTGCCCGCCGCTGCCCGCGCCGACGCGCTCCCGGCCGACGACCCCGACCTGCTCGAGGCGGCTCTCGACGACCGCTCCGACAAGGTACGACGCCGGGCGCTCGCACTCCTCGACGCGGCTCCCGGCTCGGCACGGGCCGCCCGGATGGCCGAGCGGCTGCGTGCGCTGCTGGCGCCGACCGGTCGGCTCCGGCGCGGTCTCGAGGTCGCGCTGCCGACCGAGCCGGACGCGGCCGGCGTGCGCGACGGCCTGACCCGGACCCGCGGCGGCTCGCAGCGCGAGCGGTGGCTGGAGCTGATCAGCGCCGGGGCACCGCTCTCGGTGTGGACCGACGCGACCGGCAAGGACGCCGCCCACACCTGGCCGCTGATCACCCAGCCGGCGGCCCGGGCCGGCGTGCTGCGTGCGATCCGGGCCCGCGGCGACGTCGCCTGGGCGACGGCGGCCGCGGCCGACAGCCCCGACCTGCTGGCGTACCTGCCCGCCGCCGAGCAGGACGCGGCCGCGCTCCGGCTGCTGCGGACGACGAAGGCCGCGGCCGGCGTCGCGGCGGTGGTCCGCCACGTCGCGGCGCCGTGGAGTCCCGCGCTCAGCGCCGCGGTCGTCGACATCCTGCGCCACACCGCCCCGGCTGCCGGCTCGGCCGCCCTGGCCCTGCCGACCCTCGCGGCCGGCCTGCACCCCTCGGTCCGGCCGGCGGTCTCCGCCTGGGCCCGCACCGAGAGCAGGTGGGGCTCGCTGCCCGCCGACCTCGACCAGTACCTCTCCTTCCTGCCCGCGATCACGGAGGCCTTCCGATGACCCTCACCGAACCCACCGGCACCGACCCGTCCGGGGTGCTGCGCCAGCACGCCGAGGACGAGTACGCCCACGAGCTCGCCGCCCTGGCCGCCGCCGACGACCGGCCGCGGCCGCCGCAGTGGCGGCTCTCGCCGTGGGCGGTGACGACGTACCTGCTCGGCGGGCGCCTCGACGACGGCACCGAGATCAGCCCGAAGTACGTCGGCGCGCGGCGGCTGATGGAGATCGCCGTCGCCTCGCTGGCGACCGACCGTGCGCTGCTGCTGCTCGGCGTGCCCGGCACCGCCAAGTCCTGGGTCAGCGAGCACCTCGCGGCGGCCATCAGCGGCAGCTCGACCCTGGTCGTGCAGGGCACGGCCGGGACGCCGGAGGAGTCGCTGCGGTTCGGCTGGAACTATGCGCGCCTGCTCGCCGAGGGGCCCTCGCGTGGCGCGCTGGTGCCGAGCCCGGTGATGCGGGCCATGGAGACCGGTGCGCTGGTCCGGGTCGAGGAGCTCACCCGGATCCCGGCCGACGTGCAGGACGCGCTGATCTCGATCCTCTCGGAGAAGACGCTGCCGATCCCCGAGCTCGACGACGAGGTGCAGGCCCGGCGCGGGTTCAACGTCATCGCGACCGCCAACAACCGCGACAAGGGCGTCAACGAGCTGTCCTCGGCGCTCAAGCGCCGGTTCAACACGCTCGTGCTGCCGCTGCCCGACAGCCTCGGCGAGGAGGTCGAGATCGTGCGCACCCGGGTCGCCTCGATCGGCCGCGGCCTGGAGCTGCCCGACGAGCTCGCCGCCACACCGGAGATCGAGCGGGTGGTGACCATCTTCCGCGAGCTGCGCGGCGGGATGACGCTCAACCAGCGCACCACCGTCAAGTCCCCGTCGAGCACCCTGTCCACCGCCGAGGCGATCTCGGTGATGACCAACGGGGTCGCGCTCGCCGCCCACTTCGGTGACGGCGTGGTCCGCGCCGACGACCTCGCCGCCAGCATCACCGGCGCGGTCGTCAAGGACCCGGTGCAGGACTCGATCGTGTGGCAGGAGTACCTCGAGACCGTCGTCAAGGACCGCCCCGAGTGGGCCGACCTCTACCGCGCGTGCCGGGAGCTGACCTGACCACGAGGGCCCGGGTCGAGGTCCTCGGCGTCCGCCACCACGGCCCGGGCTCGGCGCGCTCGGTCGCCGGCGCGCTCGAGGAGCTCGCCGCGGACGCCGTCGTGATCGAGGGGCCTCCGGAGCTCGACTCGCTGGTCCGGTACGTCGGCGAGGGGCTGGTGCCTCCCGTGGCCGGCCTGGCCTACGCGACGGCCGAGCCGTGGCGGGCCGCGTTCTACCCGATGGCGGCCTTCTCCCCCGAGTGGGTCGCCCTCACCTGGGCGGTCGAGCACGGCGTACCCGTCCGGTTCGCCGACCTGCCCGCCGCCCAGTCCCTCGCGCCCGCCGATCCCACCGGTCCCACCGATCCCCCCGTGACCGAGCCGGAGCGCGAGGAGCGCACCGACCCGATCACCCTGCTCGCCACCGCGGCCGGGTACGACGACCCCGAGCGCTGGTGGGAGGACGCAGTCGAGCACCGGGCGGAGTCCTCGCTGGCGCGGTTCGCCCTGCTGCGCGAGGCGATGGCCGAGGCCCGCGCCTCCGGCCCGGTCGGCGACGACAACCTGCGCCGCGAGGCGGCGATGCGCAAGGTGCTGCGGGCCACGATCAGGGAGGGCCACGAGCGGATCGCGTTCGTGTGCGGCGCCTACCACGCGCCCGCCCTGGAGCCGGCGAGCTTCCCGTCCCAGGCAGCCGACAACAAGCTGCTCGCCGGCCTGGCGAAGGTGAAGGTGACCGCGACCTGGGCGCCGTGGACCGCGGGCCGGCTGGCCTACGCCAGCGGGTACGGCGCCGGCGTCACCTCGCCCGGGTGGTACCAGCACCTGTTCGCCTGCTGGGCCGAGGACCGGCCCGGCGACGTCGTCCCGGGCTGGCTGACCCGGGTCGCCCGGGCGCTGCGCGACGACGGCCTCGACGCCGCGCCCGCGACCGTGGTCGAGGCGGTGCGGATGGCGGAGGCGCTGGCCGCCGTACGGGGTCGCCCGTCGGCCGGCCTCGAGGAGCTGATGGACGCCAGCCAGACGGTCCTCTGCGGCGGCTCGGCGGTCCCGCTCGGTCTCGTGCAGCGGCGACTCGTGATCGGCGAGGAGCTGGGGCAGGTGCCCGACGCCGTCCCCCTCGTGCCGCTCGCCGAGGACCTCGCCCGCACCCAGCGCCGGCTCCGGCTCAAGCCGTCGCCGACACCCGCGACGATCACCCTCGACCTGCGCAAGGAGGGCCAGCTCGAGCGCTCGCGGCTGCTGCACCGGCTCGCCCTCCTGGGCATCCCGTGGGGCACCCCCGGCGACGCCGGCCGCACCACCGGCACCTTCAAGGAGGCGTGGGACCTCGAGTGGCAGCCCGAGTTCGCCGTCTCGCTGGTCGAGGCCGGGCTGCTCGGGACGACCGTCCTCGGTGCCGCGGAGACCCGGGTCCGGGAGGCGGCCGCCGCCGCGACCGACCTGGCCACCCTCGGCCGGCTCGTCGAGTCCGCGCTGGTCGCCGACCTGCCCCGCGCCCTCGCCACCGTGGTCGACGCGCTCGCCGCGGCCACCGCCCACCAGCACGACACCCGCGCCCTGCTCGACGCGATCGAGCCGCTGGCCCGCACCCAGCGCTACGGCGACGTGCGGCGCGCCGACCTGGGCCGGGTCCGCGAGGTGCTCGCCACCGTCGTGGTCCGCTCGGCGGTCGAGCTGCGGGCGGCCTGCAGCGGCCTCGACGACGACGCGGCCGCCGCGCTGCGCGGCTCGATCGACAGCGCCCAGCGCGGGATCGCGCTCGTCGGGGTCGGCGCCGAGCGGTGGCGCGAGGCGCTCGCCGGCGTGGCCGCCGACGACCGGGTCCACGGCTCGGTCGCCGGCCGGGTCAACCGGATCCTGCTCGACGGCGGCCACCTCGCGGCCGAGCGGGCCGCCGAGCGGCTCAGCCGCCAGCTCTCCGTCGGCGCCTCCCCTGTCCACGCCGCCGCCTGGCTCGACGGCTTCCTCGAGGGCGAGTCCGTGCTGCTGCTGCACGACCCGACCCTGCTGGCGATGGTCGACGAGTGGGTCGGCCGCGTGGACGAGTCCGTCTTCGAGGACCTGCTGCCGCTGCTGCGCCGTACCTTCGCCCGGTTCCCGCCCGCCGAGCGTCGCCAGGTCGCCAGCCGGGTCCGCAACCTCGACGACGACCACGCCGACGCCGTGCCCGACCTCGACCTGGCCGCCGGCCGCGACGCCGCTCGCCAGGTGGCCACGCTCCTCGGACTGGAGGTGAGCGCATGACCGAGTCCCTCGAGTCACCCGTGCCCGAGCCGCGTGACCGGCTGACCCGCTGGCGGCTGGTGCTCGGCGGCGACGAGGCCGACCCCGCCGACGTCCACCTGTCGGCCGAGGACCTGGTCCGCGACCGCGCCCTGTCCCAGCTGTACAACGGCCCCGGCGACGGCCCCGGACGCCCGGGCGGCCCGCGCCGCGGCGGGCTGGGCCGCTCCGCTCCCGGCGTGAACCGGTGGCTCGGCGACATCCGCACCTACTTCCCGTCCTCGGTGGTGCAGGTGATGCAGGCCGACGCGATGGACCGGCTCGGCCTCCACGAGCTGCTCCTCGAGCCCGAGACGATGGCCGCGGTGCAGCCCGACCTCAACCTGGTGACCACCCTCGTCGGCCTCAACCGGGTGATCCCCGAGCACAGCCGCACGACCGCCCGCGCGGTGGTCCGGGCGGTCACCGACCAGCTCGAGCAGCGGCTGCGCAGCAAGACCGTCCAGGCCGTCTCAGGCGCCGTCGACCGGGCCGCCCGCACCCGCCGGCCCCGGCACCACGAGATCGACTGGCGGCGCACCATTGCCGCCAACCTCAAGCACTACCTGCCCGAGCACGGCACCGTCGTGCCCGAGCGGCTCCACGGCCACGCCCGCCGCACCCGGCAGACCCAGCGCCACATCATCTTGTGCATCGACCAGTCCGGCTCGATGGCGGAGTCGGTCGTCCACTCCAGCGTCTTCGGCGCGGTCCTCGCCTCACTGCGTGCCGTCTCGACGCGGCTGGTCGCCTTCGACACCGAGGTCGTCGACCTCACCGACGAGATCGAGGACCCGGTCGACGTGCTCTTCGGCGTCCAGCTCGGCGGCGGCACCGACATCAACCGCGCCCTCGCCTACTGCCAGTCGCTGATCGAACGGCCCGAGGAGACGGTGCTCGTGCTGATCAGCGACCTCTACGAGGGCGGCATCGCCGAGGAGATGATCCGCCGCGCCAACGCGATCACGTCCTCGGGTGCGGTCATGGTCGCGCTGCTGGCGCTGAGCGACTCGGGGGCGCCGTCGTACGACGCCGCGCACGCCGCCGCCCTGGCCGCGATCGGCGTGCCGGCCTTCGCGTGCACCCCCGACCAGTTCCCCGACCTGATGGCCGCGGCGATCGAGAGGCGCGACCTCGCCCAGTGGGCGGCGGCCAACGACATCGTGGTCGCGAGCGCCGTCGAGGACGACTAGCGGGTCACGCCTGAGCTGCGTCGCGAGCGGCGTCCAGCTCGGCCTTCGTGAGCACGGCGCGGACCTCGAGCTCGACGTCGGCGAGCGGGTTCTCGCCGGCCGGGCTGCGGTCGATCGCGCACACCACCGTCTCGACGACGGCGCCGCCCTCGCGCAGCGCGTTGGTCGCGTCGCGGACCGCGCCGCCGGTGGTGATGACGTCCTCGATCAGCACCACCTTGCGGCCGTCGTACGACGGTCCCTCGGCGAGCTTGGCGGTGCCGTACTCCTTGGCCTTCTTGCGCACGAACACGACCGGCAGGCCGACGAGCTGACTGACCGCCGTCGCGATCGGGATGCCGCCCATCTCCAGGCCGCCGAGCAGCTCGGCGTCGGCCGGCAGCAGCTGGGCGACCTCGCGCGCGACGCGGGCGAGGAGGAGCGGGTCGGCCTCGAAGAGGTACTTGTCGAAGTACTCGTTGCTGACCTGACCCGACCGGAGCACGAACTCGCCGGTGAGGCGGCAGGTGGCGTCGATGTCGGCGGCGAGGGCGGTGTCCGTGGTCGTCACGCGCACAGGTTATCTATCGTCGTCCCCATGCCTCCTGCTGCCCGACGCGTCGCCGGGATGGGTACGACCATCTTCGCCGAGATGTCCGCCCTCGCCGTCCGGACCGGCTCGGTCAACCTCGGCCAGGGCTTCCCCGACACCGACGGGCCGGCCGTCATCCTCGACGCGGCCGTCGCAGCGGTGCGCGGTGGCGCGAACCAGTACGCCCCCGGCCCCGGCGTCCCCGCCCTGCGCGAGGCGATCGCCCGGCACCAGCAGCGCCGCTACGGCATCGAGCTCGACCCGGACCGGCAGGTCGTGGTGACCACCGGCTGCACCGAGGCGATCGCGGGCGCCCTGCTCGGGCTGGTCGACCCGGGCGACGAGGTCGTCGTGCTCGAGCCCTACTACGACTCCTACACGGCGATGATCGACTTCGCCGGTGGCGTACGACGGCCGGTCACCCTGCGCGCACCGGACTTCCGGCTCGACCCGGCCGAGCTCGAGGCCGCGGTGACGGGGCGGACCAAGCTGATCCTGCTCAACACGCCCCACAACCCCACGGGCCGGGTGCTCGACGGCGACGAGCTGGCCGCGGTCGCCCGGGTGGCGATCGCCCACGACCTGCTGGTCGTGACCGACGAGGTCTACGAGCACCTCACCTTCGACGGCCGCCCGCACGTGCCGATCTCGACGCTGCCGGGCATGGCCGAGCGCACCCTCACCCTCTCCAGCGCCGGGAAGTCCTGGTCGGTGACCGGGTGGAAGGTCGGCTGGGCGAGCGGCCCGGCCGAGCTGGTGGCGGCGGTGACCGCGGCCAAGCAGTGGCTGACCTTCACCTCGGGCGCGCCGCTGCAGCCGGCCGTGGCCGCGGCCCTCGACGCCGGCGACGACTTCCCGTCCGGGCTGGCCCGCGACCTGCAGGCCCAGCGGGACCAGCTGGTGGGCGGGTTGAGGGCGGCCGGCCTGACGACGTACGTGCCCGAGGGGACCTACTTCGCGACCACCGACGTGAGCGAGCTCGGCTGGACCAGCGGCGGCGACTTCTGCCGGGCGCTGCCCGAGCGGGCCGGCGTCGTCGCGATCCCGTCGGAGGTCTTCTACGACGACCCGGACGCCCCCGGCAGCGGCCGCCACCTGGTCCGGTGGGCGTTCTGCAAGAAGCCGGAGGTCATCGCCGAGGCGGTACGCCGGCTCGGCGCGGCCGACCTGCGGGCCTGACGCCGGGGCTCAGCGCCCGGCGTACCATCGCGCGACCTCGGGTCGCAGCAGCAGGCTGGTGGCGCCGGCGAGGGCAGCGACCAGGATGACCAGGGGCCAGGCGCCGAGCGCGAGGAAGAGCGAGGCCGCGGCGCCGCTCCCGGCGCCGATGGCCAGCACGATCCGGGCCCAGTTCTGGCCGACGAACGCGAGCGCGGCGAGCACGATCGCGCCCAGCGCGCACGCCGTGACGCCGGCGAGGAGCACGTAGATGCCGGCGACCAGGTCCTGCTCGGTGACCTGCGAGCGGTCGATCCAGGACGGCTGGTCCTTCATCACCTCGGCGAACAGCTTCTCGCTGTTGGCCGACACGTAGGCGACCATCCCCGCGACCAGCAGCACGATCGTGACCGCGACGACGCAGGTGATCGCGCACGCCGCGACCAGGGCGGGCGGTCGGGCACCGACCACGGGTCCGCGCGCCGGCGGGGCGACCCCGGTGACGGGACCGGCCACCGGTCCGGGGAGGTGACCCGGCTGGCGCACCGGGTGGTCCACGGGCCGGCTCGGCTGGCTCGGCTGGCTCGGCTGGTCGAACCGGGACGGTGGGACGGGGCGCGTCGCGGACCTGATCGCGTTCAACCGGGCGGCCTGGCGCTCCTCGAGGCGCTGGGCCCAGGGCCGGCCGGCGTACCAGTCCCGGGTGGGCTGCAGCCACAGCAGCACGATCCCGGCGAGCACCATCGGGGCCAGGAAGCCCGCCGTGGCGAGGCCGCCGACGAACAGGAGCGGCGAGAGCGCGGTCAGCGCGACCCGGGCGCTCGCCGAGCGCTTGAAGACCTGGATGCCGAGGATCGCCGACGCCGTGGCCGCCCCCGCGCCGACCATGCAGAGCACCCGGATCATCGTCGCGAGCCCGTCGGCGTCGAGCCCGAGGTCGGCCGTCATCGGCTCGGTGAGGACCTTCTGCAGCTCCTCCTGCACCGCGAGGGTGTGGAGGGTGGAGATCCGCTGCCACGCGGCGAGCACGACGAACACCGACCCGCCGATGATCAGCGCGCCCGCCAGCGTCGCCTGTCCCGGCCGGGGCTGCTCCTCGCTCATGGCCCCATTCCACCAGACCGGCCCACACGCCGTACTTCCTCACCGCTGTTGCCGCTTCCTGCCCGTTGCAAAGGGCAAGAGGCGCGGGAATCACCGCTTCAGCGGCGATTCCCGCGCCCCGCGACCTCAGCCCGCGAGCACCAGCCCGTCCTCACCCCGGTCGACGGTGACCGAGCCACCGTCGGTGACCTCACCGCTGATCAGCAGCCGGGCGAGCGGGTCGCCGATGGCGGTCTGGATCAGGCGGCGCAGCGGGCGGGCGCCGTAGGCCGGGTCGTAGCCGGTCTCGGCCAGCCAGGCTCGCGCCTCGGGCGTCACCGAGAGCGAGATCCGGCGAGCGGAGAGCCGCGCCTCCAGCGAGCGGAGCAGCAGCTCGACGATCTCGGCCAGGTCCTCACGGGACAGGGCGTCGAAGGTGACGATCTCGTCGAGACGGTTGAGGAACTCCGGCTTGAACGCCTGCCGCACCACACCCATCACCGACTCCTTCTGGACCTCCGGCGAGAGCGACGGGTCGACCAGGAACTGCGAGCCCAGGTTGGAGGTGAGGATCAGGATCGTGTTGCGGAAGTCGACCGTGCGCCCCTGGCCGTCGGTCAGACGACCGTCGTCGAGCACCTGCAGCAGGATGTCGAAGACCTCGGGGTGCGCCTTCTCGACCTCGTCGAGCAGCACGACGGAGTACGGACGCCGGCGCACCGCCTCGGTGAGCTGGCCGCCCTCGTCGTACCCGACGTAGCCCGGAGGGGCACCGACGAGGCGCGCGACGGAGTGCTTCTCGGCGTACTCGCTCATGTCGATGCGCACGATCGCCCGGTCGTCGTCGAACAGGAAGTCCGCGAGCGACTTGGCCAGCTCGGTCTTGCCGACACCCGTCGGGCCGAGGAACAGGAACGACCCGGTCGGCCGGTTGGGGTCGGAGATCCCGGCCCGCGCCCGGCGTACGGCGTCGCTGACGGCGCGCACCGCGTCGGCCTGGCCGATCAGGCGGGCGCCGATGACCTGCTCCATGTCGAGCAGCTTGGCGGTCTCCCCCTGCAGCAGGCGTCCGGTGGGGATGCCGGTCCAGGCCTCGACGACCTCGGCGACCTGGGTCGCCCCGACCTCCTCGCCGACCAGCTTCTCGCTGGGGTCGACGGTGTCCTCGGCGGCCTCGACGGCCTTGATCTGCTGCTCGAGCGCGGGGATCTGGCCGTAGAGGATCTCGCTGGCGCCGGCGAGGTTGCCCTCGCGGGTCAGCTTGTCGGCCTCGACGCGCAGCTGGTCGAGCTGACGGCGCAGCACGCCCTCGCCCTCCAGCTCGGCCTTCTCCCGCTCCCAGCGGGCCTCGAGCCCGCGCAGCTCCTCCTCCTTGTCGGCGAGGTCGGCGCGCAGCGCCTCCAGCCGCTCGCGCGAGGCGTCGTCGGACTCCTTGGCGAGTGCGAACTCCTCCATCTTGAGCCGGTCGACCTGGCGGCGGAGCTGGTCGATCTCCTCGGGGGAGGACTCGATCTCCATCCGCAGCCGGGACGCGGCCTCGTCGACCAGGTCGATCGCCTTGTCGGGGAGCTGGCGGCCGGAGATGTAGCGGTCGGACAGGGTCGCGGCGGCGACCAGTGCGGCGTCGGTGATCCGCACGCCGTGGTGGGCCTCGTACTTCTCCTGGATGCCGCGCAGGATCTGGATGGTGTCCTCGACCGAGGGCTCACCGACGAAGACCTGCTGGAAGCGGCGCTCCAGGGCAGGGTCCTTCTCGATCGACTCGCGGTACTCGTCGAGCGTGGTCGCACCGATCATGTGCAGCTCGCCGCGGGCCAGCATCGGCTTGAGCATGTTGCCGGCGTCCATCTGGCTGTCGCCGCCGGCGCCCGCGCCGACGACGGTGTGCAGCTCGTCGATGAAGGTGATGACCTGGCCCTCGGACTGCTTGATCTCGTCGAGGACGGCCTTGAGCCGCTCCTCGAACTCGCCGCGGTACTTCGCGCCCGCGACCATGCCCATCAGGTCGAGCGAGAGCACCCGCTTGCCCTTGAGGGAGTCGGGTACGTCGCCGGCGACCACGCGCTGCGCGAGGCCCTCGACGACGGCGGTCTTGCCGACGCCGGGCTCACCGATGAGCACCGGGTTGTTCTTGGTACGACGGCTGAGCACCTGCACCACGCGGCGGATCTCCTGGTCCCGGCCGATGACCGGGTCCAGCTTGCCCTCCTCGGCGGCGGCCGTGAGGTCGACGGAGTACTTCTCCAGCGCCTCGTAGGTCGCCTCGGCGTCCTGCGACGTCACGCGCCGGTTGCCGCGGACGGCGGTCAGGGACTCGCGCAGCGCGTCGGCGCTCAGGCCCGCCTCGCCCAGCACCTGCTGGGCGGAGGACTCGACGGTGGCGAGCGCGATCAGCAGGTGCTCGGTCGCGACGTACTCGTCCTTCATCGACCGGGCCAGGTCCAGGGCGGACGCGAGCACCCGGGTCAGCGCGGCCGATCCCGCCGGCTGCTGCACGGTGGCGCCGCTGGCGCGCGGCAGCCCGTCGCGGGCCGCGGAGGCGGCGTGGACCAGCGCCGAGACGTCGACGCCGGCCTTGGCCACGAGGTGGGCGGCGGTGCCGTCCTCCTGCAGCAGCAGGGCGACGAGCAGGTGGATCGGCTCGACGTTGGTGTTGCCCGCCGTGGTCGCGGCGAGCTGGGCGGCCTCGATCGCCTCGCGGCTGCGCGTGGTGAACTTGTCGGCCCCGAATTGGCTCATGCGTGCTCCTCGAGAGTGTCTGGGTTCATCTTGGCCGGAATGCTCCGGCCGGTCATCAGGTCAAACGTCCCGAAAGTTGAGTCTGTTCCACTCAACTTTGGGATGGTCCGGGTGTCCCGCGTCACACCGGTCCCGTTTACCGGGCCGACGAGGTGGTAGGCCACAGGTGTCCCCCTGACATCTCTGGCGCCCGGCCAGGCCGTGCGCCATCTCGGAAAGCAAGGTCCCGTCGTGGTCGATTCAGCAGTGCTTGCCAGATTCCCCGGCCTCCACGCCCGCCTGGGCGAGTACAAACGGGCCGCCATCGACGCCATGATGAAGAGCGGCGGGTGGACCGTCGAGGAGACGCAGTACACCCAGAACTCCACGACGTCCTACTACTGGGCCGACCGGCCCGGCCCCGACGGCGAGGGCGGCGGCAAGGGCGGGTGGTCCAACGACCTCCCGCAGACCGGCGAGGACGACTACACCGGGTCCTTCAACGCCGTGCGGGCGCGTTGCGACGAGATCTGGGACCGCTGGCTGTCCTCCAACACCGACCAGGCGAGTGCGACGCAGGCCGTGAACGCGCTGGCCGAGGCGCACGCGATCATCGCCGCCGAGGGCACGGTCGTCGACGGGAGCTCGGAGGGCACCGGCACGATCAACGTCGAGTTCGAGGACCTCGCGGCCATCGTCAGCGAGCACCACGTGTCGGGCGGGCTCTTCGACGCGTTCCGCAAGGACTTCCTGTTCAAGCTCGACGACGTGACCGGCAACATCGACGCGCTGCTGATCAAGGTGGGCGGCGCGGCCTGCGCGGAGCTCGCCGTGTGGGCCGAGCAGAAGTGCACCGCGGTCCTGCTCTTCGAGAACAGCCTCGCCAAGCTGAACGCCGCCCGGACGGCCAGCAGCGCCAGCTGGGAGACCTTCTTCAAGATCGCCGGCTGGGCGGTCGCCGGCGGCTCGGCGTTCATCAGCGGGGGCGCCAGCGCTGCCCTCGGGCTCGCGTCGGTCGCCGTCAGCGTCGGCGCGGACGTCACGAAGACCCCCGTGCCCGAGCCCAAGACCGAGTACGAGTCGATCATGAGCACCGTCGAGAAGGCCAAGGCGGACCTGGTGACCGCGATCGACACCGAGCTCGCGGCGATCCGCGACGACTGCACCGCCGTCGCGGACATCGGGTCGACCGGCCCCAACACCAAGGCCAAGTACCAGATCGACGACCCGGCGACCAAGGAGCACGAGGGCGAGCTGACCGTGACCGACGGCTCCCAGCTCGGCGCCGGTATCTCGTTCGACCTCGACAAGGTCAGCCGCATCTGGACCAGCGTGCTGCCGAACGTCGCCTCGAGCCTCGGCAAGACCGGCTCGCAGTTCGCGAAGGCCGAGTACCCCCACGACGGGTTCGTGTGCCTCGGGCTCCCCACGAGCGGCGACTTCGGCGCGCTCGCCGCCTACGACAGCGCCCTGCAGCTGCTCATCGAGCTGGTCGGCCTCCTCAAGCAGGACGTCACCAACGCCGCCGACAACCTGGAGCTCGGCGTACGCGACCTGAACAACCAGGACGCCGCCTCCCAGGCGGCGCTCGACGGCCTGCAGAAGAGGATCAAGGACCAGCAGAAGTACACGCCCTGGGACACGACGGACGGTCACCAGCACCAGCCCGGCGACGAGGTCCACCACCCGCCGCCGCCCCGCCGCGGGGGCCGCTACATCGAGTGAGCGTCGTGAGCCGGGCCCGACGTGGCGGGTGGACAGGTCTCGGGCTCATCCACCCGCCACGAGTCGCGGCGGGTCGTCGCGGTCGACCCGGGCCGTCCTCCTGGTCCCCGGAGCAGGAACGCGACCCCACATCGCGCTGGCCACAGGGTCGACCGCGCCAAGGACAACGTGGCACGCCCGGTGTCCTCTAAAGCGATTGTTTCGGTCCGGACTCGTCGTGAAACGCAGCGATCGCCCCCTGCGGGCGGCACCATGACGACGTGGCTCGGCACACCGATGAGATCGACGACCCGTCCCCGCTGGCCGGGGCGCGGATCGACGTCGCCGCGCGGATCGGGTGGTTGCTGCGGTCGAGCCGGGTCTCCGCTGGAGTGCCGCTGCGGGAGTTCGCGGCGCGCAGCGGCGGCGGACTGTCGCCCGCCACGCTGTCCCGGGTCGAGACCACCGGGCGGCGCAGCGGCGCGATGGCGGCGGCGTACGAGCGGGCGCTCGGGCTGCCCCACGGGCACCTGCGGGCGCCGATCGACGTGCTGTGCCGGACCTTCGCCTACGCCCCTGCCGACACCGACCCCTACGTCCCCGAGCCCACGCTCACGGGCTTCACGGAGGCGGTCGACGCCGTGCAGTCCGCCGAACCGGACGCGCAGGACTGGCTGCGCTTCGCCGAGTACCACGTGCTCACGTCGTTCGGGATGCCGGCGCACACGATCCGCCCGCTGGTCGTCCGCCTCACCGACGAGCTGGGCCGCGCCGCGGGGCTGGCCTACCAGCTGCGCTACGAGGCGTTGAGCAAGCTGCGCTGCAGCCCGTACGCCGACGTCGTCGGCCAGGCGATCCGCGAGGCGGTCGAGCAGCCGGGCATGCAGCGCCCCGCCGACCTGCTCAGCGCGATCACCGAGCTGCCCACCCCCGACCTGGTCACCTGGTGCGGCGAGCTGCTCTCCGACGAGTCCTGGGTCATCGCGCGGGCGGGGTGCCTCGGCATCCAGAACATGCGCAGCGTCGGCGGCCTGCGCCGCTCCGACTGGCTCCCGCTGGTCCCGGTGTACGCCGCCGCGTGCGACGCCGCCGTCGGCGACCCGCTGCGTCAGCCGATCCTCAGCGCCACCCTGGCCGGCTGCCCGCCGGAGTTCCGCGCGGCCGTCCGCAGCGCCCTCACCGGACCGCTCGTCGAGCCGCGCCGCGCCGCCGCCTGGACCCGGACCCGGCGCAACCACCACTACACGTACGCCGCCACGCTGGCCGCGGAGATCGCCGACGGCCATGCGGGGGAGGCGATGCTGGCCCGGTTGCTGTTCGAGGTGCTCTACGACTTCCGGGCGACGCACGTGACGACGTCGTCCTTCCTCCTCGTCGCCTCGCCGTTCGCCGACCGGGTCCGCGAGGCGATCTGCCGCTCGGCGCTGGAGGGGCCGGACGAGACGACCCGGCACGGCGCCGCCTTCGCCTTCGCGAACCTGATGATCCCCTTCGACTCGGCCGACCCGGCGCCCTGGCTGGCCTCCGACGACCCGGTCCTGCGCGGAGCCGGGCTCAGCATCTGCGGCTTCGCCGGCGTGCCGCTGGAGCGCGGCCTGCTCCACGAGCTGGTCCGGCGCGAGGACCAGGTCGGCTACGAGGCGATGTTCGCGGCGGGCATGTCCCAGCAGCCGGAGCTGGCCGAGCTCGCCACCGACGCGACCCTCCCGGCCTCCACCCGGGCCGCCGCAGCGTGGTGGCAGCAGGCGGGCGGCCGGATCGTCCGCTGACCGGCTCGCTCAGGCCCCGTCGATCTCCGGCGGCGCCTCGTGCTCGGGCAGGTCCGCGCTGGCGGCGATGTCCTCGTCGACGAGCGCCAGCTTGCAGAACTCCTCACCGAACGGCGTGAGGTGGATGCTGCGCCGCACGACCTTGGCGAACTTCACCGAGTGCAGCGCAGCGAGCACGTCGGGCTGCGCCTCGAGCACCTGGTACTCCAGGTGGTCGTGGACGGGCTCCCGCGAGAACCACACCAGGCCCAGCCGGAACAGGTTGTTGAGGTACGACGGCACCTGCTCCAGGTAGCGCAGGCCCGCGCGCGGGCCGACCATGTTGAGGCCCGGGGCGACCAGCTGGCTGCTGACCATGCCGATCGGCCCGCCGGTGCGGACGTCGACCGAGGGCTGCGGGCCCTTGCTCAGCAGCATCACCAGGATCCGGGCCTCGTCGGGCGCGAGCTCGTCGAGGATCCGGTCGAACGCCGGGTGCCGGTCGTCGGTGCTCCACACGTCGCGTGAGCGCTCGAGCAGGTCCTTGCCGCGGTCGCGCAGCGACTGCGGGCGCGACGCGATCACCTGTCCGTCGACGTACGGCGTCGCGACCACCTCGCGGGGCCGGTCCGGGCTGGCGCCCAGCGACTCGCCCGCACGCATCAGGGCGGTCGCCACGGGCACACCGCCGGAGACCTGCTTGGCGACCTCGCCGAGCGCGCCGACGTAGGACCCGACGTCGCGGATCAGCGAGGCCGCCTCGTCCCTGCTGGTGACCGCGCGCCCGACCCGCATCCAGTTGCGGGTGGTCGTGCGCAGGCCCCAGCCGGCGGTGTGCAGCGCGGCCGAGCCGGCGACGCGGGCCAGGCCCGGCAGCGACTCGGCCACCGCGGGACCGGTCAGCGCGGGCAGCCGCGGCAGGCCGTCCTGGTCGAGGTCCTCAGTCATCTCAGCCTTCCCTGCTCGGGCCTCACGCCGGGGGGAACCCCGGTATCCAGCCCCAATTGAAGATGCCGAGGTGGATGAACCCGCCGGCGGCACCCATGATCGCGCCGTGGGCGTAGAGCATCCACTCGTCCTCCTTGATCGCCGAGCGCATCATCTCGACGAAGTCCTTCGGCGGCAGCTCCTTGGTGCGCCGGGCGATGAGCACCCGGATCTTCTCCGACTGCTGCTTGCTGAAGCCCGGGTCCCGGAACGGCGTGATGGTGCGCCCGACCGCCTCCTGGGCGAAGGAGTCCTTGATGCTGTCGTAGCGCCGGCCGCCCATCGCGACGTTGACCGCGCCGCGCAGCGGGCCGGCCGCCTTGTCGATCGCGGGACGCATCGCGGTGGCGATCATCTGCCGGGTGCGGTCGCCGCGCGGGCCGTCCATCAGGAAGTCGCCGATCCGCTCGAGCGTGATCACGTCGTCGGCGATGATCCGGGCGTAGACCTCGGCGCACTCGTCCTGGCGGCGCAGGAACAGCCCCTGCACCTTGATGCCGAGGATCCGCCTCTCCTCCGGCGGGTCGAAGATCAGCCACATGCCGAGCAGGTTCGTCGTCCAGCCGACGACGACCCCGAGCAGGGGCAGGAGCCACCAGATGTGCCAGGTCTGGTCGATGATCGCGACCGGGATGCCCAGCAGGAAGCCGAAGATGAAACCGAAGGCGACCATCAGGTTGAGCTCGCGCTGGCCGACGTCCTTGAAGACCTTGACCACCAGCTCGGGGTTCTTGCGGAAGTGGTCGATGACCATGATCTTCGGGTCGAGCAGCTGGTTGATGTGGACGCCGATCTCGTCGGTGATCGTCTTGACGACCCCGGGCAGCTGCGCCTGGACCCGGTCGATGACGGCCTGGCGCACCGGGCGCGGCAGGTCGCGCCACAGCCGCGGGTGCTCGCGCATCATGACCTCGTCGACGAGGTCGGGGAGGTCGGGCCGGAAGACCGCGACGATGTGCTCGGCGATCTGGTCGGGCTCGAGCTGGGCGTAGAACTCGGCGGGGGTGCCGAGCTTGGCGATCACCTTGTCGACGGCGATGCTGCCCATCTTCGCGGCGCGGGCGGGGACGATGCCCTGCCAGCCGAAGCCGCCGTCCATCCAACCGGGGACCTCCTGCAGCTTGCGCGGCAGGACGCCGGCCACCTCCTTGAGGCCGGGGACCCGGAAGCCGTAGAAGTTGATCGGCTTGAACAGCATCCACAGGCCCGACCAGTTGATCAGCCAGCCGATGATCCCGGTGAAGAACGGGATCGACACGAAGGCGAACCAGTCGACGTGGTCGGCCCAGTCCCTGAGCCCGTCCAGCACTGCGTCCACGCGTACCTCTCGTCCTTGTCGGTCCCGGCCGTGCCCCCATGCACCTTCGGACCCGACGGGTGGAGGTTAACGCCTGTTGTGGTAACCGGCACAGGGATCTCAGGTCACGGTGTCGCAGGAACCGCCTGCCTCGTCCCCCGCGAGGCAGGCGAGCACGAAGGCCCGGCCGAACGGGGTCAGCTCGAGGCGCCGGCGTACGACGTGCGCGCGGCGCGCGGCGCGCACGGCAGCCAGCACGGCCGGCTGGGCCTCGACGACCTGGTAGCGACTCAGGTCGGCGACCGGCTCGTCCGCGTCGGCGACCAGCCCGAGCCGGCGCAGGTTGGTGAGGTGCAGGGACAGGCGCTCCGGACGTCGTACGCCGGCGCGGGCACCGACCATGGTCAGCCCCCGGGCCAGCACCGCGGGCGCGAGGCGGCCCATGAGGCCGCCGACCCGGACGTCGACGGTGGGCTCGGGCCCGCAGGCGTGCAGGAACGACAGCAGCCGGGCCTCGTCGGGCGCGAGCTGGTCGAGGACCCGGGCGAACGCGGGGTGCTCGACCGGGACGGCGGCGACGTCGCGCGAGCGGGCGAGCAGCGCGCGACCACGCGCGGCCAGGCCGTCCGTCGCCGGGTGGTTCATCCGCCGACCCCGAACAGCCACAGGTGGAGGAAGCCGCCGGCCGCGCCCATGATCGCGCCGTGGGCGTAGAGCAGCCACTCGTCCTCCTTGATGGCGGCGCGCATCATCTCGACGAAGTCGCGCGGCGGCAGCTCGCGGCAGCGGTCGGCGACGAGGGTGCGGATCCGCACCGACTGCCGGGCGCTGAAGTCGGCGTCGCGCAGCGGGACCAGGGTGCGGTCTGCTGCCTCGAGCGCCACGGTGCGGCGGATGGCGTCGAAGCGGCGCGGTCCGACAGCGGCGCGCACAGCGGGCGCGAACGGCCCGAGGGCCAGGTCGATGGCCGGGTGCAGCGCGTCGGCGATGACCTGGCGGGTCCGGTCGCCGGCGGGGCCGTCGAGCAGGTGCGCACCGATCCGCTCGAGGGTGATGACGTCGGCGGCGATGTGCCGGGCATAGACGTCGGCGGCCTCCCACTGGCGGCGCGCGAAGAGACCTTGGACGCGGAACGGGCCGATCCTGCGGGGCTCCGGCGGCTCGAAGATCAGCCACATCCCGAGCAGGTTGGTCACCCAGCCCACCGCGACGCCGAGGACGGGCAGCAGCCACGCCCGGTGCAGCAGGTGGTCGAGGACGGCGACCGGGATGCCCAGCAGGAAGCCGAGCACGAAGCCGAGGACCACCATCATCCGCAGCTCGCGGGCACCGAAGTCGCGGAAGATCCGGACCACCACCTCCGGGTGGCGCTCGAAGTGCTCGATCACCATCACCTTCGGGTCCAGGAGCTGGTCGATGTGCTCGCCGATCTCGCCGGTGACCCGGCCGACCACCTCGGGCAGCTGGGCCTGCACGCGTTCGATCACGCCCGCCCGGATCGCGCGCGGCAGGTTGGCCCACAGCTGCGGGTGCTCGCGCCACATGACCTCGTCGACGAGGAGCGGCACCTCCTCACGGAAGCTGCCGACGATGTGCGCGGCGATCGCGTCCGGCTCCAGCCGCTCGTAGAAGTCGCGCGGCGTGCCGATGCGCGAGATCGCCTTGTCGACGGCGATGCTGCCCATCTTCGCGGCGCGGGCGGGCACGATGCCCTGCCAGCCGACGCCGCCGCGCAGGATGCCCGGCACCTCCTGGACCCGACGGGGCAACGCGCCCGCGACCCGGGCCAGGCCCGGCACCCGGACGCCGTGGAAGTGGATCGGCGCGAACAGCATCCACAGTCCCGACCAGTTGATCAGCCAGCCGATGACCGCCGTGAACACGGGGATCGACCAGAAGCCGATGCCACCGAGATCGTCCGAGAACATGGGTGTCCTGCCTTCGTCCCACCCGTGCCGGCGTCCCATGTGCCGCCGTACGGGTCCCTCTCCCGGGCCGGGACACTAGACCACGGCCACCCGCCTTGGCGAGGGTTCCTGCGACATTCGGTCACAGAAAGTCGCGGGGCCTACTCCTTCCCGGGCACCAACCGCGCCCGGTCGGGCAGCCGGCCGACCTCGCCGACCGGCTGCAGCCGGAACACGATCCGCGCCCTCACCTGGTCGTCGCGCACGAAGCCGAAGGTGCGCGAGTCGTCGGACCCGCCCCAGTTGTCCCCGACCACCCAGTAGGAGCCGTCGGGCACGGTGACCCAGGCCGGCGACCTCCCGGCGGGCAGCGAGGTGCCGTCGTCGGTGCAGCAGCCGGCGACCTTCGCGCCGACGCGACCGGCCCAGGTGGGGTTGTCGACGACGTACGTCGCGTCGCCGCCCGCGGGTCGCACGAGGACCACCGGCGGATCCTGGTCGGCGCGGACCTTGATCCGATCGCCCGGCAGGCCGATCACCCGCTTCACGACAGGGATCTCGCGATCCCCGAGGGTGCTCTCGATGATGTCGAAACGATGGACCTCGCCCTTCCCGAACGGGTCGACGAGCAGCCGGTCACCGGTCGAGAGGGTCGGCTCCATGCTGCTGCCGGACACCTTCACCGAGAACGCGAGGGCCGCGATGACGACCAGCATCACGGCGAAGAAGACGACCAGTGCGGTGATGCCGAGGACGGTGCGCAGCCAGGGTCGCGAGTCGGCGCGGTGGGTCACGGCGCGCAACCGTACGTCATCCGGGAGTCATCGGCAGCGGTCGAGGAAGGTTGAGAAAAAAACTGTTACCGAGTGTCGCGCACACCTCGAGGTGTGTGTCACACTCCGTCACGCTTGGCCGAACTGAGGAGGGCTCGGGACCCCCTCGGTTGAAGGCATGGGGATGCGGCCAGCGTTCCACCGTCGGTTCGGGAGGGATCGACGGGTGCCTTTGGGAGGAAAGTTGAAGAAGGTCGAAGGAATGGGCCGTACCCGTCTGGGTCGGTTCGCAGCCGTCACGGTCCCGGCGACCCTGCTCACCGCAGGGCTCGGGGTCGCGATGCTGCAGGGAATGGTCGGCGCCGTGCTGTCGTCGGCCGACGGTTTCACGCTCAACAGTGACCGGATCACCAGTGACGGGCTCAAGGCGCGCACCGGCGCGGCCAACGTCGCCGGCGGCAACCAGGCCACGATCTACGCGGAGACCGGTGCGAACACCAACGCGAGCGGCATCGAGGTCGTCACTCCCGACGTGACGATCCCGCTGCTCGGCAGCAAGGCCCACCTCGAGGTGGCCTCGACGGACACGACGATCGCGCTGGGATCGGTCGGGCTGAACGCCAAGACCCTGACCACGCCGAACGGCGCCACCCTCGGCACCACCACCATCGGTGTCGCGCAGTCCGAGGCGGGCTTCGCCAACACCGCGGCAGACAGCGGGTACGTCGCCGACGGCTTCGCGCTGACGAGCTCCTCGGCGGACCTGCCGAACGTCAACGCCAAGGCCTACGCGATCACGCTGCAGAGCCTCGCGCTCGACAACCTGTCGCTCTCGGTCGCGCTCGGCAACTGATCCGAGCCCGACCTCCGACGGCTGGCTGGGCCCGGTCGCCGTCGACTCAGCACATCGCCTCGTGGGGCGCGCGGCCGCGCGCCCCACGAGGCACCCCTCGTCTCGTTGGGAACCTCGCATGACTGACATCACCGCCTCGACCATCGCCACTGCCTCGCCCCGCCCGTCCCGGCCGGCGGCGCTGCGCCAGCGCTTCGCCCGCTTCCGCCGGACCCGCCCGTTCTGGGGCGCGCTCACCCTCGCGCTCGGGGCGTACTTCATCGCCCGGCCGCTGCTGGGCGGCACCTTCGCCTTCTACACGACCGTCGGGATCCGCAGCATCACACCGCTGCTGCTGGCCGGCGGCATGGTCGCCGCGGCCGGCATCGCCCTGGTGCTGCCCGCGCAGCGACACTTCCCTGCACTGGTCGCGATGATGCTCTCCGTGGCCTCGCTGCCGCTGGCCAACCTCGGCGGCTGGCTGATCGGCATGGTCCTCGGCATCACCGGTGCCGGGCTGGTCTTCGCGTGGACGCCGTTCTCGGAGAAGCAGCTGACCCGGTTCGCCGAGAAGGACGCCGCCCGCGCGGCGAAGCGCGCGGCCAAGCAGGCGGCCCGGTGACCGACGCAGACACCCGCGTCGGCCCCCGGCTCGGCACCCGCCGGCGAGCGCTGGTGCCGCTCGCCGGCGGGCTCGTCGCGCTCGCGGCCATGTTCCAGCTGGTGAGCAGCAACGTGCTCGCGGTGAACTTCACGACGGCCAACCAGGAGTTCAAGCTCTACTCGAACTACCTCCAGGGCGCCCAGGCCGCCGGATTCCTGTCCACCAACGACACCTCGTCCGGTCAGGACAACGGCGTCGCCGAGCTCGGCATCCGCTCCGCGAAGCTGGCCGGGCTGTGCGCGATCGCGTACGAGACGGTGCCGGTGGTGGGCGAGGTCTCGCTGATGATCCTCGCCGGCGTGCCGGTGAAGAGCTCGTTCGCCAACGGCAGCAACACCACCAGCGACGGGGCCGGCAACGCGCTGACCTTCGACGCGAACGGCCTGCTGACCGGCGGCAACCACATCACCGCCAGCAACCTGTTCGTGAACTCCCGCTCGCTCAACGGATTCGGCAACCTGATCAGCGGCATGAACCTCGGCCAGAGCGCCGACACCGTCGACGACACGGCCGGCATCGCCTGGCCCGCCGGGCAGACCCCGCCCGACGCCGGCGACTTCGGCCTGACCGTGGACCGGCTCAACGTCGGCGGCCTCGGCGGCGACACGTACGGCATCAACCTGCAAGGAGCGATCACCTTGCCGAACCTCAAGATCAAGGTCGTGCCCGGCCACAAGACGCAGGCCGACTGCCCGACCCAGGCGGCCGGCTGATGGCCGCGCAGGTACGCCGCCGGGTCGGCGCCGTGCGCACGGCGTTCCGCGGCTTCCGGCGTACCCGTCCCTTCTGGGGCGGGCTGTGGTGCATCCTCGCCGGGGCCTGGATCGTCCGCGCGATGTTCTTCTCGTTCCTGCTCGCGGTGAGCGGCGGGTGGAGCTACTCGGCCGGCTACATCCTCGGCGGCGGGCTGGTCCTGTTCGGCCTGGTGGCGTGGTTCGCCCCGCACTACCGCGGACTCGTGGGGCTGCTCGCGGTCGGCCTGGCGCTCGCAGCGTTCGTGGCGGCGAACCTCGGCGGCTACCTCGTCGGCTCGGTGCTCGGGATCCTCGGTGGCTCGATGGTGTGGGCCTGGGGCGAGAAGGCTCCGCGCCGGGCGCACGGGGGCCGCCGCCGGGCCGTTCGGGCGTCGTGAGGCCGTCGCTCGGCACGGCGCCGGTCGCACGGCAGCGCTGGCTCGTGCTGGCGGCCGTGCTCGTGCTCGCGGCCGCCTGCGTGCTGCTCCCCCGCACCGGCGACCGCGCGCTCGGCCAGGCACAGAGCAGCTCCTACCAGCCGTTCGCCTGCGACCAGCCCGGCAGCAGCAACCCCCAGCAGCGCCGCCAGGACGTCCAGCTCGACAACGGATCGGGCGACTTCAACGCCGCCGGGCGGATGTACCCGTGCCTGGCCGGCGTGCGCTGGCACCTCCAGTCCGGCAACGTCGCCACGTCCAGCCCGGACGCGGGGATCGGGCAGATCCGCACGGCGTACGGCCGGAAGTTCCCCAACACCGTCTACTACGCGGCGGCGGGATCGCGCACGGACCTGTACCAGGTCGCGTTCAGCGGGCTGCAGTTCTGCACGGATGACAACACCCCGGTCGGCGCCTGCCCGGCGGGCGGCACCACCGACATCCAGCTGTACGCCGACAGCGGCGACGCGCCCGCCCCGAAGCCGGCCGCGCCGTACCGGTTGACGATCGACCCGGACCAGGCCATCACCATCGGCGGCGCAGGCGTGTGGACCGAGGTGCTGGCGACGGCGAGCAGCTCGTTCACGGTGCCGGTCGCGCAGCTGCCGACCGCGACCCACCTGGCGTGCGGACTGGTCGGCGGTACGGCGCGCGGCGGCTTCCTCGGCATCGGCGGCACCTGCGAGCTGAGCGCCGAGGACTTCGCCGGCGACCTCGCGCAGTGGCTCGGCGGCGGCTCCAACTACACGCTGCTCGGCGTGAACCTGGACTTCTACTACCTGGTCACGCACCGGCAGAACCCGAGCGACCCGTACACGCAGGTCCCGGTCGACGGGTCCGGCAACCCGCTCAACTCGATCCAGCTGCCCAACACGACGATCTCGGTGGGCTGATGGAGCGCGAGCAGCGGAACGGGACCCGGTGGGGCCGGGCGGCGGCCGTGGCGGGCACGTCGCTGGCGACACTGGGCACCCTCGCGACGCTGACGTGGCAGCAGGCGCTCGGCTTCGACGCGACCGTCGTGATCCAGGGCGGCAACGCCACGTTCTCGTCGTCGCGGATCACCGCCGACGACGCGGCCTTCGGCATGGCGCCGGTGCGGCTGGGCAACGGCACCTGGAAGAACCTGCTGCGGGCGGGCTTCGCCCGGGCCGGCATGGACGGGCTGTGCGTGTCGAAGACCGAGTCGGTCGGCCCGGTGAAGTACACGATCAAGCTGACCGCCGGCGACGGCACCTCCGCCCTGGAGATCGGGGCCGCCGACGCCGGCTTCGACGTGACCACCCTGCGCGGCACCGGCATCAACCTGCAGGGCAGCACCCAGATCGGGCAGGCCACCACGGACCTGACCACGGCACCCGGCGCGGCGCCGTACGTCGCCAACCCGTTCGGCGTCCCGGCGACGTACGACGGCGGCTTCCTCGGTCCCGGCACCACCGGACCGCAGGTCTACGGCGCCACCGGCAACGGCGGCCACGTCAACGGCCAGGGCTACACCGGCATCGACGCCACCCGCGGCGCGCTGACCGGCGTCTACGGGCAGCTGTGGCAGGCCCAGGTGAGCGGCAACATCACGCTCCCGAACCTCAGGATCCAGGTGCTCGCGTTCAAGGACGACACCGGCTTCAACGCCAACGGCACGTCCACCACCACCCCCGACGGCATCGACGACCGCTCCTGCTGGTCCGAGGCACGGCAGGGCACGTTCCCGCGATGACCCGGCAGGAACTGGCTCCCGACTTCCGCTGACCCGGCACAAAAGTGCAGCCGGATCGACGGATCGGAAGCCATCTTCTGCCGGGTCAGCGGGAAACGGGAGCCACCTCGCGCCGGGTCGGCGGGAAACGGGAGCCAGCTGGGGCCGGGTCAGGGGTTGCGGCGCCACACGACGACGGACTGGCCGACGGCGGAGGCGGGCAGCGCGGGCAGGTTGCTCCGGGGCACGACGGGCCGCACGGCCGTCGCCTGGCGCAGGGCCTCGCGGGTCGCCTCGAGCTCGGCGGCCAGCTCGGCGTTGCGCGCCCGCAAGGCGGTGACGGCGTTCTCGAGGTCGAGTATCCGCTTGACGCCCTCGATGCCGATGCCGGACGCGGTGAGGTCGGCGATCTCGCGCAGCCGCTCGATGTCGCGGTAGGAGTACCGCCGACCGCCGCCCCCCGTGCGGCCAGGCGTGATCAGCCCGACCCGCTCGTACGTCCGCAGCGTCTGCGGGTGCAGGCCGCTGAGCTGGGCCGCCACGCTGATGACGTAGACGGCCTCCTCCTCACCCGGAGGGCCCTGCGGCGGTCGGGCGGCCATCAGCTCGCGTCCTGGAACAGCCCGGAGCGCAGCCGGGTGTCGTCCGTGGCGGCGGCGTACGCCTCCAGGGCCTCCTTGGCCTCGGCGCCGAGGTTGCTCGGCACCTGGACCTCGACCGTCGCCAGCAGGTCGCCCCGCGTGCCGTCGGCCTTGGTGGCTCCCTTGCCGCGCACCCGGAAGGTGCGCCCGTTGGGGGTCCCGGCGGGTACCTTCAGGGTCACCGGGGCGCCGCCGAGGGTGGGGATCTTGATCTCCGCACCGAGGGCGAGCTCGGTGAACGACACGGGTACGTCGACCGTGAGGTGCTCGCCCTTGCGACCGAACACCCGGTGACCGGTGACCTTGACGGTGACGTAGAGGTCGCCGGCGGGGCCGCCGTTCTCGCCCGCACCGCCCTTGCCGCGCAGCCGGATCCGCTGGCCGTCCTTGACCCCGGCGGGGATCTTGGCCTGGATGGTCCGGGTGGCGCGGCCCTGGCCGGTGCCGTGACAGGTGGGGCAGGGGTCGTCGTAGACGAGCTGGCGTCCGCCACACGTCGGGCAGGTCTCGTTCATGGAGAACCCGCCGCCGACCGAGGCCGTGACGACACCGGCGCCGTCGCACGTCGGGCAGACGTGCGGCTGGGTGCCGGGCTTGCCGCCCGTGCCGTGGCAGGTCGCGCAGGCGCCGTCGGAGCTGACCCGCAGCGACACCGTGGCGCCCTCGAGCGCCTCGGTGAAGCCGATGGTCGCCGTCGTCTCCAGGTCGGCCCCGCGGGTCGCCCGCGGAGCGCGCGCCCGGGCCCGACCGCCCCCGCCGAACAGGTCGCCGAACAGGTCGCCGAAGCCACCGCCCCCACCACCCGCACGGTCACGGAGGAGGTCCTCCACGTTGACGCTGCCACCGAAGCCACCGCCGAAGCCGCCGAAGCCCGCCCCGGCGGGGAACCCGCCGCGGCTGAACATCTCGCGGGCCTGGTCGTACTTCTTGCGCTTCTCGGCGTCACCGATGACGTCGTACGCCTCGGCCACGGCCTTGAACTTGTCGTGCTTCGCGGTGTCGTCGGGGTGCGAGTCGGGGTGGTTGGCGCGCGCGAGCTTGCGGTAGGCCTTCTTGATCTCGTCCTGCGACGCGGTCTTGGCGACCCCGAGCTCCTTGTAGAAGTCCTTGGTCGCCCAGTCGGACCGGATCCCGTCGTCACTCATCGCACACCTCCCTCCTCGTCGTGTCTGTCTGTCTCATCAAGCGGGGTCGACCACCAGCACCTGTGCTGCGCGGACCACCCGGTCACCGATCTTGTAGCCGGCCTTCGCGATCACCTTGCACGTGGTCACCTCGACCTCGGCGTCGGTGCCGATGTGCGAGAGCGCCTCGTGGATGGTGGGGTCGAACGCGTCCCCGACCTCGCCGAACTTCACCAGGCCCAGCCCGGCGACCACGCGCTCGAGCTGCTCGGCCGTGGCCTTGAAGCCACCCTCGAGCGGCTCGTGCTCGCGCGCCCGGTCGATCGTGTCGAGCACGTCGATGATCGGGGTGAGCGCGGCGTACGTCGCGTTCTCACGCAGCAGCTCGCGGTCCCGCTCGACCCGGCGCTTGTAGTTGAGGAACTCCGCCTGCAGGCGCTGCAGGTCGAGGGTCCGCTCCTCGAGCTCCATCTTGGTGACGGTCAGCTCGTCGGCCTCGGCCTCGGCGGCCGGTGCCTCGGGGGCTGCGGCCGACTCGGGCTCGTCGCCCTCGGGCGAGGGAGCCGCAGTCTCCTGCAGCTCCCCCTCCTCCGGGTTGAGGTTGTCCTCGGTCACTTGGCGTCGCCCTCGGTGTCCTCGTCGACGATCTCGGCCTCGACGACGTCGTCGTCCGACTCACCGGTCGCACCGGTGGTGCCACCCGCGGCGGCGGAGTCGGCCTCGGCGGCGGCGTACATCGCGGCACCCATCTTCTGGCTGGACTCGCCCAGCTTGGAGATGGCGGCGGTCAGGTCGTCGGCGCTGGACTCGGCGTTCTCGAGGACGCCCTTGAGCGCCTCGAGGTCGGTGGTCACCTCGGCCTTGACGTCGTCCGGGATCTTGTCGCCGTTGTCGGCGAGGAACTTCTCGGTCGTGTAGACGAGCTGGTCGCCCTGGTTGCGGACCTCGACGGCCTCGCGACGCTTGGCGTCCTCCTCGGCGTACTGCTCGGCCTCCTTGACCATGCGGTCGATGTCGTCCTTGGACAGCGCGCTGCCGCCGGAGATGGTCATCGACTGCTCACGGCCGGACGCCTGGTCCTTGGCGGAGACGTGGACGATGCCGTTGGCGTCGATGTCGAAGGTGACCTCGATCTTCGGCACGCCGCGCGGGGCCGGCGGGAGGCCGGTCAGCTCGAAGTTGCCGAGGGGCTGGTTCTGCGACCAGATGGCGCGCTCGCCCTGGGCGACCTTGATCTCGACCGACGGCTGGTTGTCGTCGGCGGTCGTGAAGATCTCGGACCGCTTGGTGGGGATCGTGGTGTTGCGCTCGATCAGCGTGGTGAACACGCCGCCCTTGGTCTCGATGCCGAGGGACAGCGGGGTGACGTCGAGGAGCAGCACGTCCTTGACCTCACCGGCGAGCACACCGGCCTGCAGGGCGGCGCCGACGGCGACGACCTCGTCCGGGTTGACGCCCTTGTTGGGCTCCTTGCCGCCGAGCAGCTCCTTGACCAGGTCGGTCACCGCGGGCATGCGGGTCGACCCGCCGACGAGGACCACGTGGTCGATGTCGGCGACCTTGACGCCGGCGTCCTTGAGGACGTTCTGGAAGGGAGCCTTGGTCCGCTCGAGCAGGTCGGCCGTGAGCCGCTGGAACTCCGAGCGGGAGAGCCGCTCCTCGAAGTGCAGCGGGCCGTTCTCGCCGTGCGTGATGTAGGGCAGGTGGATGGTGGTGTCGCTGGAGGAGGACAGCTCGATCTTCGCCTTCTCGGCGGCCTCCTGCAGGCGCTGGGCCGCGATCTTGTCGGCGCCCAGGTCGACGCCGTTGGCGTCCTTGAACTTCTTGACCATCCACTGGACGATCGCGTTGTCCCAGTCGTCGCCACCGAGGTGGTTGTCGCCGCTGGTCGCCTTGACCTCGACGACGCCCTCACCGATCTCGAGCAGGGACACGTCGAACGTGCCGCCACCGAGGTCGTAGACGAGGATCGTCTGGTCGTCGCCCTTGTCGAGGCCGTAGGCCAGCGCGGCCGCGGTGGGCTCGTTGACGATGCGGTCGACCTTCAGGCCCGCGATCTCGCCGGCCTCCTTGGTGGCCTGGCGCTGCGCGTCGGAGAAGTACGCCGGGACCGTGATCACCGCGTTGGTGACGGTCTCGCCGAGGTAGGCCTCCGCGTCGCGCTTGAGCTTTTGCAGGATGAACGCCGAGATCTGCTGCGGCGTGAAGTCCTTGTCCACCGGGTCACCGATGTGCTGGGTCCAGTCGGTGCCCATGTGGCGCTTGACCGACCGGATGGTGCGGTCCACGTTGGTGACCGCCTGGCGCTTCGCGACCTCGCCGACGAGCACCTCACCGCTCTTCGCGAAGGCGACGACGGACGGGGTGGTCCGCGCTCCCTCCGCGTTGGCGATGACCGTGGGCTCGCCGCCCTCGAGGACCGCGACGACGCTGTTCGTCGTACCGAGGTCGATGCCGACCGCTCGTGCCATGTGTGTTTCTCCCTCTGTGCTGAAGATCTGGATTCAAGTTAGTTGAGCCGGATGGACTCAAGTCTGACACAGGGCACAACGGGCGGCCACCGGGGGTTGTTCCCGGCTGCACGAACAATCTTCAGCGGGTCCGGCGGCCCGTCAGGGCAGCACGCCGTCGACCTGCGTGGTCGCCCCGGAGGGATCCCGCGTCCCGGGCGCCTGGATCACCGGCGGCGGTGCCGGGGTCGGCTCCGGAACGTCCGCCGGGAGCGGCCCGTGACGGCCCTGCACGCTCACCAGGAAGCCGAAGACGACCGCCAGCACGGCTGCAGCCGCCTCGGCCGCCGTCAACCCGGCGAGGACCTGCAACCGGTGCCGGCGCTCGCGCTCGACCCGATCCACGGATCCCACTCTCCTCGGCCAGGGCGCGTTGTCATCCCCCAGAAGCGCGCAATCGGGTGCCGACCCCGGGTTCCCGGGGCTTCCCGGGGACAGCCCCGGGGCCCTACCCTCGAAGGGCGAGGGACCACGCACCGAGGGGATGTGCCGTGAGCCCGGAGCAGGAAGCCCGTCGCACCGCGATGTGGACCCGGATCAGCCGGGGCGAGCTGAACGCCGCCGCCACCGACGCCCGGCTGCTGCTGGAGTCGACCCCCGATCCGCGGGTGCACGCCGAGCTGCACGCCGCCCTGGGGCTGGTCCTGCAGCGGGTCGGCCGGATCGCGGAGTCGCGCGACGCGTTCGCGCTGGCCGCCGCGCTGGCCGCGGAGCAGCCCGGCGAGCAGGCGTCGTACGTCGCCGACGAGGCGGGCTCCCGCTTCCTGCTGGGCGACCTCGCGGGAGCGGCGCAGGCGGCCGACCGGGCCCGCGGGCTCGGGGAGCAGCACGGCAACCGGTTCGCGGCGTGCGAGGCGCTCAACACCCAGGCCGCGATCGCGTTGAGCGAGGGCCGCCCGGCCGACGCGCTGCGGCTCACCAAGATGGGCATCGCGCTGCAGGCCGCGGAGCGCCAGAGCTCCGGCGGCGGGCCGCTCTCGCACCTCTACCACGGGCTGGCACTGGTCGAGCTCGACCGCTTCGCCGACGCCGAGGCGGCCTTCGGCGAGGGACTGCTCCGCAGCAACGCGGCGGGGTCGACGGGCCAGGTCGCCTGGTACCACGCGATGCGCGGGCTGGCCCGCTACCTCAACGGCCGCTGGGACGAGGCGGTCGTCGACGGCCACCTGGCGCTCGACGGCGCCCGGTCCGCCGGCACCCTGATCGCCCGGCCGGTCGCCGCGGCGGTCGTCGCCCTCGTGGAGGCGTTGCGCGGCAACGTGAGCACGGCACAGCGGCACGTCCGGCCGGTCGAGGGCGGGCTCACCGTGCTCGGGCTGCCCGGGGAGGACTGGCTGTCGATGGCCAGGGCAGCGGCGGCACCGGAGCACCGGACGGGCTACACCGCACTCACCGAGGGCTGGCTGCACACCCGGCGGACGCCGTACTTCCTCAGCTGGCGCTCGCTCGCGCCGGCGCTGGTCAGCCAGGCGGTCCGGTACGACGACCACGAGCTCGCCTGCGCGGTCACCGCCAGCGCGGAGGCCGGGGCGGCAGCCGCGCCGGGCATCGGCTCCGCCCAGGGCGCCGCACTGCGCTGCCGGGCCCTGCTCGACGCCGACCCGGAGGCGGCGCGGGCCGCGATGGCGGCACTGCGGGAGGCGGGCCGCCCGTTCGCGCTCGGCCTGGCCTGCCTCGACGCTGCTCTCCTGCTCGGCGCCCGCGGCCACCGGCACGACGCGCAGGCGGCGGTGCGCGAGGCGGCCGACGCGTTCAGCGGCCTGCGCGCGACGCCGTGGCTGGCCCGGGCCGGCCGGGCCCTGCTGCGGCTGCCCGCCGACGACGGGCCCGCCGCCGACAGGGAGCCCGTCGGCTGGGCGCAGCTGACCAGCGCCGAGCGCGAGGTCGCGCGCCGGGTGGCGCAGGGACTCACCAACCCGGAGATCGCCCGCGAGCTGGTGGTCTCGCCGCGGACCGTGCAGACCCACGCGTCGCACGTCTACGCCAAGCTCGGCGTCAGCTCGCGGGTGCAGCTCACCGCGGTCCTGCACCGCCACGGGCTGGACCGCTGAGCGTCCCAGTTCAGCCAGTTGGCGGATGTCGGGCCGGCCCCGGCCGGAGGACGGTCGGGTGACCAGCCCGACCGACGAGGAGCTCCCGCCATGCGCCACCACCCCGTGCCCGAGCCGCACCACTCCACCACCCAGCTGCGATGGGAGGAGGTGCACCGCCGCAGTCGCGTCCTGCGCCGGATCATCGACTCGGGGCGGATCGACTTCGACGACCTCGAGACCCGCGCCGTGTTCGCGGACCGTGACGAGCTCGTGCGCGCGCTCTTCCAGCAGTGGGCGACCCTGATCGGCGCCAGCGTGGACCTCGCCCTCGAGGTCGGCGAGGTGACGAACGCCAGTGAGACCCTGTGCTCGGCGCACCGGGCGGCGCTGCGGCGCGCACCTGAGCTGTACCGCCTGGTCACCGAGGAGGCGACCACCCCGCTCGGCGCCCGGCTGCTGGAGCACGAGAACCTCCGCCTCGCGTACGCCGTCGGCCTGGCCACGCCCGGCACCTCGACGCACGACGCGGCGACCCAGGTCGCGGAGCTGCTCGCGTCCGTCGCCCGCCCGGGCATGCGGCGCAAGCCGTCGTGGCTGCGGGTCGCCGGCGACTGGCTGCGGGGCCGGGAGCCCGAGACCAACGACGTGCAGGCCCTGCTCAGCTGAGGCCCGCGAACAGCCCGGCCAGCTGGACCCGGCCAGACACACCGCACTTGCGGCAGGCGCTGGCCAGCTGGGTCTGCACGGTCCGGGGCGAGGTGCCGAGCTCGGCGGCGATCCGGGAGTTCGACAGCCCCTGGATCGCCAGCCGGACGGCGCGGGTCTCACCCGGGCTCAGCAGGTGCCACGGCCCCGACGGCGCCGCCGGCCGGGCGGGGCTGCCGGCGACCGCCGCGTCGACGAGCAGCCGGGCGACCTCGGCGCTCCACACCGTCGCCCCGAGCCGGTGGAACACGGTGGCGGCCTCCTGCAGCGCTGCCACCCGGTCCTCGGTGCGCAGTGCCGTCGACGCGGCCGCGACGCAACCGAAGGCCAGCGGCAGCGGGCGTCCGACGGTGCGGAGCAGGTCGAGCCCCGCCAGCAGGGCGAGCGGGTCACCGGCGACGGTGGCGGCGCAGCACTGCGCCGTGGCGCGGGCGCTCGCGGTCCCCGCGGTGGCCGCGGCGGCCCCGACCCGGGCACTGACCACCTCGGCCAGCGCCCGGTCCCCGCGCTCCATCGCCAGCACGACCAGCGGGTGCGCGAACACCTTCCAGGCCAGCAGGCTCGGCATCCCCCGCAGCCGGAACCAGGCGTCGCGCAGGGCGTCGTACCGCTCACCGGCGTCGTCGGTCGAGGCCGCCGCCGCCAGCGCCACCCACTCCTCGCCGAGCCCGGCACCGGGACCGAGGCGGTGGGACCTGGCCTGCTCGATCAGGGTGCGGGCGGTGGTGACGTTGCCGCGCAGGCCCTCCATGCAGGCGCTGATCCCCCACGCCAGTGGCCGCGCGGCCAGGGCGCCGGTGCGGTCGGCGTGCTCGATCGACCGGGCCGCCTCGTCGCGCGCCTCGGCCCAGTGCCCGTCGATGAAGTGCAGCATCGCCTGGGAGGCGAGGTACCAGGCCAGCTGCCCGGTGTCGCCCTCCTCCTCCGCGATCGCGACCCCGCGCGCGATCGCGACGTGCGCCTCCTCCATCCGGTCCAGCTCGGCCAGCGCCATCGCGAGCAGGACGTGCGCCGTCGAGCGGTACTCCGCCTGGCCGACCCCGTCGTTGCCGTACGCCGTCGCGTCGGTCGCCAGCGCGAGCGCCGCCTCGAGCTGGCCCCGCCCCAGGTGCACCGCCGCGAGGGTGGTCCGGGCCTGCCGGACGGCGATCTCGACGCCGTGCTCCGCCCCGAGCCGGTCGGCCTCCAGCGCCTCGCGCTCGGCCCGGTCCAGGTCACCGCCCAGCACGCTCGACAGCGAGCCGAACGCCAGCACCAGCGCGAGGTCCGGTGGCGAGCCCTCGACCAGGACCGCGGCCCGCGCGAACTGGTCGCGCGAGTCGGCCATCAGCCCGACCCGCTGCATCATCAGCCCCAGCACCGCCTCGACCCGGCCCCGCTGCACCGGGTCCGCACTCATGATGAGCAGCCGGGTCGCGACGGCGTACGCGCGATCGAACTCGCCGGCCTGGACGTGCAGCCACAGCGCGAGCTCCTGGTCGTCCGCAGGCTCGTCCGTCATCCGCGCCTCCCCCATGTGTGCGGGCGGCCCGAGCCGTCCTCCCATGGTGCGCCCCCGCGACGGCCCGCACCAAGCAAGGCGTCCTCAGAAGGACTACGCCGGTTGGCGGATGCGGCGAAGGACCAGTTTCACCGGCCGGCCGGTGAAACTCGCGCTTGGACGAGGAAGCATCGTCGTCCAAGCACCAGTTTTGTCGTCCCACCGTCAGTTTCACCGGCCGGCCGGTGAAACTGACACGTCGTCACCTGGCGAGCCGGGCGCGGGGAGGCGTCGAGCGGGGCGAGCGCTCGGCCGGACTCAGCCGACGGTGACGCTGATCTCGTTGCTCACGGTGCCGGTGTCGCGGTCGACGACGCGGAACCTGTTGACGCCGCTGACGCCGGTGAAGATGTAGCTGGAGAAGGTGCCGTTGGTGACGCCGACGCTGGCCGGGAAGTCGGCCCAGTCGCCGTTCTCGAAGCGCTGGACGAACAAGATCGCGCCCTCGCCGCCCGGGTAGACCCCGCTGAAGTAGATCCGCTCGCCGCTGGCGACCGTGGTCGCGAGGGCCTGCAGCGAGATCTGGCCGGCGCCCGCGCTCTCGCTGGGCATCTCGGTGGTGGGCTCGTCCTCCGGCAGCTCGGTGCTGTCGTCGGTGCCCGCCGGCTCGTCAGGGTCCTCGGTGTGCAGGGTGACGAGCGGGCCCGTGGCCTCGTCGGTCTCGACCGGCGTGGGCAGGTACATCGACTGGTGCACGGTGGAGCGCGCCGAGGAGTCCCCGTCGCCACCACCGAGGCCGAGCACCTTGGTGCCGACGAGAGTGACGAGCGCGAGGACCAGGCCGACGCCCAGCGCGACCGCGACCAGCGCCACCAGCCCGTTGACGACGGGACGTTCGCCAGGGTGCTGCTGCTGGTCGCTCACCCGCCCCATTGTCCAGACGGGTCCCAGAAATCAGAAACCGCGCGTCCAGACGACCTGCTCGTGGAGCCGGCGCGAGCGCCAGCCGTCCGTCGTGCGCACGAAGGCGTGGCGGTACAACCCGCCCACCTCGACCACGCGCTCGCCACCCTTGCCGTCGGCGATGCGCATCGGGTTGTGGAAGTACGCCGCGACCGCGGCCTCGTCGCCGGAGTCGTCGAACTCGTACGAGATCTGGCCGAGCATGTGGATCCGGTGCGTCGAGAAGCCGGGCAGCGCCTCGGCCAGCCACGCCTTGACCGCCGGGTAGGCGTCGGCGACGCCGCCGCTCTCGGTGTAGTCGATCTGCGCGTCGGGGGTGAAGACCGTGTCGAGCCGGTCGAAGTCGCCCTCGTCGACGGCGAGGGTGTAGCGGGTGATCGCGTCGGCGATCTCGGCGCGGTCGATCAGCTGTTGCAGCTCCACGGGTCTCCTCGGTCAGCGGGGCTCGAGGACGACGACCGGGATCTCCCGGTCCGTCCAGGCCTGGTAGTTGTCGAAGTCGGCGTACAGCTCGACCAGGCGCGGCCACAGCGCTGCGCGCTCGTCGGGCCCGGCGACCCGGGCGCGCACCGCGCGGCTGCGCTCCCCCGGTACGGCGACCGTGGTGTCGGGGTTCGCGACGAGGTTGTGCAGCCACTGCGGGTTCCTCGGCAGCCCGCCCTGGGACGCGACGACGACCAGGTCCGGTCCGTCGGCGAGGTAGAGCAGCGGGGTGGTGAACCGGGTGCCGCTCCGGCGGCCGACGTGGTCGAGCAGGAGCACCGGCACCGGCTTCCTCCAGCCCGCTCCGATCCGCCAGGTGGAACCGAGTCGCCCGTTGGTCAGCCGGTAGATGGCAACGTTCGCCTTGGCGCCGTACTTGATGACCTTCGCGACGATCGGCTTGTCGAGGCCGTCGGGCTTCGGCTTGGTCGCTGCCATGGGACTCACTCTGGCACAGATCTAGAACACGTTCTAGTGTGGGCTCATGCGCTTCTCCTTCGCCGAGGGCATGACCCAGGCCGACTACTACGCCCCGCTCGCCCAGGCCTGCGAGGCCGCCGGGTACACCTCGATGACGATCGCGGACAGCCTGATCTACCCGCAGGAGTCGGACTCGAAGTACCCCTACACCGACACCGGGGACCGCGAGTTCCTGCTCGGCAAGCAGTTCATCGAGACCTTCATCCTGTGCGCGCACCTCTTCGCGGTGACCGAGACGCTGCGCCTCACGCCGTTCGTCCTCAAGCTGCCGATCCGCCCACCCGTGCTGGTCGCCAAGCAGGCCTCGTCGCTGGCCTACCTGTCCAAGAACCGCCTCGGCCTCGGCGTCGGCCTCTCGCCGTGGCCCGAGGACTTCGCCGCCCTCGGCGTGCCGTGGGAGAAGCGCGGCAAGCGGATGGACGAGTGCATGGACATCCTGCGCGGCCTCACCCAGCCCGGCGACGAGCCGACCTTCTTCGGCTACCAGGGCGAGTTCTTCGACATCGAGCCCCTCCAGCAGTGCCCGGCGCCGACCGAGAGGATCCCGCTGCTCGTCGGCGGCCACTCGGACGCCGCCCTGCGCCGCGCCGTACGCAAGGGCGACGGGTGGATGCACGCCGGGGGCGACGGCGAGGAGCTCGACCGGCTGCTCACCCGGCTCGCGGAGATCCGCAAGGAGGAGGGCGACACCCGCGACGACTTCGAGGTGCACGTGATCTCGTACGACGCCTACACCCTCGACGGCATCAAGCGGCTCGAGGACAGGGGCGTCACCGACTGCATCGTCGGCTTCCGGGTGCCCTACATCAAGGGCCCCGACACCGAGCCGCTCGAGACCAAGATCAAGCACCTCGAGCAGTACGCCGAGAACATCATCGCGAAGGCGAACGGCTGATGTCCGCCTCGCTCGGGCTGACCGCTCCCCTGCAGGCGGCGATCGCCGAGGCCGAGGAGCTCATCGCGAACGCGCCGTTCATCAGGTCCGAGGCCGACCGGCTCGAGGGCTACGACTACCTGGCCGGCCGGATCCGGATGGCGATGCAGACCGCCTTCGACTACGACCTCGAGCAGCCGGTCTTCATCAACCCGACCCACCAGTTCTCCCGCCAGGGCCTCGACAACCCGGACGCGGTCTACTTCAACGCCTACCTGCGCGAGGGCGTCGAGTACGTCGTGCGCGGTCGCCGCGGGACCTCCGCCGACCTCTCCTTCCAGGTGATGGGCGGCAGCTACAGCGCGGACTCGGCCGCCACCTCGCTGATGGCCTTCGACGACCGCGAGCTCGAGATCGGGCCGGACGGCTCCTTCGAGTTCACCTACGTCGCCGAGCCCGGCGCGAAGACGCTGATCGTGCGCGAGGTCTTCAACGACTGGGACACCGAGCTCCGCGGCACGCTCACCATCGAGCGGGTCGACACCATCGGCTCGGCCCGGCGTCCGCTCTCCGAGGCGACGCTGCGCAAGAAGTACGAGGTGGCCGCGCGGTCGCTGACCAGCTCGATCCAGACCTGGTTCGCCTTCCCCCACTTCTTCCAGTACAAGGAGCCGGTCAACACCTTGACCGTGCCCGCCTCGACTCCCGGCGGCCTCTCCTCGCAGTTCTCCTCGATCGGCCACTACGAGCTGGCCGAGGACGAGGCGATGATCGTGTCGGTCCCGCGCTGCGACGACTGCACCTACCAGGCGATCCAGGTCGGCTCGGACTGGTACGCCTCCACCGACTACGAGACCCACCAGACCTCGCTCACCAAGGCCCAGGCCTCGTGCGACAGCGACGGCGTCCTGCGGTTCGTCATCTCCGAGCGGCCGCCCGGTCCCGACGGCGCCCCGATCGCGAACTGGCTGGAGACCACCGGGCACCGCACCGGACCGATCATGCTGCGCTGGCAGCAGCTCACCCGCGAGCTGTCCGCCGCCGACGGCCCGACGGTCGAGATCGTGCCGGTCACCGAGGTCGCCAAGCACCTGCCGGAGACGGTCGGCCTCTCGCCCCAGGAGTACGCCGAGCGGATCGCTGCGCGACAGCGCGCCGTCGCACGGCGGATGATCTCGTAGGGGTCCGCCAGCGCCGGCTCTCCGCTCGGAGCCCTGGCCCCGAGCGCAGGGTCAGGCAGGGATCCAGTCGAAGACGTCCGGGTTCGGTCCCTGACGACCGGCCTCGCCCTTGTCCAGCGCGGCCAGCGTCGCGACCTCGTCGGCGGTGAGCGCGAAGTCGAAGACGTCGAAGTTCTCGGCCAGCCGGGCCTTGCTCAGCGACTTCGGGAACACGATGTCGCCACGGTCCAGCGCCCAGCGCAGCAGCACCTGGGCGGGAGTCCTGCCGTGACGCTCGGCGAGAGCGGTGACGGCCGGGTCGCTCAGCTCACCGCCGCCCTGCCCGAGCGGGGACCAGGCCTGGACGTGGGCGCCGTGGCCGGTGGTCGCGGCGCGGACGGCCTCGTTGGCGAAGTACGGGTGCACCTCGACCTGGTTGACGGCTGGGACGACGCCGGTGGCCGCGACGATCCGGTCGAGGTGGTCGGGCTGGAAGTTGGAGACGCCGACCGAGGTGGTCAGGCCGGCCTCGCGCAGCTCGATCAGCGCCTCCCACGTGGAGACGAAGTCGCCGTCGTACCGCGTGGGCAGCGGCCAGTGGATGAGGAACAGGTCGACCTTCTCGAGGCCGAGCTTGTCGAGCGAGACCTTGAGCGAGTCCTTGGCGGCAGCGGGCTCGTGGCGGTTGTTGTTGAGCTTGGTGGTGACGTACAGGTCCTCGCGGGCGAGTCCGGAGGCCGCGATCGCGGCGCCGACGCCCTCCTCGTTGCCGTACATCTGGGCCGTGTCGACGTGGCGGTAGCCGATCTCGAAGGCGTCGGACACCACGCGCTCGGTGTCGGCCGGCGGCACCTGCCACACGCCGAGGCCGAACTGGGGGATGGCGGTCTGGTCGTTGAGGTCGATCCGGGGAGTGCTCACCCCTGGTGCAACCCGGAGCATCCTGGCGTATTCCGCCGGGTCGGCATCGAGCTTGGACGACGAAACTAGCGCTGGGACGACGATGCTTCCTCGTCCCAGCGCGAGTTTCACCGGCCGGCCGGTGAAACTGGTGCCACCCCTTCCCCAAAACTGAAACACGTTCTAGTCTGTCCGCCATGGTGGATCTGCTGACGGACAAGGTCATCGTGCTCTCCGGCGTCGGGCCGGGCCTGGGCCGCTCGCTCGGCGAGGAGGCGGCCCGGATGGGCGCGGACCTCGTGCTCGCGAGCCGGACGCCCAAGCGGCTGGAGAAGATGGCGGAGACGGTGCGCTCCCACGGGCGCCGCGCGCTCGTCGTACCGACCGACATCACCGACGAGGACCAGCGCAAGGCGCTCGTCGAGGCGGCTCTCGACGAGTTCGGCAAGGTCGACTGCCTGATCAACAACGCGTTCGGCATCCCGCCCATGGACCCGATCAGCACCCTGGACCTGGAGGGCCTGCGCAACGCCAACGAGACCAACGTCTTCGCGCCGCTGCGCCTGTCCGCCCTGTTCGCCGACGCCCTCGCACAGACCGAGGACAAGATCGGCGGCTCGGTGATCATGATCAACTCCTGCGTCATCTACAGCAGCCAGCCGGAGTACTCCGGCTACAAGCTGTCGAAGGGCACCCTCGAGCACCTCGCCCAGTCGCTGGCCACCGAGCTCGGCCCCCGCGGCATCCGGGTCAACAGCGTCGCGCCGTCCTACATCTACGAGGACGTCAACAAGGCCTACTTCGACTGGATCGCCCAGGAGTCGGGGCGCACCCACGAGGACGTGTACGCCGAGAAGGCCGCGCCCACCGACCTCAAGCGTCTCGCCACTCCCGACGAGGTCGCGAGGGCCACGCTCTTCCTCGCCTCCGACCTGGCCTCGGCCGTGACCGGTCAGATGCTGAACGTCGACTGCGGCGAGTTCCACGCATGAGCGAGCCCCGCCAGCGCGCGGACGTCGGCACCTTCGAGGACATCTGCGACGCCGCCACCCGCACCACCGGCCTGACCGACTTCGGCTTCGCCGACGCGCCCGGTCACGAGGAGGCGTTCCGGGTGCTGGTCGAGGACCTCGGCTCCGCCGAGGCCGGCCTGACCGGGGTGGGCAACTACTTCATGCGCTCGCAGGTCAAGAGCTCGCTCGTGGCCCGCCTGCTCACCCAGGCCCGGTTCACCGAGTTCCCCCAGCACGCGGACGTCGTCATCGAGCGGCCGATCTTCGTTCTCGGCCTCCCCCGCACGGGTACGACGGCCCTGAGCCGCCTGCTCTGCGCCGACCCGGCCCACCAGGGCCTGGAGATGTGGCTGACCGAGTTCCCCCAGCCCCGCCCGCCGCGGGAGACCTGGGAGGACGACCCGATCTTCAACGCCATGCAGGCGGCGTTCCGCGAGCACCACATCACGAACCCGGAGTTCATGGGCATCCACTACTCCGACGCCACCGAGCCCGAGGAGTGCTGGCGCGTGCTGCGCCAGACCGGCAAGTCGCTCGGCTTCGAGTCGCTGGCCCACGTGCCGGCGTACTCCCGCTGGCTGGCGACCCAGTCCTGGACCGACGCCTACGAGCGGCACCGCCAGAACCTGCAGCTGATCGGCCTCAACGACCAGGACAAGCGCTGGGTGCTCAAGAACCCCTCGCACCTGATCGCCCTCGACGCGCTGCTCGATGTCTACCCCGACGCGCTGGTCGTGATGACCCAGCGCGACCCGGTCACCTCGGTCGCCTCCGCCTGCTCGCTGTCGGCCGAGGCGACCGACGGCCACTCAACGACCTTCGTCGGCGAGACCCTCGGCCGCGACCAGCTCGGGCACCTCACCCGCCAGTGGGACGCCTTCTGGCAGGCCCGGGAGAAGGCCGACGAGAGCCAGTTCTTCGACGTCGACTACCGCGGCTTCGTGCAGGACCCGGTCGGCACCGTCGGCGCGATCTACGACGCCTTCGGCCTCACCTGGAGCCAGGCTGCGCAGGACGCCGTCCGCAGGCTCGACGAGGAGTCGCGCAGCGGGCCGCGCCGCCCCGCCCACCAGTACGACCTCGCGGACTACGGCATCACGCAGGACGAGGTCCGGGAGTCGTTCGCGCGCTGATCACGCGGCCGTCACCCGGCACAGGCAGAACGGGTGGCCCGCCGGGTCGAGGAACACCCGGAAGGACGTGCCGGGCTGGTGGGGGTGCTTGGTCGCACCCAGCGCGAGCGTCGCCGTCTCGGCTTTGTCGAGGTCGTCGACGTCGACGTCGAGGTGCACCTGCTGCGGCACGTCCTGCCCCGGCCAGTCGGGGGCCCGGTAGTCGTCGACCCGCTGCAGCTGGATCGAGCGGTCGCCGGACCACACCGAGCCCCAGGAGCCGTCCTCCTCCACGGCGGACTCCCAGCCGAGCAGGGCGGCGTAGAAGTCGGCGAGGACCCGGGGCTCGGGGCAGTCGATGACGAACTGGGGGTTGCGTGCGATGGCCATGGACCGAACCTAGGCCGGACCTCCGACACCGGACCGCCCGTTCACGCTCCTGTCCACAGGCCCGCCGCGCGCTTGTTTGTCCACAGCCGCGAGCGGCCGAGGCTGCCGGGCATGACCACCTCCGGCACACCGTCCCTCAGCCTCGCCGTCCCCCGCCGCTGGGCCACCTTCGACGACCCGGCGCCGGGCGTCGCCCTCGTCTCCCGGGCGCCCACCCCCACCCCGTCCGGCTTCACCCCCGAGCTCACGCTGCGCACCGGACCGGTCGACGCCCCGACCCTCGCCGACTGGCGCCGGGAGGCGATGGCGGCGCTCGCCCTCCAGCTCGACGACCTCGAGGTCGAGGACACCGACGAGGTCGACCTCGACGGCGAGCCGGTCGGCTATGCGCGGTTCTCCCACCTCATCGGTGGGATCGACGTCGTGTGCGACCAGTGGGCTTGGCTGCGCGGAGGGATCGGCGTCACCCTGACCGGCACGGTCGCGCGGGTCGACTACGCCGACTACGCCGACCTGTTCGAGGACGTCGCGGCGACCGTCCGGACCGGAGGCGGGGTCAGCGCGCGCGCACCCGGATCCGCGCCCCCCGCCGGGGCACGCTGGTGATGTTGCGGACCTTGGGCACGTCGGTGCCGACAGCCGTGACGTCGTAGCGGCGGAACACCTCGCGCAGCACCTCCGTCCCCTCCATCAGCGAGAAGCCGGCGCCGATGCAACGGCGCACGCCGCCCCCGAACGGGATCCACACGTTCAGCGCGGGGACCTCGTCGCCGAGGAAGCGCTCGGGCCGGAACACGTCCGGGTCCGCGAAGTTCGACTCCTGCTGGTGGCTCATGATGATCGACGGGCCGACCGTCGTACCCGCCGGCAGGTCCCAGCCACCGACCGTGGCCGGTGCCATCAGGGTGCGCACCACCATCGGGATGATCGGGTGCAGCCGCATCGACTCCTTGAGCACCGCCTCGAGCCACGCGTCGTCCCCCTCGTCGACCGCCCGCTGCGTGCGCGCGAGCAGGTCGGGGCTGCGGCCGACCTCGACCAGTGCCCACGACAGCGCGGACGCCGTGGTCTCGTGACCGGCGAGCAGGAGGGTCACCAGCTGGTCGCGCAGCTCGGTGTCGTCCAGGCCGCTGCCCGGCTCGTCGGGGTCGGTGGCGGCGAGCAGCCGGGACAGCACGTCGGAGCGCTCACCGAGGTCGTGGGCGGCGCGGCGCTCGCGGATCTCGGCGTACATCAGCCGGTCCAGCTCGACCTGGTTGTCGACCGTACGGCGCCAGGGCCCGAGCCTCTGCAACCGCGGGTACGCCCAGCCGAGCAGGATCGCCGGGTGGATCTCGACCGTGTGGTTGACCGCGGGACGCAGCTTCGCGAGCCGGGTCTCGTCGGTCACGCCGAAGACGACGCGGAGGATGACCTCGAGGGTCAGCGAGTTCATCCGCTCGAGCGCCCGGAACGGCTCGCCCTCGCGCCACGTGTCGACCTCCGCTGCGGCGACCTCGGCCACCAGGCCGCGGTAGCCGCGCAGGGCGTGCCCGAGGAAGGCCGGCATCAGCAGCTTGCGGGCCCGGTGGTGCTCGCCTGCGTCCTGGAGCAGCAGGGAGTGCTCCCCCATGATCGGGCCGAGGATCGCGTTGCCCTTGCCGGCGTGGAAGACCTCCGGGTCGGCCGCGAAGATCTCCTTGGTGACCTCGGGCCGGGTGAACAGCACGAGCGGTCGGTTCCCCGGGATGAGGTTGACCGTGTACGCGTCGCCGTACCTGCGGTGCAGCCACGGGTGGAACTGGTGCCGGAAGCGCATCAGTGCGACCGTCTGCAGCAGCGCCGGCCAGCGCGGGCCGGGCGGCAGCTGGCCGGCCGGGACCGGGGCGAGGTCGCGTCCGCCCACCACGCTGCCGTGCCGGAACCGCCGCATGGTCAGCGCGCGGGTGTCGCCGTCGAGCTCCGTGCGCTCCGCCTCCATCGTCATGCAAGGGACGCTACGCCGCGGCCGGGACGCCGGCCTCCGACCACGGTAGGAGATCTACGGGAGGAGACCGTCGCGACGGGCGATCGCCGCCGCCTCGGTGCGCCCCGCCGCGCCGAGCTTGCCGAGGATGTTGGAGACGTGGACGCTCACCGTCTTGGTGCTGATGAACAGCTGCTTGCCGATCTCGCCGTTGGACCTCCCCTCGGCGACGAGCCCGAGGATCTCCAGCTCCCGCGCGGTCAGCGCGGCACCGCCGGAGTGGCTCGTCGTGGCGGCACCCCGCGCCGCGCCGGGCTCGGCCGCCAGGTCGGCGACGAGGAGCGGGGCGCCCAGCCGGTCGGCGAGGGCGCGCGCCTGGTCGGCCTCGTCGCGGGCCCGGGCGGTGTCGCCGAGGAGTCGCAGGATCTGGGCGTACGCCGCCCGCACGCGGAGCAGCTCGGGCACGTTGCCGACCTTCACGGTCGAGTCGAGCGCGGCCTCCCAGGCGGCGAGCAGCTCGTCGCGGCGCGCCTCCTCACCGCCGGCGAGCCACTGCACCCGGTGGTGCTCGGCGACCAGGCGGTCGGTCCACATCCGGCCTTCGGGCCCCCAGGGGCCGCTGCGCTCGCGGATCGCGGCGAGGACCGCCTCACCGTCGGCGAGCAGCCGGTCGGCCCGGTCGACCAGACCACGACGCTCGGCGGCGCTGGCCCGCGGCATCGCCCGGGCGATCGCGGCGAGGGTACCGGCGGCGAGCCGGATCCGGCCGCCGAAGTACTCGCCCCAGATCCGCCCGAGGACGTCGACCACGTGGTCGTAGACCGCGATCGCCGCCGCCGCGTCGCCACGATCGCCGTGGAACTCGATCTCGGCGCCGGAGCTGTAGACCGCGACGCCGCCCTCGTCCTCCCACAGCGGGCGCAGGGCGAGCAGCCGGTCGAGGACGTCCTCGCCGCGGGCGGCGAGGACCGAGAGCCGGGCGGGCTCGATGATGCCGCGCGGGATGGGTGGGCCGCTGAGCCCGTCGACGACGTCGACCAGCGCGAGCACGTCGTCCCACTCGCCGAGCAGGTAGCTGATCCGGGTCAGCTGCCAGCGCGACTCGATGCTGAAGGGTGCCCAGACCAGGCCGGCCTGCTCGCCGAGCGCCATCGCGGAGCGGAACCATCGCGCGGACTGCTCCCAGTCCCCGGAGTCCTGGTAGGAGCGGCCGAGCAGCCAGCGCCCCCGGATCTCGGCCTGGAAGGCACCGGCCCGCACGGCGCTGTCGACGGCCGACTCGAGGGTGCGGCGCAGCGCGTCCTGCTCGGACCCGGCGACGGTCTGCACCCGCAGCCCGCTGAGCGTGGTGACGATGTCGGAGGCCAGCTGCGGCATCGCGAGCCGCTCGGCCAGCGCGAGGGCCTCGGTCGCGAGCGCCTCGGCCTCGTCCTGCTGGTCGCGGCGGTAGGCCCCGAGGATCCGGGCGTGCGCGGCCAGCGCCTTGGCCCGCAGCGGGCTCTCGCCCTCGGGAGCCAGCGCGAGCGCCTCGGCGGAGATGGCGACCGGGTCGAGCTCGGTCTCGGTCATCGAGAGCACCTCGGCGTGGGTGCTGAGCAGCCGGGACCGGTCGGCTGCGGGCGCGTCGGGCGGCAGCTGCGCGAGCCGGGCGGCGACCAGCTGGCCGGCGCGGACGGCGTTGCCGCCGGTGATCAGGGCGGTGGCGGCGCGGACCACCAGCTTGGCGTGGTCGACCTCCAGCCGGGCGACGCGCTCGGGGTCCTCGAGCAGCTCGAGCGCCTGCTGGTAGTGGTCGGCCGCCTCGTCGGGGCCGCCCACCGCCATCGCCTCGTCGCCGGCCTCGATGCTCGCCGTCACGGCCCGGTCGAGGTCGTTGGCCCGGCGGGCGTGGCGGGCCAGCTCGGCCGACGTACCGCCGGCGGCGCCGCTCGACAGCGCGGCGACGTAGCGCGCGTGCAGCCGGACCCGCTCGCCGGGCAGCAGGTCGTCGTAGATCGCCTCGCCGAGCAGCGCGTGGCGGAAGGCGTAGAGGTGTCCGCCCACCTCGAGGACGTTCATCTCGACGGCCTGACGGATGCCGGAGTCGAGCTGGTCGACGGGGACGTCGGCCGTGGCGGCGAGCAGGTCGTGGGTGACCCGGCGCCCCGCGACGCTGGCGACGCGGACGACGTGGCGGGCCTCCTCGGAGAGGCGGTCGAGCCGGACCAGCAGCAGGTCGGCCAGGTCGCCGGGCACGTCGCCCTCGGCGCAGGACCCCGAGGCGACGAGCTCCTCGACGAAGAAGGCGTTGCCCTCGGCGCGCTCGACGATCCGGTTGACGGAGCGCTCGTCGAGGCCGGCCGGCGCGAGCTCGCCCACCAGCGCCCGCACGGCCTCCGCCGGCAGCGGGCCGAGACCCAGGCGCCCGACCTGGGGCAGCCGGGTCCACTCGGCGACCTGGCGGCGCAGCGGGTGACGGCGGTGCAGGTCGTCGGAGCGGTACGACGCCACGATGGCCACCGGCCGCGCGAAGGCCCGGGTGAACAGGAACCCGAGCATGTCGCGGGTCGACTGGTCGGCCCAGTGCAGGTCCTCGACCACCAGCAGCACCGGCGCCTCGGTCGCCGCCGCCTCGAGCAGCGCGTGCACGGCCACGAAGGTGTCGCCGCGGTCGGCGCCGCGGCTGTGCTCGTCGGACGACTCGTCGCCGACCACGCGCGTGCGCCGTCCCGGCTGGAGCCGGGTCAGCGCCGGGTGGATGGCGGCGACCGCCTCGACCAGCTCCGGGTGGCTGGCGTCGAGCCGGCCCAGCACCTCGCTGAAGGGGAGGTAGGGCAGCGCGCTGTCGCCGAAGTCGAGGCAGTGCCCGGCCAGCACCTGCCAGCCGCTGTCGAGGGCGTGGTCGCGCAGTGCCCGCAGCAGCCGGGTCTTGCCGACGCCGGCGTCGCCGGACAGCAGCACCGCTCGCCGGGACGTCCCGGTCTCGGCGGCGCTGACGGCGTCGTCGAGCACGGCGATCGCCTCGGCGAGCTCGGTGTCACGCCCGACCATGGTCAGGCTGCTGTGTGCGGCCACGGGCACCATCATGGCGCCCGCCACCGACAGGGTGGACAAGTGCTGCGACCGGGTCAGCGCGTGTGGCGCTCGATGCTCGGGTCGGTGGCGGCGATCCGCCGCAGCCAGGAGATGCGGCTGCGCCCCGCCCGGCTGGCGGCCACGCCGCGGGCCGCCTGCTGGCGGCGGTACTCGTTCTCTGCGTTGAGGTAGTAGTTGCTGCTCATGACGTAGAGACTCGTCCTCTGAGGTAGTCCCCCACATCGGACACGTTCCCTATGTTCGGCTCCTGCCCTACCTCAGGTTCCGGGCCGGGCGCCTCGCACCGCCTCAGACGCACCCCCGGGCCCCCTAGGCTTGGGGCCGTGGAGTTCGCCGAGGTGGTACGCCGACGCCGGATGACGCGCGCCTACACCTCCACCCCGGTCGACCCCGCCGTCCTCGAGCGGGCGCTCGACCACGCCACCCGCGCACCGAGCGCCGGCTTCTCCCAGGGGTGGGGCTTCGTCGTGCTCGACACCCCGCCGAGCGTGCGCGGGTTCTGGGAGGCGCAGGCCGACACGTCGGCACCCGACCGCTGGCTGGCCGGGATGATGAGTGCGCCCGTGGTCGTCGTGCCGTGCAGCCGACGCGACGCCTACCTCGACCGGTACGCCGAGGCGGACAAGCGTCGCGCCGGGCTGGCCGACCACGACGCCGACCGCTGGGCGATGCCGTACTGGCACCTCGACACCGCGATGGCCGCCCTGCTGCTGCTCCAGTCGGTCACCGACGCCGGCCTCGGCGCCTGCTTCTTCGGGCTGGTCCCCGGCCGGGTCGACGCCGTCAAGGAGGTCCTCGGACTGGTCGACGGCGACGACGGGCAGGCACCGCACCCGATCGGCGCGATCACGATCGGCCACCCGGCCCCACGCAGCACCGGTGCGCAGGGCTCGGCGAGCCGGCGGCGTCGTACGCCGTGGCAGGAGGTGGCCCACCGCGGCCGCTGGGGCGCCGGCTGGGCGGGGCAGGACGCCTGATGCGGCCCAGCCCGGTGGTGACCCACCTGACCACGGCGGACCTGCGCAAGCGCGAGCCGGTACTGCCCCGGATCGCCCACCTGCTGCGGCCCTACCGCGGCAAGATCGGGCTCGTCCTGGTCGCGGTGCTCGCCGCGGCGGCGCTGCAGGCGATGGTGCCCTTCCTGACCAGGGCGGTGTTCGACGACGCGCTCTTCCCGCTCGACGGCAGCGGCCCGCACCTGCACCTGCTGGCCTGGCTGATCGCCGGCATGTGCGCGATCCCGGTGGTGGCGGCGCTGATCGGCATCGTGCAGATGTGGCTGACCTCGACGGTCGGGAACTCCGCGATGGCCGACCTGCGCGGCGACCTCTTCGAGCACCTGCAGAAGATGGAGCTGGCGTTCTTCACCGCCACCAAGACCGGCGCGATCCAGTCCCGGCTGGCCAACGACGTCGCCGGTGTCCGCACGGTGCTGACCGACACCGCGACCACGATCGTGCAGAACTCGGTCACCGTGACGGCGGCGTTCGTGTCGATGATCGTGCTGTCGTGGCAGCTGACCCTGCTCACCTTGTTCCTGATGCCGCTGTTCGTCGGCCTGCAGTTCCGGGTCGGGCGCGCGCGGCAGCGGCTGGCCCGTCGTACCCAGGAGTCCCTCTCCGAGATGACCGCCATCACCGAGGAGGCCCTGTCGGTGAGCGGCATCCTGCTCGCGAAGGTGTTCAACCGGGCCGAGTCGGAGGTCGAGCGCTACCGCGAGGCCAACCGCAGGCAGACCCGGCTGCAGGTCGAGCAGGCGATGACCGGGCGCACCTTCTTCGCGATGGTGCAGACCTTCTTCGCGATCACGCCCGCGCTGATCTACCTGGTCACCGGCTGGATCATCACCGGCCACGTCCCCGTCGGCGCCGACACGATCACCGCCGGCACCCTGGTCGCGTTCACGACGCTGCAGAGCCGGCTGCAGATGCCGCTGCTCCAGCTGATGCGCGTGACGCTCGACGTGCAGACCTCGATGGCGCTGTTCCGCCGGATCTTCGAGTACCTCGACCTCGAGCCCGCGATCACCGAACGTCCCGGCGCGATCGCCCTCGACCCCGACAAGCTGCAGGGTCGGGTCGAGCTGCGCGGCGTCCGCTTCCGCTACCCCGAGCCGCGCTCGCTGTCCGGCACCGTCAACCGCGACCGGTTCGGCGAGACAGGGGTGCGGATCGAGGACGACGAGGAGCGGCCGACCGGATCGAGCTGGGCCCTCGACGACGTGTCGCTGGTGGTCGAGCCCGGCCAGCTCGCCGCGATCGTGGGCCCGTCGGGCAGCGGCAAGACCACGGCGACGTACCTCGTCCCGCGGTTCTACGACGTCACCGAGGGCGCGGTCCTCATCGACGGGTACGACGTGCGCGACCTGACCCTGTCGTCGCTGGCCGACGCGGTCGGGATGGTCACCCAGGAGCCGTACCTCTTCCACGGCACGATCCGCGACAACATCGCCTATGCCCGGCCCGACGCGAGCTCGGAGGAGATCGTGCAGGCGGCCCGCGACGCCAACATCCACGACCGGATCATGGGCTTTCCCGAGGGCTACGAGACGATCACCGGCGAGCGCGGCTACCGCCTGTCCGGCGGCGAGAAGCAGCGGCTCGCGATCGCGCGGGTGCTGCTCAAGGACCCGAGGATCCTGATCCTCGACGAGGCCACCTCGGCCCTCGACAACGAGACCGAGCGGCTGGTCCAGGAGGCGCTCGAGCGCGCCACCCGGTCGCGCACCACGATCGCCATCGCCCACCGGCTCTCCACGATCCGCTCCGCCGACGTCATCTTCGGCCTCGAGGACGGCCACCTCGTCGAGCAGGGCACCCACGACGACCTGCTGCTGGCCGGCGGCCTCTACAAGCGGCTGTACGACGAGCAGTTCTCCCGCACCCCCGCCGGCACCCCCTGGTGCGACCCGCGGCGTGCGGACGTCCCGCTGTAGCTGGTGTCACTCACCCCAGCCCGAGGATGCGCACGCACTCCAGCGCGACGTACAGCTCGGCGGCGTCGACGGGTCGGGCGAGGTCGCGGCCGGTGATCTCCTCGAGCCGCCGGATCCGGTAGCGCACGGTGTTGCGGTGCACGTGCAGCTCGCGGGCGGCCGTCGAGGTGGAGCCGCCGGCGGCGAGCCAGGCGCGGGCGGTCGCGAAGACCACGGCCCGGTCGTCCTCGGGCAGCGCCATGACCGGCGCGAGCACGGCGTCGACGAGCACCCGGGCCTGGTCCGGGCTCGCGGCCAGCAGTACGGCGAGCGGGTCGGCGCCGAACCGGCCGACGACCGCAGCGCCGGGCGAGACCGCGGCACAGGCCACCCGGGCCTGGCGCCGCGCCTCCTGGATGTCGTCGAGGCGGCCGACGACGGTGCTGACCCCGACCCGGGCCTGGGCCAGGCCCGTGAGCACCTCGACGAGGTGCTCGGCGCCGAACCCGAACCGGAGGGCGACCACGCCCTCCTGGTGGTCGTGGTCGAGCCGCCACGCCGAGCGCACGTTGGCGCGGCGCAGCGCCCGCTCGACGTCGGGCAGCCCCTCGGCGCCGGGCGTCGGCGACTCGGCCGACACCACGACGTACTCCGTCGCGCGGCCCAGGTCGAGCATGCCGGCCGTCTCGCCGACGTAGGCCGTGGCGTCGGCGTCACCGTCGAGCAGGGAGCCGACCAGCACCGCGCGCATCTGCCCGTCGCGGCGGGCGCGGTCGGCCAGGGCTCGGCGGTAGGCGTCGGTGACGTCGGCCGCCAGCTGGTCGCTGACCGCCCAGATGTCGGCGGCGGCGAGCAGCAGCCGGTCGCGGTCCTCGGGGTCGGCCCGGTCGACGAGCACCTCCCAGATGAACCGTGAGCCGACCCGGAAGGCCTGCAGCACCATCGCGTACGGGACGCCCTGCTCGGCCCGGGTGGTTCCGGTCTCACTGGGGGTCTCGGACGCGCTGACGTCGCCGGCCAGGTTGCCGAGGATGTAGCGGGCGTTGAGCGTGCACGACGCGACGAGCTCCTCGTGGGTCACGACCTCGCCGCCGTCGTACACCGGGATCTCGTCGCGGATCCGCTGGGCCATCGCCGCGCCGAGCTGCTCGGACTCCGGCAGCAGCCGCGCACTGAGCTTGCGCACCTCGGCGTTCACGTCCGGTCCACTCACAGGACCGAGACTAGGGCCTGGCTCGGCCCGCCGTTGTGCATGCGCACACAGGATGCCCGGGAATCTCGGTGCCCACGGCCGAAGCGCCGGCCCGTCCCCGAGGACGACAGTTGGGTCATGAGCTCCTCGACCACCACCCGCCTGGCCGACGCCGCCGCTCCGCTCGACGTACTCCTCGTCGACGCCGCCCTCGGCCCCGTGCGCCGCTTCCTGCCCGACATGTCCACCGCCCGGTGGGCCGTGTCCCTCGCCCGCCGCCCGCGGACGACCGCCCGGCGCCTCGGCGCCCTGGCCGGCGAGACCGCCAAGGTCGTCGTCGGTACGTCGGACGTCACCCCCAGGCGCGGCGACCGCCGCTTCACCGACCCGGCCTGGACCGAGAACCCGCTGCTGCGGCGCCTGGTGCAGGTGTACCTCGCCAGCGGTCGCACGGTCGACCAGCTCGTCGCGGACGCCGACCTCGACCCCCGCGACCGCAAGCGGGTGCGCTTCCTGGTCGAGAACGTCGTCGAGGCGATGGCGCCGAGCAACGTGCCGCTGGTCAACCCGGCCTCCGCCAAGGCCGTGATCGACACCGCCGGGCTGAGCCTGGTCCGCGGCGGCACCCAGCTGGTCAAGGACCTCGCCTCCTCGCCGCGGGTGCCCGAGATGGTCGACACCTCGGGCTTCACCCTCGGCGAGAACATCGCTGCCACGCCGGGCTCAGTCGTGTTCCGCAACGAGGTGCTGGAGCTGATCCAGTACGTGCCGCAGTGCGACGAGGTGCACGAGGTGCCGGTGATGATCGTCCCGCCGACGATCAACAAGTTCTACGCGATCGACCTGTCGCCGGGGCGCAGCCTGGTCGAGTTCAGCACGCAGAACAACCGCCAGATGTTCGTCATCTCGTGGCGCAACCCCGACACCCGGCACTCCGCGTGGAACTTCGACACGTACGTCGGCTCGATCCTCGAGGCCCTCGACGCGGTCGAGGAGATCACGGGCAGCGCGCAGACGGTGCTCGCCGGGATCTGCTCGGGCGGCATCCTCGCGAGCATCACCGCGGCGTACCTCGCCGGCATCGGCCGCCAGGACCGCCTCGCCGGCATCGTGCTCGCGGTGACCGTGATCGACAACCACGACGCCGGGACCGTCGGCGCCCTGAGCGACCCACGGATGGCCGCGCTGGCCAAGGCCCGCTCGGCCCAGAAGGGCTTCCTCGACGGCCGCTCCCTGGCCGAGGTGTTCGCCTGGCTGCGGCCCAGCGACCTGATCTGGAACTACTGGGTCAACAACTACCTGCTCGGCAAGAAGCCCCCCGCCTTCGACATCTTGTTCTGGAACGCCGACACCACCCGGATGTCCGCCGGCCTGCACGCCGACTTCGTCGACATGGCGGTCGAGAACCAGCTCACCCGCGCCGGCGCCCTGACCGTGCTGGGGCAGCCGATCGACCTCGGCAAGGTCACCGTCGACAGCTACATCGTCGCGGGCATCGCCGACCACATCACGCCGTGGGAGAACTGCTACCGGACCACCCAGCTGTTCGGCGGGAGCACGCGGTTCATCCTGTCCACCAGCGGCCACATCGCCGCGCTGGTGAACCCTCCGGGCAACCCGAAGGCGACCTTCCACACCAACGACGAGCACGGCCCGGACGCGAAGGCCTGGCTGACCGGCGCCGAGACCCACCAGGGCTCGTGGTGGAACGATGTCGCGCAGTGGCTCGACGCGCGCTGCGGCGAGCTCAAGCCCGCTCCCAAGGAGATGGGATCGACCCGGCTGCAGCCGCTGGCCGAGGCCCCCGGCACCTACGTCTTCGACAAGTGAGGTCACCCGCGTTGGAGCTGCGCCAGCTCACCGTCCTCGGGCACGAGATCCGGGCCTCGGTCCGTCCCGGCACCGAGCCCGGCCCGCCCCTGCTGCTGTGCAACGGGATCGGGGCCAGCCTCGACCTGCTCCAGCCGTTCGTCGACGCCCTCGACCCGCGGATCGGGGTCGTCCGGTTCGACGTACCCGGTGTCGGCGGCTCCCCCAACCCGAAGCTGCCCTACAACTTCGCGCTGCTCACCGTCGGCGTCGGCGCGATGATGACGCAGCTCGGGTACGACGAGTACGACGTCCTCGGCATCTCCTGGGGCGGCGGGCTCGCCCAGCAGATCGCCTTCCAGCAGCCCCGCCGCTGCCGGCGCCTGGTCCTGGTCAGCACCGCCACGGGCTCGATCATGGTCCCCGCCCCGCCGAGCGTGCTGCGGAAGATGGTGACGCCCCAGCGCTACCGCGACGCCGACTACGCGGTCCAGGTCGCCGCCGAGCTCTACGGCGGTCAGATGCGCGACCGGCCCGACGACGTACGCCGCCTCATGCACGCCCACTCCCGGGTCGGCTCCCGGCGCGGCTACCTGCTCCAGCTGCTCGCCGGCGCCGGCTGGTCCAGCCTCCCCGGCCTGCCCTTCGTCCGGCAGCCCACGCTGATCCTCGCCGGCGACGACGACCCCATCATCCCGCTGGTCAACGCCCGGATCATGGAGCGGCTGATCCCCCGCGCCCGGCTGCACGTCTACGCCGACGGGCACCTCGGCCTGGTCACCAGCGCGGACACCCTCGCTCCGCTGGTCGCGGACTTCCTGCGGCCGGGCGGCGAGGCGCTGTAACACGTGGTTCGCGGCTCTACGCGCCACGTGTCCCCTGATGCAGCCCCGTGCAGGGGTCCCCGACGGTGGTCGTGCGGCTGCTGGAGCAGCGAACGACGTGTTACAGCCCGGGCCAGAGCCGCGCGCCCACCCCACGGCCCAGCAGCCACGCAGCCGCGCTCAGGACTGAGCAGGTACGACGTGCGCGTCCGGGCCGGGGAAGGCCAGCGACTCGTGGCCGTCCTCCCAACGGACGAGGTACGGCGGCCCACCGTCCTGTCCGCGGACCTCGAGCACCTCCGCCTCGCGCCGGCGCTGCGAGTCGGTGTGCGCCTCCACGACCAGGCGGTCTCCCACGCTCGCGTGCATGAGTCCACCATGCGCCTGCCGGGAGGTGGGACACAAGGCCCACCGCGCCTCGCCGTACCTGCCTATCGTGGAGTGGTGGACGAGCAGCCGGAGCCGACCGCGGACCCCCGTGCGGAGAAGGCCGCTGCCCGCGCCCGGATCGAGCAGCAGCAGACCTGGGTCGACCCGCAGCGGCGCCAGGCGATGGAGCGCGGCGAGTTCGACGACCTCCCCGGCGCCGGGAAGCCGATCCCCGACCTCGGGGCCACCCACGACCCCGACTGGTGGGTCAAGCGCCTGGTGGAGCGCGAGCGGATCACCGTGCTCCCCGCCGCCCTCCAGCTCCGCAAGGACGAGGCCGAGCTCGAGGCAGCGCTGGACCGTCTCGGGTCGGAGCGCGAGGCGCGTGCGTTCGTCGAGGACTTCAACGCCCGCGTCATCCGCGCCCGCTACACACCGGTCGACGGGCCACCGCTGATCACCATGCCGCGCGACGTCGAGGAGACGATCGCCGCCTGGCACGAGCGCCGCGCAGCCCGCCGCCTCGCCGCACCCCCGCGCCCCGAGCCCGAGCACCGCCGCCGGTGGTGGCGGCGGCGGCGCTGAGGCTTACCGCAGCTCCCGATCCTGCTCACAGCCGGCCTTGCCGTACTGCTTCCACTGCGCCGCCGAGCAGCTGTCCTCCAGGCGCAGCGACGCCTCCGCCAGCCCGGCCGGCACCAGCCCTGCCAGCAGCACCGCCACCACGGCCAGGGTCGTGCGCCGGCAGAGCCAGAACGCCAACGCAGCGAGCAGGGCCACGGCCATGACCCCCACCACCACGAGCCAGTAGGTGCCGGAGACCCCCGAGTCCCCACACACGACACGCCCCTGGAGGGACCGGGGTGCCGCCATCGTCCCCTCGTCGTCGTACCAGGGGCAGCGCTCGTCGAGGGGGTCGAAGTAGCGCCCCGCCCAGCCCGCGAGGATCGCCAGGCCGGCGCCGTGGAGCAGCACGACGGTCAGGACCGTGGCCCACCAGGTCCGGCCGTGCCCCGCACCGGCATCGCGCGAGATATCTCTCATACCCGGACAGGGTGACTCGCCGGTAGGTTGTCGAAACGTGAGCCACAAGAGTGCCAAGGACTTCTTCCGACCGCTGGCCGTGGGTGCGCCGCAGCCGCTGCGCGAGATCCCCGCCCGGCCGAGCCGTGCGATCCACTTCTTCGACCCCAGCAACGAGAAGATGGCCGCCAAGATCCCCGCGATGGTCGGCACGGTCGACGTGCTGCTGGGCAACCTCGAGGACGCGATCAAGGCCGACAACAAGGTCGCCGCGCGCGAGGGCCTGGTCAAGATCGCGCAGGAGACCGACTTCGGCCCGACCCAGCTGTGGACCCGGATCAACGCCCTCGACAGCCCGTGGGTGCTCGACGACCTGACCACGCTGGTGCCGGCGATCGGCGAGAAGCTCGACGTGATCATGGTCCCGAAGGTGCAGGGCGCCGAGGACATCCACTACGTCGACCGGATCCTGGCCCAGCTCGAGGCCAAGGCAGGCATCACCCGGCCGATCCTGATCCACGCGATCTTGGAGACCGCGCGCGGCGTGGCGAACGTCGAGGAGATCTGCGGCGCCTCCCCGCGCATGCAGGGCCTCTCGCTCGGTCCGGCCGACCTGGCTGCCGACCGCAAGATGAAGACCACCCGTGTCGGTGGCGGCCACCCCGGCTACCTCGTCCGCGAGGACGCACCGCGGGGCGCGGACGGCCTGCCCGACCTCGACGCGAAGCGCGCGATCTTCCAGCAGGACCTGTGGCACTACACGATCGCCAAGATGGTCGACGCCTGCGCGACGCACGGGATCTACCCGTACTACGGCCCGTTCGGCGACATCAAGGACACCGTCGCGTGCGAGGACCAGTTCCGCAACGCGTTCCTGCTGGGCTGCGTCGGCACCTGGTCGCTGCACCCGGTCCAGATCAAGATCGCCAACCGGGTCTTCTCCCCGAGCGTCGAGGACATCGCCCACGCCCGCCGGGTGGTCGCCGCGATGGGCGACGGCACCGGCGCGGTCATGATCGACGGCAAGATGGAGGACGACGCCTCCCTCAAGCAGTGCCTGGTCCTCGTCGAGCTCGCCGAGAAGCTGGCCGAGATCGACCCCGACCTGAAGGCGACGTACGACGCGATCGAGACCCCGGAGGCCTGAGAGATGACCGACTTCAAGCCGCTGCGCTCCGTCCTCTACATGCCCAGCTCCAACGAGCGGGCGCTGGAGAAGGCGAAGACCCTGCCTGCCGACGCGATCATCTTCGACCTCGAGGACGCCGTCGCCCCCGACGCCAAGCCGGCCGCCCGCGAGGCCGCCGCGGCCGCCGTCCAGTCCGGTGAGTACGGCGAGCGCCACCTCATCATCCGGGTCAACGGCATCGGCACCGAGTGGCACGCCGACGACATCCGTGCCGCCGCGAAGGCCGGCCCCGACGTCGTCCTCGTCCCCAAGGTGAACTCCGCCGAGGAGGTCCTCGAGCTCGTCGACGCCCTCGCCGCGGCCGGCGCCCCGGCGAAGACCACCCTGTGGGCGATGGTCGAGACCCCGATCGGCATGCTCAACGCGCTCTCGATCGCCACCGCGTCCGAGCGCCTCACCGGCTTCGTGATGGGCACCAACGACCTGGTCAAGGAGCTGTACGCCGAGCACGTGCCCGGTCGCCAGCCGGTGATCACCGGCCTCGGCCTCGCCCTGCTCGCGGCCCGTGCCGCCGGCATCGTGATCATCGACGGCGTCTACAACGACGTGAAGAACGTCGACGGCTTCCTCGCCGAGGTCGAGCAGGGCCGCCAGATGGGCTTCGACGGCAAGACCCTGATCCACCCCGGCCAGGTCGAGGGCGCGAACGCGGGGTTCGCCCCGAGCGAGCAGGCCGTCGAGGACGCCCGCGGCCTGATCCAGGCCTGGGAGGACGGCAAGGGCGCCGGCGTCGTCACCTACAACGGCAAGATGGTGGAGAGCCTCCACGTCGAGTCCGCCGAGCGCACGCTCGCGATCCACGAGGCGATCCAGGCCCTTCAGGCCTGACCCGCGGATTTTCGGCCGGCGCCAGTTTCACCGGCCGGCCGGTGAAACTGGCGCTGGGACGAGGAAGCATCCTCGTCCCAGCGCCAGTTTTCTCGTCCAGGCCGGCCCCTCGTCCACAGGTCAGCGCAGCGCAGCCACCAGCAGGTCGGCGACGACCGCCTGCTCCTCGGCGTACGGGTGGTACTCGAGGCCCGAGTGCGCAGGGATGATCCCGGCGATCCAGGGGTCGGTGGCGCAGATGTCGTGGCCGTCGGTGGCGTCCCAGACGTCGACGTACTCGACTCCCGCCTGGTCCGCGGCGGCGGCGAGGCCGTCGTTGATCCGGCTCACCAGCTCGCGGGCGTACGGGTAGTCGCCGCGCGCCAGCGGGAGCAGCGGGCAGGTGCCGTCCTCCGGGAAGATGGCCGGGTAGCCGACCACGATGATCGTCGCCTCGGGCGCGCGCTCCCGGACCGCCTCGATGGCCTCGACCATGCGGGTGGGCAGCTTGCCGATCTGGCGCTCCGCCCGCACGCGGAAGGACGCGCCCTCGGCGGTGCACGGCGCCCCGCCCCGGTCCTTGGCGGCCTTGCCGACGCAGGTCGTCACCAGCTCGGAGAAGACCTTGCCGTCGTTGCCGCCCATGCCGATCGTGACCAGGTCGGTCGACGAGCTCAGCGCGTCGAGCTGCGGGGGCACGGGCGAGCCGTTGGGCGGGGTCTGCGACTCGGTCAGGTCGGTGCTGGTCGCGCCGCCGCAGGTGACGTCGGTCAGGTCGAGGCCGAGCCGGTCGGCCAGCAGGTGCGGGTAGTTGCCCTTCGTCTGCTCGCAGCCGACCGCTCCGGTGCTCGGCCCGAGCCGGGGCCCTGCCGAGTAGGAGTCCCCGAGGGCGACGTACGACGACCCGCTCGGCACGGTGCCCGGGCGGTCGAGCTTCGACTCCGGCGGGTCCGAGCACCCCGCGAGCAGCACGGCGGCCACCACCAGCAGTGAGGCCCCACGCCTCATCTGCCCACCTCCTCGACGCCGAGAGCAATCGTCAGGGCAAGGACGGTATCGGGATCCTCCAACCGGTCGCCGAACAGGTCCCGGACCTGCGTCATCCGGTACCTGATCGTCTGCGGGTGCACGAACAGCGCCGCCGCCACGTCCTCGCGCCGCCCCTGGTGCAGCAGCCAGGCGCGCAGGGTCTCGCGCAGCTTGGCGGCAGCGGCCGGGCGCAGCTCGTCGAGCGGCGCCAGCACGCTGGCCCGCAGGTCGGCCAGCGCCTGCGGGTCGGCGGTGAGCACCAGCCGTGGGAGGTGCTGCTCGGTGTCGCCGGTGAGCCCGAGCGCCCGCGCCCGGACGGCGCGGTCGTAGGACTCGCGTACGTCGACCCACGGCCGGGCCGGCCCGACCAGGGCGTCGCGGTCGCGCACCGCACGCAGCAGCGTCGCGCGGCGGCGGTCGTGCGCGTCGGGGACCATCAGCAGCGCCGCACCGTCGAGCTCGGGCAGGTCCGTGGTCAGCAGGGTGCCGCGGCGCAGCACCTGGAGCAGCGTGCCGGCCTGCGACTCCGCCACGAGCACGGCGGTCAGCGTGACCGGCGGCGTCCACTCGGCCCGCTCGGCGGACGCGAGCACGGTGGCCTCGGGCGCGCCGGTCAGCAGGTGCCGGGCGAGGCGCTCCACCATCCGCTGCCGGATCCGGCCCTCGCTGGCCGACTCGTCGCGGTGCCCCGCGACGCTCGCCGCCGAGAGCTCGTCGATGTAGGCGAACACCAGCTCGGCGAAGGACGCCATCGTCGCCGGGTCGATGCCCTGCTCGACCGCCTTGGCCGACAGGTGCCGCCAGGACACCCGCGCCCCGATCCGGTACGCCGACAGCAGTGCGTCCGCCGTGCGCCCGCTGCGGACCTCACCGCGTCCGAGCTGGTAGGCACCGTCGACCGCCGACGAGCGCGGCGCCAGCGCATCCGGGCCGCGCGAGTCGCTGATGAGCGAGAGGAAGCCACCGAGGGCGACCTGGACCGCCCCGCGGATGGTCTCGCCCATCGGCCCGCTGAAGGCGTCCTCGTAGGGCGGCACCTCGCGGATGATCTGGTCGACGACGTCGTCGGCGACCCGCGCCAGCTCGCCGCGCAGCGCGACGACGGTCTCCGGCGGCAGCAGCACGCTCTCGTCACCGGTCCGTGTCCTGCGCAACACACGACGGGGCATCGATGCCTTCTTTGTCTCTCAGGTACAAAACCAGCGAGTGGATTCACCGGCTGCGGTCATGAGTTTAGCGCTCTCGGCTGGGAGCCTTGATGGTGTGAGTACGACGACCGCCGCCCCCGACGCGACCGCCCGCACCGGACGCCTCCGCACCGGCTTCCGCTCGCTCCTCGACGCCGCGGTCACCCCGCTGAGCGTCGACGACCTCCTCGACCACTTCGCGCCGCTGCGCACCGGCGCCGCCGCCGGCCTGCAGGGCCGGATCGTCTCGGTGCACAAGGAGACGGCCGACGCCGCGACGCTCGTGATCAAGCCCGGCAAGGACTGGGCCGGCCACATCCCCGGCCAGTACGTCCGGGTCGGCGTCGACGTCGACGGCGTGCGCCTGTGGCGCACCTACTCGCTGACCCACGGCCCGCGCCGGGACGGCCAGATCTCGATCACCGTCAAGGCGATCCCCGACGGCGCCGTGTCGCAGCACCTCGTCCGCGAGGCCCGCGCCGGCCAGATGATCCAGCTCGCGCAGGCCGAGGGCGACTTCGTGCTGACGCCGCCGGTCGCCGGCCGCACGCACAAGCTGCTGCTCGTCACCGCCGGCTCCGGCATCACGCCGGTGATCGGCATGCTGCGCAACCTCTACTCCCGCAACGAGGCCTCCGTCGAGGCAGCCCGTGCGGCGTACGACATCGTCCTCGTGCACTCCGCGATGAAGCGCGACGAGGTGATCTTCGGTGCCGAGCTGCGCGCCCACGCCGCGGCCGGCCGGCTGCGCCTGGTCGAGCGGCACACCGACACCGACGGCCTGCTGACCACCGCCGACCTCGAGACCGAGGTCCCCGACCTGGCCGAGCGCACGGCGTACGCCTGCGGCCCCGCCGGCCTCCTCGACACGCTCGAGGCGTTCTACGACGAGCGCCGGCTGACCCTGCACACCGAGCGGTTCCGCCCGACCGTCGTCGACGTCGACGCCGAGGGCGGCACCCTCACCTTCGCCGGTGCGGCCGCCACGACCGTCGAGACCGACGGGTCCGTGCCGATCCTCGACGCCGCCGAGTCCGCCGGCGTCCTCATGCCGAGCGGCTGCCGGATGGGCATCTGCATGGGCTGCGTGCTGCCCATGAAGTCCGGTGCCGTGCGCGACCTGCGCACCGGCGAGCTCACCGTCGCCGTCCCCGGGGAGACCCACCCCGACGGCGTGAAGATCCAGACCTGCATCAGTGCCGCCGCCGGCGACTGCACCCTCGACCACTGACTCCCAACCCCCCGCAAGGAGCCATCGCGATGACGACGATCACCAACAAGGCCGAGAACCCCACGGCACACCTGTCCGCCGAGCAGATCGAGGCGCTCGGCGCCGAGCTCGACGCCATCCGCCAAGAAGTGCTCGACGCGCGCGGCGAGACCGACGCGGCGTACATCCGCAAGATGGTCGACGTGCAGCGCAAGCTGGAGCTGGCCTCGCGCGCCGCCCTGCTGGTCAGCATCTTCCCGCCGGCCTGGGTCGCCGGCACCGTCGGCCTCTCGGTCGCCAAGATCCTCGAGAACATGGAGATCGGCCACAACGTCATGCACGGCCAGTGGGACTGGATGCGTGACCCGAAGATCCACTCGACCACCTGGGAGTGGGACAACGCCTCGACCGCCGACGGCTGGAAGCACTCCCACAACGAGGTGCACCACACCTACACGAACATCGTCGGCAAGGACAACGACCTCGGCTACGGCATCATGCGCGTCGACGAGGAGCAGCGCTGGTACCCGCTCTACCTCGCCCAGCCGCTGTGGAACTTCATCAACGCCTGCTTCTTCGAGTACGGCATCGCGGCCTACGACCTCGAGCTCGGCCGCAACCTGCGCACCCCCAAGGAGAAGCGCAGCGAGAAGTTCAAGGCCGACCTCGCCAAGACGCTGAGGAAGATCCGCAAGCAGGCGACCAAGGACTACGTCGTCAACCCGGTGCTCGCCCTGCCGACCGGCTCCTTCCTGCCCGCCCTCGCCGCGAACTTCACCGCCAACGTGGTGCGCAACATCTGGTCGCACTCGGTCATCATGTGCGGCCACTTCCCCGAGGGCGTCGAGACCTTCGAGCTGAAGTCGATCCCGGAGAAGGAGACCCGGGGCGAGTGGTACCTGCGCCAGATGCTCGGCTCCGCCAACATCTCCGGCTCCAAGCTCATGCACATCATGACCGGCAACCTGTCGCACCAGATCGAGCACCACCTCTTCCCCGACCTGCCCAGCAGCCGGTACGCCGAGGTCGCCCCGAAGGTCCGGGCCGTGTTCGAGAAGTACGGCCTCAACTACCACTCGGCCCCGCTCCCGCAGCAGGTCTACAGCGCCTGGCACCGGGTCGTGCGGCTGTCGTTCCCCAACGGCTGGCTCGCGACCACCAACGCCAAGAACCTGCCCTCGCAGCTCAAGCTGCTCTACGCCATGACCACCGCCGACAAGCGCAAGCGCCGCGTCATGCAGCGCCTCCTCGAGAGCGCGGCGGCGAAGAAGGAGATGGTCAAGGCCGCCTGACCCCGACGTCTCGGAGGTACGCCCAGGGCGTTTCGGACGCAGCCCGACAGGGCAGCGTCCGGGACGCCCTGACGCCTTTGTGAAGGACCTACTCGGATGGCCTCCTACGACGACCTCGACTCCCTCATCGTCGCTTTGAAGATCGCCCGCATCAGTGCGTGGATGAAGTCCGAGGGCTGGATCGGGCACGCCAGCTACGGCTGGTTCCGCCTCCGGGTCGCCGGCACCACCGGCTACCAGGAGGAGGTCACCGGCACCGACAGCAACGGCGAGGGCGGCGGCAAGTACAGCATCTCGAACGTCGACGAGGACCACATCCACGACTACATCGACGCGTTCAACGACATCCGCAGCGCGGTCGACGAGCACCTGAGCCCGTGGCGGACGCTGCCGGACCCCGAGGTGATCCAGAAGTGGATCGAGCCGATGCGACTGGCCATCTCGGAGATCGCCATCTCGGCCGTCGACAAGGACGGCGGACCGACCGGCGGCGGGGAGGTCGTGGGCGCCATCGAGCTGGCGATGACCGCCGCGAAGGAGTGGGCGGGCCACACCGCCGCCGCCTTCAAGCTCAACTTCCTCTCGCAGCTCAGCACCGCGGTCGGCGGCCAGTACGCCCTGTGCCTGTGCCTGGGCGGCCACCTGGAGGCGCAGAAGGGGATCTGGACCGAGGCGCGCCAGGCGGTGGCCGACATCGTCGTCGAGACGACCAAGGCCTACGACGCGGTCACCTACGACAGCGGGCTGAGCTGGGGCCTGGTCTTCAAGGTCCTCGGGTACGCCGCCGCCGGCGCGGCCATCTTCGCCACCGGCGGGGCCGTGATCCCGGTCGCCGTCGCCGGCCTCGGCGTGACCGTGGCATCGGACGCCTACGAGGCCGTCAAGACCGAGACGGCGGCGCCGAGCGTCAGCTACGACTCGGTGCGCGACGCGATGCCGGGATACTTCACGAAGCTCAACGGCGACATCGTGAAGGAGGAGCGGGCCATCCAGACCAACCTCAACCACAACCTCAACATCGTGCTCAACAACAAGTCGACCTTCGACCTGTCCCGCCCGGCCCTGCTCGACGTCGACGACGACAGCGACCTCAGCTCCGACAACATCTTCTACCGCGACCAGGAGGTGCGCGACATGTGCTCGACGTACCTGCCGGCGGTCGCGGGGCACCTGTTCAAGGCCAGCCAGCACGTCTCCGACTCCTACGTCGGCAGCATCTTCTCCGACTTCAACCGCGGGCCGGGGATCGGGATCGACAGCAACGGCCCGATGGAGGAGTGGGACAACATCTGGCTGATCACCCGCGACCTGCTGGAGGACCTCGGCGAGGAGACCAAGGCCTCCGCGACCACCTTGGACCTGGCGATGAGCGACATCGGGAAGCAGGACACCGGCGCCCTGGACGCGCTCGAGAAGCACGCCAAGGCCTCGAAGGAGATCGGCAAGGGCGACCACTTCCCGCTGTTCTGGGGCGACCACCGAGACCCCGACGCATGACCTCCGTCTCGCGACGTCCCGTGCTGGTCGCCGCCGCCGTCGCCGTGGTGGTGGTCGCGGTCCTGGTCACCTTCGTCGTCCTCGCGGGCCGTGACGACTCCGCTGCCCGCGATGCGGCCGAGCGCTACCTGGACGTCCTCTCCGACGACAGCCAGGACCCGGCCGCCCTCGCCGACCTGGTGTCCGTCGGAGACCCCTCGGCGCTGGAGCGCGCCGACGCCCTGCTGGCCGCGGCCAGCGAGCGGATCAGCGACGTGACCCTCGGCGACTCCCGGGAGGTGACCACCGCCCGGACCACCAGCGACGTGGCCTTCGACCGGTTCGAGCAGGTCGAGGTCCGCTACCGGCTCGCCGGCGAGCGCCACCGCGCGACGATCACGCTCGGCCTGCCGCGCTCGGGGAGCGACGACGACTGGCGGGTCGTGACGCCGCTGGCCGGCGAGGTCGACTGGAACTCGGCGTCCTGGGGTTCGGCTCAGCTCGACCTCAGTGTCGGCGACATCGCGGTGACCGAGCCCGGCCGGTCGACGTACGAGCCGGACGCCCAGCTCGTGCACCCGGGTGTCTATCCGGTCCGCGCCAGCGTGGGTCCCTACTTCGGCTCCGACGAGACCGACCTGGCGGTCGCCGCGGGGACGAGCACGACCCCGCTGCCGGAGTTCCGCCTCGCGCCGACCGCGGAGGGCACCGCGGTGATCGCCGAGCAGGTGCGGGCCGCCTTCGAGCCCTGCGCGCGCGGGACGGCGTCGTGTCCCGCGACCGCGCTGGTCGACGACGACGAGCTGCCCACGGGCTGGTGGCACGGGCTGGTGAGGGACCCGAGCGTGGCGATCGACGGCTCGACCATCACGCTGCGCGACGGCGCCTTCCGCTACGCGTCCACCGGCGGGGAACGGACCGTGCGGTTCGGCGGGACCGGGCAGGTCACGCTCGACCCGGGCACCGGTGAGCCCGGCGTCGCCGTACCCCTGCACCTCGAGCGCTCCTAGGGGGACTGGGCCTCGATGTTACCTACGGGTAGCATCGAGGCCATGAGCACCCACGTCAGCTGCACGGTCACCGACGGCATCGCCCACGTCCGGCTGGACCGTCCCGACAAGCTCAACGCGCTGACCCTCGACATCCTCGACGACCTCGTCGCCACCGCGCACGCGCTGCGCCGCGACAAGACGCTGCGCGCCGTCGTGGTCTCCGGCGAGGGGGACGCGTTCTGCGCCGGCCTCGACTTCGCGTCGGTGCTGCGCAACCCGGCCGGCGTCGCGAAGGCGTTCGTCCCGCGCCCGCTGCGCGGCACCAACACCTTCCAGGAGGCCCCGTGGGCCTTCCGCCGGATCCCCGTCCCCGTGATCGCCGCGGTCCACGGTCACTGCCTCGGCGGCGGCCTGCAGATCGCGCTCGCCGCCGACTTCCGCATCGCCACCCCCGACTCCCGCTGGTCCGTGCTCGAGGGCAAGTGGGGCCTGATCCCCGACATGTCCGGCATCCAGGCCCTCAAGGAGCTGGTCGGCATCGACCAGGCCAAGCTGCTCACCATGACCGCCGAGGTCTTCGACGGCTCGCGCGCCCACGAGCTCGGCCTGGTCACCCGCCTCGACAACGACCCGCTCGCCGGCGCGCTGCGCCTGGCCGAGGAGCTCTCGCAGAAGTCCCCCGACGCACTCGCCGCCGCCAAGCGGCTCTTCAACGACACGTGGACCGCCTCGCCGCGTCGCACCTTCGCGCGGGAGCGGATCGAGCAGGCCTACCTCCTCGCCGCCCGCAACACGAAGGCCGCCCGCGAGGCCGCGTTCAAGAAGGCCGACGCGGTCTACGGCCCCCGCGGTCGCTGACACCCCGGCTGCCTCCTCTGGCCCGGTCGGGTGACCACCTGGTCCATCGGGACCACTCCGGTTCGGGCCCGAACGGCCGATGAGTCCGGTACGCCGTTCGGGTCATCCTGATCGGAGTGACCCGATCGGAGAGGAGGCCAGCCATGGACCGGATCGAGCACCTCAGCCACGACCTGCCGTGCCTGGCCTGTGGGCACGCCGCCCACACCTACCTCGCGTGCAGCGACACCTGCGACTGCGCACCGACGGTGATGCCCGGGTCCGGCGCCTTCGCCGCTGCCTGACACGCTTCGGCCCGTGGTCATCGAACGCACGGACGTCCTGCTCGGCCTCGCTGCGGCGTACGTCGTCCTCAGCCTGGTCGCTCTCGTCCTCTACCGCGCCGACAAGCGCGCCGCCCAGCGCGGCGAGTGGCGCACCCGCGAGTCGACGCTGCACCTCGTCGCGCTCCTCGGCGGCTGGCCGGGCGCTCTCGCGGGCCGCCGCCTGTTCCGCCACAAGACCCGCAAGCAGCCGTTCGTCGCCGTGCTCTGGCTGACCGTCGCCACCAACTGCGCCGGCTCCCTGGTCCTGCTGCTGGCCGCGCCGTACGGCCTCGGCAGCATCTCCGGCTGACCGCTCAACGGGACTGCGGAACTTTCTGCAAGATTTCCGCGCCCACCATGTCGTATCAGGGCGAGCCGCTTCGTCGTCCTAGTAGAAGCAGCCGAGACCACGAAGGAGACACGGCCATGTGGAACACCACGGACACCCAGCACCAGCACCTCAGCCACGACCTGCCGTGCCCCGCGTGCGGCCACGCCGTGCACACCTTCCTCGCCTGCAGCGACAGCTGCGACTGCGCGCCGACCGTGATGCCGGGCTCCCTGCCGCTGGCCGCCTGAGCCCCGTCAGGCCGTCGGCGACCCCGACCAGCCGGCGCGGCGGCTCGACAGCACGACGAGCAGCGCGTGCCATGCAGCCACGGAGGCGACGACTCCCAGCACGGGCAGCGCTACGGCCTGCACGGCGGCGCGCCGACCGTGCCGCGGCGCGACGAGGCGGGCGGCCGTCGAGACAGCCACCGCCTGTCCGACGACGAGAGCGACGACACCTCCGGCACCGGCCCAGGCGGTCGCCGCGTCCATCTCACCCGCGCGCACGACGAAGGCCGTCGCGGCGACGAGCGCAAGGGGATAGGCCAGCAGGAGAGCCGGCCCGGCCAGGCCGAGCACGATCGCACCGGAGCGGGGGCGCGCGGCTCCCTCTGCTGGCGCCCGGACGGCCAGGGCCACCCTCGCCGCGGCGGCATCGAGGAGGCCGCCGGCCACCAGCACCCGTCGGCGGAAGGCGGCGAGCAGCCCGCGCGGCCGTCGGTGGGAGGTCGTCGAGTGCAGCAGGCCGGTGGGCAGCGACCGCGCGACGGCGCTGCCCGGAGTCATCGCGGACCAGCCTCCGAGTCGGCGCAGCACGCGCGTGTTGAAGTGGCTCGACGTCCACTCCGACCGGGTGTCGGACCGTTCCCGGTCCGACGGCTGGGCTCGGTCGAGCCCCAGCACGGACTCGAACCGGTCGGCGAGGCTCGCGAGCGAGTGTCGGTGTCGCCACACGTGGTCGGTGACGTCGAGCCTCATGAGGACCGGGTGTCGCTGGCGACCGGCCAGGCAGGCCTCGAGGTCGGACTCGAACACGGCCACGGCCTGTCGGAGCTGCGCCGGCACGGGAACGTCGTCGACGTCGTAGGCGACGACGTACCGTCCGCGCGCGTACGCCAGTCCCTCGTCGAAGGCCCGGACGCGGTCCGCCGCCACCTCCTGCGGCACGGGGACCACGCGCACCCAGTCCGGGGGTGCCGAGCGACGGACGGCCTCCTGGCCGCTGTCGGGCACCACGAGCACGACGTCCAGCCGGAACCGCGGGTAGTCGAGCGTCGCCAGGTCGGCGAGGGTGCGGGCGAGGACGGTCTCGTCGTCCGGCACCACGACGACGACGCTGTACACCGGGAGCAACAGGTCGCCGGCGCCCCCCGGTCCGGGACCACCGGCCTCGTCGACATCTCGGTCGGAGGCCACCAGCACGGCAGTCCTCGCAGCCCTGATCGCCGCGCCGCACTGCACCATCACGGCTGCGAGGAAGACCGCACCGGTGAGGGCCATCAGGGAGCTCAGGAGGCCCGGCGGGACGACCAGGGCCGAGGTCATCAGGTAGACGAGTCCGACAGCCAGCACGCCGGTCCGGGCGCACGGCCGCAGCCACCGCCGCTGCCGCGTGGCGACTCGGGGGACGTGTGACGCACCACGGCGGCGCACGCCGGCCGCGACGTGGTCGAGGTCGCGGCGCGTGCAGGCGACGAGCCGGACCGACAGACCGGGAAACTCCTCCTCGATCTCGAGGAGCAGGTCCGGGCCGGGCTGGACAGTCGTCGCGACCACCACGGCGTCATCGGTGACCTCGCAGGGGAGCCACCCCAGCTCCAGGCACCGGTCGATCTCCGTCCGGGCGAGCAACACCGGATCCGGCGGCTCGCGGTCGAGGTCACGCCAGACCATCCCCCACTGCTCGGCCAGTCCGTGGTGGAGCGCCTGGCGGCTGAGCGCTCCGGCGTCGAGGAGCAACTCCCCGAGGTAGCCACCCTCGACCTTCTGCCGCTCGAGCGCGTCGTCCAGCGCACCTGGCTCGACGAGCCCGCGCGCAACCAGCCGGTTGCCGATCCGGTTCATCCACGGCCCCCTCCGTGCGTCCCGGATCGCAACTCCCACGGGCCACCCCTCCCGGCGGCCAGCTCCTCCAGCCAGTCAACCATCGAACGCGGCTGTCCGAAGAGGAATCCCTGCAAGAGCCCGAACCCCAGCGCTGCCAGCTCCTCGGCCTGTTGCTCCGTCTCGACGCCCTCCGCCACGGTGACGACCCCGAGACCTGCCGCCATGGCCTGGACACCGGCGCTCACCGCGCGGGCGCGCGCACTGGTGGCGATCTCGCTGACGAAGCCCTTGTCCAGCTTGATGACGTCCACCGGCAGCTCGACGAGCTGGGTCAGCGCGCTGTACCCCGTGCCGAAGTCGTCGACGGCCACACGCACGCCGAGAGCCCGCAAGGCCCGCAGGTCGCGCAGCAGGGACCCGTTCACCGCGACCAGACGGGTCTCGGTGATCTCCAGGACCAGGAGCTCGGCCGGCATGCCGGTCTCGGCCAGGATCCGCTCGACATCGCCCCTCAGACCCAGACGAGCCAGTTCTCGTGCGCTGATGTTGACGTGCACGGCCAGGCGATGTCCGCGCACGAGCAGCTCGACGGCGTCGTCACAGGCCTGACGCAGCACGAGCGCTCCCACGCCGTGGATCAGGTCGCTCGACTCGAGCACGTCCAAGAACGCGTCCGGGGAGAGGGTGCCTCGTTCGGGGTGCTCCCAGCGAAGCAGGGCCTCGAGGGCGACGACCCGTCGCGCCCCCGCGTCGACGACGGGCTGGTAGTGCACCCGCAGCTCCCCGTCGCGGTAGGCCTCGTTGAGACGGTCGAGCACCTGCGCGGACCGCTCGAGCTCGGCCTCCAGGTCGGGGCGGTAGACCTCGAACCTGGCGCGGCCGCGGTCCTTCGCGGTGTACAGGGCGGTGTCGGCGCGCCGCAGGACCACCCGAGGATCCTCGTCGCCCTCAGCGAAGGTGACACCCACGCTCACCGTCGGCGTGAGCCGCCAGGTCCCGGCCTGCACCGGGGCCACCATCACCTGCTGGATGCGGGCGGCGAGACCGAGCCCGTCGGCGGTGGTCTGCAGGCGGGGGCACAGCACGACGAACTCGTCCCCGCCGATGCGAGCCACCGTGTCGTGCGGACGCACCACGCTCGAGAGGCGGTGTGCGATCTCGCGCAGCAGGTCGTCGCCCACGTCGTGGCCGTGACGGTCGTTGACCTCCTTGAAGTGATCCACGTCGACGTACAGGACGCCGACGACGAACCTGCTGCGCTCCGCCTCGGCGAGGGCGACCTTCAGCCGGTCCGCCCACAGGACCCGGTTGGGCAGCCCCGTCAGCTCATCGTGCAGCGCGATCGTCGCCAACCGCTCCTCGGCCGCCTTCTGGACCGTCATGTCGACCATCTGCAGGCTGAGCTCAGGCCGGGCCGGGTGCCCGGTCGCCCCGACCGCGGACAGCGCCGCGTCGACCCAGGCCGAACCCCAGGCGTCGGCGAGCTGGAGCTCGCCGCGCCAGCCGGTGTGCGCACCGGAGGCGAGCTCGTCGACTCCCGCCGCGAGCAGCGATGCCGACGCGTCCGTCAGCCAGGTGCACGGGTCCGTCCCCACCAGCTGCGCGCGGCTCCGACCGGTCAACGCCATCATCGCGCCGTTCACGTCCAAGACCTCGGGGGACGTCGAGCCGGTGGCCACGACGTGCGCGTTGGCGACCAGGGCGGCGTCCATGTGGGCCTGGAGCCGGTCTCGGTCGCGACGACTCGCGACGAGGGCTTCGGACCGCTCCTGAAGGGCGAGAGCCACCACGGCTCCGACGAGGGCGAGGACGAGGATGAGGGCCTGGGCCTCCAGGATACGCGGTTCAACCCGCGGGATCAGCGAGAACGGCCCGTGGCCGGCGCGCGTGGCAACGACGACGAGCACGCCCTGGGCTGCCGCGATGACGCTGGTCACGGCGGGCCCGCACCGCAGCGCCGCCGCCACGGTCAGCGGGATCAACGCGAACGCGACCGGCCACCGCACCAGGACCAGCGCGAGCGATCCGGCGAGCACGGTCAGCACGAGGACCGCGGAACCGGCCCGGTGCGCACGGCTGCCGCTGGCGCGGAGCCGGGGGACGGCCAGCAATGCGGACGCGACCACGAAGGTGCTGATGCCGTTGCGCGCACCGATCAGGCCGATCCCGTCCCAGACCTCGGTACCGAACCGCGCCGCGGCGACCACACCGCCCAGGAAGGCACTCACCCCCGCGCTCGCCGTCGACGCACACAGCAGTGCCGCGACGTCGGAGAGCGAGGCCATCGGGCGCGCGGTGCGCCATCCGGCCAGCCTGCCGAGCACGGCAACACCGACCAGGCCGTGGACAACGTTGACGCCGGCGAAGAGCCACGAACCGAGTGGCTCCACGCCGGTCACCCAGTTGACCGTCCCGGTCACCGCGCCGAGCACCGCGACCGCCAGCCCACGTCGGCGCCCGGCGCCGGCGCGCAGGAACCACACCACCGACACCCCCGCCGCGGGCCACACCAGGGCGAGCTCGGTGTCCACCCGGCTGAGACGTCCGACCAGCATCGCGCCGGCGTACAGCACGCCCCAGGCGATCGTCTCCGTGGTCAGCGCAAGGCGCGCACGCAGCGCGGAGTCACCGGTCACCCGGCCAGCGTCGGGCATGGTCGAGATGGCCGGGAGGGGCGAAGGTCCCGTTCCTCGGCAAAGAAAGCGGTACGGCGCTCAGGCCTCGGCGCGGCGGGCGACCTCGGCCAGGAGGGTGTCGACGTCCACCTGGCTGTAGCCCTCCCGCAGACGGGTGGTGGCGAAGGTGGCGGACGCGACGAGCGGTCGGACCGGTCGGCCCGCGGACAGCGCGTCCACGAGCCGGTCGAGGAGGTCGTCGACCTCGCGCATGTCGTAGCCGGTCACGAAGCGCACCGGCCTGAACCGGGACTCCCGGATCAGCGTCGCCAGGACGTGGGGGTGGCGCTCCGGGAAGTAGCGGTTCGCCCCGTCGTCCGTCACGGGTACCTCAGGTCGACGGTCTGCTCGCTGATCTCCCACAGGCGCCGCGCGTTCTCGTCGTTGCGCGCCAGCCGGCTCCGGCCGACCGTGCGGGGCCTTCCGGAGAGCTGGCGGAAGCCGCCCGGGCCGACGAAGGTGTTGCCGGGCAGGTCGGCGGTGGCGGCCATGAGCGAGGGCCAGGCGCCGGCCGCGGCGGTCTGGGACACGGCCCTCACACCGGCGTCGAGGATCGAGGCGATGCCGCCGGAGGAGCGGCCGTACTGGCCGTTGGCGGCCAGGTGGGTGCCGGCGAAGCCGGGATGGGCGGCGAGGGCACGGACGGGGAGGTCGGCGGCGCGCAGGCGGCGGTCCAGCTCGGCGGTGAAGTAGAGGTTGGCGAGCTTCGTCTGCCCGTAGACCCGCCACGTGCTGTAGCGACCGGTCTGCTCGCGCGGCGGCCCGAGCGGCGCCTTCCCGGCGAAGGTGTGGAAAAGCGAGGACACCGTGACGACGCGTCCGTCCTCGCTCTGGACGAGCTGCGGCAGCAGCAGGCCGGTCAGCAGGAACGGCCCGAAGTGGTTGGTGGCCATCTGCAGCTCGAGTCCGTCGGCGGTGCGGGAGTACTTCGTGCCCATCACACCGGCGTTGTTGACCAGTACGTCGATCGGTCCGACCTGCGCGGCGGCGGCCGCAGCCGCGCGGACCGAGCTGAGGCTGGCCAGGTCGAGGTGCAGCGCCTCGAGCTGCGCGTCGGGGGCCTCGGCCCGGATCGCGGCGACGGTCTCCTCGACCTTCGCCGGGTTGCGCCCGGCGAGGATCACCCGGCCGCCACGGCGGGCAAGCTCCAGGGCCGTGTGGTGGCCGAGCCCGCCGAGGGTCGGGCCGGTGACGACGATGGTGCGGCCGGTCTGGTCGGGCAGGTCGGCGACGTTCCAGTCAGACATCGAGATCCCCTACGGCGTCGTGGCGAGGCTGGCGACGATCCGCTGCCCCAGCTCCTGGTCACCCGAGACCTTCACGGCCCCCGGCGCGGCAGCACGACGGCCGCCGGCCAGCACGATGAAGCTCTCGCGATCCATGGCGACGGTGACGTTCGGCTCGTCCGGCACGGCGGCCAGAGGCTGGGCACGTCCGTCCTCGCCCACCTCGACGGCGATCGGCGTGCTGCCCTCGACGGCGAGCACGGCCGTCGTGCCGGCGGGCGGGGCGACGCGCTTGCCGACGACGAAGCCGAACGCCTCGACGAGGTAGTCGGCGGTGTGCTGGGCGCCGGGGCTGTCGAGGCCGCCGGGGCGGCCGACCGCGCGGCGGATGTCCTGCTCGTGCATCCACACGTCGAGCGGCCGGTTGCGCAGCAGGGTCCGGGTGTTCCACCCGATCAGGCCGAAGATGCCGTCGGCCGGCGCCGTGGCGTCCTCCGGCGGCGCGGCGTCCAGTGCTGCGCGGCGCCGGGCGGTCGTCGTACGGATCTCCTCGATGATCGAGGCCGGCTCGCGGCCGCGGCGGGTGACGACGCCGATCTCGGTGAACTGGCCCATCGGGCTGGTGACGTGCGCGGGCTCGCCGATGTCGGCCGTCTCGTCGGGTCCGCCGGCGAGGATGGACTCGAGGTGCGCGGTGTGCGAGGCGACCGCCTTGACGTCCCAGCCGGCGAGGTCGGTCGGCGTGCTCCAGTCGTCGGGGCCGAGCTCCTCGAGCAGGGCGACGAGGTCTCCGACTGCGCTCCACCAGTTCTCGACGTAGCCGGCCAGCAGCTCGCGGTCGCTCATGTCGCCGACCCTATCGAGGCCGCGGTCAGTACGGCGTGGGAACGCGCTGCGGGACGCCGGTGCGCGAGAGGTACCTCTTCACCGTCGGCACGCCGCCCGGGAACGTCAGCCGCGCGCCGTACATCGCCCGCCGGCCGTACTGCTCGCCGCCGTTCCACGCCCAGTAGTTCACGCCCTTCGGCTTCGACGAGTGCAACCGCACCCAGCCGTGGAAGTAGAGGGTGGTCCGGCCTCGGTGCTTGACGATGTCGCCACCGGCCGGCCCGCAGAGGCCCTGGGTGATGGTGCTGTCGAGCAGCACCGTGGGGGCGGAGAGGGACCAGTCGGTCATCGACGCGGACTGGCGCCAGGTCTCGGCGTACGAGCACCGGGCGAAGTCGCCCTCGGACGCGAACAGGTAGTAGATGCCCGCATGCCGCGTCAGGACGGGGTTCTCGATGACCCCGGTGGAGCGGACCAGCTCGGCGCTCGGGTTCGCCGGGTCCTGCCCGGTGCGCACCCGGAGGCCGCTCCGGCTCAGCGGCAGCAACCGGATCGACGACGGCTTTCCGTCGGTCTTGTAGAGCAGGTAGGTCTGCTTGCCCTCACGGTAGAGCGACGGGTCGATGACGCCGCGGCTCGGCAGGTCCGGCGTGACGACGGGGTCCTGGGCGGGCGGCACCAGCGCCTGCGACGGGCACACCAGCGGCCTCCCCCCGACCGGCTTGAACGGGTCGAGCGCCTTCTTCGCCACGGCGACGCCGATGCAGCGGCCGAAGTCGCCGAGCCCGGCGACCGGGACGGCGTAGTAGAGCAGCCACTTCCGGCCGACCTTCGCGATGTCCGCGGCCCAGATGCCGCCCTCCGCGATCGCCCACTTCGGGCGGTGCGTGAGCACCGGCTGCTGGTAGCGCCACGGGTGGCCGGGGTCCTTGTAGGCGCGGTTGATCTGCGGCCCGGTCGCGACCACGACCATCCGCTTGCCGACCATCACCACGCTCGGGTCGCCGACGTTGCCGTTGAAGAACGGCTCGGGGTACTCCCGGTCGTCGGCGCGGGCCGGCGTACCGCACAGGGCGAGCACCAGCGCAGCGAGGACGGCGAGGCAGCAGGCGAGGCGTGGAGCGGTACGGGGCACCCGCAGACCTTAAGCGACCGCCGCGCCCTGCCGTGGCCCGACGTACGACGACGGCCGCCCCGGAATCCCGGAGCGGCCGTCGGCGGTGAGTCTGCGTGCAATCAGAACGCGGCCTCGTCGAGGTCCATCACGTCCAGGCCGGTCGCCTGGGCGATCTTGAGCTCGGCCGAGAGGCGCGGCAGGTTGAGCTGAGCGAACCACTGGGCTGCGGCGACCTTGCCCTCGTAGTAGGCCTGGTCGTTGCCGGCTCCGCCGTCGAGCTTGGCCAGCGCGACCTCGGCGCCGCGCAGCAGCAGCCAGGCGCAGACCACGTCACCGAGCGCCATCAGCAGGCGCGTGGTGTTGAGGCCGACCTTGTAGATGTTCTTGATCTCGTCCTGGGCGGACATGAGGTCGTTGATCATCAGGCTGACCATGGCCTCGGCGTCGGCGAGCGCGTTGGCGAGCAGCTCGCGCTCGTTCTTGAGGCGACCGTTGCCGGCCTCCGACTCGATGAACGCCTTGATCTCGCCCGCGATGTGGCCCAGCGCCTTGCCCTGGTCCTTGACGATCTTGCGGAAGAAGAAGTCCTGGCCCTGGATCGCGGTGGTGCCCTCGTAGAGGGTGTCGATCTTCGCGTCGCGGACGTACTGCTCGATCGGGTACTCCTGCAGGAAGCCCGAACCACCGAAGGTCTGCAGCGACTCGGTGCCGAGCAGGACCCACGAGCGCTCCGAGCCGTAGCCCTTGACGATCGGGAGCAGCAGGTCGTTGACGGCCTCGGCGAGCTCGTTGCGCTCCCCCGCGGCCTTGGCGAGCTGGACCTTGTCCTGCCAGGTGGCCGTGAACACGACCAGCGAGCGCATCGCCTCGGCGAACGACTTCTGGGTCATCAGCGAGCGGCGGACGTCGGGGTGGTGCGTGATCGTCACCCGCGGCGCGGCCTTGTCGGCGGACTGGGTGAGGTCGGAGCCCTGGACGCGCTCCTTGGCGAACTCGAGCGCGTTGAGGTAGCCGGTCGACAGGGTCGCGATGGCCTTGGTCCCCACCATCATGCGGGCGTTCTCGATGACGTCGAACATCTGGCGGATGCCGTCGTGCACCTCGCCGAGCAGCCAGCCCTTGGCGGGCTCGCCGCCGCCGACCTGCGGGTCGCCGAAGGTGAGCTCGCAGGTGTTGGACACCTTGATGCCCATCTTGTGCTCGACGTTGGTGACGTAGACGCCGTTGCGCTCGCCGGTCAGCTCGCCGGTCTGGTGGTCGAAGTGGTACTTCGGCACGAGGAAGAGGCTCAGGCCCTTGGTGCCCGGGCCACCCACGCCCTCGACGCCCTTCGGGCGGGCGAGGACCAGGTGCATGATGTTCTCCTGCAGGTCCGACTCGGCGCTGGTGATGAAGCGCTTGACGCCGGAGATGTTCCAGGAGCCGTCCTCGTTGGGCGTGGCGAAGGTCTTGCCGGCACCCACGTCCGAACCCGCGTCGGGCTCGGTGAGCACCATGGTGGCGCCCCACAGGCGCTCGACCATGATCTCGGCGATGCGGATGTCGCGGGCCACGCCGTTGGCGTTCTTGAAGACGACCGAGCCCATCGAGGGGCCGGTGCAGTACATCCAGATCGGCGCCTGCGCGCCGAGCACCATCTCGCCGGTGGTCCACACCAGCGACGGCGGCGCGGTGGTGCCACCGATCTCCTCCGGCAGGCCCAGGCCCCAGAAGCCGGACTCCATCCAGGTGTCGTACGACTTCTTGAACGACGCGGGGACCGGCGCGGTGTTCGTCTTGGGGTCGAACACCGGCGGGTTCCGGTCGGAGTCGACGAACGACGCCGCCAGGTCCTCGCGCGCGATGCGCTCGACCTCGGAGAGGATCTCGCGCGCGGTGTCGGCGTCCATCTCCTCGTAGATGCCCGTGCCGAGGTAGTCCTGCACGTTGAAGAGCTCGAAGAGGTTGAACTCGATGTCGCGCAGGTTGCTCTTGTAGTGGCTCACAGTTCCCACCGTTTCCAGTTTCCAGGGATTCATGGAGTGGCTTCGCCGTGCTCGTCATGAGCACTGCTACTCACCAGTAACTTCATGATACGGGGGGTGCTAGCAGCGGGCAAGCACCGGGGTAGCGGGATCGCTCACACCGATCCACCCCTAGGTCGACTGAATAGATCGAGCAATCTGACAGACTGACCCCATGCGCGTCTCCGCCAAGTCCGACTACGCACTGCGGGCCCTGATCGCCATGGCGAGCAGGTCCGACGGGCGAGCCGTCAGCGCGGAGGAGCTCGGACGCCTCCAGGACATCCCCCACGGCTTCCTCCAGGCGATCCTCGCCGACCTGCGCCGCGCCGGCATCGTGATGTCCCAGCGCGGCCAGTCCGGCGGCTGGCGGATGGCCCGCGAGGCCACCTCCGTCTCGGTCGCCGACGTGATCCGCGCCGTCGACGGCCCGCTCGTCTCCGTCTACGGACTGCGCCCCGAGGCGGTCAACTACAACGAGGCCGCCGAGGTCCTCCAGCACGTCTGGATCGCCGCCCGCCGCGCGCTGCGCGAGGTCTTCGAGGACGTGTCGATCCAGCAGCTCGCCGACGGGCACCTCCCCGACGCCGTCACCAGCCGCACGGCGGACGACGACGCCTGGGCACCGCACTAGTTTGGCCGTCGCTTCGCTCCGGCATGTCGCGCGCGCTTGTGCGCGTCGCCTTCCTCCGCTGCGCCCGCTGGCGCTCGCTCCGCTCCGTCCAGGCAACGCGGCGCGCGCGACGGGGCTCGGCTGATTGTCCTGCGCGGACGAGCGTCATTCGGCTGGATCCCGTCGGGCGCCCCGCGTGATCTGGACCGAGCGGAGCGAGCGACCGAGCGCTAGCGAGGAAGCGAGCGCAGCGAGGGAAGATCACGCGTCAAGTGGGCGCCCGACATGCGCGAGCGAAGCGAGCGCCAAACCAACACCGTGAGTCGCTCACGCAGCGCATCAACCCCGCGCCCACCCAGCCCTCGGACCCGTCCAGCCCTCAGCCCGTCCGGGGCTCATGCCGCGCTGTGCAACCTCCGCTTGAGCTTGCGCCGCTTCCGGTCCAGCTCCTCGAGCCGCACCTCCAGCGACGCGTTGCGCCGAGCCAGCCGCTCGACCTCCCGCAGCGCCTCGGGCAGCGTCTGCAGCGCGGCGGACGCGCTCGGGAGCCCGGTGAGGCCGAGGGATGCCGTACCGAAGCCGACGAGCTTGCCGAACGCCTTCCAGACCTGAGCCGGCTCGAGCCCGTCGGTCTCGATGACGTGCAGGCGCTCGGGCTTGCGGCACGCCGCCTGCCACTGGGCGACGGCGGCGGCCTCGTCGTCGAGGCCCGTGGTCACGACGATGTTGACCTGGTGGCCGGCGAGGGCGTCGACGAGCAGCGCGACCTGCTCGGCGGTGGCAGCAGCCAGGAGCGACTGGCTGAAGACGAGGTCGCACCTGCTCTTGCTCGCCCGGCGGACCAGGCGCGTCCACTGGCCCTCGACGTCGGCGCGCTTGAGGCCCCAGTCCTTGTGGGAGCGGGTCATCTCGACAGCGGCCCGGAAGCTCTCGGCGGTGGACTGGGCCAGGGAGGCGACGCCGAGCTCGACGAGGGCCGCGTGGTGGTGCGCGAGGGCGAGCTCCACGACGTCGCCGGCGCCCGGCATGCCGACATGGATCCAGGCCTTCTGCTTCTTCGCCATGCCGCCACGCTGACAGGCCACGATGAGCGGTCCGTGAACCCGCGGTGACGTGCAGCGGTCCATCCGAAGGGGTAGAACAGGTTCTAGATTCGGCCTACCATGACCGCATGATCACCTCCGACGCGATCGCCTGGAACGCCCCCAACGACCCGCACCCGGCCCGCGCGGCGTCCCAGCGGTCCTACTCCGCCGTGGCCAAGGGCGACCTGGCCGAGTGGCTGACGGTGTACGCCGAGGACGCGGTGCTCGAGGACCCGGTCGGCCCGTCGATGTTCGACCCCGAGGGCAAGGGCCACCACGGCCACGCCGGCATCTCGGCCTTCTGGGAGAAGGCGATCGCGCCGATCGACACCTTCGAGTTCCAGATCAACGACTCGTTCGCCAACCCGGGCAGCAACACCTGCGCCAACATCGGGCGGATCAAGACGTCCTTCGCCGACGGCTCGCACACGACGACCGACCTGATCATGGTGTACGTCGTCGACGACGACGGCCGGGTGAGGTCGATGAAGGCGTTCTGGGAGCCGGACCGCACGATGGCGAGCTTCACCTCCGCCTGATCCGGCGCGCGTAAATGGGTGGCGTGGGTTCGTAGGGTGGACCGACGTGGAACCCCTCACCGAGCAACAGATCCGCGCCTCCTTCGTGAACTGCTCGAAGGGTGAGGCCAAGCGGCTGCCGGTCCCCCGCGACCTGCCTGCCCAGCCGTGGGAGAACCTCGACTTCCTCGGCTGGCGCGACCCGCAGTCGCGGGTGCGCGGGTACGTCGTCGCGGAGGTCGACGGATCGCCGTACGGCATCGTCCTGCGGGCGACCGACGGCAGCGCCGGCGTGCCGCGCAAGAACCTGTGCGCGCTGTGCCTGACGCCGCACGGCTCGGGCGGGGTCGTGCTGATGGTGGCGCCGCGGTCCGGGAAGGCCGGGCAGAACGGCGACTCCGTCGGCACCTACATGTGTGCCGACCTGCAGTGCTCGCTCTACGTGCGAGGCAAGAAGGTCAGCGACCAGGGCCGGCTGCCGGAGTCGCTGCCCCTCGAGCAGCAGGTGGCGCGGCTGACGGACAACCTCGCCGCCTTCCTGCGCCGGGTCTGAGCCGCCGAGGTCACCGCTTGACCCGGATCCGCGCCGTGGTCAGGACGACGGGCGCCGACCCCGGCAGCGTCCAGGTCACCCTCGCGCTGACCTTCCTGCCCAGGTGGCGGCCGCCCAGCTTGAGCGCGGGCCCGGTCGCGCCGGCGATCACGCGCCTGCCCACCAGCCACTGCACGCTCACCACGGCTCCGGTCGGGGCGGAGGCGGGGATGACGACCTTGAGCCTCTTGCCGACCCTCGCCCTGCCCTTGAGCGTCGGGCTGCCCGCGACGGTGAGCGGAGTGGTCGTGCCCGGCCCACCGGGCGTCGCGACGACGGTGACCACCGTCGAGAACTCGCTGACCGCGTCGCCGGTGTCCGGCGAGCGGCTCTCGGAGACGACGGCCACGCGGGTGCCAGGGGAGATCGGCGCGGCGGGCGTGATCGTCCACAGCCCGTTGCCGTCGCCCTTGACCTGGCTCTGGCCGAGCAGGGCACCGACTCCGTGCGGCGCCGTCCCCGCCGCGCTGTCGGTCGCGTACAGGTAGACGTAGTCACCCGCGCCGCCACCGTCACCGCTCACCAGTGCGTCGCGGGCGACCTGGACCTGCGGCGTGGAGACGTTGCCGTTCTCCTCCGCCGGGTTGCCCGGGCCGTCGCCGTCGTCGGGCTTCCCGGCGCTCAGCCCGCCGACGTCGAGCATCAGCCCGGCGTTGCCGGAGCCTGTGTTGTGAAGAGCCTTGTTGTGACCGGTCGAGGCGATCGTGATCGCGTTGTGCAGGCTGTTGGAGACGGTGTTCCCGCTGCCGAGCACACTCCCGATGCTGTTGCGGGTCGCGACGTCACCGCCGACGTCCTTGACCACGACGCCCGAGCCGTTGGCGCGCTGGCCGGTGCAGGCGGCGCCCACCTCGTCCACGCCGATCCGGTTGCGGCTGACGGTGGTGCGGTCGCCACCGGCGATGACGACGGCCGCGCCGCTGGCGCTGCAGATGACGTTACGGTCCTCGACGACCGTCGACCCGATGTCGCTCCGATCGCCGACCACCCTCACCGCGTGCGCCATCGGAGCGGCCGTGCCGTCGGCCAGCAGTCCGAAGACGTTGCCGGTGACGGTCCCCTCGTCCCCGTTGAGCACGACGCCGGTCGCGTCGCTCGCGACGACGATGCGGCTGGAGGACACCCCTGCGTAGTCACCGTCGGCCGCGATGCCCACCACGGTCGGTGCGAGGGCGATCGCTCCCGTGGCGTCGGTCCCGATCAGCGTCTCCTGGATCGAGACGGACCCCTCCGGGCCCGTCTGTCGTACGCCGTAGGCACCGCCGGCGATCACGTTGCGCGAGGCCGGCCCGTTCGTCCCCGCCTGCACGAATCCGGGCCCGGCATCGATGCCGACTGCTCCGGGCGCGGCGGCGGGGGTCGTGCCGTCGCTCGCCAGACCGAGGTAGCTGCCGTTGACGTAGACGCTTGCGCCCACGGCGCCGGGCGCCACCCGGATACCGGCCTGGCTCATCTGGCCGATCGCATTGCAGACTCCGTCGCAGGCCGGGGTCGCGTGCTGTCCGGCACTGAGCGTGTTGCCGATGTTGACGCTCTGGGGCACGTCGGCGCCGTTCTCGGCGACCAGGATGCCGACCTGGCCGCCGGCCACGTCGTGGCCGTTCTGCTGTCCGGGCGCGCCGTCGGCGTTGAGTCCGAGGTTGGTCGCGTTCACCGCGACGTAGTCGGCCCCCGAGACCTCGATGCCGGTCGCGGCGTTGACGATCGTCGTGCGGAACTCGTCGTACTCGCTGCCGATCGACGCACGATCACCGGTCACCCGCACCCCGATCGACAAGGGGTGGGCGACGCCGAGGGTCGTCATGCCGACCCAGACCTGCGACAGCGTCGTGTCGGCCCCGCTCAGGGCGATGCCGACCGACGCGCTCTCCGAGCTGACGACCGCCACGTTCCGCAGCGCCGCGCCCTGGCCGGAGACGCGGACCGGTGCACCGGCGAAGTCACCCGACAGGGTCACGCACGGCCGGCTCGCATCGTCGGCGCACCCGTCGACGGTGGTGTTGGGTGGGATCGACACGTGGTTGCCGAGGGTGATCGTGGTGTCGGCCGGGAGGTCGATCGTGATGCGCACGACCGTCCCACCAGCGGAGGCGGCCTCTTGCAGCGCGGCCCGCAGCGTGCACACCCCACCCGCCGTGGCACAGGTCCCGTTCAGCGCGGCATCGGGGGCGTCGAGCGAACTGTTCACCGTGAACGGCGTGTCCGCGGAAGCCGGCGCCGCCGTGACCACGGCACTCAGGGGGACCAGCAGCAGGGTCAGGACGAAGAGCGCGAAGGGGCGAACGACGGAAGGCACGGCGAGGACGCTAGGTCCGTCGTACCGCCGCGCAGAAGGGCTCCGGAGCCGGTTGAGCAATCCCCCGGGCCAAGATGAGTAACGGGCCGCACGCTACTCGGCGATCGCGTCGGCGACCCAGGTGACGAGGGGGCGCAGCCGGCGCCAGTCCTCGCGCACGCGGTCGAGCAGCTCGGCGGTGTGCACGAACGGCTCGAAGCCGTAGGACCGCATCCCGAGCACGGTCTTCATCTTGAGCAGCTCGATGCGCGGGTGCTCCTTGTCGTAGCCCCGCGGCACCGTCTTGAGCCGCTGCCCGGTGACCTCGAACCCGCCGCGCTCGAGGTCGCGCAGGATCCGCTGCAGCAGCCTGCCGGTCTTCTCCTCGGCCATCGCCTCGCGCATCCGAGCCAGGTGCGCGCCCGAGGCCTCGTAGATCCCACCGCCGACGCGGACGCCGGGGGCCGCGACCTCGACGTACCACCCGGAGGCGGGACCGACGCCGACGAAGGCGCCCTGGTGCGTCTTGTAGGGCGTCTTGTCCTTCGCGAACCGGACGTCGCGGTAGGGCCGGAACACCTTCGCGGCGCCGAACTCCTGGGCGAGTGCGTCCGTCAGCGCGACCATCGGCGCCTTCACGCTGTCGGTGTAGACGGCCTTGTGGGCCTCCCAGAAGGACTTGGTGTTGTCGACCTCGAGGTCGTCGTAGAAGTCGAGGGCAGCGACGGGAAAGCCGGTGAAGTCCACGTCAGGAGGGTACGACCGGCGCCGGGGCCTCCGCGCGCGGGACCGGCACGTTCCAGCGCAGCGCATGGACCATCGCGACCACGATCCGCTTCTCGTCGAGCGGGTCCGCGGAGTCGTACCAGACGGTCGTGCGCTGCCCCTCGACGATCGGGGCGGCGGCGGGGATGGTGACCCGCTGGCGGAGCAGGTACGGCGTGCCGTCGGTCCCGAAGAACCTGAAGGTGGTCGTGGTGATCAGGTTGGACGCGTCCTCGAAGTCGTACGGGTCGATCCCCGAGTCGACGACCGTCCCGGCGGTCGGCGTGCCCTCTGCGATCAGCCGCAGCTCGTCGAGCCAGCGCAGTCGCCGCCGGGCGGCCAGCAGCGACCCACCGATCAGGGCAAGGAGCCCGGCGGCGGCCAGGCCGGCCGCCGCGACGTCGTACCAGCCGCCGGCGCCGAGCTCGCGGGTCGCGACGACGAGGCCGGGCGCCGAGCACAGGAGCAGCAGGCCGCCGGCGTGCCAGCTGCTGAGGGCGCGTGGGAAGCGGTCCATCATGAAGAGCCAGCCGACGGACCCGACCACGGCGATCAGCAGGCCACCGAGGGTGCCGGCCGCGGCGGCACCCTGGGCGACGTAGGCCGCAGGGGCGTCGTCGTTGGCGTCGATGATCGTCAGGCCCAGGCCGTAGCCGGCCCAGGCGCTGCCCACGGCCATGAGCACGGCCGCGACGACCGGGCCGGTGCGGCGCCGGGCGCGCGGGGTGAACGTGAACGGCGGCGGCTCCGAGTGCACCATGGACCCATTCAACCCCGACCCGAGGAGAGACATGGCCAGGAAGCGCTGGAAGGACCTCAGCCCCCGCACCCGGAAGGTCATCCTGATCGGCAGCGTGGTCGACGGTGCGCTCAAGGCGGCCGCGCTCGCCGACCTCCGGGGCCGCGAGGAGGACGAGGTCAACGGGTCGAAGCGGAGGTGGACGCTCGCGCTGACCTTCGTGAACTCCGCCGGCGTGCTGCCGGTGGTGTACTTCCTCCGCGGGCGTCGCACGACCGGCTGAGGGCCGGATCTGGAGCGGACGACGAGGTTCGAACTCGCGACATTCAGCTTGGGAAGCTGACGCTCTACCAACTGAGCTACGTCCGCAGACCCCGGAGAACCGGAGCGATGAGGATGCTACCCGATGGGCTGGAAGGTGCTGCGCTTCGGCTCCACCCCGTCGCCGGACGAGCGGCCGGTGACCCGGCGCTGGACCCACGGCGCGAGGTGGGTGCGGGCCCAGGCGAGCGTGGCGGCACGCTGCTCGCGGGCGCTCAGGACGGGTGCCGGGACGGGCGGGATCGGCTGCAGGTCGTGGGCGATGCCGAGCGCGTCGAGGGCGGCGATGGCGATCATCTGGTGACCGACCGCATTGAGGTGGAGGCGGTCCTCGTCCATCACCTCGGCGACCGTCCAGCCGCGCATCCGCCACATGTCGACCAGGGTGGCCTCGTGCTTCTCGGCGATCTCGCGGACCCACTCGTTGAAGATCGCGGTCCGGCCGCGGATCACCTTGATCACGCCGTTGAGGCCGGGATCGGCGATCGTGAACATGACGACGTGCGCACCGCTGGCGGCGAGTCGCCCGACCGCCTCGTCGTACGACGCGGCGAGGGCGTCGATGTCGACCTTGGGTCGCAGCACGTCGTTGCCGCCGCCGTGGATGCTGACCAGGTCAGGGCCGAGCGCGATCGCGGCGTCGACCTGCTCGTCGATGATCGCGGGCAGCTTGCGGCCACGGATGGCGAGATTGGCGTAGCCGAAGTCGGCGCCGTCGGCCGAGGCGGCCGTGGCGAGCGCCTCGGCGGTGCGGTCGGCCCATCCCCGCAGGCCGTTGGGACGCGCCGGGTCGGGGTCACCGACCCCTTCGGTGAACGAGTCGCCGAGGGCGACGTACTTCCGGAAGGTCATCTGAGCATTCTGCGCTCGTGATCGCCGCCACTCGTCGGCAGGTCGGGCCGGTAGGGTGCGGGGCGTGCTGCTCAGCGACCGCGACATCACCGCCGAGATCGACGCCGGACGGATCGCCCTGGAACCGTACGACCCGGGGCTGATGCAGCCGTCGTCGGTGGACTTTCGCCTCGACCGGTTCTTCCGGGTCTTCGACAACCACAAGTACCCCTCGATCGACCCGGCCGCGGACCAGTCCGACCTCACCCGCGTGGTGGAGCCGGAGGGTGACGAGCCGTTCATCCTGCACCCGGGCGAGTTCGTGCTCGGGTCGACGTACGAGGTCGTGACGCTGCCCGACGACATCGCCGCGCGCGTCGAGGGCAAGTCGTCGCTGGGCCGGCTCGGCCTGCTCACCCACGCCACCGCCGGCTTCGTGGACCCCGGGTTCTCCGGGCACGTGACGCTCGAGCTCGCCAACGTGGCGACCCTGCCGATCAAGCTCTACCCCGGCATGAAGATCGGCCAGTTCTGCTTCTTCCGGCTCTCCTCGCCGAGCGAGCACCCCTACGGCTCGGAGAGGTACGGCTCGCGCTACCAGGGCCAGCGCGGCCCCACGCCGTCGCGCTCGTTCCAGAACTTCCACCGCACGCAGATCTGACGGTGGACGCCGTTCATGCAGGTTAGGTTAGCCTGACCTCATGACCGTCGACCAGAACGAGTACGTCGCCACGCTGCCCCTGCTCCTCACCGAGCTCGAAGTGGTGCGGGCCGAGCGGGTCTCGCCGTCGTTCGTGCGGATCGAGCTCGGGGGCGCGGCGCTGGCCGACCTGGGCCCGGACGGGCCGGTGTACGACCAGCGGATCAAGCTGATCTTCCCCAACGCGGCGGGCACGCTGCCGTCCTTCGCCGGGGCGGACGAGTCGTGGTGGACCACCTGGACGGAGATCCCCGAGGACGAGCGCGGCTCCCTGCGGACCTACACGATCCGCGACCGGGTGGGCGAGGGCGTCGACACCCGCCTCGTCGTCGACATCGTCGTCCACGAGGGCGACGCCCACGGCGACGACGTGCTCGACGGCGCCGGCAACCGCTGGGCCCTGCAGGCCGCGCCGGGGCAGCGGCTGGTGGTGCTCGCGCCGCGCAGGGGTCACGAGTTCGGGGGCATCGAGTGGTCCCCCGGCACGGCGACCCGGTTGCTGCTCGTCGGCGACGAGACCGCCGTCCCGGCGATCCGGGGAGTGCTCCGGGACCTGCCGGCCGACGCCACCGGGGCGGCGTACGTCGAGGTGCCGGTCGGCGCCGACGTCCAGGAGATCACCTCCCCCGCCGGCGTGCAGGTCACCTGGCTGCCGCGCAACGGCACCCCGCGCGGCGAGCGGCTGCACGCCGCGGTCCTCGACCACCTGACCGGCACCGCGCCCACCGAGGCCGTCGTCGTGAGCGACGACGAGATCGACCCGGACCTGTGGGAGACGCCGGTGCACTCCTCCTCCGGCGAGGAGGTGGCCGCAGCGACCGCAGTGCCGACCGGGGACGCGCCGTACGCCGGGCTCTACGCGTGGATCGCCGGCGAGTCCAAGGTCGTGACCGGCCTGCGGCGCAAGCTGGTCAACGACCTCGGGCTGGACCGGCGCCAGGTCGCCTTCATGGGCTACTGGCGCGAGGGCGTCTCCATGCGATCCTGACGCCGTGCCCACCCGCCACACCTACGGCGCCGACCCGGCGCAGCTCGCCGAGCTGACCCTGCCCGACGGCGAGCCGCGTGGTGTCGCGGTCGTCGTCCACGGCGGGTTCTGGAAGCCGGAGTACGGCATCGAGTACGCCCGGCCGCTCGTCCCGAGCCTCGCGGCGGAGGGCTGGGCGGTCTGGGCGGTGGAGTACCGGCGAGGTGCGGGCGCGGCGGCGACGCTCACCGACGTGGCCGACGCGATCCGCGCCTGCCCGGACCTGCCCGGACCGCGCGTCGCGATCGGCCACTCGGCCGGCGCTCACCTCGCGGTGTGGGCCGGCGGCCAGGGCGTGGGCCTGACGCACGTGGTGGCGCAGGCCGGGGTCCTGGACCTGCGGGCGGCGCACCGCGACGGCCTGGGCGGCGGCGCGGTCGAGCGGTTCCTCGGCCACCCGCCGGGGCCGGCGGACGCGGAGGTCGACCCGCTCGCGCAGGTCCCCCTCGACGTCCCCGTCTGGTGCATCCATGCCGTCGACGACGTCGACGTGCCGCTGACCCAGTCGCGCACGTACGTCGACGCGGCACGGGCCACCGGCGGTGAGGCGAGCCTCCTCGAGGTCGAGGGTGACCACTTCACCCTCATCGACCCCGCGTCGCAGGCGTGGGCCAGCACGCTGACCTGGTTGCGGTCGCTGCGCTGACCCACGCCGTCAGACCACGACGTCAGACCGCGACGTCAGACCGCGGCACCCTCGAGGGCCGCCTCCCGCTCGGCGACGATCGTCAGCGCGATGTCGACGATCATGTCCTCCTGGCCACCGACGAGGCGGCGGCGGCCGCACTCCATCAAGATGTCGCGGACGTCGACGTCGTACTGCTCGGCGGCGCGCTCGGCGTGGCGCAGGAACGAGGAGTACACGCCGGCGTAGCCGAGGGTCAGCGTCTCGCGGTCGACCCGGACCGGGCGGTCCTGGAGCGGGCGGACGATGTCGTCGGCGGCGTCCTGCAGCTTGAACACGTCGCAGCCGTGCTCGAAGCCCATCAGGTCGGCGACCGCGATGAACGGCTCGATCGGGCAGTTGCCCGCGCCCGCGCCGTGGCCGGCGAGGGAGGCGTCGACCCGGTAGACGCCGTTCTGGACGGCGACGACGGAGTTGGCGACCGACAGCGAGAGGTTCTCGTGGGCGTGGATGCCGATCTCGGTCTCGGCGTCCAGGACGCGGCGGTAGGCCTGCACGCGCGCGGCGACGTCGTCCATGGTCAGCCGGCCGCCGGAGTCGGTGACGTAGACGCAGTGGGCGCCGTACGACTCCATCACCTTGGCCTGCTGCGCGAGCTGCTCGGGCTCTGCCATGTGGGACAGCATGAGGAAGCCGGAGACGTCCATGCCGAGCTCGCGGGCGGCCGCGATGTGCTGGGCGGAGACGTCGGCCTCGGTGCAGTGGGTCGCGATCCGGACCGAGCGCACGCCGAGGTCGTAGGCCCGCTTGAGCTCGTGGACGGTGCCGACGCCCGGCAGCAGCAGGGTGGTCAGGCGGGCATTCCTGAGCACCGACGCGGCGGCCTCGAGCCACTCCCAGTCGGTGTGCGAGCCGGGACCGTAGTTGACCGAGCCGCCGGCGAGGCCGTCGCCGTGGGCGACCTCGAGAGCGTCGACGCCGGCCTCGTCGAGGGCCACGACGATCCGCTTCACGTCGGCGGGCGAGATCCGGTGCCGGATCGCGTGCATGCCGTCGCGCAGGGTGACGTCCTGGACGAAGATCTTGGTCTTCTCGGCGGGGGTGCTCACAGCGCGGCCTCCTTGTTGTCGCGAGCAGCAGCGATCCGCTCGGCGACCTGGAGGCCGGCCGAGGTCATGATGTCGAGGTTGCCGGCGTACGCCGGGAGGTAGTGGCCGGCACCGGTGACCTGGAGGAACACCGACACCTGGTGGGTGGGCCGCTCGGAACCGGGCTCCAGCAGGGTCTCGACCGGCTGGTCGGCGGGGATCTCGGCGATCTGGACCTTCTGGACCAGCTTGTAGCCGGGGACGTAGGCCGCCACGTCGGCGACCATCTTCTCGACGCTCGCGCGGATCTCGTCGTGCACGGCCGGGTCGGGCGCGTGGACGAGCGCGAAGACGGTGTCGCGCATCATCAGCGGCGGCTCGGCCGGGTTGAGGATGATGACCGCCTTGCCCCGCTTGGCGCCACCGACCTGCGCGATCGCGCCCGAGGTGGTCTCGGTGAACTCGTCGATGTTGGCGCGGGTGCCCGGGCCGGCGGACTTCGAGGAGATCGAGGCGACGATCTCGGCGTACTCGACCGGGACGACGCGGGAGATCGCGGCCACGATCGGGATGGTGGCCTGGCCGCCGCAGGTGACCATGTTGAGGTTCGGCGCGTCGAGGTGCTCGTCGATGTTGACGGCCGGGATCACGAACGGCCCGATGGCGGCCGGGGTGAGGTCGATCAGCCGCTTGCCGAGCGGGCGCAGCAGCGCGTCGTTGTGGAGGTGCGCCTTGGCCGAGGTCGCGTCGAAGACGATCTCGATGTCGTCGAAGCCGGGCAGGGCCATCAGGCCCTCGACGCCCTCGTGGGTCGTCGCGACGCCGAGGTCGCGGGCGCGGGCGAGGCCGTCGGAGTCGGGGTCGATGCCGACGAGCGCCCCCATCTCCACGTGCTGGGCGGTCTGGAGGATCTTGATCATCAGGTCGGTCCCGATGTTGCCGGACCCGATGATCGCGACCTTGGTCTTGCCGGTCTGGGCGGTCATGTCAGGACTCCTTCTTGCTGAAGCTGATGGCGACGGAGCCGAGTCCGTCGATGCTGAGCTCGACGTCGGCGCCGGGGGCGGCGGGACGCATCGGGCCGAGGGCGCCGGAGAGCACCACCTGGCCGGCACGCAGCGGGTCGCCGAGGTCGCGGGCCTGGCGGGCCAGCCACTGCAGGGCGACGAGCGGGTCGCCTAGGGAGGCGGCGCCGGTGCCGACCGAGTCGTCCTGGCCGGTCACGGTCATGGCCATGGCCGCGTCCTTCGGCGAGAAGTCGTCGAGGGCACGACGCTGGGTGCCGAGCACGTAGCCGCCGGCGGAGGCGTTGTCGGCGACGGTGTCGGCGAAGCTGATGTCCCAGTTGTCGATCCGGCTGTCGCACACCTCGATGGCGGCGACGGCGTAGTCGACGGCGGCGGCGACCTGGTCGAGGTCGAGGTCGCCCTCCGCGAGGTCGGCCTTGAGGACGAACGCGATCTCGCCCTCGACCTTGGGCTGCAGCAGGCCGCTGATGTCGATCGGGGCGGAGGCGTCGTACTCCATGTCGTCGAAGAGCACGCCGAGGTCGGGGGTGTCGACGCCCAGCTGCTTCTGGACGGCCTCCGAGGTCGCGCCGATCTTGCGGCCGACGACGGTGGCGCCGGCGGCGAGGCGGTGCGCGTTGAGCTGCTGCTGCACGGCGTAGGCGAGGTTGATGTCGCGGTCGCCGATCAGGTCGCGGATCGGTGCGCAGGGCTGGTTGTCGACCAGCGCGGTGTGCAGGCGCTCGGCGGCCGCCCGGACGGCCGTGTCGAGGTCGAGAGCTTCGGTCATGGTGCTCACTCTCGGGCCTGCGGCTGCCGCCCGCCATGCGGGCGTTCCACTCACCGGTACGCTGTGGAGGTGACTGACCTGGACACGGTCCTGGGCAAGGCGGTCGCCCTGCTCCGCGCCTTCGGGCCCGAGGACCGGCTGCTCCCCCTCGCCGAGCTCGTCCGGCGCACCGGCCTGCCCAAGGGGACCGTGCACCGGGTCGCCGGCGACCTGGTCCACCACCGGCTGCTGGAGAAGACCGACCACGGGTACCGGCTCGCAGGCGGGCTCTTCGAGCTGGGCATGCGTGCGGCCACCGAGCGGACCCTGCTCGAGATGGCGATGCCCTTCCTGCAGGACCTCTACGAGCGCACCCACGAGACCGTGCACCTGGGCGTCCGCGACGGCACCGAGGTCGTCTACGTCGCCAAGATCGGCGGCCACCGCCAGGCCCGCAGCCCCTCGCGCACCGGCGGCCGGATGCCGATGCACTGCACCGCGATCGGCAAGGTGCTGCTCGCACACACCGAGCCCTCGGTGCGGGCCGCGGTGCTGGCCGGCCCGCTGGCTCGTCGTACGCCGCACACGGTGGTGGCGCCCGGCCTGCTCGAGCAGCAGCTGGAGCGGGCGCTGGAGACCGGGTTGGCGTTCGAGCGCGAGGAGTCGACACCGGGCCTGCTGTGCGTGGCCGCGCCGGTGCTCGACACCGACGGCGCGACCGCAGTGGCGGCGATCAGCGTGACCGGCCCGGTCGGCCGGTTCCGGCCCGAGGCCCACCAGAACGCGGTCCGGGCGGCGGCCACGGCGCTCGCGAGCACCCTGGCCCGCCGCCCGGGCGGGTTGTAGAGCAGCGGCTCAGCGCACCGCCATCGTCAGCACCGACGGGTACTGCGGCCCGGTGTGCACGGTGACCGGCACCAGCTGAGCGGCCAGGTCGGTGACCGGCGAGAGCAGGTGCGGTACGTCGAACGCCTGGACCGCGATCCGCAGCCGGTGCCCCTTCGCGATCACGGCACCGGTCGGGAAGATCTCGACGTCGACGGGCGCGACCTGGCCGGCGGGCAGCTTCTCCTTCGCCTCCCGGGTGAACGGGTGGTACGGCTGGAGCAGCTGGCCGTCGAGGTAGCGCGAACGGCTCTCGTCGAGCCTGCGGTGCGCGATGGTCTGCCAACCGCCGCTGATCCGGGTGACCGTCCCGTCGGGCGCGACGTCCTCGACGGCGACCGACAGCATCCCGTCGCCGGTCGGCGTCGAGACGTAGAGCCGCGCGTTGAGCGGGCCCTGGAAGTGCACGTCGGCCGCCTGCGGCGCGGTGTCGAAGGTGACGCCGCCGAGGTCGTTGAGCGCGTTGTCCCGGAAGCAGGGCAGGTCCTTGAGCAGCGTGTTCGGCAGCCCCGCGGTCCACTGGTTGGCCGAGCGGGTGCACAGTCCCGTGACCGGGATCGGCGGTACGACGGCGGCCCCGGCGGTCGGCGTACCCGTGGTCAGGACGCCTGCCCTGCCGCCGACCACGGCGTCGCCGGACAGCGCGTAGCTGCGCGCGGACAGGTCGCTGTCGATCCACCTCGCCTTGCGCACCCAGGAGCCGGAGCCCTGCTCGTAGTAGGTCAGCGGGGCGATCTGGTCGAGCCGGCCGTCGATGCCGTTGATGTACTGGTCGAACCACCGCAGCTGCAGCTCGGCGAGCGAGCCGTAGCCGGCCTTGCCGACCTCGGCTCCGGCCGAGCCCTGCAGGTGGTCCCACGGGCCGAGGATGAGCTTGGTCGGGATGCCCCGCTGCTGGAGCCGCTCGAAGACGAGCGGGGTGCCGCGCTGGAAGAGGTCGAACTCGCCGCCGACGAGGAAGGTCGGGACGGTGACGTCGTCGAGCACCTCGATCGGCGAGCGCTCCCGGTAGAACGGCCCGTCGTACGCCGGGTCGCCGCCGAGCAGCGCCTGCGTGGCGAGCGGGAGGGTGAAGTCGAGCCCGGCCATCAGGTGGTCGAGTGCCATCGTGAAGCCGGCCTGCGGCTCCTCGAGGCCGTACGCCGGCGGGATCACGCCGGTCGCGGTGACCAGGCCGAGCCACAGCGGGATGAACCCGACGTCGATCTGGCCGCCGGAGGCGACGACGTCGCGGTAGACGTCGGCAGCCGGGACCTGCGGGAAGATCGCCTTGAGTCCCCGGGGCTTGCGGGCCGCGGCGAAGAGCTGGGAGATGCCCATGTAGGACGCACCGGTCATGCCGACCTTGCCGTTGCTCCACGGCTGGGAGGCCGCCCACTCGACGATCGCACCGGCGTCCTTGCCCTCGCGGGCGCTGAACGCGGCCCACTGCCCCTGGGACCCGCCCGTGCCGCGGGCGTCGACGGTCAGCTGGGCGTAGCCACGCGCGACCAGGTAGCCCGGGTCGGCCCCGGCGAGCGTGGCGCCGGCACCCGCCGAGAGGACCGTCTTGTTGTAGGCCGTGATCGTGACGATGACCGGCAGCGGGGTGGTGACCGGCTTGCCGTCGGCACCGGCCGGTCGCTGCAGGTCGCCGCGCAGGACCACGCCGTCGTCCATCGTGATCGGGATGTCCTTGGTGGTCACGCTGGCGCCGTAGAGCGCCGGGCGCGGGGTCCACGGGGCCGCCGCGGGAGCCGTCCCGGAGCCGCCGGCCCCGGCCGGGGTGCCGGTGGCGGTTCCGGCCGGGGCGGGCGTGGCGGCCGCCTGCGTCGCCTTGCCGCACTTCCTCGCCTTCTTGCGCTTCTTCCCGCACTTCTTCGGCTTCTGCGCGACCGGGGCGTTCGCCCCGGCCTGCTGGGCCGAGGCCGCGGCGCGGGCCGGGGTGGCGCCCGCACCGACGGCGTCCCCGGCGAGCGGGAGCACGAAGGCGGCGGCGAGGCCGGTGCTGAGCAGCGCGGCCACCAGGCGGCGGCGCAGGGCGTGATCGGTCATGGGGTGGTCCCTCCCGTGGCGTACTCACGGGTAACGAGCCACCTGTGGCGGCGGTCACGCCACGGTGCCGGGACGACGCAGCCGGCTCGGGCTCAGGGGTGGTCGGGCATGTTCGTCCAGCCCTTGCCGTCGTGACGGCCGAACCAGCCGGAGGCGGCCAGGGTGCCGCCGTCGACGGGCACGGTGTGGCCGGTGACGAAACGTGCGGCGTCGCTGGTCAGGAAGTCGACGACGCCCGCGTGGTCCTCGGCCTCGGCGAAGCGGCCCAGCGGGAGCCACAGCGGCACCAGCGCCTCGTCACGACCCCGCAGCATCGCGGCGCGCGAGGTCTGGGCGGTGTCGGTGAGGTCGGGGGCGATCGCGTTGACCCGCACGCCGCGCGGCCCCAGCTCGACGGCCATGCTCTTGGTGAAGGCGGAGACGCCGGCCTTGAAGGCGGAGTACGGCCCGTGCGCGGGGATGCCGCGGTAGGCCTCCACCGTCGAGACGTTGACGATCGACGATCCGGCCACGAGGTGCGGCAGCACGGCGTACGTCATGGTGAAGACGTGGCGCAGGTTGACCTCGTAGAGCCGCTGCCACTGCTCGGGCGTGCTGTGCGCGAAGTCGCGCGAGGCCGGGCGGAAGTCGCCGACGTTGTTGACCAGGACGTCGATCGAGCCGGTGATCGCGGCCGCCGCGGCGACGACGGCCGTGACGACGTCGTCCCGGGTGATGTCGCCGGGCACGACGGTGCAGCGGCCGCCGCTGTCACGGATGGTGGTGGCGGTGGCCTCGGCGGCGTCCGGGTCGATGTCGTTGAGGACGACGTGGTCGCCGCGCGCCGCGAGGGCCCGGGAGATCGCGCCCCCGATGCCGCCGGCTCCCCCGGTGACGATGCTGGTGCGCTGGTCCATGTGCTCTCCGTTTCGGTTCGGGTCGGTGGGGTTCAGCCGAGCTCTGGCAGGATCGCGGCGTGACGCCCGAGCCAGCTCCGGCCCGCCGGATGCGGGTGCGGGAGGACCCCGCCGTACGACGGCAGGCGATCCTCGACAGCGCCGCGACCCTGTTCGCCCGGCGCGGGTACGCCGACACGACGGTGCGGCACATCGCCGACGACGCCGAGATCCAGTCGGGCAGCCTGTACCACTACTTCGCCTCCAAGGACGCACTCCTCGAGGCGGTGCTGCGGGAGTTCCTGGCGGACCTCGCGGCGGCGACCGAGGCCATCGTCGGCGCCGACGCGCCGCCGCGGCAGCGGGTCGGCGACCTGGTCCGGCACGCCCTCGGCCTGATCGCCGAGCGGCCGGCGTGGGTCCTGACCTACCAGAACGAGTTCCTGCGCCTGGTCGGCCAGCCGGGCTTCGAGTTCGTGGCCGAGCAGAGCGCCGCGATCGAGGCCGCGTGGGTGCGGGCGCTGACCGAGAGTGCCGACGCCGGGGACTTCGCGGTCGACGTACCGGTGGACGTGCGGTACCGGCTGGTGCGCGACGCGACCTGGACCGCGGTGCGCTGGTACCGCGCCGACGAGGCGGCCGACGCGGCCGCCCTCGCCGAGCAGTACCTCGCCGTCTTCTACGGCACGCACTAGGGCGTGCCTCCCACGTCGGCGCCGTCGCGAGCGGCGTTTCGCGCCGATCCGGCAAGGCGGCGGAGCGACGACGTGCTTGTTCGCCCTTCGAGCGACGCCGACGCAGCCAGATCGGATGCGAAACGCCGCGCAGCAGGCGGGGACGTGGGAGACACGCCCTAAGCGCGCGGCGGCAGGGCGTCGACGGCGGCGACCATCGCACGCAGGGTGTCCGCGATGTCGCCGCGGTGGTAGCCGAGGAGCTCCTGCTCCGTCGCATCGGGCTCGTAGCTGAGCGTCACGCCCTTGCCGGCGACGAGGAAGTCGTCGGGGAGGAAGGCATGGTCGTCGTCGCACACGGCGACGGTGCGCTCGGCACCGGCGGCGTCGAACAGGGCCTGGAAATAGCCTTGGAAACTGAGGTTCTCGTCGCCGATGAGGTAGGCACGGCCGGACTCGCCGTGCTCGACCGCACCGGCCACGGCCGCGGCGACCGCGTGCACCGACATGTAGTTGGTGCCGCCGTGAGGTGCGCAGTCCGGCACCCGGTCGGCCATCGCGCCGCGGGCCCAGCGGACCATCTTGGCGAAGGCGTGCAGCGCCCGGCCGGGCGCGACGCCGACGACGTTGGGCGGGTTGACCGCGCACACGACGAAGTCCTCCGTGGCCAGGGCGAGGACGCCGGCCTCGGCATCGGCGCGGGCGCGGACGTAGGCGTTGGCGGCGACCAGGTCCGGCAGCACCTGGTGGTAGTAGCTGCCGACGAGCACCGCCCGTCGTACGCCGGCCTCCCGGGCCTCGGCGAAGAAGGCCGGCAGGCTGGCGGTCTGCACGTCCTGCCAGGTCTCGGCCGAGGCGTGCGGCCCGACGTGGCGGATGTCCTGGGCGGCGGCGAAGACGATCACGTCGACGCCCGCGAGGCGGTCGGCCCAGCCGGGCCGGGTGTAGTCGCCCTCGACCCAGGCGAACGCCGCCGCCGGCGAGCCCTCCTCGGGCCGGTGGCGGCCGGCGACCGCGACGTCGTACCCACGACGGGCGAGCTCGGCCGCCACCGTCGAACCGATCAGGCCGGTGCCACCGACCACCAGGACCCGCTGTGCGGCGCTCATGCTCATCCTCATCCCTATCTAACGCTTGTTCGATAAGGATAGGCCGCGTCGTCGCGGCGTCAACCGCGCGGTCCCGTCAGGCGGGAACCAGCGTGATGTCGCCGGAGACGGTGGTGGCGCGCAGCTCGACGTGGTCGGCGCCCGGCTCCGGCTGCCCGACGGGCGGCAGGGTCGAGCTGACCCGGCCGGAGACGGTGGTCACGTCGGTCCAGACCGGCGTACCCGCGGGGATGCCGACGTGCACGCGCGTCGAGGCGCCCTTGACCTGGATCCGGCCGCGGCGCGCCGTACGGACGACGACGTCGCCGGACCCGGTCTTGCTGGTCAGGTCGGCCGTGCTCTCGCCGACCTCGAGGTCGCCGGAGCCGGTCTTGACGACGGCGGTGCCGAGCACCTGCCCCAGGCAGACGTCACCGGAGCCGGTGGAGACGGAGGCGGCGCCGGCGACGCGGCCGAGGTCGACGGCACCCGAGCCCGTGCGGACGCGGACGTCGCCGTCGACCTCCGCGACGCTGATGTCGCCGGAGCCGGTGTCGACGACGACGGTCCGGGCCTGGTCGAGGACGACGGCGCCGGAGCCGCTCTTGACCCGCCCGGTCATCAGCCGGCCGCTGGCCGTGATGCTCGCGCTGCCGCTGCGCGCGATGAGGTCGCTGTCGAGCGGGACGACGACCTCGATGTCGAGCTCGTCGGCACGGCCGAAGATGCCGTTGCGCGGCTTGGGCGCGTGGACTCCGATCCGGCGACCGTCCTGGGTCACCCGGACCTCGGCCGCGCGGGCGCCCGTGAGGGTGACGTCGGTCGTGGCCTGGTCGGCGACCCGGACGAGGATCCGGCCGCGGCCGTTCTCGACGTGGAGCCGGACCGGGCCGGGGGTCTCGAGGACCTGGCGGAGGGGTTCGTGGTCGTTCATGGGATCTCCTGGTGAGCTGCGTGGACCGGGTCAGAGCCAGCCGGTGAGCCGGCGGCCGGCGCCGGGCCGGCGGCCGGGCTGGCCGCCGAACGGGAAGTCGTTGCCGAAGGGGACGCTGGACAGGTCGACGTCGACGTGGAGAGCGCGGTCGCTGGTCGCACCCCGGATCAGGTGCACCAGCCAGGTGTTGAGCGACTGGCCGGCACCTGCGGCCGCCTCGTCGGCCCGCGCCTTGAGCGACTCGGGCAGCCGCAGGCTGACCCGCGCCTGCCCCTCGTCGTCGGCCGGCACCTCGGCGGCCACCGGCCCGGTCACCTGCTGCGGCAGCGCGGGCCCCTCGGCCTCGCCCGGCGTCACGACGAAGTCGAGGTCGCGACCGTCGAGCCGGACGTCCACCCCGCCGCTCGACATCGCCGCCGTGATCTCGGCCGCCGCCTGGCTGATCGCCTCCATCACCGCGAGGCGGACCGCGGGATCCAGGGCGTAGCCGAGCCGCTCGGCCACCTCGCGCGCCTGCTCCCCCGCGCTCTCGGCGGCGGCGAGGAGGTCGCGTCGGAGGCTGTCGACGTACGGCGTGATGTCCATGGACATCATGGTGATGTCATCATGATGTCATTGTCAAGGGAATGTGACGTCACGCCGACCCGGCAGAAGTCAGCCCCGAAAACACGCCGACCCGGCAGGAAGTGGCGCGGAGTGCGCCACTTCCTGCCGGGTCGGCGGGAATTCGGAGTCAGTTGCTGCCGGGTCGGCGATCAGCCCAGGCCGAGGATCTCGGTCGACTTCTCGCGCATCTCCACCTTGCGGATCTTGCCGGTGACGGTCATCGGGAACTCGTCGACCAGCAGCACGTAGCGCGGGATCTTGTAGTGGGCGAGCTTGCCGGTCGCGAAGGCACGCACGCCGTCGGCGTCGAGCGGGTCGGCGCCGGGACGCAGGCGGACCCAGGCGCACAGCTCCTCGCCGTACTTCTCGTCGGGGACGCCGACCACCTGGACGTCCTCGACGTCGGGGTGGGTGTAGAGGAACTCCTCGATCTCGCGCGGGTAGATGTTCTCGCCGCCGCGGATGACCATGTCCTTGATCCGGCCGACGATGTTGGCGTAGCCGTCCTCGCGCATCACGGCGAGGTCGCCGGTGTGCATCCAGCCGTCGGCGTCGATCGCCTCGGCGGTCTTGGCGTCGCCCTCCTCCTGGCCCAGCGGCCAGTAGCCGAGCATGACCGAGTAGCCGCGGGTGCAGAACTCGCCCGGTGTGCCGCGCGGCACCGTCTCGCCCGTGACCGGGTCGACGATCCGGATCTCGACGTGGGGCGCGGCCCGCCCGATGGTCGAGGTACGGCGGTCGAGGTCGTCGTCCGCGCGGGTCTGGCAGCTGACCGGGCTGGTCTCGGTCATGCCGTAGGCGATGGACACCTCGGCCATGTGCATGTCGTTGATGCAGCGCTTCATCACCTCGACCGGGCAGATCGAGCCGGCCATGATGCCGGTGCGCAGGGTGGCGAGGTCGTAGGCGCCGAAGTCGGGGGCGTTCTGCATCGCGATGAACATGGTCGGCACGCCGTAGACCGCCGTGCAGCGCTCGTCCTGGACGGCCTTGAGGGTGATGGCGGGGTCGAAGCCGGGGGCGGGGATGACCATCGTCGCGCCGTGGGTGACGCAGCCGAGGTTGGCCATCACCATGCCGAAGCAGTGGTAGAAGGGCACCGGGATGCACAGCCGGTCCTGCTCGCTGAACCCGATCAGCTCGGTGACGAAGTAGCCGTTGTTGAGGATGTTGCGGTGGCTGAGCGTGGCGCCCTTCGGGAAGCCGGTGGTGCCGCTGGTGTACTGGATGTTGATCGGGTCGTTTGGCGACAGCTCGCGCTGGCGCTCGGTGAGCGCGTCGGCCGGCAGGTCCGCGCCGGCCTCGACCAGCCGCTGCCAGTCGTCGCTGTCGACGTACAGCGTCTGCTCGAGGCCGGGGACCTCGCCGCTCGCCGTGACCTGGTCGACCATGCCCTTGTAGTCGCTGGTCTTGAAGCTGGTCGCGGCGAGCAACAGGCGCAGGCCCGACTGGTTGACGGCGTAGGCGAACTCGTGGGTGCGGTACGACGGGTTGACGTTGACCAGGATCGCGCCCGCCTTGGCCGCGGCGAACTGGATGATCGTCCACTCCGCGCAGTTCGGCGCCCACATCCCGACCCGGTCGCCCTTGGCGATCCCGAGCCCGATCAGCCCGCGGGCCGCCTCGTCCACCGCGTGGTCGAACTCGCGCCAGGTCCACCGCCGACCGCTCGCCACCTCGACCAGCGCCTCCCGGTCGGGCCACCGGGCCACCGTGCGCTCGAGGTTGGCCCCGATGGTCTCGTAGAGGAGGGGTGTGGTGGTCTCGCCGGCGGCGTACGACAGCTCGGTCATGCCCCCATGGTGACGCGCCGGTGACCGCCGTCACACCCCTCGAAAGGAGGTGCGTGTCGGCGACGCCGTGGATCCTGTCCACAGGCCGCCGAGGCCGCTGCGTGCGATCGAGGCGAGGGGGGAACCCGTGCTCCATGACGCTGTCGCCACGGTCGGTGCCCACACAGGTCCAGGCGCTGCTCGACCTGCAGGGCGGCGTGGTCTCCCGGAGCCAGGCCCTCGATGCCGGCCTGAGCCGTCACGACATCGATCGCATGCTCCGTCGACATGAGTGGTCCGTCGTTCACCCGTGCGTCTACGTCGAGCACACCGGTCCGCTCACCTGGCAGCAACGCGCATGGGCGGCCGTGCTCGCCTGCTGGCCGGCGGCTCTCGAGGGCCGGTCCGCGATCCGTGCGCACGAGGGCCCCGGCCGGCACGGCGCGCAGACACACCCGATCGAGGTCGTCGTGGCCCGCAACCGACGGATCCGTTCGCCGGCGGGCGTCGTCGTGCATCGCTCAGCAAGCTTCGAGTCGGCGGTGCAATGGAACCTGTCGCCTCCACGGCGGAGGTACGACGACGCCGTGATCCGCGTGGCCGACGCAGCCGGGCGCGACCTCGATGCCATCGCGGTGCTGTCCGATGCCTGCGGGGCGCGCCGGACGACCGCGATGCGGCTCCGCGCCCGGCTCGACCAACTGCCTCGACTGCACCGCCGCGCATGGCTTGCTCAGGTCCTTGACGACGTCGCGACGGGCACGTGCTCCGCCCTCGAGCACGGCTACCTCACCCTGGTCGAACGGCCGCATGGGCTGCCCGCGGCGCTACGCCAGGTTGAGGTGTCGAGCGCGGACGGTCGGCGCATGTTCCGCGACGTCGTCTACCGCGGCCGCCGCCCGGAGTGGACCCAGATCGTCGAACTCGACGGACGCCTGGGGCACGACGGGACCACTGCCCGGGACCGTGACCTCGAGCGCGACCTCGACGCGGCGCTCGTCCGCGAGCACACGGTGCGGATCGGCGACGGCCAGGTCTTCAAGCGCGGCTGCGCGACCGCGGCGAAGGTTGCCCGCCTGCTGCAGGCACGCGGCTGGCTGGGCGAGGCTCACGCCTGTCCGCGCTGTGCCGAGAGCCCGGAATGACGAAGTGTGGAGCGAGGTGCGCGCTGTCGCGGCACCACGCTCCACACTTCGCGACCTCAGAGGTCGAAGAGGGACTCCGCGGCGTTGATGTCGACGTCCGTGCGCGGCTGGTGGGCCTCGCCGGAGTACGACGCCGGGGCGGCGGGGGCCGCGGGCGCTGCCGGGGCGGGGGCCGCCTCGACCACGGCCTCCGGCTCCGGCTCCGGCTCCGGCTCCGGCTCCGGCTGAGCCTCGGGCTCGGGGGCCGGCTCCGGCTCCGACTCGGCGACGACCTCGGGCTCGGGCTCCGCCGCCACCGGCGCGGGGGCCGGGGTGGCGGGAGCCGCGGGGGCAGCCGGGGCGGGGATGTCGAACAGCGAGCCCATGGCGTTGATGTCGACGTCCGTGGCCGGCGTGCTCGCGGGGGCGGCGGGCGCCGCAGCGGGAGCGGGCGCCTCCTCGACGACGGCGGCCTCCTCGGCACGGGCCTCGGCCTCGACCGGCTCCTGCTCGACGACCGGCGCCGGGGCCGGGGCCGCCGGGGCGGCGGCTTCGGCCGGAGCGGCGATGTCGAACAGCGAACCGCCGGCGTTGAGGTCGACCGACGGGGCCGGAGCGGCGGGGGCGGGCGCCGCCGCCTTCGGCTCCTCGGCCTTCGGAGCCTCCGCCTTCGGAGCCTCCGCCTTCGGAGCCTCCGCCGGGGCGGCCAGGTCGAACAGCGACCCGCCGGAACCGAGGTCCGCCGTCGGGGCCGGCTCGGCCTTCGGCGCCTCGGCCGGCGCAGCCGCCGGAGCAGCCGGGGCGGCCGCCGGGGTGTCGAACAGCGAGCCGCCCTCGTCGAACAGGGAGCCGCCGCCGGCAGGAGCGGCAGGCTTCTCCTCGGCCGGGGCAGCCGGAGCCGCCGCAGGCGTGTCGAAGAGCGAGCCCGGGTCGTCGAAGAGCGAGCCGCTCTCCGCCGGAGCAGCCTTGGCCTCGGGCGCAGCCGATGCAGCAGGAGCCGCCGGGGCCGGGGTGTCGAACATCGAGCCCGGGTCGTCGAACATCGACGAGCCGCCCGACGCCTTGGCCGCGGGGCCGACGTCCTCGGTGGCGACGACGGTGTCCTCGGTGATCGTGACGTCGCCGGCCTCCGGCTCCGCCTTGGTCTCGACCGGCTGGGCAGCCTTGGCCGCGGCCGGCTTGGGGGCGACCTGAGCGCCCTCACCGGGCAGCAGCTTGGTGGCCTGCTCGCCCTTGACCGACGCGAGCAGCATCTGCGCGACGTCGAGGACCTCGACCTCCTCGCGGGCCTCGCCGTCGGCCTGCATCTTGGTCAGGCCGTCGGAGAGCATCACGCGGCAGAACGGGCAGCCGACGGCGACCTGGTCGGCACCGGTGCCGACCGCCTCGGCCGTGCGGTTCAGGTTGATCCGCTCGCCGATGGTCTCCTCCATCCACATGCGGGCACCACCGGCGCCGCAGCAGAAGGACCGCTCGGCCGAGCGCTCCATCTCGGCGAGCTCGGCGCCGGGGAGGATCTGCAGCAGGTCGCGCGGGGGCGTGTAGACCTGGTTGTGGCGACCGAGGAAGCACGGGTCGTGGTAGGTGATCTTGCGGTTGTGCGCACCGGCGCCGGTGGCGACCGGCGTCAGCTTGCCCTCGCGCACGAGGCGGTTGAGCAGCTGGGTGTGGTGGATGACCTCGAGCTCGAGTCCGAGCTGGCGGTACTCGTTCTTGAGGGTGTTCATGCAGTGCGGGCAGGTCGAGACGACCTTCTTCGCCTTGGCGTCGTTGAGCGTCTCGATGTTCTGCTGGGCCAGGCCCTGGAACACGAACTCGTTGCCGGCGCGGCGGGCGGAGTCGCCCGTGCAGGTCTCACCGTTGCCGAGCACGCCGAACGAGACGCCGGCGAGGTCGAGCAGCTCCGCGACCGCGCGGGTGGTCTTCTTGGCCCGGTCCTCGTAGGCACCGGCGCAGCCGACCCAGAACAGCCAGTCGACGGACTCGAGGTCCTCGATCTGGTCGCCGACGACCTTGACCTCGAAGGGCAGGTCCTTGGCCCAGTCGAGGCGCGCCGTCGGCGACATGTTCCACGGGTTGCCCTTGTTCTCCAGGCCCTTGAAGAGGCCGTTGAGCTCGGAGGGGAAGTTCGACTCGACGAGCACCTGGTAGCGGCGCATGTCGACGAAGTGGTCGACGTGCTCGATGTCGACCGGGCACTGCTGCACGCAGGCACCGCAGTTGGTGCAGGCCCACAGGGCGTCCTCGTCGACGACGAAGTCGCCGCCCTCGGGGTTGTAGAACCACTCCCCCTCGCCGGCCGAGCCGACCAGCGCCTTCTCGGCGGCGCCCTCGACGCCACCGGCGGCGGCGTACGCGTGCTCGCGCATCGCCATCATCATCAGCTTGGGCGAGAGCGGCTTCTCGGTGTTCCAGGCGGGGCACTGCGACTGGCAGCGACCGCACTCGGTGCAGGTCGTGAAGTCGAGGATGTCCTTCCAGGAGAAGTCCCAGATGGAGCCGACGCCGAGGACGGCGTCCTCGTCGAGGTCGTCGACGTCGTCGAGCGTGATCGGCTTGCCGCCGGAGGTCAGCGGCTTGACCGCGCCGAGCGCCGTACGACCGCTCTCCTCGCGCTTGAACCAGATGTTGAACCAGGCGGTGAAGCGGTGCCAGGCCACACCCATGGTGAGGTTCGAGGAGATCACGATCAGCCAGATCATCGCGGAGGTGATCTTCACCATCGCGATGAAGAAGATGATGTTCTCGAGCGTCCCGATCGAGTCGTGGCCGGTCGGGTAGAGGTTGCCGAAGAACTGCGAGACCGGGAAGTGGAAGCCGTCGGCGTGCTCGGCGGCCTCACCGCCGTGCGCCTTGGCCAGGTTGTACTCGGCGCCGCGGATGAAGAGGATCGCGGAGCTCTCCAGGAGGACCATGGCCTCGACGAAGTAGGCCTGCCACATCGTCGATCCGAAGAAGCGGCTCTTGCGCCCGAGGCTCTCGGGACGGTGGGTGAGCCGGTAGACGATCAGCGGGATGATCGCCAGCGACCCGAGCAGGCCGAGGATCTCGGCCACCCACTCGTAGAGGAAGAACTTGCCGAGGACCGGGATCGTCCACTCGGGGTCGAACAGCTGCGGGAACGCCGCAGCCACGGCGGTCGAGAGCGCGATGAAGGCCGCGAAGGCGAACCAGTGCAGGATGCCGACCCACGTCCACTGCAGCATGCGCGTGTGGAGGACCGTCTCCTTCAGCATGGTCAGCGTGCGGCCGGCCGGGTTGCCGGTGCGCCCGGGCGCCGGCTGGCCGCGCTTGATCACGCCGAGCATCGAGCGCACGGCGCGCGCGGTCAGCACGACCGCGACGACCGAGACGGCCAGGGAGACGACGATCGCAACGATCTGCATGGTGTCCAACAGCTCCTCATCCGGCAGGGAGTCAAGGGGCGCGCACAGGAGTGCGCCCGACGAGCCTAGTGCCGACGGGCGGTCCCGATCGTGATAGGCAAGCCTTACCCACGTGCGCGGACGCAGTGAGCACCGCGGATACTACCGGCAGGTAACTTCCCGGCGCCGTGACGCTTGCCTCACCGGTGGTACTTGACCTTCCTCACGGTCCCGTCGGCCCTGAGCTTCACCGCGACGCTCACCTTGACCATCTTCTTGGTCCTGGTGCCGTCCTTCCTCACCTTCCGGGCCTGGGCACAGAAGGTGAACTGCCTGTCGAGGCGAAGGTACGGCTGGCCGACGGCGGCGATCACTTGGTCGGTCGTCAGGTGCTTGCGCACCATCCGCTTGCCGAGCTTCCTCGCCTTCGCGAGAGACATCCGCAGGTTCGGGTTGCGGCACGAGTCGGGCCGCACGCCGTACGCGCGCTCCCACATCTGCAGGTACGCCTCGGCACCGCGGGCCATGTCGTCGACGATCTTCGCGCCGTCGCCGGGGTGCTGGGCGTCGGCGACCCGGCGCAGGTCCTCGACCCAGTCCGGGTAGAGGCCGTACTGCGCGACGCCGTCCTTGTTGATGTCCCACACCCGCTCCCCGGCGCGCTGCCTGTCGATCGTCACGCCACCGAGGCCGGTGAACGGGTACCGCACCGGGTTGGGTACGTCGGCGCCACGCGGGTTGCCCTGCGCGCCGAGGCCGTTGATGTCGGCGCCGAAGCCGAAGCCGAAGTAGTAGCGCGGGTCGGCCCAGCCGAGGTGGCGGCGCCACTTGGCGACGAAGCCGGTCGAGTCGCCGGCGTACGGCGTGATGAACCCGCCGGCCCGGTAGATGCGCGGGTAGGTGTCGGGCGTCGACCACGAGTGGCTGGAGATCACACCGGCGTACCGCAGGTCCTCGATGACGTCCATCGAGGCGGAGCGCGCCTTGACCGAGAGGTGGTCGGGGTCGAAGACCATCTTGCGCTTCGCGAGCCCCTCGATCGTGTGCACGCCGAGCTCGGTGAGGCCGCGCTTGTTGCAGTGCGCGGGCTGCGGGTAGAGCGGCAGCGCAGGGAGCAGGCCGAGCACCTTGCCGAGCGCACCGAAGAGCGCGTCCTGCTGACCCGCGGTGATGTCGGGGATCGTGATCTGCGCGTTGTCGGCCGACTCGCCGTCGGCCGGCTCGCAGTGCTCCATCGCCCAGAACGTGCCGGTCTCGAGGAAGTTCGCGGCGTTGACCAGCGGCCCGATCGCGCCCGCGTCGCCGGCGACACCCGCCAACGCGTTGTCGAACTTGTTGACGAGCTCCATCTGGCGAACGCCGAGCGCCTGCATCTCGTCGAGGTTGGCGTCGATCTCCTGCGGCGTGCAGGCCGGGAAGTCGCGCCCGAGCAGGGTCTTGTAGGTGCAGCCGAACGGGATCGACGTCTCGATGCCCATGACGACGGCCATCTTGCCGGCGTTGATCACGCGCCGCGCCTCGAACGGGTCCTTCACGATCCGGTAGAAGCCCTTGCCCGGACCACCGAACTGGGCGTCGATGTAGTCCTGCATCGTGTGCATGTCCTTGGCCTGGAGCCGGATCGAGGTCATGTCGTCGCAGGAGTTCTTCTTCAGCGGGTACAGCTGGCAGAGCTTGTTGTTCTCGACGAGCAGGTTGACGAACAGCCGCTCGCCACCCCGCCAGGCCCGCTCGAGCCAGCGGTAGTAGGTGCCCTCGTGGGTCAGCGACTCGGGCGCCGGCCAGTCCTTGAACGTCGGCCAGCCGACCGGGTCGTGGGACGGCTTGCCGGAGAGCACGGACTCGAGCAGCGCGCCCTTGCCGCCGGTGATCTTGTGGTCGGCGCAGTCGTCGAGGGCGTACGGCGCGCCGTACTCGTGCCACGGGCGGCCACAGTGCACCTTGCCGCCGAGGAACTCGAAGGCCATGCCGTGGGTGTGGGCGTCGACGAAACCGCGCACCTCCTGGTACGGCGTGGCGCCGCCGAACGGCTCGCCGGAGACGTTGACGTCGGCCTCGGGGTACTCCGGGCAGCCGCCGGCGAGCGCGACCTGGAAGGTGGTGCCGGACGCACCGCTGGTGAGCGCGCCACCCTGGGCGACGAGCGCACCGGCGCCGTCGATCTGGAAGGTGAAGGCGCCGTTGCCGCCGGCGACGGTCCAGTCGGCCTGCGGGCTGGGCTTCGCCGCGACCGCGACCGCACCGGTGCCGCCGCGCGTCAGCTCACCGGTCGGGGTGTGCAGCAGGTAGCCGCCGAGGCGGGTGGCCTTGAAGTAGTAGGGGCCGAAGGAGGCGCCGCCCGCGGAGAGCGTGTAGCAGCCGCCGGCCATCGCGTAGCGGTCGGCGGGCACGGCGGTGCGGGGCGGGTAGGCGGCGGTGGGGACCAGCTTCGGGTCGGGCAGGGCGCGCTCGGTGTCGACGTACGACGCCGCCGCCTTGCGCTCGCGCGCCGTGGTGGGGTCGACGACGTCCTCGCCGACCGCGAGGCCGCGGGCGACCTCGTTCTTGGTCCTCGGGTCGTTGTGGTCGTGGGGAGGGAGCAGGGCGTCGTCGTGCGGGACGCCGAGGTCGGACTTCTGCTGCTCGGCGGCGGAGGCGAGCGTCGTCGTGCCGTCGCCCGATCCCGACGCCGGCACCGCGAGCGCGACCCCGACCACGGACAGCGCGACGAGCGCGGCCAGCCCGACCCGCTGCCACCCCTGGGGGCGTGCGACCTGTGCTTCGTCCACCACTTCACCTCCCGGTCCCGGGCACACCTCAGTGACCCCGATCACTGCTCCAACGACGGTCCGGCGCGGAGGTGACGGGAAAGGTGAATCCCTGTCAGATTCCGGGAGGCGGCATGATGCGTCCATGACGCGGAGCGCTGGTCTGGCCGCCGCAGCTGCGTGCTGCCTGGCGCTCGCGGCCTGCGCAGGCCAGGCCTCCGGAGGCGCCGCAGTCCCCGGAGGGGCGTCGTCGGCCGCACCGACCAGCTCCCCCAGCAACACGGCGGCAGCCGGCGACCTCGCGATCGCGCGCAGCGACACCCGGGCGGACTCGGTCTACCCCGAGCTCGGCAACCCGCTGGTCGACGCACTGCACTACGGCCTCGACCTGACCTGGGCACCCGACGCCGATCGCCTCACCGCGCGCGAGACGCTCACCTTCCGCGCGACCGGCGACGCACCGCAGATCCCCCTCGACTTCAACGAGCAGCTGGCGATCTCGTCCGCCACCGTCGACGGCGCGGCCGCAGAGGTGAGCGTCGAGGGCAACGACCTCACGATCGCGCACCCCCTGGTCGCCGAGCAGCAGTACGAGCTGGTGCTGGAGTACGCCGGCTCGCCCGCCTCGGCACCCGCCCCCAGCCAGCGCGCCGACTTCGCGCAGGGCGTCGGGTGGAGCACCACGCCCGAGCACGAGACCTGGACGCTGCAGGAGCCCTACGGCGCCTTCACCTGGTACGCCGTCAACGACCAGCCCTCCGACAAGGCCCTCTACGACTTCACCCTCACCGCCCCGGCGCCGATGTCCGGCGTGGCCAACGGCGTGCTCGTCTCCTCGACCACCGAGGGCGGGCGCAGCGTGAACACTTGGCACCTCGCGGAGCCGGCGGCGTCGTACCTCGTCACGGTGGCGTTCGGCCGCTACCAGCACACGGACCTGACCTCGGCGAGCGGCGTGCCGATCCAGGTGTGGGCGGACGCCGACGGCGACCCCCTCCCCGGCGACACCGCGAAGACCCCCGACGCGATCGACTGGCTGGAGAAGCGGCTCGGCCCGTACCCGTTCGACAGCTTCGGGGTGCTCGTCGTCGACAACGACAGCGGCATGGAGACCCAGACCATGGTCACGCTGGGCGACTCGCCGTACAGCCTCTCCGAGGCGGTGCTCGTGCACGAGGCCGCGCACCACTGGTACGGCGACACGGTGACGCCCGCGGACTGGTCGGACGTGTGGATGAACGAGGGCATGGCGATGTACCTGCAGGGCATGTGGGAGGCCGAGCAGGAGGGCACCACGATGGTGCGCAAGACGGACGAGTGGGCGGCCTTCGAGTCCGACCTGCGCGCCGAGTCCGGGCCGCCCGGCGCCTTCGACCCCACGCGGTTCGGCGACGGCAACATCTACTACGGGCCGGCGCTGATGTGGCAGGAGCTGCGGGAGCGGGTCGGCGAGAGGAAGTTCTTCGAGGTGCTGCGCGAGTGGCCCGCGCGGGAGGCCAACGGCACGGCCGACCGGCGCGAGTACGTCGACTGGATCGAGCAGACGACGGGCGAGGAGCTCTCGGACTTCTTCGACGCGTGGCTGCTCGATCCCGACACCCCGTCGCGCGACTAGGTGGCGCAGGTCATGGCGTGCGCCGGGATCCGTCGTCTTGAAAAATATGTAGACCGGTCTATTCTTAAGCCATGGCATCCAAGGGAGACCTGACGAAGGCGCGCCTCGCAGAGTCCATGCTCGAGCTCATCCAGACCAGCGGCTACAGCGGCACGGGGCTCAACGCCGTGATCGAGCACGCCGAAGCGCCCCGGGGGTCGATCTACTTCCACTTCCCCGAGGGCAAGGAGGGCCTGGGCGTCGCGGCGGTCGAGCTCGCGGCCCAGCGGTTCGAGGCGCTGATCGTCGAGGCGGCCGCCGACGCCGGCGGCCCGGCCGAGGCCGTCCGCCATGCGATCGAGGCCCTGACGACCATCGTCGCCGAGAGCGACTTCCGGCTGGGGTGCCCGGTCTCGGTGGTCACCTTGGAGATGGGCGCGGAGAGCGAGCGGCTGCGGCAGGCCTGCGCGACCGCGTTCGAGTCGTGGATCTCCCCCACCGCCGCGTTCCTCGAGGCCAGCGGGGTCGCCCCCGACGAGGCCCACTCCCTCGCGACCGTCGTCGTCTCGACGATCGAGGGCGCGGTCATCGTCTCGCGCGCCCTGCGCAGCACCCAGCCCCTGGAGTCCGCCGCCGACGTCGTGGCGGAGCTCATCGACCAGCGCTGCCAGACCCCCGGAGGGACGCGATGACCACCCACGACGCCACACGCCACGCGCTGGTCTTCGGTGCCTCGGGCCTGATCGGCCGGCACCTGGTCCTCACGCTCGCCAACGCCGGCGCCGAGGTGACCGCGGCGGTCCGCTCGCCCGAGTCCGGAGCCCGTGTCCAGGAGTGGCTCCGCGACCACGGACTCATGCGCAGCATCAGGACGACGACCGTCGACTTCGACGCCGCCGAGATCGTGCCCGGGGGCGCCGCAGCCTTCGCCGACGTCACCGAGATCCACAACTGCGCGGGTGCCTTCCGGTTCGGCATGAGCGCCGAGGAGGCTCGCAGCGCCAACGTGGGCCTCGTCGAGAAGGTGCTCGACCTCGCCGCCGGGATCCCCGACCTGCAGCGGGTCGTGTACGTCTCGGGCTACCGCGTCGGCGGGCAGGACCCGGCGGCGGTGCCGTGGTCCGAGGAGCGCCGGGCCGCGACCTACGCCGAGCTCGGCGCGTACGAGGCGTCGAAGATGGAGTCCGACGCGATCTTCCAGGCCCGCGCCGTCGAGCGCGGAGTCGCGTGGACCATCGTCAACCCGGCCACCGTCATCGGCGACAGCGTGACGGGCGAGACCGACCAGCAGATCGGCCTGGCCACCTCCGTCGAGCAGGTCTGGGACGGCGCCCTGACAGCGCTGCCCGGCAACGACTCCACCTTCCTGCCCGTCCTCACCGTCGACTACCTGGCGGCATTCATGGTGGCCGCAGCGACGGATCCCGCGGCCGCCGGCCAGGCCTACTGGGTCCTCGACGACGACACCCCGCCGCTGGCCGACCTGCTCACGCACGTCGGCCGCCATCTCGGCGCGAAGGTGCCGCGCCTGCGGATACCGGTCGGTGCGGTCAAGCGGCTCCCCCGCTGGCTCACCAAGGCCGATCCCGAGACGCTCGGCTTCCTGTCCGCGGACCGCTACCCGACGAGGTCCGCCCTCGAGCTCGCCGAGCGGCACGGGATCGAGATGCCCGACGTCATGGTGTCCCTCGAACGATGGGCCGACCACCTCGCCGCGCATCGCTTCGGCGCCGCCACGGGAGCTGGCCGTCGATTCGTCTCGGCCGGCGGCCTGCGGACGTTCGAGCTCGGCGCCCCCGGGTCCCGCCGGTTGATCCTTCCGGGCCTGCCGGTCAACGCGGACACCTGGGCCGACGTCGCGTCGGGCATCGGCGCGCGCGTCGTCGACCTGCCCGGACTCGGGCTCAGCGGCGGGACCGGCGTCCGGGACTGGGCGCAGTGGCTGCCGGCCGTGCTCGAGGAGCCGACCGACCTCATCGGCCACTCCATCGGCGCGGCTGCGGCGGTGGTCGCCGCCGACCGGTACCCGGCGAAGGTGGAGTCGCTCACGCTGGTCGCACCGTTCTTCCTCCAGGCCCCCATGGGCGCCACATCCCGGCTGCGGCCGCTCGTGCGTACCTACCTGCGACGCACGGACCCCGCGCGACTCGCACGCCAGCTGGGCGGCACGGACGCGGGCGCCGGCGCTCTCGAGTCCAGCGTCAGCGACCTGCGACGGAGCAGCGCCGCGAGGGTGGCCGAGCAGCTCGCACTCGCGGGATCGGAGCAGTGGCGAGCCGAGCTGCGCGAGGCACTCGGGCGATTCGGCGGACCTGTCCGCATCGTCACGGGGAGCGACGACCCGCTCTGCGCCGGTGCGCTCGAGGAGCTGGCGTCACGTCCGAACGTGGAGCTGGTCTCGGTGCCGGGCGCCGGGCACCATCCGCAGCTGACCCACGGCGACGCGCTCGTCGACCTGCTCAGGTGATCGAGCGGGCGAACGGGGCGGCGGGGGCTGCCACAGCCTCGGGGAGCACCAGCCCTTCCCAAGAAACTGGAACGCGTTCTACTCTCCCGGGATGCGCATGCTCCGCGTCGCGGCCGAGGTGATCGCCGCAGCCCTCGCCCTGTCCCTCGGCGTCCTGCCGGCGGCACCGGCCCACGCCGATCTCGGGCTGCCGGGCCTGCCGGCCCTGCCGACGATCCCCGGCCTGCCGATCCCCTCCCTGCCGACCGACCTGCTCGCCCCCCGTTTCACGGGCGCCCCGGTCACCGCGCAGCCGCTCGACGCTCCGCCGATCCCGCAGAACCCGTACCTCGCGCCCAACGGGCGCAGCAGCATGCACAACGACCCCTACAGCTCCGACGCGTACGCCGTCTCCGGGCCGCTCGGCCGCAACCTGCAGGTGAGCACCGCGTCGTACGGCGTCCGGGAGTGCGCCACGATGGCGTTCGACTCGCACGACCGGATCGTCGGGCTCTGCGGCGGGCTCGAGGGCTTCACGCTGATGGTGATCGACCCCGTCACGCTGCGCGCCGTCTCGCAGCTCCAGCTCTCGCAGCGCGACCTGCTGTCCGGCGCGAACCCGCTGACCGACATCTGCGGCGGCACCTACTTCTTCCTCGACGGCCAGGACCGCGCGTACGCGACGACGACCGACTCGTCGATCGCCGAGGTCACCGTCAACGCCGATGGGTCACTCACCCGGGGGCGGACCTGGCTGCTCGCCACGCACCTCGGCGCCGACGACTGCCTGGTCGCGACCGGCGTCGACTGGGCCGGCCGGGTGTGGTGGTTCAGCCAGCAGGGCACCGTCGGCACCCTCGACCGCACGACCGGCCTGGTCAGGGCGCTGGAGCTGCCCGAGGGCGAGGGGATCTTCAACTCCGTCTCCACCGACGAGACCGGTGGCGTCTACTTCGTGTCGACCCACCGGTCGTACCGCCTCGACGCTGCCGACGACGGCACCCCGCAGATCACCTGGGCGATCCCCTACGACCGCGGCAGCGTGAAGAAGCCCGGCATGCTCTCGCAGGGCTCCGGCACGTCGCCGACCCTGATCGGCGAACGGTGGATCGCGATCGCCGACAACGCCGAGCCGCGCAGCCACGTCATCGTCTACGACCGCCGCAAGGGCGTCGCCGACCGCGAGCACTGCTCGATCCCCGTACTGGCACCGGGCGCGAGCACGACCGAGAACAGCCTGGTCGCCGCCGGGGAGTCGCTGATCATCGAGAACAACTACGGGTACGCCGGCGTGCAGTCCACGCTCCTCGGCAAGACCACGACCCCCGGAGTCTCGCGGGTGATGATCGACCCCGAGGGCTGCCACGTCGCCTGGACCAACCCGACCAGCGCACCGACGTCGGTGCCGAAGGCCTCGCTCGGCAACGGGCTCGTCTACGTCTACTCCAAGCCCAAGGGCAACCTCGTCGACCCGTGGTACGTCACCGCGATCGACATCCGCACCGGCGAGACCCGCTGGAGCCGGCTGACGGGCACGGGCATCCAGTGGAACAACCATTACGCGTCGATCTACCTGGGTCCGGACGGCGCGCTGTACGTCGCCACGATCGTCGGGCTGATCCGGGTCACCGACGGCTGAGCCTGCGCAATGGGCTCAGGTCGTCGTCTCCGCTGCCGATCAAGGGGCTTCCAGGACTCTGCGGCAGATCGGAGGCGGCCATGACGTCCGACGTGCCCGCACCTGACAGCTTCACCGAGGCTGCCCGGCGCGTCGTCGGCTACCTGGCCCGGCGCACCCCGCTGACGAACTGGTCGGTGTCGCGGGTGGCCGGCGGCGAGCAGGTCCACGTCCACGTGCACGGGCACGGCCTGATCGGCACCGGCGACCGCGTGCGGTGGGACGACACCTTCTGCCGCCAGATGACCCTCGGCGCCGGGCACGTCGTACCCGACTCGACCCTCGATGCGTCGTACGCCGGGCTGCCGGACTCGCCGGCCGTCCGGGCCTACGTCGGGTACCCGATCCGCGACGACCACGGCGACCTGTTCGGCATCCTGTGCGGGGTCGGGGACAGTCCGCTGCCCGACCCGGCCGCGGTCGACGACGACCTGGTCGAGACGCTCAGCCACCTGCTGGCCAGCCACCTCGCCGCCGCCCGCGCGGCGGACAGGGGCCGGCGCGCGGAGCTGCTGGCGACCGCGCTCGCCGACACCGACGCACTGACCGGACTGATGAACCGCCGCGGCTGGGACGGCCTGGTCGCGGACGCCCAGGAGCGCGTCGACGCCTTCGGCGACCCGGTGGCCGTCGCGGTGCTCGACATCGACGGCCTCAAGGAGGTCAACGACACCGCGGGCCACGAGGCCGGCGACGAGCTGCTCCGCCGTGCGGCCGACGCCCTGCGGCTCGCCGCGACCGACCGGGACCGGGTCGCACGCTACGGCGGTGACGAGTTCGTCGTCCTCTCCAACAACGTGCCTGTCACCGAGCTGACCGCGCACTACGCGCGGTTCGTGCACGCCCTCAACCAGCACGGCGTCGAGGCCTCCCTCGGCCACGCGTTCACGGGTCCGGGCGAGCGCACCGTCCGGGAGGCGTTCCGGCAGGCCGACGCGGCGATGTACGCCGTCAAGCGGGCCCGTCGCGCGGGTTGACCCGACGCGGGTCGGCCCACAGGCAGCCCGCCGCCGCGGTGAGGGCTTCGTCGACCGGGACGTCCCGCAGACCAGCGGTGCCGTGGGTGGCGACGAGGGCGCGGGCGGTGCAGCGCGCCGTCGTCCGGTCGAGGCCGGCGTCGCGCTCGAGGCTGCGGGCGAGCCTCGCCACGGCGTCCGGCTCCGGGTCGTGCCTGCGAGGCACGCCGAACGCCGCCGCGGCGCTCAGGGCCAGCACGGCAGCGACGACGATCGCGACCCAGCGCCGGCGCGACCGCCGGCTGGGCGCGGCCCGGAGCGCGTCGCGCAGCCCGGCAGCCGTGGCGGGCGGCTCGGCGAGGACTCCCGCGAGCGCCTGGGTCGGCGTGTCGGCGAGGAGCTCGCGCAGCAGCCGCACCAGCGCCCGGACGTCGTCGACGGCGGCGTCTGCCTGCGCAGGGACGGCGATCCCGAAGTCCGCGAGGTAGGCGACGGTGTGGGTGCCCCGTCGGCGCAGCAGCACGTTGGACGCCTTGACGTCGCGGTGCGCCATGCCCGCTCGGTGGGCCTCGGCGAGCCCGTCGGCGACCTGCGCGACGAGGTCGACCGCCTCGCGCTCGGGCAGCGGGCCGTGCCGTCGCAGCGCCGCCCCCAGGTCGCCGTCGGGCACCAGCTGGCTGGCGAGGAAGAGCCGGCCGTCGATCTCGCCGTGGGCGAAGACCTGCACCACGTGGGGCGAGTCGAGCGACGCCTGGGCCCGGGCCTCGCGGACGAACCGGGCACGGAGGTCCGGGTCGTCGGCGAGCTCCGGGAGGATCAGCTTGAGCGCGACGTGGCGGCCCAGCGCCGTGTCGACGGCCTCGTGCACCGTGCCCATGCCGCCACGCCCGAGGTGCCGCAGGATCCGGTAGGGACCGAGCGTCTCAGGCGGGTCGGGTGCGGACATGCCGCCGTTCTACCGGCCCGGTCCGGCACGGGCGAACGCTCGTCCACAGCTCTCGTCGTCGAGTCAGAACAGGAGCGCCGTGGCGGGGTCGCTCACCAGGTCGGCGACGTCGGCGAGGAACTGCGAGCCGGTGGCGCCGTCGACGTGGCGGTGGTCGAAGGACAGCGACAGGGTCATCACCTGGCGCGGCACGACCTGGTCGCCCACGACCCACGGCTGCGGCTTGATGGCGCCCAGGCACAGGATCGCGGACTCGCCGGGGTTGATGATCGGGGTGCCGCCATCGACGCCGAACACGCCGACGTTGGTGATCGTGAACGACCCGCCGGCCAGGTCGGTCGGCTGGGTGCGGCCCTCTCGAGCGGTGGCGGTGAGCGTCTCGAGGGCCTGGGCGAGCTCGACCAGGCTGAGGGCGTGGGCGTCCTTGATGTTGGGCACGACCAGGCCACGCGGGGTGGCGGCGGCGATGCCGAGGTTGACGTAGTGCTTGACCACGACCTCCTGGGCGGCCTCGTCCCAGGTGGAGTTGATGAGCGGCGTACGACGCATCGCGAGCAGGCAGGCCCGCGCGACGACGAGCAGCGGGCTGACCTTCACGCCCGCGAGCTCCCGGCGCTCGCGCAGCCGGGCGACCAGCTCGACGGTGGCCGTCGCGTCGACGGTGACCCACTCGGTGACGTGGGGTGCGGTGTAGGCGGAGGCGACCATGGCAGCGGCCATGTTCTTGCGGACGCCCTTGATCGGCTCGCGGGTCTCACGGCCGGCGGGGTCGACGGCCACGGGCGCCGCAGCGCGGGTGGCAGGAGGGGCGGTCGGCGTGGCGGAGCCGGCGGCGGCGAGCACGTCCTCCTTGCTGACGGTGCCCTTCTGGCCCGTCGGCACCAGCGAGGACAGGTCGACGCCGAGGTCGCGCGCCAGGCGCCGGACCAGCGGCTTGGCGAGGGCGCGGATCGGACGGGCCGGCTCGTCGACCGGCCCGGGTACGACGACGGCCGGGACCTCGTCGGGCATCGCCTTGCGGGCCCGTCGCTTGAGCGCGCGCTGCTTGGGGCCGTAGCCGACCAGGGTGGCGTTCCCCTCCGGCGGGATGTTGGTGTCGATGGGCTCGCTCGCCCGGGGCGCGGACGGCACCTCGGAGGCCGGGGGCGGCGGGACCGCGCCGGGCTCGCCGATCCGGATGATCGGCGTACCGACCTCGACGGTGTCGCCCTCGCCGACGAGCAGCGCCAGCACGTGGCCGGCGTACGGCGAGGGCAGCTCGACGATCGACTTGGCGGTCTCGATCTCCACGACGATGTCGTTGATCGCGACGACGTCGCCCTCCTTGACCCGCCAGGCCACGATCTCGGCCTCGGTGAGGCCTTCGCCGACGTCGGGGAGCTTGAACTCGTTCACGGCCATGGCAGCTCTCCTCAGAACCCGAAGGTCCGGTCGACGGCGTCGAGGACCCGGTCGAGGTCGGGCAGGAACGCCTCCTCGATGCGGGCGGGTGGGTAGGGGGTGTCGAAGCCGCCGACGCGCAGCACCGGCGCCTCCAGCGAGTGGAAGCACTCCTCGGTGACCCGCGCGGCGATCTCGGCCCCGACCCCGAGGGTCACGTGGGCCTCGTGGACGACCACCAGGCGTCCGGTACGACGCACGGACTCGTGCACCGGGACGAGGTCGAGCGGGGAGAGGGTGCGCAGGTCGATGACCTCGAGCGAGCGGCCCTCCTCGGCGGCGACGGTCGCCGCGTCGAGGCAGGTCGACACGGTCGGGCCGTAGGCGACGAGCGTCGCGTCGGATCCGGGGCGGACCACCCGGGACTGCCACAGCGGCGCGGGCGGCGCCGACTCGTCGACGTCGGCCTTCGCGGAGTGGTAGAGCCGCTTGGGCTCCAGGAAGACGACCGGGTCGTCGGCGTGGATCGCCTGCTGGATCATCGCGTACGCGTCGGCCGGGTTGGAGCAGGCGACCACCTTGAGCCCGGGCGTGTGCACGAACTGCGCCTCGGGCGACTCGCTGTGGTGCTCGACCGCCCCGATGCCGCCACCGAACGGGATCCGGATGACCATCGGGACCTTCACCCGCCCCTGGCTGCGGAAGTGCAGCTTGGCGACCTGGCACACGATCTGGTCGTAGGCCGGGTAGACGAAGCCGTCGAACTGGATCTCCACCACGGGCCGGTAGCCGCGCATCGCCAGGCCGACCGCGGTGCCGACGATGCCGGACTCGGCCAGCGGCGTGTCGATCACCCGGGCGTCGCCGAAGTCCTTCTGCAGGCCGTCGGTGATCCGGAAGACGCCGCCGAGCCGGCCGACGTCCTCGCCCATGACGACGACCTTGTCGTCGTCCTCCATCGCCTTGCGCAGGCCGGCGTTGAGCGCCTTGGCCAGGGTCATCGTGGTCATCACGACACCTCCTCGTACGACGCGGCGTGCGCGTCGTACTCCGCCTGCTGGGCCGCCAGCTCGACCGTCTTCTCGGCGTGCACCAGGTCCCACAGGTCGTGGGGCGAGGGATCCGGGAGCGCGTGGCACTCACGGCGCATCCGCTCGCCGAGCGCGTCGGCCTCGGCCGCGACCTCGGCCATGAACGCGTCGTCGGCCATGCCGTTGCGGCGCAGGTAGACCTCGAGCCGGGCGATCGGGTCCTTGAGCTTCCAGTGCTCGACGTCGTCGCTGAGCCGGTAGCGGGTCGGGTCGTCGGTGGTGGTGTGGGCGCCCATCCGGTACGTGTAGGCCTCGATCAGGATCGGCCCCTGGCCCTCGCGCGCCCGCTGCAGCGCGGCCTTCGTGACGGCGTACGTCGCCAGCACGTCGTTGCCGTCGACCCGGATGCCCGGGAAGCCGAAGCCGTGGGAGCGGCGGTAGAGCGGGATCCGGGACTGCCGCTCGAACGGCTCGGAGATCGCCCACTGGTTGTTCTGGCAGAAGAACACGACCGGCGCGTTGAACGAGGCGGCGAAGACGAACGCCTCGTTGACGTCGCCCTGCGAGGAGGCGCCGTCACCGAAGTGGGCGACCACGGCGGTGTCGCGCTCGGGGTCGCCGGTGCCGACCAGCCCGTCGCGCTGCACGCCCATGGCGTAGCCGGTGGCGTGAAGTGTCTGCGCGCCGATGACGATCGTGTAGAGGCCGAAGTTGTGCTCGGCCGGGTCCCAGCTGCCCTGGTCGACGCCGCGGAACAGCGCGAGCAGCCGGACCGGGTCGACCCCGCGGCACCAGGCGACGCCGTGCTCGCGGTAGGTCGGGAAGACGAAGTCCTGGGGGGCCAGGGCGCGGCCGGCTCCGATCTGCGCGGCCTCCTGTCCCAGCAGCTGGGCCCACAGGCCGAGCTCGCCGTGGCGCTGCAACGCGGTCGCCTCGACGTCGAGGCGGCGCACGAGGACCATGTCGCGGTAGAACCCGCGCAGCTCGTCGGCGCTGAAGTCGACGTCGAAGCCGGGGTGGTGGACCCGCTCGCCCTCAGGTGTGAGCAGCTGGACGAGCTCGGGATCGGGCGCGCGTTCGGGTGCCGGTCCGAAGACGGGGTCGGTCATTCGCCACTCCTTGCATCCGCCGCCTGCGGGGTCGCCGCGGCACGGGTCGGGTTGGTCAGTGGTCCGGGTCCGTCACAGGGGTGGCGCGACGTGTGATCCGGAGCACACCGTCACTCGCCACGATACTTCGTCCCCATGATCGGCTCGTGAACCCAACGCCGGCCGGCGTTGGGGGCGACGCGGGAAGCGCTCCCGGCGTCCTGTCCCCCCAGGGCGGCACGACGGCGCGGGGAGCCGCGCCGTCGCGCCGGATGCATCACTTCTCGACGTAGCTGTAGCCGCTGACCAGCCAGCTGCCGGTGCTGCCGTCGAGGGCCCAGGTCGAGTCGAGCGTCTTGCCCGTGTTGGGCGCGTAGACGTCGCCGTAGACGTTGACGACATAGGCGTCGAGCGTCGGCTCCGGGTCCTTGAAGGTGTATTCCGCGTTGGACATCTCGAGGTTGCCCGCGACCGCCTTGCAGCCGGCCTGGTCGGTGAACTCCGAGGCGAAGTACTCCGGCGTGGTCAGGCCCTCGACCGCCAGGCAGTCGCCCTCGAGGAGCGAGTCGAGGAAGGCCCGCGCCGTGATCGTCGGGTCGTCGGTCGGCACGTCGGCGCCGTCGGTGCTCTCCGTCTCCGTCGGCTCGTCGGTGGGCTCGTCGGTCTCGGTCGCGTCGTCGGTCGGCTCCGCGGTCTTCGACGTGTCGTCCTTGGCCGCGGGCTTGTCGTCGTCACCCTTGAACACGGTGAAGGCGAGCACCGCCACGATCCCGAGGACGAGCACGACGGCACCGGCCACGATCGCGATGACCAGGCCCTTCTTGCCGCCGCCACCGGCCGGGGGCGCCGGGAAGCCGGGGCCCCCCGGGCCGCCGGGGTAGCCGCCACCCGGGTAGCCGGGAGCGGCGGGCTGCTGGGGGTAGCCGGGTTGGGGGTAGCCGGGCTGCTGCGGCTGCTGGTAGGCCGGCGCGGCGGGCTGCGGGGGCTGCGGCGGGTAGCCCGGCTGCTGCGGCGGCTGCTGGCCCGGGGCGCCGTACGGCGGGACAGGGGCGCCACCCGCAGGCGGCGCCATCTGGGTCGGGGGCTGTTCGCCCGGCTGCCCAGGTGGGGGGAACTGGTCGCTCACGCGCGTGAGCCTAGTGGTACTCGGGCTCCGGGACCGGCGATTCGTCCCGGCGCCGCGGCCAGAGGCTGACGAGCAGCAGGGCCAGGCCGACCGGAGCAGCGACCAGGAAGCCGCGCGCGTACGGCTCCAGCGAGCCGATCACGGTGTCGAGCAGGACACCCGCGAGCTCGCGGCGCTCCACCGCGACCCGGTCGAGCGCGGCGGCTGCGAGCGGGTCGGCCACGAGCAGCAGGCCGACGGCGCCGAGCGCGACACCGAGCAGGGCGAAGCCGAGCGCACGCACCTCGGCCCGCCAGCCGCGCGCCACGATCAGGACGAGCGCGGCCAGGCCGAGCCAGACGAACGGCAGCAGCCGGCTGACGCCGTCGACGGCGCGGTACGCCGGCCCCGACCCTGCGACCTTCGACTCCTTCACCACGGGGACCCGCAGCGCGACGTCGGGCAGCAGCCCGACCGGGATCCCCCGGTCCTCGAGCCGTCCCAGCACCAGGTGGACCAACGGCCCGGCATCGACGGTGATCGAGCCGTCCGCGGGCGCGTCGGGATCCTGGAGCACGGCGAGCACCTGGTCGTGGACGTCGGCGTTCGCATCGCGCCAGAACGCCGGGAACTCCGGGCTCTCCACCACCATCGTCGCGGCCTTGTCGGCCCACTCCCGCACGGCCTCGGGCAGCCCGACCGGGATGTGCTCCTGCAGCGCACGGACCGCACCGTCCGCCGCGGCGTCGGCGAGCACCCGGCGCACCGTCGGGTCGTGCGCGAGTCCGGCGACCGTGTCGACGTACTCGCCGCGGTCGTCGACCCGCGCGGTCAGCCAGCTGCCGGCGATCGCGAAGGGGGCGACCAGGGTCGCGAGGAGGACCGTGACGGTCGCGGTGAAGGTGCGCATGGGAACGTGGGATCAGTCCGAGTCCGCGTCCGCGACCTTCCAGTCGCCGTCCTCCTTGACCAGCTTCACCGTCAGGGTCCGCTCGTCCGTGCGGTCACCGTCGAGCACGTCGTCGACGAACTCCTGGTCGCCGGTGAACTCGGCCGTCTGCCGCACCTCGACGCTCGCCTCGTCGCCGTCCTCCTCGACGTCCTTGACCTCGTACTCGTAGTCGAAGTCTGCGCGGATGTCGTCGAGCGAGAGGCCGTACTCCTCCTCGTACTGCTTGGTCGCGTCCTCCTCGTCCTTCGCCTGGGCGTCGGCGAAACCACCGCAGTCGCTGGCGTCCGCGGCGTCGATCAGGGACTGGCGCTCGTCCTCGGACGACAGCTCGCAGTACTCCTCGTGGTCGCCGTCGGCCCTCGCCTCGAGGTAGTCGGTCGCGACGCCCTCGGGCCCTCCGCCGCCGACCGCCTTGACCAGGACCACGACGACGAGGAGGAGCACGACGAACGCGGCCGCGACGCCGCCGAGGACCAGGCCCAGCTTCTTGCCACCACCGCCGCGGCTCGGTGGCGGGGTCCAGCCGAGCTGCTGCGGCTGGCCGAACTGCTGGGGCTGGCCGAACTGCTGGGGCTGGCCGAACTGCTGCGGCTGGCCGAACTGCTGCGGCTGGCCGAACTGCTGCGGCTGGCCGAACTGCTGCGGCGGGCGGGGGGCGATGACGGTGGCGTCAGCAGCCGGTCCGGCGGCCGGCGGCTGCGTGTGCTCGGTCCACTGGGTGCCGTCCCACCAGCGCTGCCCACCCTGGCCGTCGGGGTACCAACCGGCAGGGACGGTGGGCTGGTTCGGGTCGGACATCACACTCTCCTGGGCGGCGCGGGCAGGTCGCCGGGCATCATGCCACGCAGGCGCAGGGCTCAACCCCGCTGCGACCGTGGTGTGACTCAGCCCGCGTCGACGCCGGCCACGCGCCACTCGCCGTCGACCTCGACGAGCTCGACCGTGCCGCGGTCGTGGGGGCCGGCGCCCTGCCAGATCGCGTCGAACCCGGCGTGGTCGTCGCCGTGATAGCGCAGCTCGACGTCGTAGGTGACCCGGGCCCGTCCGTCGCCCTCGCTGAACGGCTCGACGGTGACGACGACGTCGGTGTCGCCACGGTACGGCGCGAGGGCTGACGTCTCGGCCCTGGCGGCGGCCGCCTCGGCGTAGGCCGCACAGTCGGCGTACGGCTCACCCTCGTAGAGGTAGTCGCGCCACTGCTCGGTGGCCAGCGAGCACTCGGTGCGCCAGGCGCCGTCCCAGCTCGCGCGCAGGTAGTCCTCCGCGACGTCCTCGGGCGCCGGGCCGCGCAGCAGCACCACGACCGAGGCCACCACGGCCACGACCACGGGCAGTGCGGCCAGGGCGAGGAGGGTGCGGCGTCCGGGGCGTCGCACCCGGCTCAGTTGGTGGTGGTGATGATCGCGACCAGCACCACGAACAGCACCAGCGCGATCGTGGTCAGCAGACCCACCGTGAAGCCGATGGTCCGCCTGGTCGAGACCGGCGGGGGCGGCAGCGCGGGACCGCCGTAGGAGGCGGGTGCGCCGCCGAGGTACGGCGGGGGCGGCGGGCCCGGGGGCGGCGGCGGAGCACCGTACGGCGGCTGGCTCATGCGGTCAGGTTAGTAGGGATCGGGCCGTCGCGGGGCCGGTCAGCCCGCGTCGCTGATCTTCCACCGGCCGCCTTCGCGGACCAGCTCGAAGTCGGACTTCTGGCTCGAGCCGTAGATCGTGATCTCGACCGGCACGGTCGCCGTACCGGCGGCGGCGTCGACCGTCGCGTCGCCGACGTCCCACTTCACCGAGTCACCCAGCTCGGTCGGGATCTCGGCGGCGTCGCAGCTGCCCTCGTCGGCGAGGTACGCCGAGGTGACCAGGTCCTCCGCGGTCGCGCAGTCGCCGGCGAACGCGGAGTCGAGGAAGGCCTCGACCACGGCGGTCGGCTCGTCGGGAACGGCACCGGCCGTGCTGGACCCGCCCGCGGAGGGGCTGCCGGAGGGGCTCGGGCCGTCGGTGGGCGCCGTGACGGACGGGCCCTCGGAGCTCGCGCTGCGGGCGACGTCGTAGGACGCCACCAGCCACTCGCCGTCGACCTTCTCGAGCACGAAGGTGTACGTCGAGCTGCCGGCCTGGCTGGTGAAGTCGGCGGGCACGCTCGCGGTGGAGCCGTCGATGCTGGCGTCGTGGACGTCGGACTCGACGTCCTCGGTCGCGAGCAGCCGGAAGTCCTCGGACTCGCACGGATCGCTCGCCCTGGCGTCCTCGGTCAGCAGCTTCTCGGCGGCCGCGCAGTCGCCGTCCTCGGCGGCGGCGACCAGCCTCTCGACGACGTCCTCGGGTGTGGCGGCGGCACTGTCGCCCCCGCGGTCGCCGTCACCGTCGCTGTCGTCGTCGCCGGTGAGGGCGACGACCAGGCCGATGGCGATGCCGATGAGGAGGAGCACGCCGACGACGCCGAGCACGATCCACAGTCCCTTGCCCTTGTCGCCCGACGGCGGGGGGAAGCCGGGCGGCCCGGACGGGGGCGGACCCCACGCCGGCGGGCCCGCCGGGGGCGGGCCTGCGGGGGGCGGGCCTGCCGGGGGCGGCGGGAAGGACGGCGGCGGCGGGGGGTGCTGGCTCATCAGGGGTTCACCTGCTCGAGGTAGTCGGAGAACCACGACTCCAGGTCAGCGGGGTCGGTGGGGAACGGCGGGATGTCGTCCGGGATACCCGACGGCACCCCACTCGGAACCTTCGTCGGCAGGTCCGGGACGCTCGGCGCGCCGCTCGGCAGGTCGGGCAGGGGCTCGGTCGGCAGGTCGCTGGGGAAGTCCGACGCGTCGATCGTGGGCAGGTCGAGGGTCGGCTTCGTGGCGGGCGCCCCGGGTGTCGTGCTGCTGCTGGTGTCGTCGCCGGCCGGGGCGGCGTCGCCGTCGTCGCGACCGACGAGCAGGAAGGCGGCGAGCGCCACGATCGCGAGGACCAGCACGACACCGCCGACGGCGACGGCCGCCCGCAGGCCGCGGCCTCCGCCGACCTCGAGGGACGGGCCATCGGTCGGGAGCTCGGGGGGCACGGCCTCACCCTAGACGAGCCGGGCTTGCAGAATGGGGGGATGGCCGGAGCGTCCACGCCACCGAGGAACCCCTTCACGCCCCTCAGCGTGGAGAGCGAGTCGACGGTGTCCCGGGTCGCGGCGGAGGTACGCCGGGCGATCTTCGAGGGCGACCTGGAGAGCGGCACGCCACTGCGGGAGGTGGCGCTCGCCGAGTCCCTCGGCGTCTCGCGGCCGACCGTGCGGGAGGCGCTGACGGTGCTCGTGACCGAAGGGCTGGCGACCCGGGAGCCGCACCGCGGCGTGATGGTCGCGACGCCGCGGGCCGAGTCGGTGCGCGACGTGTGCCGGGCGCGGTGGGTGCTCGAGGGCGCGGGCGTGCAGGCGTGGCCGGCCGCGGACGCCGTACGGCGAGCGAGGGTGCGCACCACCCTGGACGCCTACACGGCGGCGGTGCGCAGCGGCGAGGCGTCGTACGAGGAGCTCAACGAGCGCCACCTGTCCTTCCACGTCTCGCTCGTGGAGCTGACCGGCAGCCCGCGGCTGGTGCAGATGGCCGAGGCGCTGATGGACGAGCTCAGGCTGGCGCTGGCCCAGGTCGAGCGGATCAACCGCAACGCGCACGACGAGGCCGGCTCGCACGAGGGCCTGGTCGAGCTGCTGGAGGCCGACCGGATCGACGGCCCGGACGGGGCGCACGCCTTCCTGCGCAAGCACATCGACGACGCCGAGGTGGAGATCATCGAGGCGCTCGGCCTGGAATGACACACTGGCCGCATGCTGGCCTTCCTGTCCCGTTGGGCGATCACGGCCGCCGCGCTCGCCGTGGCCGCGCAGCTGATCGACGGCATCTGGTTCGAGGGTGCGAGCGAGGGCCGCGCCGAGCTCGACGACAAGATCCTGCCGCTGCTGCTGGTCGCGCTGATCTCGTGCGCGGTCACCGCGTGGGTCAAGCCACTGCTGACCCTGCTGTCGATCCCGTTCATCCTGGTGACGCTGGGCCTGTTCCTCATCGTGCTCAACGCGCTGCTCCTGCGGTTCACCGCCTGGCTGGCCGACGTGGTCGACATCGGGTTCCACGTCGACGGGTTCTGGCCGGCGGTGTGGGGCTCGATCATCATCAGCGTCACCACCTGGTTCCTCGACGCGGTCCTCGGCTTCGACGACTGATGACCACCGCTCCCCCACCCCGCACCCCGGGGCGGTACCGCGTCGCCCTCGTCTGCCTCGGCAACATCTGCCGCTCGCCGATGGCCGACGTCGTGCTCGCCGCCCGGGTCGCCGACGCCGGCCTCGACGACCGGGTCGAGGTGATCAGCGCCGGCACCGGCACGTGGCACGTCGGCGAGCCGATGGACCGCAGGGCCGCCGCCCTGCTCACGACCGAGGGGTACGACGCCAGCCGGCACCGCGCCCAGCAGGTGCTCGCCTCCTGGCTGGACGAGCAGGACCTGGTCCTGGCGATGGACCACGACAACCTGCGCGACCTGCGCGCCCTGGGTGACGCCGACCCCGCTCGGGTGCGGCTGTTCCGCGACTTCGACCCGCTGGAGCCAGGCGGGGAGGTGCCGGACCCCTTCTTCGGCGGCGACGAGGGGTTCGGCACCGTGCTGGCGATGGTGGAGCGGACCTCGGCCGCGCTCGTGGCCGAGGTCGCCGCCGTACTGGCCTGAACTGGTCCTACTCACCGGTCACCCTTACGTTTACTAGGACGTCCTAGTAATCGAGCGAGGGGAACCTGATGACGAGCATCGAGCGTGTGGGAGTGGTCGGCGGCGGCCTGATGGGATCGGGCATCGCGGAGGTCAACGCCCGCGCCGGCAAGGACGTGGTCGTCGTCGAGTCCACCGCCGAGGCGGTCGAGGCCGCCCACCAGCGCCTCGAGAACTCCCTCAAGCGCGCCGAGAGCCGCGGCAAGATCGACTCGGCGGCCGCCGTCCTCGAGCGGATCCGGGTCGTCGACGACCTCACCGCCCTCGCCGACCGCGACATCGTCATCGAGGCCATCGTCGAGGACGAGCAGGCCAAGACCGACCTGTTCCGCCGCCTCGACGAGATCGTCACCAGCCCCGACGCGATCCTCGCCTCGAACACCTCCTCCATCCCGATCATGAAGCTGGCCGTCGCCACGAAGCGCCCCAGCCACGTGCTGGGCGTGCACTTCTTCAACCCGGTCCCGGTCCTCAAGCTGGTCGAGCTGGTCCCGTCCCTGATGACCGACACCGACACCACCGAGCGCGCCCGCGCCTTCGTGCAGGACGACCTCGGCAAGACCGCCATCGACTGCCAGGACCGCGCCGGCTTCGTCGTCAACGCCCTGCTGATCCCGTTCATCCTCTCCGCGATCCGGATGTTCGAGTCCGGGTTCGCCTCCGCGGAGGACATCGACCACGGCCTGGTCCTCGGCGCCGCCCACCCCCAGGGCCCGCTCGCCCTGGCCGACCTGATCGGCCTCGACACCGTCAAGGCCGTCGCCGAGTCGCTGTACGAGGAGTTCAAGGAGCCCCTGTACGCCGCCCCGCCGCTGCTCGCCCGGATGGTCGAGGCGCGGCTGCTGGGCCGCAAGACCGGGCGGGGCTTCTACACGTACTAGTCCGGCCGTCGCCTCGCTCCGGCATGTCGTGTGGGCGCGTACGACATTCGGCTGAGTCTCGTCGTGCCGCCCGCCGTTCCTGGACGACCCGACCGGCGGGCGGTGGCCACGTGGTCGGCGAGCTCGGGGAGCGGAGGGTGTGGCGGGGGCGGGTGGTGGCTCCGGGCGCTGTAACACGTGGTTCGCCCGCCTACCATCCGCCTGACCACGCAAATGGGGGACTGTGCGGGTCCGCTACAGGTGACATGGGGCTGGTAGGACGGCGAACGACGTGTTACAGCGCGGGCGGTCGGTGCGCGCCATCGCGCGCGGTGTCCCGGGCGCTGTAACACGTGGTCCGCCCGCCTACCATCCGCCTGACCACCCGAATGGGGGGCTGTACGGGTCCGCTACAGGTGACATGGGGCTGGTAGGACAGCGAACCACGTGTTACAGCGCCGGCGGTCGATGAACGCCGGACGAGCGAGCCGCGGGCGGAAGAAACGGCGTCGGCAAGCGGCGCGGCGCCAGACGGCTCAGCCCTTGAGCCCCGGGAAGTCGTCGTCGCGGAACTCGCCGGCCGGCCGAGTCCCCTCGACCTCGTTCTCCCGCTGCCGCAGCTCGACCCGCCGGATCTTGCCGGAGATCGTCTTGGGCAGCTCGAAGAACTCGAGCCGGCGTACCCGCAGGAACGGGGCGAGGTGCTCGCGGGCGTAGCGGAGGATCGACTCGGCCGTCTCGGCGCTCGGCTCGTGACCGGGCACCAGCGCCACGTAGGCCTTCGGCACTGCCAGCCGCACCGCATCGGGTGCGGGCACCACGGCAGCCTCCGCGACCGCCGGGTGCTCGATCAGGACCGACTCGAGCTCGAACGGGCTGATCTTGTAGTCCGAGGCCTTGAAGACGTCGTCGGTGCGGCCGATGTAGGTGATGTAGCCGTTCTCGTCGCGGGCCGCGACGTCACCGGTGTGGTAGAAGCCGCCGGCCATGGCCTCGGCGTTCTTCTGCGGGTCGCCCTGGTATCCGGTCATCAGCGTCAACGGCCCACCACTGCCGGCCGACAGGTCCAGGCAGATCTCGCCCTCGCCGACCCCGTCGACGACGACACCCGTGAGCGGGTCGACCAGCACCACGGGTACGCCGGGAAGCGGCCGGCCCATCGAGCCCGCGACCACGGGCTGGCCGGGGGTGTTGGCGATGGCGGCGGTCATCTCGGTCTGGCCGAAGCCGTCACGGATGGTGCGGCCCCAGTGCTTCTCGACCTGGCTGATCACCTCGGGGTTGAGCGGCTCGCCGGCGGCGATCGCCTCCCGCAGCGCGCCGGGTCCACCGGACAGGTCGGCATTGATCAGCATCCGCCACACGGTCGGAGGCGCGCAGAACGTGGTCACGCCCTCCGCCCGCAGCTGCCCCAGCAGGGCGGCGGCGTCGAAGCGCGCGTAGTTGTAGACGAACACCGTGGCCTCGGCGAGCCACGGGGCGAAGAAGTTCGACCAGGCGTGCTTCGCCCAGCCGGGGCTGGAGATGTTGAGGTGCACGTCGCCCGGCTGCAGGCCGAGCCAGTACATCGTGGACAGGTGGCCGACCGGGTACGACACGTGGGTGTGCTCGACCAGCTTGGGCCGCGAGGTGGTGCCGGAGGTGAAGTAGAGGAGCAGCCGGTCGGTGCTCGCGTTCCCCGGGTGCGGGACGGGTGTGGCGACCGACTCGTACGCCGTCGCGTAGGACGACCAGCCGTCGGCGGAGCCCACGGCGATCCGCACGTACGAACCGGGGACCTCGTCGAACTTGGCCGTGTCGGCGGCGTTGCAGATCACCGCGCGGGCGTTCCCGCGGCCGAGCCGGTCGACGAGCTCGGCCGGGCCGACGGCGGTGGTCGTCGGCATGATCACCGCGCCCAGTCGGATCAGCGCGAGCATCGACTCCCACAGCTCGACCTGGTTGCCGAGCATCACGACGACGCTGTCGCCCCGGCCGATCCCCTGCTCGGTGAGGAGCGCGGCGACCTGCTCGGAACGGGTGACCAGCTCACCGAAGGAGTACGACGCCCGTCGGCCGTCCTCCTCGACGATCACCAGCCCGGGCTGGTCGTTGTCGCGCGCGAACGAGTCGAACCAGTCGTGGACGAAGTTGAAGGTGGGACCCACGTCGGGCCACTGGAAGCGGGCGACGGCCTCGGCGTGATCGGCGCGGAGGTCGCGCAGCAGGTCACGGGCGGTACGCAGGGTGGTGCTCATGGTGCTCACTCTCCTCGCCGCCGTGGCGACGCGGCACCCTCGAAAGGGGGCGCCGCGCCGCCACGGGGCGCACGACGGGTCGGTGCGGTTCAGCTGCTGGCGAGCAGATCGCCGAACGGCGGGGCATCACCGACCCGGCTCACTTCAGCAGGATGTCCAAGAAGCGGTTCGGGAGCTCGCCGGCCGAGCTGCGCCGTCGCTGGCGCGTGGAGAGCGTGGTCGAGGGCGCGGCCGCGACCTGAGTCCGGCGGCCCGACGACGCCGGACACCCGACATGCCGGATACCCAAAATGGGGTATGCCCGGCGCAGGCGTCCCGATGGACGATGCCCAGACGGTCGAGAGAAGGGGACGGACATGGGCATTCCCACCTCAGGTGTGGCATGGGCACTGGCAGGAGGGCTCGTCGCGACGAGCCTCGTCGGCGCGGCGACAGCAACCGCTGCGCCAGCGGCAAGAGCCGCGGCGTGCGCACCGGCCGCCAACATCCAGGCCATCATCGATGACTCCGGGTCCATGTCGGGGACCGACCCGGACCGGCTCCGGGTCCAGGCGATGAACCTGCTCATCGACGCACTGGCGCCCTCGCGGATCCTCGGGGCGACCGAGTTCGGGTCGGTCGAGGACAACGTCTTCGCCCCGGCGGCCGTCGGGCCGAACGCGGCGGCGATGAAGGCCTCGCTCGACACGCTGGTCCAGGCCGACAACGGCGGCACGGACTACAACCTCGCCTTCGACTCGGCACGTGCGGTCAACCCGGGCGCCTCGGTCCGGATCTTCCTGACCGACGGCGGCCACAACAGCGGGGACTACCTCAACACCCACCTCAACCCCGCCCCGCAGGCCCAGACGCCGACGTACGTCATCGGCTTCAGCCCCGGACTCGCTGCGGCCGAGGACCAGGCCCGGCTCCAGCAGATCGCCGCCGACACCGGAGGCCAGTACTTCGCCCTCCCGGACGCGCAGGCCCTGCAGCCGGTGATGAACGAGATCCAGACGCGGCTGACCTGCCAGTCACCGCCGAAGACGTTCGTCGACACCGTCGCGGCGGGTGGCACGAAGCACCACGGCGTGAAGATCAAGCGGAAGTCGCGCTCCGCGCAGCTGACCCTGACCTGGACCAGCCCGCTCGACGCGTTCCAGGTCAAGAAGGTCAAGATCAAGCGCCACGGCCGGGTCGTCGCGACCAAGGGCCACCCGCTCAAGATCAAGACCAAGCGCGGCTCGACCTACCTGGTCATCAAGGTGACCAAGCTGGTGCCGGGCAAGATGACCTTCGTCGTGAAGAACACGGCAGCCGGATCGGGCGCACCGCAGGTCACCGTGACCACCCAGGTGAGCCAGAGCAGGTCGAAGAAGTAGGTCAGCCGGCGAAGTCGCCCGAGGCCTGCCGGACCTGGCGCAGCAGGTCGTAGGCATCGGCCTGCTGGTCACCACTGAGGCCGGTCACCGCGAAGTCGATCGCGGTGACCGCCTTGGTGGCCCGGCGCACGGTGGAGCGGCCCTCGGGGGTCAGCCGGGCGAGGGTACGGCGACGGTCGGCCTCGTCGGGCACGCGGACGACGTACCCCTGGGCCTCGAGGCGGTCGATCGCGCTGGTGACCGACGTGGGGTGGACCATCAGCCGCTCGCCGATCTTGCTCAGCGGCAGCGAGCCGTGCTGGCTGAACAGCAGCAGCACGAGGACCTCGTAGCGGGAGAAGGTCAGCCCGAACGGCTTCAGCGCGGCGTCGAGCGCACCGATCATCAGCTGCTGGACCCGCATCACCGAGGTGGCCAGCCGCATCGCCGTCGCGTCGCCGAAGTGCTCCTCCCAGAGGTCGCCGGCACGGTCGATCGGGTCGAACGGCAGGCGGGACTCAGGCATGCGCCAGACCTTAGCCTCGATCCGCCGGTGGCTGGCTACTACGCGCCACCCACCGGCGGATCGAGTCCGAGGGCAGGCCGGGACTTTTCCAGATTGCTTGGACGTCCTACTATCGGAGATCCAAGGAGTTTGGAGGATCGATGCCCGAGCACGCCCTGCACGTCCCGCAGCACCCCGTCCGCCTGGTGACGGCGTCCAGCCTGTTCGACGGCCACGACGCCTCGATCAACATCATGCGGCGGATCTTCCAGAGCCAGGGCTGCGAGGTGATCCACCTCGGGCACAACCGCTCGGTCGCCGAGGTGATCGAGGCCGCGATCGAGGAGGACGTGCAGGGCATCGCCGTGTCGTCGTACCAGGGCGGCCACGTCGAGTACTTCGAGTACCTCACCCAGCTGCTCCGCGAGCGCGGTGCGGGCCACATCAAGGTCGTCGGCGGCGGTGGCGGCGTCATCGTCCACGACGAGATCAACCGGCTGCGCGAGTCGGGCGTCACCATCTTCTCCCCCGAGGACGGCCAGCGGCTCGGCCTGCCGGGCATGGTCAACACCGTCGTCGAGGCGTGCGACACCGACCTGTGGGAGACCGGCAGCGTCACCGCCGAGCAGGTCCTCAGCGGCGACCGCGCGGCCCTCGCGCGCGCCATCACCGGCGCCGAGCTCGGCCGGCTCGACCGGGCGCTGCTCGACCAGCTCTCCGCGGCGGCGGCCGCGCACGCCGTACCCGTCCTCGGGATCACCGGCACCGGCGGCTCCGGCAAGTCCAGCCTCACCGACGAGCTGGTCCGACGTCTGCGCGTCGACCAGCAGGACAAGGTCCGGGTCGCGGTGCTCGCCGTCGACCCGACCCGGCGCAAGGGCGGCGGCGCGCTGCTCGGCGACCGGATCCGGATGAACAGCCTCGACCTGACCGGCCACGGCCTGGACCGCAACCAGGTCTACTTCCGCAGCCTCGCCACCCGCGGCGCGCACGAGGTGCCCGAGCACCTCGACGACGTGCTCACGGTCATCAAGTCCGCCGGCTTCGACCTCGTCGTCGTCGAGACCCCCGGCATCGGCCAGGGCGACGCGGCGATCGTGCCCTTCGTCGACACCTCGCTGTACGTGATGACGCCCGAGTTCGGTGCCGCGTCGCAGCTGGAGAAGATCGACATGCTCGACTTCGCCGACGCGGTCGCGATCAACAAGTTCGAGCGCCGGGGCGCCGAGGACGCGCTGCGCGACGTGGGTCGCCAGATGGTCCGCAACCGCGAGGCGTTCGGCAAGCAGCCCGCCGACATGCCCGTCTTCGGCACGTCGGCCGCCACCTTCGACGACGACGGCGTCACCGCGCTCTACCAGTACCTGCGCGGCCTGCTCGCCGGCCAGGGCCTGACGGTCGGCGAGGGCCTGCTCGCGCCGGTCGAGGGCAAGAGGTCGACCCGGATCCAGACCGTGCTGCCCGCCGACCGGGTGCGCTACCTCGCCGAGATCGCCGAGACCGTGCGCAGCTACCACGCCGACACCGAGGTGCTCGTCGAGAAGGCCCGCCGCGCGCAGCGCTTCGCCGCGGTCGCCGAGGAGCTCGCCGAGATCGAGGACCTCGCGGCCGCCGCGGCCCGCGCCAACGACGACCTGCCGCTCGACGTGCGCGACCAGCTGGCGGCGTGGCCGGCGACCGTGGCGCAGTACGACGAGGACACCGCGACCAAGGGCCGCGAGTCCCTGTCCGGCAACCGGGTGCCGCGGGTCGCCGTACCCCGCTTCGCCGACCACGGCGAGCTGGTCCGCTACTGGCGCCGGGAGAACCTCCCGGGCCACTTCCCCTTCACCGCCGGGGTCTTCCCGTTCAAGCGCGCCGACGAGGACCCGGCCCGCATGTTCGCCGGCGAGGGCGACCCGTTCCGCACCAACAAGCGCTTCCGGATGCTCTCCGAGGGCCAGCCGGCGACCCGCCTGTCGACCGCCTTCGACTCGGTGACGCTCTACGGCCGCGACCCCGACGAGCGTCCCGACATCTACGGCAAGGTCGGCACGTCCGGCGTCTCCGTCGCGACGCTCGAGGACATGAAGGCGCTCTACGACGGCTTCGACCTGCTCTCGCCGACGACCTCGGTGTCGATGACGATCAACGGCCCCGCCCCGACGGTGCTGGCGTTCTACCTCAACACCGCGATGGACCAGGCCCGCGAGCGGGGCATCGACCCGTACGAGGCGATCAAGTCGATCCGCGGCACCGTCCAGGCCGACATCCTCAAGGAGGACCAGGGGCAGAACACCTGCCTGTTCTCCACGGAGTTCTCGCTGCGCTGCATGGCGGACATCCAGGAGTGGTTCATCCAGCAGCAGGTCCGCAACTTCTACTCGGTCTCGATCTCCGGCTACCACATCGCCGAGGCCGGGGCGAACCCGATCAGCCAGCTCGCGTTCACCCTCGCCAACGGCTTCACGTACGTCGAGTCGTACCTCGCCCGCGGCATGGACATCGACGACTTCGCGCCCAACCTGTCGTTCTTCTTCTCCAACGGCATGGACCCCGAGTACACCGTGATCGGCCGGGTGGCCCGTCGGATCTGGGCGATCGCGATGCGCGACCGGTACGGCGCCAACGAGCGCTCCCAGAAGCTGAAGTACCACGTGCAGACCTCCGGCCGCTCGCTGCACGCGCAGGAGATGGACTTCAACGACATCCGCACCACGCTGCAGGCGCTGATCGCGATCTACGACAACGCGAACTCGCTGCACACCAACGCCTACGACGAGGCGGTCACCACCCCGTCGACCGAGTCGGTGCGCCGGGCGCTGGCCATCCAGCTGATCATCAACCGCGAGTGGGGCCTGGCCTCCAACGAGAACCCGCTCCAGGGCTCGTACGTCGTCGACGAGCTCACCGACCTGGTCGAGACCGCCGTCCTCGCCGAGTTCGACCGGATCTCCGAGCGCGGCGGCGTCCTCGGCGCGATGGAGACCGGCTACCAGCGCGGCCGGATCCAGGACGAGTCGATGCTCTACGAGCACCGCAAGCACGACGGCACGCTGCCGATCATCGGGGTCAACACCTTCCGCGCCCCCGACGCCGGCGACGGCACTCCCGACGAGATCGAGCTGGCCCGCGCCACCACGGAGGAGAAGGAGTCCCAGCTGACCCGGCTCCGCGACTTCCAGTCCCGCCACGCCGACGACGCCACCGCCGCGCTCGCCCGCCTGCGCGAGGCCGCCACGAGCGGCGAGAACATCTTCGCCGTACTCATGGACGCTGCCCGGGTGTGCTCGCTCGGTCAGGTCACCGAGGCGTTCTTCGAGGTGGGTGGGCAGTACCGGCGCAACGTGTAGCCCGGTCCGGCTGTAACACGTGGTTCGCTGCTGTGGCCGCCGGGTCTCCGCTGTAACACGTGGTCCGCTGCTCTAGCAGCCCCATGTCACCTGTACCAGCCCCGTGCAGGCCCCGATCCGGGTGGTCTTCGGGCTGGTAGGTGAGCGGACCACGTGTTACAGCGGCCCGAGGGCTGCCACAGCGGCCACCAACGTGTTACAGCGCCCTCGGACCACCCCGCAGAAAAATTCCTCGACACCCATGTCGAAGCCGCGGCCGTCCGTTCGACGTAGGTTCGGAAGTCACCACCAACGAACCGAAGGACTGATCAAGATGCCGCGTTTCATGGGACTCGTGCGGATGGAAGAGGGACAGGGCAACCCGCCGCAGGCGCTGTTCGACGCGATGGACGCCTACATCGGGGAGCAGGCCCAGAAGGGTCACTTCCTCGACGGCGGCGGGCTGTTCGGGCTCGAGGACGCGATCAACTTCGTGGTCCGCACCGGCGAGGTCACCCGGGTCGACGGCCCGTACGCCGAGGCTCGCGAGGCCGTGGGCGGCTGGGCGCTGCTGCAGTACGACAGCCTCGAGCAGGCGATCGAGAAGCAGCAGGAGTTCGCCGACCTGCACGCCAAGTACTGGCCCGAGTGCAAGATGGTCGCGACCCTGCGGCAGATCTCGGACGCGCCGCCCGAGGCCGCCGACGCCTGAGCACCACCCCGCACCGACGTCGCTGCCGTGCGGCCGGCCCTAGGCTGGCCGCATGGCCGACGCCACCACCGCCGACACGATCACCGCCACCTGGCGGCAGGAGTCGGCCCGGCTGGTCGGCGCGCTCGCCCGGATGACCCGGGACGTCGACCTGGCCGAGGACCTCGCGCAGGACGCGCTGGTCGCCGCCCTCGAGCAGTGGCCGTCGACCGGCGTACCCGACAACCCCGGCGCCTGGCTGATGACCACCGCCAAGCGCCGCGGCATCGACCACATCCGGCGGGCCGAGACGCTGCGCCGCAAGACCGAGGAGCTCGGCCATGCCGCGGAGGAGGTGAGCCCGATGCCCGACCTGGAGTCCCAGGTCGACCACATCGAGGACGACGTCCTGCGACTGGTCTTCCTGTGCTGCCACCCGGCGCTGACCCCCGAGTCCCGTGCCGCGCTCACCCTGCGGCTGGTCGGTGGCCTCACCACCGACGAGATCGCCCGCGGCTTCCTCGTGCCGAGCACGACGATGGGCCAGCGGATCTCACGGGCGAAGAAGACGCTCACCGAGGCCGGCGCCGAGCTCGAGCTGCCGACCGGCGCCGAGCGCACCCAGCGCCTCGACGACGTGATGGCGGTGGTCTACCTCGTCTTCACGGAGGGGTACGTCGCCACGGCGGGTGACGACTGGACCCGCCCCGACCTGGCCCAGGAGGGCATCCGGCTGGCCCGGCTGCTCGCGGGCATCGCGCCCGACGAGCCCGAGGTCCACGGGCTGCAGGCCCTGCTCGAGCTGCAGGGCTCGCGGCTCCCGGCGCGCACCGACGCCGACGGCGCCCCGGTGCTCCTCGACGACCAGGACCGCACCCGCTGGGACGCGCTGCTGGTCCGTCGCGGCCTCGCCGCGCTGCGCCGGGCCGAGGAGATCGCCGCACGCGGGGTGCCGATCGGCCGCTACTACCTGCAGGCCGCGATCGCCGCCGAGCACGCGAAGGCCACCACCGCTGCCGCCACCGACTGGCCCCGCATCGCCCGTCTGTACGACGTCCTGGCCGCCGCCGCTCCCGGCCCGGTCGTCGAGGTCAACCGCGCCGTGGCCCACGGCCGCGCAGCCGGGCCGGACGCCGGCCTCGCCGTCCTCGCGGCGCTCCCGGCCGACGTGCTGCGCGACTCGCCGCTGCTGCCGAGCGTGCGCGGCGACCTGCTCGAGCGGGCCGGCCGGCACGCGGAGGCCGCCGAGGAGTTCGAGGAGGCGGCCCGTCGTACCCGCAACGGCGACGAGCGGACCCTGCTCGAGCGCCGCGCGGCCAAGGCCCGCAGCACGACCTGACCCACTCCGGTCCCGCCCGGTGGAAGTGGACGGGGAGCCGGACCGACGGGCTGGGACCATCACAGCGTGCCGACCACGACCACCACCGAGGGGACCCGCGCACAGTTCGCGACCCTGGCCGCGATCACCGTGGTCACCGGCGTGGTCAGCAGCCTCGGCGCTCCGCTCGTGCCGGTGGTCGCCGCGGAGCAGCACGTGCCGCTGTCCACCGCCCAATGGGTGCTCACGGCCGCCCTGCTCGCCGGCGCCGTCGTGACGCCCGTGCTCGGCCGGTTGGGGACCGGGCGGTGGCGCCGTCCCGTCCTGCTCGCGGGACTGGGTGTCGTGCTCACCGGGACGGTGCTGAGCGCCCTCCCCCTCGGCATCGGACCGATGATCGCGGGCCGGGCGCTGCAGGGCGTCGGCATGGCCCTGGCCCCGCTCGCCTTCGCCGTCGCGAGGGACCTGTGGTCCGGTCCGGACCTCCTGTCCCGGCTGGCACTGCTGTCGGTGGCGACCGTGAGCGGCGCGGGTCTCGGCTACCCGGTGTCCTCGCTCGTCGCCGACCGCCTCGGGATCGGCGGCGCCTACGCGTTCGGTGCCGTCCTGATCGGCACCGCGACCCTCCTCGCGCTGCGCCACCTGCCGTCCGCGCCGGACGACGCACGTCAGCCGGTGGACGTCGTCGGCGCGACGCTGCTGTGCACCGGCACGCTCGGCGTGCTGCTGGCCGTGAGCCAGGGCGAGCGGTGGGGCTGGACGGCCTCGCCGACCCTGCTCGCCGGCGGCGGAGGAGTTCTGCTCGTGCTGGCCTGGGTCAGGTGGAGCGTCGAGCGGACCCGGCGCGGCCGCCCCTCGCTCGTGGACCTGCGGATCGCGACACGCCGTGGCGTCCGGGCCCCGAACGCCGTCACGGTCGCGATCAGCATCAGCCTCTACGGGCTGTTCACCCTGGTCGTCGTCGTGATCCAGGCCGACGGGTCCGCCGGGTTCGGCCTGCACGCCGGTGTCGCGGTGAGCGGTCTGGCCCTGGTCCCGTACGCCGTCGCCAGCATCGCGTCCAACCGGGTCGCGCTCGTCATGGCCCGCGGGGTCGGGACCCGGCTGCTGCTCCCCGTCGGCTGCCTGGTGTTCGGCTCGTCCCTGCTGATCCTCCTCGCCTGGCACGACGCGGTGTGGCAGACCTTCCTCGCCATGGCCGTCGGCGGCCTGGGTGGCGGCCTCACCTTCTCCTCGATGGCGATGCTGATCGTGCCGAACGTCGCCGCCGAGGAGACGAGCAGCGCGATGGCGTTCAACCAGCTGCTGCGCTACCTCGGGTTCTCGGTCGGCTCCGCCGTCACCGTCGCCCTGCTGGAGACGTACGGCGGCGACGCGGCCGCCTTCCGCGCCACCGGCTTGACGATGGCGGTGATCTGCGTGGTGGCGGGCGCCCTCGCGGCCCTCGAGCGCAGCCCTACCGCCCGCGCAGGGTGACGGACGGCGCCACGCCGTAGCGCTCCCGGTAGGAGGCCGCGAACCGGCCGAGGTGGGCGAACCCCCAGCGGGTGGCGACGTCGGAGACGCTGTCGGCGCCGCCCGCGAGCAGGTCGGCATGCACCCGCTCGAGGCGGATGGCGAGCAGCTGCTGGGTCGGCGTGCGGCCGAGGTAGCGCTGGAAGCCCTGCTGCAGCCGGCGGATCCCGACCCCGGACGCGGCGGCGAGCTCGGCGGCGGTCCAGTCGCGCGCCGGGTCGGCCTCCATCGCCTCGACCACGCGCGAGACGATCCGCGGCCGGATGGTGCCGCAGCCCGGCTCCTCGGGGAAGCAGGCGGCGACGAAGGCGGCGGTGAGGGTGCCGGCGAGGCGCCGCCCGACCCGTGCATCGCGGACGAGGACCGGGTTGCGCAGCGCCTCGGTGCCGATCGAGCCGAGCAGCCCGATCCAGGCCCGGCCGCCGTCGGTGCGCAGGTCGACCTGGGCGGGCAGCCGATCGGTGGTGAGCCCGACGAGGGCGGTGACCTCCTCGGCGAGGTAGGCCCGCTCGACCCGCATCCCGACGATCGAGCAGTCGGCCGACCAGCGGGTCATCCGGGTGTGCTCGTCGGGCGGGCAGACCGTCGCCTGCCCGTCGAGGGACAGCACGTGGTGGCCGCCGACGGTGGCCTCGAGCACGCCGCTGCGCGGGACGTTGACCGCCCACGCCCCCGGGTGGTCGGACTCGACGGCGACCTCCGAGCCCCAGCCGATCCGGGCCAGGCGCACGGGCCCGAGGTCGACGGCGCGCAGGTCGGCGGGACCGGCCGGGCTCCGCTTGATCGCCAGCTCGTGGGGGAAGTAGGCGCGTGCGACGGCGTCGGAGAAGTCGCCCAGCTCGTGGGACGACGCGGTCAGGGTGCCGGTCACGCTGCTCACCCCCTTCTCGGTGACGCCCATCACAGTACCTGCGCAACCTTGTCCGCAAAACGCACCCGATCCACCCCGCTGCGCATTGCGGACAGTCCCTTCGCGCAGCGGATCGCCCCGGACGTCGCACCGGCCTAGCGTCCCCGTCCACCCGACCCACCCCGGACGACGGGAGGTCTCGAACGACGAGGAGGAGTCATGGACCCGCGCACGCTGCGCTCGACCTTCGGTCGCTTCGCGACCGGCGTCACCGTCATCACCTGCCGTACCCCCGACGGCACCCACCACGGCGCGACCGTCACCGCCTTCACCCCGATCTCCCTGGACCCGCCGCTGGTCCAGGTGGCGCTGACCCGGACGTCGAGGGCGGCCGCCTACCTCGACGGCGCGTCCTTCGCCGTCAACGTGCTCGCCGCCGACCAGGTCGACGTGGCGATGCACTTCGCGGGCCGCCCGAGCGCGGACCCGCTGCCCTGGTGCGACGGCTCGGTCGCACCGTCCCTGCGCGGCACGGCGGCCACCATCACCTGCCGCGCGCACCGCACCGACGACGGCGGCGACCACCTGCTGTTCCTCGGCGAGGTGGTCGACGTCGTGAGCACCGACCGTCGCCCGCTGCTCTTCCACGACAGCGCCTTCCACCAGATCGGCCGCCGCTCGTCCGACGTCGTCTGGCTCGGCTGCCAGGACGACCCCCACACCAGCTGGTTCGGCGCGCTCGTGCCGGCCGACACCCACTACTGAGGAGAACCCCGAGATGACCGACACCCTCGCCCCCGAGACCACCTCCCACGACGACGGACCGCCGACCGTCAACCCCGCCGCGGGCTCCCCCGCCAACCAGCAGACCAACTTCGCCTCCCGGCCGATGACCGGCGACGAGTACGTCGAGAGCCTGCGCGACGGCCGCGAGATCTACCTCAACGGCGAGCGGGTCGAGGACGTCACGACGCACACGGCGTTCCGCAACCCGATCCGGATGACCGCCCGCCTGTACGACGCCCTCCACACCGGCCCGCACGTCGACGAGCTCACCGTGCCCACGGACACCGGCAACGGCGGCGTGACGATGCCGTTCTTCAAGACGCCGACGTCGTCGGCCGACCTGCTCAAGGAGCGCGACGCGATCGCGCGCTGGGCGAAGATGACGTGGGGGTGGATGGGCCGCAGCCCCGACTACAAGGCGTCGTTCCTCGGCACCCTGCACGCCAACAAGGAGCTCTACGCCCCCTTCGAGGCCAACGCCGAGCGGTGGTACCGCGAGTCCCAGGAGAAGGTCCTCTACTGGAACCACGCGATCATCAACCCGCCGGTCGACCGCAACCTGCCGCCCGACGAGGTCGGCGACGTCTACATGAAGGTCGAGAAGGAGACCGACGCCGGACTGGTCGTCTCCGGCGCGAAGGTCGTCGCGACGGGATCGGCGATCACCAACTACAACTTCATCGCCCACTACGGCCTGCCGATCCGCAAGAAGCAGTTCGCACTGATCTGCACGGTCCCGATGGACGCGCCCGGTGTGAAGCTGATCTGCCGGACGTCGTACACCCAGCAGGCGGCCCAGAACGGCACGCCGTTCGACTACCCGCTATCGAGCCGGATGGACGAGAACGACACCATCTTCGTCTTCGACAAGGTGCTGGTGCCCTGGGAGAACGTCTTCATGTACGGCGACGTCGACCGCATCAACGCGTTCTTCCCGCAGTCCGGCTTCCTGCCCCGCTTCACCTTCCAGGGCTGCACCCGCCTCGCCGTGAAGCTCGACTTCATCGCCGGCCTGCTGATGAAGGCCCTCGAGACCACCGGCTCCGGCGACTTCCGCGGTGTGCAGACCCGGGTCGGCGAGGTCATCGGCTGGCGCAACCTGTTCTGGTCGCTCACCGAGTCGATGGCCCGCGACCCCGAGCCGTGGGTCGGCGACGCGGTGATCCCGAAGCTGGAGTACGGCCTGACGTACCGGATGTTCATGATCCACGGCTATCCGCGGGTCAAGGAGATCATCGAGCAGGACGTCGCCTCCGGCCTGATCTACCTGCCGTCCGGTGCCGCCGACTTCAAGTCCGCCGAGGTGCGCCCGTACCTGGACAAGTACGTCCGCGGCTCCAACGGCATCACGGCGGTCGACCGGGTCAAGGTGATGAAGGCGCTGTGGGACTCGATCGGCACCGAGTTCGGCGGCCGGCACGAGCTGTACGAGCGCAACTACTCCGGCAACCACGAGAACGTGAAGGCCGAGCTGCTCTTCGCCGCCCAGAACCGCGGCATCGTCGACCAGATGAAGGGCTTCGCCGACGAGTTCCTCGGTGAGTACGACCTCGACGGCTGGACGGTCCCCGACCTGTTCTGACGCCGGCGGCCGCGGTCCTGCCACCTCCGGGTCGCAGGACCGCGGTCAGGCCTCCTGGGACAGCAGGTAGATGAACCCGGCGCACAGCCCGCCGAACACGATCATCGTGATCGCCGCTCCGGCGAGCATGCCCACGCCCCAGGGCCGGGTGCGCGCACTCGTGAGGAACGGGACCGGAACCAGCAGCGGGAGCAGGATCCCGCCGATGATCCCGATCGCGACCGGAGTCCCGTCGTAGTCGTTGGCCTGCGTCGAGAACGAGCTGCCGATCGCCAGTCCCAGCAGGGGACACACCACGGCGAGGATCGGCCCGATCAGGAGCCCGCCGAGCAGGTAGCCGAGAAGCTTGTTGGTCGTGTCCGGCGGCCGCTGCGGCGGCGGGAAGGACCCGGGCGGGAACTGCTGGCTCATCTCGACTCCTTCACCTGATCCACCACCACACGCCGACCCCGCCCGCGACGACGAGCGCGCCGAGGTAAGCCAGCACCAGCCGGGTGTCGCCCAGCAGGCACCGCGACCGGAGCAGCCCGGCCCTGCGGGCCCGGGCGTAGCCGACGAAGCCCAGGGCCGCGAAGCCCAGGAGCGCGACCGGGCCGAGCAGCCAGCCGAGCAGCGCGACCGTCGCGAACACGCACAGCCGCAGGGGGTCCGGCAGCTCGCTGTCGGCGCCGGCCCGGTCCGTCGGCTCGACCCGGGGCGGCGTCACCAGCCGCGGGTCCTGGTCCGCGGCGCTCACGGGGCGGTCCGCCCTGTCGCGGTCGAGAGCCTCGTGCGCGCCAACGGCTCCCACGCCTGCAGGGCGCAGAAGGGAGCGCACTGGTGCCCGCCGGTCGTCTCGTTGACGGTGGCCACGTGCACGCAGCACTGGGTGAGCCGCTCCTCGATCATCGTGTTCATGTCCATGAACGGCTTGACCGTCACCCGCAGGACCCGTTCCCCGAGCAGGCGACGCAGCCTCTGCTGCTGACCCGGCAGCCGGGCCGCGGCCAGGGTGGCAAGGGTGCCGATGCCGAGGTCGCAGGTCTGGCAGATGTCGCGCCAGATGTTCGCCATCGAGGGATGGCTGAGGCTGGACTGCTCCGAGAGCAGGTCGAGCAGCGAGTCCTTCACGACCCGCCGCAGGTCGGCGGGGATGGCGTCGTCGGCGATCCGGTTGGCCAGCAGGTCGGGCTCCAGGTCGAGCCACTGCTTGAGCCGCTCCGGGCCGATCAGCGACACCAGCGAGCGCCAGGTGCCGGCGTCGTCGCGGAGCAGGTAGCCGACCGAGCAGCAGTGCGGGTGGCTGCACGGCAGCGCGGTGAGGTCACGCCAGCCGACGGTGCCGCCGGTCTGCGGACCGAGCCGGGCCAGCACCCCGGTGTGGGTGAGCCGGTCCAGCGGGTCGATGCCGCTCGAGCGACCACTGCCGAAGACCGGCTGGATCGTCACGCCACCGACGTACGGCGTGTCGAGGGCACGCTTGACCACGAACCCGATCTCGTCGTCGTTGACGCCGAGCGCGGCGGTCATGGTCAGCGTCGTGAAGATGCCCCGGCTCGACAGGCGCTCGATCGCGTCCTCCTTGAAGCGCCGGATGTCGGCCCCGCGGTGGTGGGTCGACGCCTCGGCGCTCTGGCCGTCGTACTGCAGGTAGACCTCGACCCGCTCGCGGTGCCGGGTGAGCAGGTCGAGCAGCTCGTCGTCGCGGGCGACCAGCAGGCCGTTGGTGTTGACCAGGATCCGCACGACCGGGCGCCGCGCCACCTCGTCGAGCAGCTCGGCCAGGTGGGGGTAGAGCGTCGGCTCCCCGCCCGAGAGCATGAGGACGTCGATGCGCCCGTTCTCCCGGGAGATCCGGGTGTCGATCGAGGCGAGCACCTCGGCCAGCGGGGCGACGCTCGCCAGGGCCGGGGAGGACTCGGCGAAGCAGGTCGGGCACTTCAGGTTGCAGTGGTCGAGCAGGTCGGCCAGCAGGATGCAGGTGTGCTGGGTCTGCATCTCGGGAAGCCCGTCGGCGTACGCCGCCGGCACGGGAGCGAAGTTGCCGAGCAGGTCGGGGGTGTGGACCTTCGTCGGTGCGGTCCACTGCTCGAGCCAGGTGAGGATCTCGGGCGACTCGTCGTAGAGCGTGCGGACCAGTCCGTGCCGCGCGCAGCCGCGTTCGAGCCACACCCGGTCGTCACGGACGGCCAGCCACCCGCTGAGGCGCGCCACCTGGTCGAGGGGCCGGCTCGGCTCCTCCTCGTGGCACAACGGGCAGAACGCGTTGACGTAGCGGTGGATCCGGTCGCCACGCAGCGGCATGCCCGCCCCGCGGGGCGCCTTCACGCGGCCGCTCCGGCCGGCGTCCGGCGCAGCCCGCGATACGCACCGCGTCGCCACTGCCAGCCGATCCGCGCCAGCACCAGCGGCACCGTCGCGAGCAGGAACAGCTGGGGCCGGGTCAGACCGGCCCAGACCACCTCGTTGCCGCGCACCAGCTCGACCAGGAACCGGAAGACGCCGTAGGCCGCGACGTACCAGACGAACGTCGTGCCGGGCGGCAGGTCGGCGCGACGCAGCCACCACCACAGCACTGCGAACGCCGCCAGGTGGAAGGCGATCTCGTAGGCGAACGACGGGTGCAGGGGTACGCCGGCGGCGAGACCGAAGCGGTCGGCGTCGGCCTGGTCGAGCCGCACTCCCCAACCGTGACCGGTGGGGGTTCCCGGCTTCTCGGTGAGCAGGCAGCCGACGCGGCCCACGGCCATGCCGAGGGCGACGGCCGGCGCGAACAGGTCGCCGGTGCGCACCCGGTAGCCGACGAGCCGCTTCGTGACGTGCACGCCCAGCCAGGCGCCCACCAGGCCCCCGAGGATCGACCGGTTGCCGTAGAGCCACTGCTCGGGCAGGGATGCGTTGGCCCGCAGGTCGAGGTGCTGGGCCCAGGTGCCCAGCCGCATCAGCAGCGCCCCGCCGACCAGCGCACCGGTGACGACGTAGACCAACCGCTCGTCGGTCTGCCCGCGGCGTCGCGCCTCCAGCACGAACACCGTCGCAGCCACGGCCACGCCCAGCCCGACGAAGACCTCGTGGATCCAGGCCGGCCCGAGCGTCAGCTGCATGGGCGCCATCGTGCCACGGCTCGCCGCCGGCGCCGGGGCGGTGCGCGTTGGCCCAGCGCGTCAGCGCCCGGCGAGCTCCAGCTCGGGCGCGCCGGCCGCGAGGTCGGTGGGAGCCGGGCGCGGCGACAGGACGGCGTTCGCCACACCGGCCACCACGACCACGGCAGCGGCGACGATCGGCATGACCAACGCGGTCGAGGTGCCGAACCGGTCGGCCAGGTTGCCGGTCACGGCGGAGGCGAGGGACTGCCCGACGATGACGGCCGAGCCGAGGATCGTCATCACGGTGGCGGACCGGCCGGCCGGGCTGCGCAGGGCGCCGAGGCTGTACTGGGTCACCATCGTCGGGCCGATGCCGCAACCGATGAGCAGCAGCACGGCGCACATCGCGCCGACCGAGGAGACGAACGGCAGCAGCGCGGCGCCGGCGAGCATCGTGGCGCCGAAGACCAGCCAGCGGGCGCGCAGCGAGAAGGCGGCCGGGAACAGCGCCACGCCGAGAGCCAGGGCGGCGGAGCCGATGCCCATCACGCCGTACACCAGGCCGGCGGAGGCAGGCTCACCGTGGTCGGCCATGAACGAGGTCAGCGAGGTCAGCATCGAGCCGAAGAACAGGCCGACGCCGAAGATGCCGGCGACCACGGCCAGCAGCGCCGGCCGCGCGATCTCGCGTGCCGGCGCGGGCGGGGCGGCCTGCACGTCGGCACCGGCCGCGGCGAGGGCCGAGGGGTGCAACGCGAAGGCGGTCACGAACACCAGCGTGAGCAGGGCCGCGCCGGCGACGGGCGCCCACGGGTCGAGCGTCGTACCGAGGATGCCGACCACGAACGGTCCGACGATGAAGACGACCTCGTCGGCCGCCGACTCGTAGGCCATGGTCGCGTCGAAGGTGCGCGAACGACGGCCGGGCGCGATCCGGGCGCCGATGATCTGGACCAGGCGACTGCGCGACATCGGCGCGATCTGCGGGGCACTGGCCCCGACCAGGTACGCCACCGCGAGCACGACCGCCGCAGGCAGCGGGCTGTAGACCACCCACGCCATCAGGCCGAGCGCGCTCGTCGACGCGACGCCACTGACCAGCAGCACCCGGCGCTGGCCGAACCGGTCGGCAGCCGCACCGAGCAGCGGGCCGACGGTCGCGGCACCGAGCCCGACGACCGCGGAGTTGAGCCCGCCGAAGGCGAGCGAGTCACGCCCGGCGACGACCAGGGTCAGCACGCCGACGACCATCATCGCGTAGGGCAGGCGCGCGACGAGCGCGATCGGGAAGTACGACGCACCGGCAGCACGCACCAGTGTCGGGGAGTGATCAGGCATGTCCTTCGTCCAAGGGGTCGGGTGCCGCCTTGGACCGCCGGTCGAGCCGACGCGAGGTAGATACACGCAGTGGATCCGTCACCTCAGGATACGCCCGCGTGTCGGGCGCCGCCCAATCATCGGGTGGGAGTCGCCAGCACGCGGCGCGTAGCGGGTGAGGGGCGGACGGCCATGCCCTAGGGTCCGGAGCATGAGCACGCAGCCGACCTACGACCAGCTCGTCACCCTGCCCGCCTTCGCGGTCCAGCCGGTCCCCAGTGCGTTCGAGGACAGCAACGGCTTCCTCAACGTGCGCCACTACCTCGGCATCGGCAGCGAGGGCCTCGACGAGTCGCTCTACGACATCGGGATCCCGTTCAACTGGCCCGTGCTCAGCGGCTTCGCCTGCCTGTCGGCCGAGCACCACCTCACCTACCTGCACGAGCTGAGGACCGGCGACGACATGTCGGTCCGGGTGCGCCTGCTCGGCCGCTCCGAGCGAGCCGCGCACGCACTGGTCTTCGTGCTCGACGACACCAACAAGCGGGTCGCCTGCGTGTTCGAGGAGATCTTCCTCTGCGTCGAGATCGCCGACCGCAAGACCGCGCCCTGGCCCGCCGACATCGCCGCCGGCCTCGACAAGCGCGTCGCCGAGCACGCCGACATCGAGTGGGAGCCGGTCACCTCCGGGTGCCTGAAGCTGCGCTGAGCCATTTGGCTCGCTCCGCTCGCATGTCGCGCCGCCCGACGAGGATCAGCCGAATGTCGTGCGCGACCGCACGACATTCGGCTGAGTGCTTTCCGTCGGGCGCGCCGCGTTGCCTGGACGGAGCGGAGCGAGCGCCAGCGAGCGGAGCGGAGGAAGGCGACGCGCCAAAGCGCGCCCGACATGCGCGAGCGGAGCGAGCGCCCAAGAGATACCGCCCCATCGATACTCTCTCCACGTGAGCGACCTGCCCGTCCTGACGGCCGAGGAGCAGCGCGTGCTGGGGAGCCTCCTGGAGAAGGAGGTCACGGTGCCGGCGTCGTACCCGATGACGGTCACCGCCGTGCGCACCGCCTGCAACCAGCAGAGCAGCCGCGAGCCGGTCGTGGACTACGACGACGACGTCGTGCACCACACGCTGCGCGAGCTCAAGCGACGCGACCTGGTCGGGGTCACGTGGGACGACCGTGGTCGACGCACGCTCAAGTACGTCCAGACGCTGGTGCCACGACTCGGCCTGGCCGAGGACGAGCGAGCACTGGTCACCGTGCTGCTGCTGCGCGGCCCGCAGCCGCCCGGCGCCCTCCGCACCCGCACCGAGCGGCTGCACGCGTTCCCCGACCGCGATGCTGTCGAGGCGTGCCTGCGGCGCCTCGCCGAGCGCGAGCAGCCGCTCGTCCGGGTGCTGCCCAAGCAGCCTCGTGAGCAGGACGCCCGCTGGATCCACCTCCTCGGGCCGGTCGACCTGCCGGCGGCGGCACCGGGTGCGGCGGCCCCCGCGGTCGACCGCGATGCGGTGCTCGCCGGCGGCGCCGACTCCCGGGACGCGAAGGTGCGCTCGGCGTACGCCGCCGTCGCGACGTCGTACGCCGACGCCCTGACCGGCGAGCTCGACGACCTGCCGTTCGAGCGGTGGCTGCTCGACCGGGTCGCCGCCCACGCCGGCACCGACCCTGTCGTCGAGGTCGGCTGCGGGCCCGGCCACGTGACGGCGTACCTCGCGGAGGCCGGTGCCGACGCGACGGGCCTCGACCTCGTCCCCGAGATGGTCGCGCAGGCGCGGGAGCGCTATCCCGACGGCGTCTACGAGGTCGGGGACCTGCGCACCCTCATGCGCCCGGTCAACGGCGCGGGGTGGTCGGCCGTCCTGGCCTGGTACTCGCTGATCCACCTCGCCGCCTCCGAGCTGCCCGGGGCGGTCGAGGCGCTCACCCGGCCGATGAGCCCCGGCGGTCTGCTGGTGCTCGCCCTGCACGCCGGGGCGGAGGTGCGCCACGTCGACACCTGGTTCGGCGAGGAGGTCGACCTCGACGTGGTCCTCCACGAGCCGGCCGACGTCGTGTCGCTCGTCGAGCGGGCCGGACTCGTCGACGTCGAGTGGTACCGCCGCGGACCGGTCGTCGCCCGCGGCGAGACCACCGAGCGGCTGTACGTCGTGGCCCGCACGCCGCGCTGAGGCGCTACCCCTCCTCGACCAGCACCCGGATGCTCGGCAGCAGCGCGAGCCCGTTGACGACGACGGAGAACACGAGCAGCGCCACCGCCCAGCCCTCGTGACCGGCGTCCCAGAGGGCCAGGCTGGCCAGTCCGAAGACCACCACCTTGGCCAGCGGACGGACCACCGGGCCGCCGTACGGCGCCTTCGGCGAGGCCAGCAGGAACCAGACCGTCATGGCGGCGATCGGGAGCAGCCAGACCAGCAGCCACCGCGGGTCGCGGTCCCAGCCCCAGACCCCGAACGCGGCGACGGCCAACAGCTCGTCGAGGAACACCAGGGCCAGGACCGACCACCCGAAGATCGCGTTCACGCGCCGATCATGGCACGCGGCGCGGGGGCTCGAGACGCGTCCGCGGGCTCACCCGCGGGCGGCCTCACTTCCAGGCGCGGACCCAGTCGACGGTCATCGTCGCCGACGTCGGGGTGTCGGGCGTGATCGAGTTCCAGCGGCCGCCGAACACCTGCGTGAGCACGAGGTAGAACGGCTGGTCGAAGGGCTGCGGGGCCACCAGCGGCGCCGACGGCGTCCAGGAGTGGGTGAAGCAGACCCGGTTGTCGTACAGGAAGCGCATCGAGGTCGGCGTCCACTCCACGGCGTAGCGGTGGAACTGGGTGCCCGAGCTGGCGACCGGGCAGTTGTACCCGGTGCTCAGCGCGGTGTTCTCGCCGGCGTAGTGGACCGAGGGGTAGACGTTCTTGGGCGCACCGCTGAACCATTCGGCGACGTCGATCTCGCCGGAGTTCGGCCAGGCGCCGTAGGTGTGCTTCTGCGGGTAGAGCCACAGCGCCGAGTGGATGCCCTGGATCGTGGTGTTGGGCATCTTGGCGCGGAACTCGAAGCGGCCGTAGGTCTGGGTGAACAGGCCGTAGCTGCCGATCGTGGCGGCGGTGCGGTCGGTGTTGTAGGAGCCGTAGGGGCTCGTGCACGCGAAGACCGCGTCCTCCTTGCGCGCCGTCAGGAACAGCTGGCCCGAGCCGACCCGGATGTTGTCGGGGTCGTCGACGTAGCAGCCGGAGCCGAGGGCGCTGATGCCCGTGACGGCGGTCGACTGGACCACCCACTTCGACCGGTCGAGCGAGGTGCCGTTGAAGTCGTCCTCGAACGAGCAGCTGTAGCGCCCGCCGCCCGGCTTGGCCGGCCGCTCACCACCACAGGCGGTGGACACCGCCGAAGCAGCCGCAGCGGTCGGGCTGGCGGTCACCGGCGCGAGGGCCGCAACGGCCGCCGTGGCCGCGCCCAGGGCGCACAGAAGTCGGAAACGGAGCATGGTGGACCTTTCTCTCCCCCCGTGCGATCCGGTCAGCCCCATCGGGCTTCCCCATGTCGGCCGGATCGCGAGGTCGGAGCCGATCCTTGCCTATGGAACGTGTTACTGGCTAGGGGCGAGGGCCCGGACGGGATGGTCCGAACGAGTCATCACCGGCCCGTCGTCTGGTCAGGGCGGACTACGGTGGCGCGGTGAGCACGAGCCACGTCGACGACCTCGGCGCCGAGGTCCCCCTGCGCGGACCGGCGACCCGCATCGTCTCCCTCGTCCCGTCGATCACCGAGGCCCTGGCGACCGACGTACCCGGTCGACTGGTCGGGGCCACCGACTGGTGCACGCACCCGCCGGACCTGGCCGTCACCCGCGTGCGCGGTACCAAGAACCCCGATCTCGCCGCGGTCCGTGCGCTCGATCCCGACCTGGTGGTGGCCAACCAGGAGGAGAACCGGGAGCTCGACGTACGCCGTCTGCGCGCCGCCGGAGTGGCCGTGTGGGTGAGCGCCATCGAGACGGTGCCCCAGGCGCTGACCTCCCTCACCCGGTTGTACGACGAGGCGCTCGGCCTGGCCGCTCCCCCGTGGCTGGTCCGGGCCCGCGAGCTGTGGTCCGGACCGCCGCCCGCGCGACGGGGCCGGGTCGCCGTCCCCGTGTGGCGGGACCCGTGGATGGTCGTGGGGCCGCGGACCTACACCAGCGACCTGCTGGCCCGGCTCGGCTGGAGCAATGCGTACGCCGGCCCGGACGCCGGCGCGGACCGTTACCCCAAGGTCGACCTGGCCGACCTCGACCGCGCCGACCTCGACCTGGTCCTCCTGCCCGACGAGCCCTACGTGTTCACCCCCGAGGACGGGCCCGAGGCGTTCACTCGCGTGCCGACCCGGCTGGTGTCGGGGCGGCTGCTGACCTGGTACGGCCCGGCGATGGTCGAGGCGCACGAGGCTCTGTCACGCTGACCGCGTGCGGATCCTGCTGCTGCTCGTCGTCCTCGCCGTCGTCGGGTGCGTTGCGCTGCCCCTGAGCGCCCTCGTCCTCGACGGCACCGACACCGGGGAGGACCTGGTCGCGCCCGTCCAGGTGCTGGTGACCGCGGCCGTCGGCGCGGCACTCGGTCACCTCGTGCTCGACCGGTCGCGCCCCGGCCGACGCCGGGCGCTGGTGGGCGCTGGGGTGGGCGTGCTCGGCGCGGCGGTCGCGCTCGTCGTGTTCTTCCTGCTCCTCAACGGGCTCCACGGCGCCTGAGCTCGGCCGCACTGTCGTGCGGATCACAAGCGGGGTCACCAATTCGTAACCGACGCGCGGCCGACCCGAAACGTCGGGCCAGCAGGCTGGGTGCATGACCAAGACGACCTCTCCTGAGACCCAGATCGCAGGGCGTCACCTCGAGTCCGTCGAGGACCTCGACGCCGTGGCCCGCTCCCTCGCCCGCCGCGCCGCGCTGCGGGACCGCCACGCCCAGGGCCTGGCGCGCCTGATGGACGAGCGCACCGACCTGCGCGGTGTGCACCCGCTCGCCGACTTCGTCGACGACGCCATCCGCTGGTCGGCCTGACCGGCGCTCCTCGACCGCCTTCCCCGGACCGCCGGGCGGCTCCTCACGCAGGAGCCGCCCGGCGGTGTTGGTCCGGGGCGTCAGCGGCGCCGGCGCGCCGTCCCGAACATGCCGCGGGCGATCTCCGCGGCGGCGGTGCGCATGAACTGCTTGAACGCCGAGGACTTCACGACGTCCTTGACGATCTCGCCGGCGGCGTTGCCGTCGTCCTTCTTCCTCGGCGCGGCCTTCTCCTTCGCCGCAGGCTTGCCGGCCTTCTCGTCGGCCTCGGCCTTCGCGCCCTCCTCGAGCTTCTTGGCGAGGATCTCGCGGGCCGACTCGCGGTCGACGACCTCGGCGTACTTCGCCTGCCGGGGACTGGCCTTGACGGTCGCCTCCATCGACGCAGCAGCGCTGGGCGCCATCAGCGACTCGGGCGCGCGCAGGCGGGTCCACGCGACCGGCGTCGGGGCGCCCTTCTCCCCCATGACCGTCACGATCGCCTCGCCGATGCCGAGCGTCGTGATGACCTCGCCGAGGTCGGCGTACGCGCTCTTGGGGTAGGTGTTGACGGTCGCCTTGAGCGCCTTCGCGTCGTTGGGCGTGTGGGCGCGCAGCTGGTGCTGGATGCGGGAGCCGAGCTGGGCGAGCACGTCGTCGGGTACGTCGGTCGGGCTCTGCGTCACGAAGAAGACACCGACGCCCTTCGACCGGATCAACCGCACCGTCTGGGCGATCGACTCCAGGAACGGCTTCGACGCGTCCTTGAACAGCAGGTGCGCCTCGTCGAAGAAGAACACCAGCTTGGGCTGGTCGACGTCGCCGACCTCGGGCAGGTCGTGGAACAGGTCGGCGAGCAGCCACATCAAGAAGGTGGAGAAGATCGCCGGCCGGTCCTGCAGGTTGGGCAGCTCGACCAGGTTGACCAGGCCGCGTCCGTCGGACGCCTGCTGCAGCAGGTCGGCGGAGTCGAACTCCGGCTCGCCGAAGAAGGCCTCGGCGCCCTGGTCGGCGAAGGCGATCAGCTCGCGCAGGATCACGCCGGCGGTGGCCGAGGAGAGTCCGCCGAGCTCCTTGAGGTCGGCCTTGCCCTCGTCGCTGGTGAGGTGCTGGACGACGGCGCGCAGGTCCTGCAGGTCGAGCAGCGGCAGGCCCTGCTTGTCGGCGTAGTGGAACACCAGGCCCAGGCTGGACTCCTGGGTGTCGTTGAGCCCGAGGACCCGGCTGAGCAGGATCGGGCCGAACGACGAGACGGTCACCCGGACCGGGATGCCGATGCCCTGGCCGCCGAGCGCGTAGTACTCCACCGGGAAGGCGGTCGCCTTCCAGTCCTGCCCGACCGACCGGGTGCGCGCGAGGAGCTTGTCGTTGGCCTCACCGGCAGTGGCGATGCCGGACAGGTCGCCCTTGATGTCCGCGGCGAAGACGGGCACGCCGGCGGCGCTCAGCTGCTCGGCGAGCAGCTGCAGCGTCTTGGTCTTGCCGGTGCCGGTCGCACCGGCCACCAGGCCGTGGCGGTTGAGCATCGCCAGCGGGATCCGGATGGTGCTGGCGGAGAGCTGGTCGGGGCCGGTCATCAGGCCGCCGAGCTCGAGTGCGGGCCCCTCGAAGGCGTAGCCGGGGGCGATCGCCTCCTCGATGGGGCTCTTCGGCTCGGGGGCGGGAGCCTCGGGGGCCGTGGTGTCAGGTGCTGCGTCGGGAGTGGGCGTCTGCTCCTGCGTCATGCCGGAACTCTAAGCCCGGCTTGGCGGAACACGCCGTCGCAGTCAGGCGCGGACTCGCCCCGTAGACTCCGAAGCCGTGATCTTCAAGCGTGTGGGGGTCGGGCGTCCCTACCCCGACCACGGCCTCACCTCCAAGGGGTGGGCTGCCGTGCCCCCGCGCCAGGTCCGCCTCGACCAGCTGGTCACGACCAAGGACACGCTGCAGCTCTCGTCCCTGCTCGACGAGGACTCCACCTTCTTCGGCGACCTGTTCGCCCACGTCGTGCTGTGGCGCGGCGACTACTACCTCGAGGACGGGCTGCACCGCGCCCTGCGGGCAGCCCTGCAGCAGCGGAACGTCCTCCACGCGCGCGTGATCCGGATGGAAGGCTGAGACCCGAATGGAAGGCCTCGACGTCAAGGCGGGCAGCCGCTCGGCGGTGACCCTGGGGGCACTGGCGGTGGTGTTCGTCGCGAGCGCCGCGTGGGGCTGGGCCAAGGTGACGCAGCCGTTCCCGGAGAAGGTCGAGCCGGCGCCGTGCACCTCCACCCTGGTCGAGAAGGGCGACGACCTCGCGCCGCCGCAGGTGATGGTCACGGTGCTCAACGGCGGCGGCGCCAACGGCCTGGCCGGCAAGACGATGGACAAGCTGGTCAGCTTCGGCTTCGCCAAGGGCGACACCGGCAACGCCCCCGACACCGGCGGTGCGGTGGCCGCGCAGGTGTGGTCCGACGACCCGGGCGACCCGGCGGCGATCCTGCTGGCGTCCTACCTCGGCAGCGACGTCGACATCGTCGACCAGCCGTCCGGCTACCCGGGCGTCACCATCGTCGTCGGCAAGCGGTTCCAGGGCGTCGTCGAGGGGCACCCGACGGTGACCGCGAGCAAGGACGCCTACGTCTGCACGCCGCCGCTCAGCAGCCAGCCCGAGAACCCGAGCTGACCGCGCCGGTCAGTCCTCGAGCCACTGCGCGAGCCGGCCGCCCTGGCTGACCTGGCGCAGCCGCTGCTCGGTCGCCTCGCGCAGCTTGCGGGGCGTGACGACGATGAGGTCGTCGCCGTGGCGCAGGACGGTACGACGCTCGGGCACCATCGTCTGGCCGTCGCGGACGACCATCGAGACGTTGGCGCCCACCGGCAGGCGCAGCTCGCCGACCTCGACGCCGTGCAGCTTCGAGACGGGGCTGATCGTGACCTGGAGCAGGTCGGCCGCGACCCGGTCGAGCGGCGCCGCCTCGACCTCGATGCCGCGCGGCTCCGAGCGGCGGGCGACGCGCAGCAGCCGGGCGGTCAACGGCAGTGAGGGCGCGGTGATCAGGGTGTCGAGGACGACGAGCACGAAGACGATGTCGAACAACCGGGTCGCGCCGTCGACCCCCTCGGCGAGCGGGATCGTGGCGAGCACGATGGGGACGGCGCCGCGCAGCCCGGCCCAGGAGATGAAGGCGAGCTCCGGCCACTTCATCGGCCGGGCGACCGCACTCACCACCACCGACACCGGTCGGGCCACGAACGTCAGGATGCTGCCGGCCACCACGGCCATCCCGATGACCTCCCACGTCAGCCGGGCCGGCGAGAGCAGCAGGCCGAGCATGACGAACAGCCCGATCTGGGCCAGCCAGGCCAGGCCCTCCACGAAGGAGCGGGTGGCCACGCGGTGCGGCAGCTCGGCGTTGCCGAGCACCAGCGCGGCGACGTAGACCGCGGCGAACCCGCTGGCGTGCGCGGCCGCGGCGCCGCCGTACCCGATGAGGGTCAGGCAGAGCACCGCGATCGGGTAGAGGCCGGACGAGGGCAGCGCCGCGCGCCGCATCACCCAGGCGCCACCGAACCCGGCGGCGAGGCCGAAGGCGACGCCGGCGACGAGCTCGTAGACGACGATGCCGGTGGTGCCGAGCAGGCCGTGCTCACCCACCGCCCCGGACGAGACGAGGGTGACGAGCACGACGGTCGGGGCGTCGTTGAGACCGGACTCGGCCTCGAGCGTGCCGGTGATCCGCTTGGGCAGGGGCACCACGCGCAGCACCGAGAACACCGCCGCCGCGTCGGTCGGCGAGCAGACCGCACCGAGCAGGATCGAGACCTGCCAGGACAGGCCGAGAAGCACGTGCACGCCCACCGCGACCACACCGATCGACACCAGCACGCCGAGCGTCGCCAGGGACAGGCCCATCCGCATCGCGGGGCGCGCGTCGCGCCAGCTCGTCGTGAGACCGCCCTCGGCGAGGATGACGGCCAGCGCGCCGAACCCGATCGCGTGCGCCACCCGCGCGTCGCTGAAGTCGATCCCGAGACCCGAGTCGCCCAGCGCGACGCCCATCAGCAGGTAGACGAGAAGACTCGGGAGGCCCACCCCGGACGACATCCGCACGGCCAGCACGGCCAGGAACGTGACTCCGGCGCCGATCAGCAGGAAGGTGTCGAGCTGGTGGACGTCGAAGGTCAAGAGTCACTCGGCTTCCGTCGGGTGGCGGGGGCCTAGTCTATCGGTAGAACATGTTCTAGATTTCAGCCGTGGCATCTGCAACCCCCAACGCCCCGGCCGGTCTGGCCATCCCCGAGGTCCTCCCGGCCCGCGTCCTCGACGGCGCCGAGCACTTCGACGTGGTGGTGGTCGGCTTCGGCATCGCCGGTGGCTGCGCCGCCCTGGAGGCTGCCCGTGCCGGCGCCCGGGTGCTGCTGCTCGAGAAGGCCGCTGTCCACGGCGGCACGTCCTCCATGTCGGGCGGGCACTTCTACCTCGGTGGCGGTACGGCGGTCCAGCGGGCCACCGGCCACGAGGACTCGGTCGAGGCGATGGTCGGCTACCTGATGGCCTCGACCAAGGACCCCGACGAGGAGAAGATCCGCGCCTACTGCGAGGGATCGGTCGCCCACTTCGACTGGCTCGAGGACCTCGGCTTCGAGTTCGAGCGCTCCTACTTCCCCGGCAAGGCCGTGATCCAGCCCGGCACCCAGGGGCTGATGTTCACCGGCAACGAGAAGGTCTGGCCGTTCCGCGACCAGGTCACCCCGGCCCCGCGCGGCCACAAGGTGCCGGTCCCCGGGGACACCGAGGGCACCAGGATCGTGATGGACCTGCTGCGCACGCAGGTCGAGCAGGCGGGCGTCGAGGTCCGCTACGAGACCGGCGCGACCAACCTGGTCGTCGACGGCGACGCCGCGACCGGACGGGTCGTCGGCCTGGGCTGGCGCTCCTTCGACGAGCACGGCGTGATCTCCGCCGGCGGGGTGGTCATCGCGGCCGGCGGCTTCGTGATGAACCCGGACATGGTCGCCCGCTACACCCCGGCCCTGGGCTCGAAGCTGTTCACGCTCGGCTCGACGTACGACGACGGCCTGGGCATCCGCCTCGGCGAGTCGGTCGGCGCGGCCCTGGAGAACATGGAGGAGCCGTTCATCACCGCGCCCTTCTACCCGCCGTCGTCGCGGTGCAAGGGGATCATCGTCAACAAGGACGGCCAGCGGTTCGTGGCGGAGGACAGCTACCACGCGCGGACGTCGTACCACGTGATGCAGCAGCCCGACGCCGTCGCCTACCTCATCGTCGACAGCGAGCACCTCGGCGAGGACCACATGCCGCTGGTGCCGCTGAAGGACGGCTTCGAGACGCTCGAGGAGATGGAGGCCGGCCTCGGCATGCCCGCAGGCTCGCTGGTCAAGACGGTCGAGGCCTACAACGAGAACGCCGCGAACGGCGAGGACCCCGACTTCCACAAGCACCCCGACTGGATCGCTCCCCAGACGGCGGCGCCGTGGGCCGTCCTCGACCTGTCGCTCGGCGTCGCGCTGTACGCCGGATTCACGATCGGCGGGATGGCCACGACCGTCGACGGCGAGGTACGTCGTACCGACGGCTCGGTGGTCCCGGGCCTGTACGCCGCCGGCGCCTGCGCCTCCAACATCGCCCAGGACGGCGCCGGCTACTGCTCCGGCACCCAGCTGGGCGAGGGCTCGTTCTTCGGGCGGCGGGCTGGGCGGCACGCCGCCACCCGCTGACCCGGCCCGAACTGGCTCCCGAAGCCCGCCGACCCGGCAGAAGGTGGCACGCACGCAGGCCACCTTCTGCCGGGTCGGCGCATTCCGGGTGCCACTTCCTGCCGGGTCGGCGCAAAACCCGGACCAGTTCCTGCCGGGTCGCACGTGACAGGATCGGCGCGTGACCGACCGCTTCATCGCAGCCACTCGGGCGAACGTCCCGCCCTTCCACGTGATGGACCTGCTCGCCGCGGCGGCGGAGCGGCAGCGCACCCACGGCGACCTGGTCAACCTGGTCGCCGGGCAGCCGAGCACGGGGGCGCCGGCGACGGTCGGCGCCGCGGCGATCCGGCTGCTCAGCAGCGGCGACCCGCTCGGATACACCACCGCGACCGGCATCGTCGAGCTGCGCGCCGCGATCGCCGGCCACTACCGCCGCACGTACGACGTCGCCGTCGACCCCGTGGACGTGGTCGTCACGACCGGGTCGAGCGGCGGCTTCCTGCTGGCGTTCCTGGCTGCCTTCGACGCCGGCGCGCGGGTGGCGATCGCGCGGCCGGGCTACCCCTGCTACCGCAACGTGCTGGCGGCGCTCGGCTGCTCGGTGGTCGAGATCCCGACCGGCCCGGAGACCCGCTTCCAGCCGAGTGTCGAACAGCTCGCCGAGGCGCACGCACGCGAACCGCTCGACGGCCTCGTCGTGGCCAGCCCCGCGAACCCGACCGGCACCATGCTGCTGTCCGAGGAGCTCGCCGCGATCGCCCGCTGGTGCGAGGAGAACGGCGTGCAGCTGGTCTCCGACGAGATCTACCACGGCATCCAGTACGCCGGCTCGCGCGCGGGCTGCGCGTGGGAGACCTCGCGCGAGGCGGTCGTGTTCGGCTCGTTCTCGAAGTACTTCTCGATGACCGGCTGGCGGCTCGGCTGGATGCTCGCCCCCGAACGCCTGCGCCGGCCGGTCGACGTGCTCACCGGCAACTTCTCGATCTGCCCGCCCGTGCTCGCCCAGCACGCGGCACTCGCCGCGTTCGAGGACACGGCGTACGCCGAGCTCGACGGGCACGTGCAGCGCTACGCCCACAACCGCGGCCTGCTCCTCGAGGGCCTGCAGCGGCTCGGGATCACCCGGTTGGCCCCTGCCGACGGCGCCTTCTACGCGTACGCCGACGTCGGGCACCTGACCACCGACTCGATGGCGTACTGCCGCGACCTGCTGGCCCGCACGGGCGTCGCCGTCGCCACCGGCATCGACTTCGACACCGTCGACGGCGGCCGGTTCCTGCGGTTCAGCTTCGCCGGCACCGCCGACGACATCACCACCGCTCTCGACCGGCTCGACGGCAACCTCTGACCGCAGTCCCGGCAGATCCTCACCGATCGTTAGGGTGGCGCGGTGACGGACCGTCGGGAGCTCGAGCAGCGCAACGACGCGATCCACGCCGAGCACCGGGCGGCCGTCGCCCGCGGCGAGGAGCGGGTGCTGCGGACGACGCGGACCGGTCTGCTGCACAGCTACCGGACCGACGAGATCGGCCTCGGCCCGGCGACCACCACCCAGGCGACCAGCTGGTGGGGGCTGTCGATCATGACGGCGTTCTTCGTGGCGCTGTTCGCGGCGTCCTGGTTGATCATCCTCCTCCCGGCCCACCGCGGCGGGTCGCCGGCGTGGGCCGGCCTGTGGGTGACCGCGCTGAGCGGCCCCCTGGCCGTCTACACCGCCGGGCTCGCGCGGATGCAGCTCCGCGCCCGCCGCACGCGTCGCCGTCGCGGTGCCCCGGAGCCGAGCGACGCCCCGGTGCCGTACCGCTGGAGCGACCCCGCTCCCGAGCCGCGCCCCCGAGCACCGCACCCGCGAGCCGACCGCTGGCGCAAGCGGCCGTGGTGGTGGGTCATCGCACGCGGCCTGCTCGCGGGCTTCCTGGTCCTCGCCACGATCGGCACGCTGCTCGAACCCGACTCCGGCACGGCATCCGTGCTGGTCACCAGCGGCGTCGGGCTGGCGCTGAGCGTCGCGTTGCCGGTGGCGCTGGCATCGCGCCGCGTGCGGAACGCGGGGGTTTGAGCCGGGATGGAACAGGGAAGGGCGCGACTCATGTACGGCGACAGCGAGATCATCCGGCGTCGTGCCACCCAGCTGCGTGACCAGGGGGCCGACGTACGCGCCCTCGCCGACGAGCTGGTCGCCCGGGTCGAGGGCCTGGGCTGGACCGGACGGGCGGCCGACGCGATGCGCGAGCGGGTCACCGACCGCGCCAGCCACCTGCGGGTGGCTGCCGAGCGGCACAGCGGCGCCGCGGACGCGCTCGCCGACCACGCCGAGAGCGTCGACGCCGTGCGCGAGGAGATCGCCGCGACCCAGGCCCGCGTGGACGCGCTGGTCGCCGACGCACGCGCCCGGATCGCCGCGATCGCCAGCCGCAACGAGGCCGGCGACGGGCTCCAGGTGACGCCCGACCCCCTCGACGAGGCACTCGCCGCGTTCACGCCGCCGCCTCCCGGGCATCGCGACTGGCTCACCGTCGACGTCCCCGGGCTGGAGCGCTGATCGCCCGATGCCGACCATCGACCTCGCGTCCGTACCGGCGGCCGAGCCCGTTCCGCGTCACACGACCGCGGGTGACGGCGGAGCCCTCGCCGCTGCGCCGCGCCGGATCGGGCTGACCCTGGCCGAGCTGCAGCACGCCGCCCGCCTCGCCGGCGACGCACCGTTGCCGTTCGAGGTCGCCGCACCACCCACCGCCGACGCGATGCAGGCACGTCTCGGCCAGAGTCCCGCCTCGCTGGACGACGAGGCCTTCCGCACCGCCGTCCGCGCGCTCCACGACCCCGCCGACTCGCTCGAACGCCGCGGCCTGACGGTCGACGGCGTCCTGGAGCCCGGCCTGGCCGGCGCGATCGGACTGCTCGCCTCACCCCGGTTCGCCCTCGACGTCGACCTCACCATGGGCGGGGTGCAGGCGAAGGTCTGGCACCGCCAGGGCGGGAGCGCCGTCGCCTCGCTGGCCACCGTGGACGCGATCGTGTTCGAGCTGGGCTGGTTCGGCACCGACGCGTGGGCCGCCGAGCTGGCGCGCGTCGCCGCGATCTCCGAGGAGGTCGCGCTCGGGTCCTCCGACGTGCCGCCGTACGTCGACCTTCCGTTCGAGCTCGCCGACGCCGCTGCCGAGGCCAGCGGCTCGGGCCGTGGCGACCTGCTGCCCGTGCTCGCGTCCCGGCACAGCAGGTCCGTGCGCGGAGCCGACGGCCCGGTGGACGACGCGACCGTCGTCGGCCTGCTCGCCGCACTGGCTGGCGAGGCCCGCGGGCGGTTGCGGGCCCTGGTCGCCGACGTGTCCGGCGGCGCGGTCGATACCGTCGGCGTCGTCTCCTGGACCCTCCTCGCCGACGGCTGGCGTTCGCTGCGCCCCCACCACGAGGACGGGGTGCTCCGACTCGAGGTGACGGCCGCCGCACCGGAGGACCTCGCCGCGCTGGTCGCGCCGGTGCTCGGGGAGGCTGCGCGATGAGCACCGAGGAGCAGCCCCTCACCGCGGTCGAGGCCGCCGACCTGGCCGACAAGTACGACCAGATGCTGCGGCTCGCCGACCTGTTCGACGACGCCGGCGCCCAGATGCGGGAGTGGTCGCAGCTCGGCGCCGACGTGCTGGTCGACCCCGAGGTCGCCGACTCCGCTCCCCTGTCGCCCACCACGTGGACCACGGCCGAGGAGGAGGTGCGCGCCGCGACCACCGGCAAGGGCAGCCTGCTGAGCCGGTCCATCGAGCTCGACGCCGACGCGCTGGTGCTGCGGGCGACCGTGATGACCTACCGCTGGATCGACGAGCTCCAGGCGGCGGCGTACGAGACCCTCGGCTCGATCGCCGGCAAGGCGATCGGCTACCTGGCGCCCGAGGTCAACCTGGGCGGCGCGATCGTCGCGGCCGGTCTGATCGAGACCGACGCGCTCGACCGCGACGGCGTGGCGGCGTACCTCGGCGAGCTGGCCGAGGCCAACCCCGAGCTGATGGAGCACGTCACCACCGGTGGCGGCGTCCTCGACAGCCTGCAGATGCGTGGGCTCCTGACCGCCGGCGTCCTGGCCGGCGACGCCGGACGCTCCGCCCGCGTCGGCGGCCTGCGCGCCACCGGCATCGCACCGCTGCCCGACGACTGGGGCGCCGCGCTGCGCGACGTCGCCGTCGGCCTCACCGAGGGCACACAGCCGGTGCCCGGCGAGACGGCGACCGTGGACGGCACGCCCGCCGGGCTCGGCGACCTGATGACGATCCTCGCCGAGCAGGACGGCGCGGTCCGGGTGCTGCGTCCCGCGCCCGGTCGCCTGGTCGCCTTCCTGCCCGACACCGCCACTCCCGCGCCGGCCCCGGGACGGCTCCGGCTCGTCTCCGGCGATGCTTCCGGTGCGGCCTCGGCCGTCGTCCGCGCCCTCGCCGCCGCGCTCGACCCGGGCGGTCGGCCCGGCGACGAGCCGACCCGGGTGATGCTGGTCGGACGTGGCAGCGGCGGCGCGGCCGCGCTCGAGATCGCGACCCGGACCGACCTGCCGGGCTTCGTCGTCGACCAGGTCGTCACCGCGGACGCCCCCGCGGCCCAGCTCGCCCACCTCCCGGGCGACGTCCAGGTGCTCTCCCTCGACGACCGCAACAACCCGGTCGCCCTGCTCGGCTCGCTGATCAACGCGGGCGCCAGCAACCGCCTGACCGTCGTGTACGACGCCGGCACCGACCCCAGCTCCCCCGCTCTCGTTGCCGGCGGTCGCGCCGCCGACCGCGCCGACCACCCGGACCTGGTCGCCGCCATCGCCCGCTGGCGCGCCCTGGGCTTCCTGCGCCCCGGCGCCTGAGGAGCCACCGAGCGCCGTTCGTCGCGAACGAAGCGAGCGCCGGACCGACAGAGCGATCCCCGTCACACGCAGAGCGGGCGACGGTCCTGTTTCTCGCCGATTTCCTTGACAAAACCCGGTCCAATGTACGCAACATGGTGTTGCGCTAACAGCGAGCACGCTGCCGATTTCGATGATGAGAACGGACCGAGGACCCATGACTGCGACTGCCGACGCCCCGATCGACACCCCCACCACGCACGACCTGGCGGGCCTCAGCTACCAGGACACGCTGCGCGTGCTGTCCGAGGCGTCGGTCCACCAGCACTTCGACGCCTTCCTCGACATCGCCTGGGACAGCCCCGAGTTCGAGGTCGTCCCGAACGACCCGCGCTGGGTGCTGCCGGAGATCGACTCGCTGGGCGGCACCGACTGGTACAAGTCGCTGCCCCTGGAGCGGCAGATCGAGATCGGCCAGTACCGGCTCGCCAACATCATGAAGGTCGGCCTGCAGTTCGAGCAGGTGCTGATCGGCGGCATCATGAGCCACCTCATCCCGATGGGCAACAACCGTGCGGAGTTCCGCTACTCCACGCACGAGGTGACCGAGGAGTGCCACCACACCCAGATGTTCCAGGAGGGTGTGAACCGGATCGGCGTCGACGTGAAGGGCGGCCCGGGCTGGTTCATCAAGGTCGCGCCGTTCCTGTGCCTGGCGGGCGGCCCGCTGCCCAACATCTTCTTCTTCGGCATCCTCGCCGGCGAGGAGCCGATCGACTACCTGCAGAAGTCGGTGCTGCGCTCGGGTCACGAGCTGCACCCGATCGTCACCCGCGTGATGCAGATCCACGTCGCCGAGGAGGCGCGCCACATCGGGTTCGCGCACACCTACCTGGTCGAGCGCTCCAAGGACTACGGCCGCCTCCAGCGCTTCGGCCTCTCGCTGGCCTACCCGGTGATCATGCGCGTCCTGTGCGACGTGATCATGAAGCCGACCAAGCAGATGCAGAAGGACCTCGACATCCCCAAGGACGTCATGCGCGAGGTCTACTGGAACTCGGAGAAGTCCCAGAAGCTGCTGCGCGACACCTTCGGCGACGTGCGGATGCTCGCCGAGGAGCTCGGCCTGATGAACCGGGTCTCCCGCCTCGTGTGGCGCGCGCTCGGCATCCACGGCAGCCCCTCGCGGTTCCGCAGCGAGCCCAAGTCCGCCGCGGTCTGAGCCATGGCGTACGTCGTCACGCAGTCGTGCTGCGCCGACGCCTCGTGCGTCGTCGCCTGCCCGGTCAACTGCATCCACCCCGCGCCGGGTGAGCCCGGCTTCGGCACCACCGAGATGGTGTACGTCGACGCGACGGCCTGCGTCGGCTGCGGCGCCTGCGCGACCGCCTGCCCCGTCGGTGCGATGGTGCCGGACGCCGCGCTGACGACGAAGCAGCTGCCCTTCCTCGAGCTCAACGCCGCCTACTACGACGCGTTCCCGCACGCCGACCGCACCCCGGTCGCGCTGGTGCCGCAGCAGCGCCGGCTCACCCGCCCCGGCCCGTTCCGGGTCGCGGTGATCGGCGCCGGCCCGGCCGGGCTCTACACGGCCGACGAGCTGCTCAAGCACCCCGAGATCGGTGGCGTCGACGTCTACGACCGGCTGCGCACGCCGTACGGCCTGGTCCGCCACGGCGTCGCCCCCGACCACGCGTCGACCAAGCTGGTGACCCGGCTGTTCGAGGCGATCGAGCGGCAGCCCCGGTTCCGCTACTTCCTCGACGTCGAGGTCGGCTCCGACGACGGCATCACGCTGGCCGACCTCAGGGCGCACTACGACGCGGTCGTGTACGCCGTCGGCGCCTCCGCCGACCGCAGCCTCGACATCCCCGGCGAGGACCTGGCCGGTTCGGTCCCGGCGACCGCCCTGGTCGGCTGGTACAACGGCCACCCCGAGCAGCAGGACCTCGACGTCCCGCTCGGCGCCGTCTCGAACCCGTCCGGGCGCGCGGTCGTCGTCGGCAACGGCAACGTCGCGCTCGACGTGGCGCGCGTCCTGGCCCGCCCCGTCGAGGTCCTCGAGCGCACCGACCTGGCGCCCGGTCCGCTCGACCAGCTGCGTGCCAGCAACGTGCGCGAGGTGGTCGTCCTCGGTCGCCGCGGTCCTGCGCAGGCGGCGTTCACGGTGCCCGAGCTGATCGGCCTGGCCGCGCTCGACGACGTCGACGTGGTCGTCGACGTGGATCCCGCGCTGCTCACCGGCGACGACCAGCGCAGCGCGCTGCTCCGCGACCTCGCCGAGCGCCCCGTCTGCGCCGACCCGACCCGCCGCCGGATCGTGCTCAGCTTCGCGGTCTCCCCCGTCGAGGTGCTCGGCGCGGACGGCCGGGTCACCGGCGTCCGGGTCGCCCGCAACCGGCTGGTCGAGCAGCCCGACGGAACCGTGCGCGCCGAGACCACCGACGACACCTTCGTCCTCGACGCCGGACTGGTCGTCCGGTCGGTCGGCCACCGCGGCACCCCGGTCGCCGGGCTGCCGTTCGACGAGCGGACCGCCACGGTCCCCCACCACGAGGGCCGCGTCGAGCCGGGCGTCTACGTCGTCGGCTGGATCAAGCGCGGTCCGGTCGGCTTCATCGGCACCAACAAGACCGACGCCCAGGAGACCGTCGAGACCATCCTCGACGACCTCGACGCCGGCCTCCCCGCGCCCACCGGCACGGCCACCGCGATCGCGGCGCTCGTCGCCGAGCGGCACACCGACGCCGCCGACCTCGCGGCCTGGCAGCGTCTCGACGCCGCCGAGCGCGAGCGCGGCGCACGGGACGGCCGGCCTCGCGCCAAGATCACCGACGTCGCCGAGCAGCGCTCGGTCGCCGCGCCCCCGGCCGTCCGGCGCCGGGGACTGCTCCGGCGTACCGTGTCGCTCACGTCGTGACAGCGGCGTGACGATGCGAGGAGTGGTCGTGGGGACGGCGAGGCGCGAGGAGACCGACGGACGCAAGCGGCGCTGGCAGCAGCACAACGCCGACCGTCGGCAGGCCGTGATCGAGGCTGCCCTGACCGTGCTGGCGCGTGACCTCGAGCCCGGCGCCGAGCTCAGCGTGCAGCAGATCGCCGACGAGGCGTCGGTCCACCGCACCGTCCTCTACCGCTACTTCGAGGACCGCACCGACCTCGACGTCGCCATCCAGCAGGAGATCTGCAACCGCGCCGGCGAGCTCCTGCTGGCCGCCGTCACCCTCGAGGGCACGCCCCGCGAGATCGTGCACCGCATCATCGCCGCGTACGTCGGCTGGGGCGCCGAGCACGTGGCGTGGATGCGCTTCGCCGAGCGTGACATCGCCGGTGCGACCTCGAAGCCGCTCGACGTCGCGATCGGCCAGATCGCCGAGCAGATCGAGCTGGTCATCGGCGGCTTCCTCGCGATCCTCGACGCCGAGGTCGGCGACGACGACCGCAACGCGCTGACCCCGTACGTCTTCCTGCTCGTCGGCGGCGTCATCGCCGCCGTGCGCAGCTGGAGCTCGCGCGAGGAGCTCCTCCCCCCGGCCCCCGCCTTCACCCGGCTGCTCGCCGACGTGACCTGGCTGCAGATCGAAGGACTCGCAGCCTCCCGCAGGATCGAGGTGCCCGACCTCCCTGTCGAGCAGCTCCTCAACTTCAAGGAAGCCTGAATGAGCGACTCCACGCACCTGGACGTGCTGATCATCGGCGCCGGCCTGTCCGGCATCGACGCGGCGTACCACGTCACCAAGGCGTTCCCCGACAAGTCGTACGCCGTCCTCGAGATGCGCGACTCGCTCGGCGGCACGTGGGACCTGTTCCGCTACCCGGGCATCCGCTCCGACTCCGACATGCACACCCTCGGCTTCGGCTGGAAGCCGTGGAAGGGCGCCAAGGCGATCGTCGACGGGCCCGACATCCTCGCCTACCTCAAGGAGGCGGCGGCCGAGAACGGCATCGACCAGCACATCCGCTACCACCACAAGCTGGTGCACGCGGAGTTCTCCACCGAGGACGCCCGCTGGACCGTGACCGTCGAGCGCACCGACACCGGCGAGACGATCGAGCTGACCGCGGGCTTCTTGTGGTCGACGTCCGGCTACTACCGCTACGACGAGGGCTTCACCCCGACCTTCGCCGGGGTCGAGGACTTCGAGGGACAGATCGTCCACCCGCAGCACTGGCCCGAGGACCTCGACTACGCCGGCAAGCGGGTCGTCGTGATCGGCTCCGGCGCCACCGCGGTCACCCTGATCCCGGCGCTGGCCGGCTCCGGCGCCGGTCACGTGACGATGCTGCAGCGCACGCCGACGTACATCATCAGCCAGCCGACGTACGACAAGGTCTCGGCCGAGATGTACCGCCGGCTGCCCGACAAGCTGGCCCAGAAGCTGGTCCGCACCCGCTACCTCACCAGCCGGATCGCGTTCTACGAGTTCTGCCAGGCCCGACCCAAGGAGTCGCGCGCGCTGCTGCGCAAGCTGCTCGAGCGCCAGCTGCCCGACGACGTCAGCTTCGACGAGCACTTCAAGCCGCCCTACGACCCGTGGGACCAGCGCCTGTGCGCCGTCCCCGGTGGCGACCTGTTCAAGGCGCTGCGACACCACACGGTCGACATCGTCACCGACCACATCGACCGGTTCACGCCGAAGGGCATCCAGCTGTTGTCGGGCAAGGAGCTGGAGGCGGACATCATCATCACCGCCACCGGCCTCAACCTGCAGATCTTCGGCGGGGCCACGCTCAGTGTCGACGGCACCAAGGTCGCTCCCTCGGAGACGATGGCCTACAAGGGCCTGATGCTCAGCGAGATCCCGAACTTCGCGTTCATCATCGGCTACACCAACGCGTCGTGGACGCTGAAGGCCGACCTGGTCTGCGAGTACGTCGTCAAGCTGCTGCGCCGCATGGACGAGACCGGCACCCGGATGGTCGTCCCCCGGCGCGACCCGTCGGTCCCCGAGGAGCCCTTCCTCGACTTCGAGGCCGGCTACGTCATGCGCTCGATCGACTCGCTGCCCAAGCAGGGCGCGACGTTCCCGTGGCGGCTGAAGATGAACTACTTCAAGGACATCCTCGTCTTCCGCAAGCCGGTCGAGGACGAGGCGCTGGAGTTCTCGGCCTGAGCGTCGCTGTCGCAATGCACCTCGACGGGTGATGCTGCCACCCGCGCCGTCGTCCCAGCACGGTCGGACGTCGCACTCCCCGGGCTGTCACCCGTTCGGGGGGCATTTGAGACGGTTTGCCTGTTTTCGGGGGTCACGCCCGCGGGAACGCCGGTACAAATCCGGCCATGTCCACCTTGACTCCCCCGTCCTCACGGCGCGTGAGGCTGGCCGGCATCGCCGCGCTGGCCACCGCGACCGCCACGATCACCATCTTCAGCAGCGTGCCCAGCTCGCACGCCGATCCAGCCACGCCCCCCGACGAGCCGACCACGCTCGGCCTCGGCGCGTTCGACCTGACCCCCGCCCCCGGCTCCTGCGCCGCGATCGTCACCCTCGAGGGCGGCAACGGCGGCACGGCCATCTCCGGCGCCGACAACGACGACGAGCCGCCCACCGACGACCCGACCCAGGCCGGCGGCGGCCAAGGTGCCCGGGTCCAGTTCCGGATCCCGGTGTCGCCGACCGACGTGCTGACCGGCGTCGTCGGGCGCGGCGGCGCGGGCGGCGGTCTCGGTGGCGCGTCCGGCACCGACCACGGTGGCAACGGTGGCACCGGGACCCACCCCGGTGCCGGCGGTGGCGGCTACACCAGCTTCCTCGTCAACGGCGACCTCGTCGCCCTCGTCGGCGGTGGCGGCGGCTCCGGCGGCGGCCACAACGCCAAGGCAGGCGGTGGCGGCCACGCCGGTGTCATCGAGGGCCAGGGCGCCTTCGCCGGCCAGGACGGCGCGAACGGCGTCGACGCCTCGACCACGCCTCGCGCGCCCCGCGGCGGCGGCGCCGGTGCCATCGACGCTCCCGGCCTCGGCGGGGTCCACGCCGACAAGCCCGCCGACAACGGCAACCCCGGCGTGGACCGCAGTGGCGGCAACGGCGGCGGCGGCGACGGTGCCGACCAGGGCGGCGGCGGCGGGGCCGGCTACTTCGGCGGTGGCGGCGGTGCCACCACCGTCGGCGACGTGAGCGGCGGCACCCCTGACGCCACCGACCCCGACGTGGGCGCCGCCATCGTCGGTGGCGGCGGTGGCGGCGGCTCCAGCTTCTTCAGCACCGCGCACGGCGCCACCTTCATCGACCAGGCCGAGGGCGACTCCCTCGCCCCCGACGGCGCAAGCCGCAACGGCACCGGCGAGCTCGAGTGGGAGCCCTGTGCCTACGACCTCTCGGTCAAGAAGACGGCTGCGGCCGAGGTGTTCGAGTCCGGCACCCCGGTGACCTACACCCTGGTGATCACGAACAACGGTCCCGACCTGATGGGCATCGACGACACCGTGACCGTCACCGACGACAAGGCGGGCGGCGGCACCCTGGTGTCGGTCCAGGCCAGCGGCAGCGGCACGCCGTTCACCTGCGACACCGCGGTCGGCTCGGCGATCCCCGCCGACGGCGAGCTGGACTGCTCGCGGCCCGCGGGCGACGAGGTCCGCGGTCTCGACAACGGCGAGAAGCTGACGCTGGTCTACAGCAAGGTCCTCACCGGCAACGCGCCGGTGCTGAACAACGTCGGCGTCACCGACCGCGGCAATCCGGCCAACAACACCGCGGCCGCCACGGTGCAGCCCGCCGTTCCCGGCCTCTCGCTGGTCAAGAAGGCGACGCCCAGGAAGGTCGCCAAGCTCGGCGAGAAGATCACGTACACCTTCAAGGTGACCAACACCGGCAACATCGCGCTGAAGACCGTCACGATCGCGGAGCAGCAGTTCAGCGGCAAGGGCAGCCTGACCCCGAAGTGCCCGGCGCTCCCGGCCACCGGACTCGCGCCGGGCGCCTCGATCACCTGCACCGCCGCCTACAAGGTGCACCAGCGTGACCTGGCCGCCGGCAAGGTCGTCAACGTCGCCACGGCCACCGGCACCACCCCTGCCGGCAACCCGGTCCAGTCCCTGCCGTCGAAGGCCAAGGTCAAGACGCCCAAGAAGCCCAAGAAGGTCGCGGGTACGCCCGCCACCGGCGCCCGGAGCCTCTCCGGACGCTGACCCGGACAGCCCTCTCCACCGAGGGCGATGACGTCGAAGGCGAAGGGGCCGCACCGAACGGTGCGGCCCCTTCGTCACCACGCCAGGTCGTGCACGAACTCGCTGAGCTGGTTCAGGTTGCGGCACTCGATCATCCGCACGATCTCGCCGTACGCCGGCGCCGCGGAGTCGCCCGTCCCCCAGTTGCGCTCGTGCTCGGGGTTGAGCCAGAAGGTCCGCTTCACCGAGCCCGTCAGCCGGCGCAGCGCGTCCTCGTGGAGGTCGCTGTAGTTGGACCGGGCGTCGCCGAGGATGAGCAGCGTGGTCTTGGAGGTGAGCGCGTCGAGGTGGTTCTCCTCGAACTTGGTGAACGCCCGGCCGTAGTTGGTGCGTCCCCACAGCGCAGCGTGCGAGGTCGCTGCTGCCAGGTCGGTGAGGACGTCGACCGGGTCCGCCCCGGGCCGGAAGTGGCCGGTGACCTCGTGCACGTGGTCGATGAACGTGAACGCCCGCATGCTCTGGAAGACCTCGCGCAGCGCGAACACGAACAGCAGCGTGAACTGGGCGAAGTTGGCCACCGACCCGCTGACGTCACACAGCACGACGAGGTCCGTGCGGTGCGGCCGCTTGGGCCGGTGGTGCGTCGTGATCGGTACGCCGCCGGTGGCGATCGAGGCCCGGACGGTACGCCGGAAGTCGAGCGGCGCCGTACGCGCGTGCCGGGAGTGCTGCTCCTTGGCGAGCCGGGTCGCGAGCCGGCGCGCGAGCGGGAAGATCTCCTTGCGCATCTCCTCGAGGTCGCCACGTCGGGCGGCCATGAAGGCCAGCTTGTCGATGCTGGGGCGCACGGCGACCTCGGCAACGTGGTCGGGCCCCTTCTCCTCGGCGATCCGGCGGCGGGCGTCGTCCTCGACCATCGCGGTGAACGAGCCGATCCGGCGGTTGGCCCGACGGCGGGCGTCCTCCTCGTCGGCTCCCTCGCCCATCAGTCCGGCCACCAGACGGTCGACGAGCTCCTGGGGAGCCACCCGTTGCAGCGCGGTGTAGGCCGACCAGGACGACAGGCCGGGCCCGCGGCCGGGCATCGCCCCGAAGACACCGACCATCTCGGCGGCCATCCGGCGCAGCTCGGCCTCGTCGACCTGGCTCGCCTCGAGGGCCTCGGCCAGCCGGTCGCGGAAGTCGACGAGGGCGGAGGCGTTGTCGCGGACCGGCCCGTCGCCGGCCTCGTCCCCCTCCTCGGCTCCGGCACCGTTGCCGACCATCGCCGGGAAGTAGACGTCGAAGAGGGCGTCGAAGGTCGTGCGCTGCGCCTGCTTCTTGACCATCGTCGCGGCGAACGCGTCGCGGACCATCGCCCGGTTCCCCCAGCGCACCGCGCCGAGCGCGGCGAGGGAGTCGATGTCCTCGGCGAGCGAGACGGACAGGCCGGCACCGCGCAGCGCCTCGACGAACGCGAGGTGGCGCTCGAGCAGGCCTGACGCGTCCGACCTCTCGGTGCTCATGGTCAGGACCTCGCCAGCTTCAGCTCCTTGACGGCGCGCTCGTGGTCGGACTGGTGCTTGAGCACCGCACCGAGGGTGTCGGTGATCGCCTTCGCGTCGAGGTCGCGGATCTCGAGGGCGATCAGCGTCCGCGCCCAGTCGACGGACTCGGCGATCGACGGCGCCTTCTTCAGCTCCAGCTCCCGCAGCCGTCCGACGGTGGTGACGAGCTGCTCGGCGATCCGGTCGTCGAGTCCGGGCACCTGCTGCTGCAGGATCTGGCGCTCACGCTCGGCGTCGGGGTAGTCGATGTGGAGGTAGAGGCAGCGCCGCTTGACCGCCTCCGACAGCTCCCGACTGGCGTTCGACGTCAGCACGACGAAGGGCCGTCGGGTCGCAGCCACGGTCCCGAGCTCGGGGATCGTCACCTGGAAGTCGCTGAGCACCTCCAGCAGCAGGCCCTCGACCTCGATGTCTGTCTTGTCGACCTCGTCGATCAGCAGCACGGTCGGCTCCTCGCGGCGGATCGCGGTCAGCAGCGGCCGGGTGAGCAGGAACTCCTCGCTGAAGATGTCGTCGTGGGTCGCGTCCCAGTCGACGCCGGAGTCGCCGGCGTTGGCCGCCTGGATCCGGAGCAGCTGCTTCTTGTAGTTCCACTCGTACAGGGCGCGCGCCTCGTCGAGTCCCTCGTAGCACTGCAGCCGGACCAGCTCGGCCCCCGTCGCACGGGACACCGCCTTGGCCAGCTCGGTCTTGCCGACACCCGCCGGCCCCTCGAGCAGCAGCGGCTTCTCGAGCGCGCCGGCGAGGTAGGTGGTGGTCGCGGTGGCGGCGTCCGCGAGGTAGCCCGCCGTCGCGAGCCGGGTGGCCGCGTCGGCCGGGGCGTCGAACCAGGTCACGCGGGGTCCCTGCGAAGTTGTTCGGGGGAGCGAAGCGGAGGAGAAGAACTTCGTGGGGTGCTCATGGCCCCATCCTGCCGTGTCCGAGCGTGCTGGGCGTGTCTGCCTCGTCACGCGGTCGTGACCCGGCGCCGCCCCCGTCGTTGAGACGGGCAGTGGGAAGTGACCCGGGAACGGGCTGATCAGGACAGGCAAGGGGGGCTTCATGAGTGTCTTTGCCGCGTCCCCGTCCTGGCTCCGGGTCGGCATCCACGCCGTGCGCACGGCAACGACGGTCTCCGCGCTGACTCTGCTGGTCGGCTACGGCGCGATGAGCTCGGTCGCCACCCCGCCGCCCGCCGATCCCGCCCGCCGCATCGACATGTCGTCGGGGCCGCTCGACGCGATGATGCGCGAGAACCGGTGCTCGTTCACCGGGTTCGACCGCGACGTCATCCCGAGCACGGCGATCATCCGCACTCCTGACGGAGCCACCGAGCTGGTGTCCTTCGACCGCGGTTGGTCGGTCTTCCTGGGCGAGGCCGCGGGCGACCTGGTCGCGGTCTGCCTCGGCCCGAGCCGCGCCGGCTGACCGAACCGATCAGCGGGCCGCACCTGCCCGGGTGGGTGGTGCGATGCCGCCCCCGTGAGCAGGTCTCAGCCGACGTCGACGTACCCGTCGTCGATGGCCATCCGGCTCAGGTCGACCTTGGAGCGCACCGGACGGCCGGCTGCGGCGTACTTCGACTTCACCCGCGCGATGTAGGTCTTGGCCGTGTCCTGCTTGACGCCCAGCGCCTGGGCGACCGCACCGAGGGTGAGGCCGGAGGCGTAGAGCACGAGGGCTCGCTCCTCCTGGTCGCTGAGCTGCGGTCGGTCGGCGTCGGAGGCGATCACGGCGGCAAGGTCGGGCGTCATCCACTCACCGCGGCGCAGCACGGTCCACACGGCGTCGACGACGTCCTGCTCGGAGTCGCGCTTGCCCACGATCCCGGCGACCCCGGCCTTGATGACGGCACGGACCAGGGCCGGCGAGGCCAGCGCCGACAGCACGAGGATCCGCAGGCCCGCGTCGACGAGGCGGGCCACGACGTCCGGGTCGACGCTGGGTCCGCGGTCGACGCTGAGGTCGAGCACCAACAGCTGGGGACGCGCGCTGATCGGTGCGCGCTGCACCCAGGCGAGGAACTCGGGCAGGGTGCTGCAGCTCGCCACCACCACCAGGCCCGACTCGCCACCGAGGATCTCCTCGGTGCGTCGACGCTGCAGCAGGTGGTCCTCGACGAGCGCGACCCGCCAGACCTCCGACCCATCTCCCACTCCCACGGCGTCATTGTGGCAGCGGGGTCCGAGGCTGTCCGCGGGTTGGTTCCTCTCACCCGTCGGGAGTACGAGAAGGTTGCCCGGTGACGACAGGCCGGCGACGGGACAGGGCACGCGACCTCGCCCGCGACCTGGTGCGTCGCGCCGGGCCGTTCGCGCCGGCCGAGGAGGGATGGGCGACACGCACGCTCTCCGCCGCGATGACGCGCACCTTCCTGCTCATGACCGCCACCTGGCAGCTGGTGATGCTCACGGCGGTCGTCGCCTCACCGGGCCCGGTCACCCGGCTGCTGCCGTTGCTCGGGGCCCACGCCGTCGTGCTGGTCGCCACCCTGGTCGCCCGGGCCGGCCGGCTGCCGCTGTGGCTGCCCGTGGTGTCCGTCCCGGTGCTCTACGTCGCCGACTGGGCCGGCGCCGCATCGATGGCCGACCCGTTGCTGTTCGCGGGCTGCTGGATGATGAACCTGGGCAGCTCGACGCCGGCCTTCGTCCTGCGCGGCCGGACCTCCCTCGTGCTGGCGCTCGCCGGCGCCCTCCTCGTCCCTCCCGCCATGCTGGTCACGCGCCCAGACCTGGGGCCTGCCTTCCCGATCGCCGTGCTGGGCACCCAGGTCGCGATCGTCGCCGCGACCCGGGTCGGCCTGTCCTACATGTTCGACTTCGCCACCCTGGCCGACGAGGAGGCCGCGACCGCCGAGCGGGAGCGGGCCGCGGTCGCCACGCAGGAGGCCGCCAGCCGGGCCTCCGCGGAGGACGCCCGGGTCCTGCACGACACCGTGATCAACACCCTCGCCGCCCTCGCCAGCGGCGGTGCCGCGGTCAGCGACGCCACCGCGGTCCGCGAGCGCTGCGCCCGCGACATCGCCACGGTGCGGGCCCTGCGGGACGGCGCGGAGCCGCTGACCGACGACGGCGGGCTGCGCGGGGCGTCGTACGACACGCGGGTCGAGGTGCGTCACCTCGGCCTCACGGACGACGCCCTCGCCCGGATCGAGGCTGAGCTCCCCGTCGCGCGGCTGCGAGCGCTGCGCCGGGCCACGACCGAGCTGGTCCAGAACGCCGCCAAGCACGCCGGTGTCGACGAGGTGGTGGTGCGGGCCGACGACCGGGACGGCGACCTCGTGGTCACCGTGGCCGACGAGGGCGTGGGCTTCGACGGCCGCGTCGGAAGCGGTGGACTGGCCACCTCGGTGCTCTCGCGGACGCAGGAGGCCGGCATCGACGTCCGGGTCGACACCGCGCCCGGCCGGGGCACCCGGGTGACACTCACCGTGCCGAGGGGCGACGCCGACGGGCCGGGGGCAGGCAGCGACATCGCCGGTGTCGTCCAGCACCTTCGACGCCGCGCCTGCCTGCTCTATGCCGCCGGCGTCGCCGCGATGGGCTTCTTCCTCTCGGTCAACAACCACCCCGGCGAGGCAACGCCGGACTACGTGATGGCGACCCTCGCAGCCCTGGGGGCGGCCCTCGCGTGGCAGACGACGCGGCACCGCGACCGGATGCCGTGGTGGACGGTGGCGGTGCTCACCGGCGCAGCGGGGACGGCGTTCGCGCTGTCGGCTGCAGCGGTCGACTTCGGGCGCGAGGAACCCGTGCTCTGGCAGGCCGTCGGGGCCACCGGTCTGCTGATCGTCGTCGCCGAGCTCAGCCCACGGCGGAGGGCGGCCGTGTGGGCGGGAGGGGTCTATGCGGCGGTCGTCGTGGCGGTCGCGGCGCTGAGCGGTCGCCAGTCGACGGACCAGGCCGAGACGATCGTGCTGACGGCCGGTGCCGCCGGACTCGGCCTGCTCGCGGCATGGCGTCGGTTCCAGGGCACCGTCGGCGAGATCGGCGTCCGGGCTGCCGCCGACCAGCTGGCGGCATGGGCCGACCGGACCCGGCTCGCCGAGCGCGAGGCCGCCGAACGGTCCCGGGCCCGCTGGCGCAGCGCCGGGCTGAACCGCTCCCTCGAGCTCCTCGAGGCGGCCCGCAGCGCCGACGACCCGGGGAACCCGGCGCTGCGGCACAAGTGCGCCACCGAGGAGGCCTACCTGCGCCAGCTGACCCTGCTGCACCCGGACCTGGTGCACGTCGGCCAGTGGTTCGCCCGCGCCCTCAACGAGGCCCACGACAGTGGCGTGCGCCTGGTGGTGCGCTCCGGAGGCACGGACCTGCCGGCCGATGTCGCGGCCCACCTGGGCGATGTCGTGCTCGCTGCGGTCGCCGGTACGCCGAGCGGTGCCGACCTCACCGTGACCTTGTTCCCCGACCCCGCCGGGGCCCGGATCACCCTGGTGGGTGCGCACCCGCACCTCGGCGCCGGCGTACGGTCCGCGACCGGTCCGCTGGGCGCGACCGCGCGGGTGCTGCCGGTCGGCGACCAGGAGGTCGCCGAGATCCTGGTGCCTGCCTGACCCACTCCGCTCAGCGTGTCTGAGCCGGCGGCGTGTGCGGACCCACCTCGAACCTCAACCCTTGCCCCCGCACTGTCGTGATCAGGTGGGGAGCCCTCGGGTCGTCACCGAGCTTCCTGCGGAGCCAGCCCAGATGGACATCGATGGTCTTGGAGGACGACAGCGTGGGCCAGGTCGTGCTCCACACGTCCCGCATGAGCTGCTCGCGACTCACGACGGCCCCCGCGTTCACCATGAGGCAGTGCAGCAGCCTGAACTCCATCCTGGTGCAACGAACCTCGACACCACCACGCCAGACCTGCCTGGTCCGCGGGTCGACGCGGACACCGTGCACGTCGAGTGCCTCGAGCTGTTCGGACGCCAGCTGCCGGCCCGGTCGGCCATGTCGGTCCGGCTGTTCGATGTCGTGGGTCTGGTTCACGGAGATCGCACCTAGGCCGCTGGGACAGGACAAGTGGGTTGCCGAGGCGCGTGCCGCGCACTCAGCAACCGCCGTCGGGGCGGTGTGCTCCTGGTGGGAACGCAGCAGATCGACTCGGCCCTCGTCGCCGGCGCGACGACACGACGGAGCCATCGCCCGGCCCGTGGCGCAGACCTGGCCCGTCGGCGGTGGCGGAGCACGCCACCGCCGACGGAGTACTGCACAGCGCGTCAGCCGATCGGGACCAGCCGGTCGGGACTAGCCGATCGGGACTGCGGTGACCACGACGTTCTGGTTGTAGTGGAACCCGCCGCCGGAGGTGCGCACCTTGTTCGCGCAGCTGATCAGCACGAGCTCGTGGTCCCCGGTGGTCGAGAAGATCCGCGCCGGCAGCTTCTTGGTTCGCGAGAACCTCTCGACAGCCGTGACCCGGTACTTGATCTTCTTGCCGCCCTGCCACACGGTGACGATCTTGCCCTTGCGGATCTTGGTCAGCTTCCAGAACGCTCCCGGGCGGTCGTGCTCGTCCGACACGTGGCCGGCGATCACGGTGGTGCCGATCAAGTCACCAGCCGCGGCGGACTGCGCGAGCTGGCCGGTACGGGCGACATTGCCGGGCACCGCCATCCTGCCCCGCTTGATACCCACGAGCGACGTCCGGGCATTGACCCCGATGGAGGGGATGCTGATCCGGTCGATCGTGCGACGGCCGGCGCCGTCCCAGCCATCGGTGCTGAAGCCCGTGCTGACCACCGGAACCGCGTACTGGTCCTTGCGCACCAGCGTCGTCTCCGAGACCAGGCCGCAGGCGTGCGTGGCCGCCGTGTTGTGGCTGTCAGCAGTGGTCGAGGCGACCCAGCTGTAGTAGCCGGTGCGGTTCACCTGCACCTGGGGTGTCTCGACGGTGCCGTTGGCGGGCGTGAAAGCCACCGTGGCCACCGCGTTGGTCGGCGTGCAGGTGATCTTGCTGCGCGAGGCGAACGGCCCGTACAGCGTTGCCGAGCCGGTGGCGCCGTGACCGGGGACGAAGCCGGCGATGGTCACCTTGTCGGATACCTGGGCGCCCGGCTTGACCTCGGCGTGCGAGGTCTCCGTCGTCAGCGAGACCTTCCCCGCGGCTCCGCCGCCGGGAGTCGCGGGCTGGACCGTGGTGGTCTCGGCCGCGAGGCCGCAGGCGTGGGTGGCTGCGGTGTTGCGGTCGTCCGCGCTCAGGGTGACCTGCCAGGTGTAGAGGCCCGGTTGGGTCACGGTGATGGTCGGGGTCGAGATCGTCCCGTTCTGCGGGGTGAAGGCGACCGTGCCCACCTGGTTCGCCTCAGTGCAGACGTTGCCGTTCAGGGCGGCGACCGGACCGTAGAGGGTCGCGGAGCCCGTCGCGTTGCCGCCCGGGACGAAGCCGGTGATGGTCACGACGTCGTGCAGGGCCGCGCCGACCTGGACCGTCGCCGCCGAGGCCTGCGTTGTCACGGTCGGCGCTCCCTTGCCGACGCCCACGGTCTGGGCGGTGTCGTTGATGTCGGTGTGCGAGGCCACGACCAGGGTCTGACCGGTCACCTCGAGCGTCTCGAACGCCACCAGCGACTGACCCGCGTACCCGGGCGGAACCGTGAACTCGACATCGACGGTGCCGTTCGCGCTGGCCGGGGTGAACGTCTTCGAGCCGGTGATGCCGGTCGCGGAGCCGTCCGACTTCCTCATCAGCTCACCCGTCACCGTGTACGACGTACCCGGCACCAGGTTCTGGTAGGCGATCGTGTCGACCACCGTGCCGCCACCGGCCGGGATCGTGTGGTCGCCGTCGGCCTTGTCGGTCAGCGTGGTGCCGATCGACGGGGCCGGGGCCGCGGCCCAGCTGACGTCGGCCGAGTCGGTGGTCGTGGCGGTGCTCGGCGCGATCAGGATCAGCGTCTGCGCGTGGTCGCCGGCGGTCGGCGTACCACCGGCGGTGTTGGGCACCGAGATGATGTTGCCACTGCCGCCCGCGCCGTTGGCGGACACGGTGAGCGTGGCGGACCCGGCGGTGGCCGAGCCGCGCAGGTCGAGGTAGACCTGCTGGCCGTCGGTCACGGCAGCCGTGTTGATGGCGGTGCCGGCTGCGTCGGTCACGGTCACGCCCGGATCCACGGAGACGCTGACGGTCGGCTGGTTGGTGCTGATCGTGAACGGGCCGACCAGCGTCCCGGCAACCTGGGCGGCAGCCGGAGCGGCGATGCTCGCCGTGACCGACGGGAAGTCGCCCGGCGTCATGCCACCGCTGGCGTTGGCACCGTCGACGAGGTACCAGTACGCCGTGCCGCCGTCCGCGCTCGAGAAGTTCCATCCGGCGTCGAACCCGAGGTCGGTGTAGCGCCAGATGGCGTACTGGGTCGCCTCGATCGCGTCGTTCACCGTCAGGTTCGGCACGCCTGCGGCCGCGCGGAAGTCCGCCAGGCTCAGGTAGGGGTAGCTGTGCGCCAGCACCCAGAGCACCTTGGCCTGGACCGCGGGCTGGGTGAAGAGATTCGTGCCGAGGTAGTCGGACGGCGCCACGACCTCACCGTCGCGGTACGACTTCGCCGACACGTCGTGCTCGATGCAGTAGCCCCAGTAGTCCGGGGTCCCCGGGTTGCTGGTGTCGGCCGGGGTGTCCTTGAAGATCCCGTGGATCCCGCTTCCTGAGTAGCCCTGCATCTTCGGGCCGACCCACAGGCTGTCCCCCGGCACGACGTCAGCCGACGCCGACGGCGTCCAGGACGGTACGACGACGGCCCCCAGGGCGAGCACCAGGCCCACCACCCAGGTCCGCCACGCACGATGGCTCCAACTCGACTTGCTCACTGATCTGTCCCCTTCATCTCGACGTCGCGACCGGCGCGACCAGCGGGTCGTTCAACATGGATCTGCACGTCTCGTCCGGCCCACTGCCGGGGCCTCACCCCGGTCGCGGAGATCGTGTCCGAACCGGAACGAGCCATGACGGCGAATGCGCTGCAGGCGCGGCCAATTGACACCTGTTCGGGGGTCAGCCGGGGGTCACCCATCCGCGCTCCCCCGACCGTCCGCGAGATGCGGACAGAACGGCGGCAGCAGCGGCGAGACGCGGTAGCTGCGCGCCCCCGCGACCTCGGCGTTGACCCGGCGGTCGTCCTCGAGAGCGCAGAGCGCTGCCTGCGCATCGGCGTACGGCCCCGAGACGTAGGTGTGGCCGGCCTCGGTGATGGCCAGCACGTGTGGCCGGTCGAGGTCGGCGACGCTCTCGCTGATCATGTGGTCGACCAGCAGCTGCAGCGCGGCTCCGGTCGGACGGTCGTCAGCCCGGTGGGGTGACGGGTCGTGCGGCCCTTGGTTCGTGGTGACGGCTCCCATGCCCGGTTGACACCCGTTCGGTCCGGACATGACGCGTTGCGCGAAAAGAGTCCGACCGCGTCAGGAACCAGGCCCTCGTCCGTCTACGAGTCGTGACGAAGCGGGCCGAGATGTACGACGCCATCCGCGCGTGGCCGTGGACCCATCGGGCCGTCACAGCCGCCCAGGCGCTGGCCCTGCACCCGACGGCACTCCAGCTGCGGCGGCTGATGGAGGCACCCGGCCTCCTCGACGACGTCGTGCTGGCCGACGCACTCGGCGTCACGCACGAACGCACGACGACGGCGCTGCTGAGTCCCGGCCTGCGCGACCAGCGCCGGCACGCCCTGCTCCACGTGCACACCGCCCTGGTCGCGCAGCTCGAGCGGGGCTGCGCCGCGGCCGACGTCGCCCGGGCCCTCACCCGTCGCGTGGCTGTCGAGGCCGCTCGCGCCTGGCTGGACGACTCGGCCCGCTGGCCTCACTGACCGGGGTCGGCGTCGGCCGGGCCGGGCGTCGGCACGACGATCGACCGGCTGTTGTTGCCGAGGTCGGCGTCGCGGCCGCCGACATCGGTGATCACGACGGTCAGGTACGTCGTGTACGCGGCCTTGATGTCGATGCTCAGCTGCGTGACCCCCGGGCCGGCCATGACCAGGTCAGCCCACGGGCTGTACGGGGCGCGCGGGGCGCACCGCCCGGCCGCGGCGCCACTCACGCAGTAGCTGGTCGCCCCGACCCCGCCGAGCGCGACGCGGACCGGCTGGCCGTCACCGTCGACCGCGATCGTGACCCGGCGCCAGGCGGGGCCTGACGGCGAGGCGCCCCAGATCGGCGTACCGAGGCGAGGGTCGGTCAGCGGCGGTGACGGCGACTCGGTCGGCGACTCGGTCGGCGACTCGGTCGGCGCCTGTGACGCCGTCGGTGCCTCGGCCGGCGCCTGGAGCGTGGGCGCCTGCAAGGCCGTCGGGCCCGGGTCCCGCTCCAGCCGGTCGAGGCGCCTGCCCTGCGGGACGACCTGCGTCGGCACGACACTGCCGGGCGCCGGGATCGCGGTCGCGAGGGGGTGCGTGGCGTCCGGCGCCGGGTCCCGTGAGGGGGGTGGGGACACCGGCGTCCCCTGGCCGGACGCCACGCTGCTCTCGGTCTGCAGCGGCGTCGCCGGCGCCGCGGTCTCGTGTGGCGCCGGTGCCCGGACCGCCGCCAGCGCGACAGTCGCCACCGCACCCGCGACCGCGGCGGAGGCGACGACGCCGGTCAGCGCCTTGCCGAACGAACCGCTGACGAACGCGCCGATCCCGCCGGTGGCCGTCGCGCCGGTCGCGCCCACCGCTCCGGAAGCGGCGATCGCCAGGGCGAGGGGGGCGAGCAGCGCGCTGACGTCGCGGCGCGCCTCGCCGAGCTCGAGGATCGCGAGCGGGCAGGCGCGGCACGACTGCAGGTGCCGGTCGACCGCCTCACGGCGAGCGCGAGTCAGGTTCCCGTTCACGTACCCCGGCAGGTGGTCGACGATCTTGCGGCACTCGTCGGAGTCGGAGGACCGGGCGTACTGGGCAAGGTAGGCGTCGGCGAGCCCGCGTCGGGCACGCATGGCGAGGGCCGCGACGGCATTGGGCCGGATGCCGAGCAGCTCGCCGACCTCGTCGTGCGGGACCCGGTCGACCTCGCACAGCCAGAGCACCTGCTGCCACCGGGCCGGCAGCGCCGCGAAGGCGTCGCGCACGACGCTGCTCGTGAGGTGCTGTCCCGACGTGTCGTCCGTGACGAGCAGCGGGATCAGGTCGCTGGGCTCGGTCACCTGCTCGCGGCTGCGCCCACGCAGCCGGTTCACGGCGACGTTGTGGACGGTCACGCTGAGGTAGGGCCGGAAGGTCGTCGTCGGCCCGCGGCCGCCCTTGATGATCGCGAAGATCCGCTCGAAAGCCTCGGCGACGACGTCCTCCGCGTCCCGGTCGCCGACGACCCGCCGGGCAATGGCGTGCGCGTAGCCGCGGTGGCGGACGAACAGGATGCCGAACGCGGTCTCCTCCCCCTGACGAACCCGCTCCAGCAGCTCTTCCTCGGACTGGTGCTCCATTGCTCTCCCCGGGCCGACGACCCCACCGCTGCGCGGCAGGGTTCACCGACCCACCCCGATCGGCCGACGGCCGGACGACTTCGATGAACGAACGGGCTTCTCACCACCGCACGCGGGGAGCCACTCGCCAGTGGTGATGCACCCATCCCGCATCACGGTAGGTCGGAGGTCCCGGTCCGCGGAGGCGAGTTGGAGGACATCGCGGGAAATGCCCCCCGAACGGGGGTCACGCTCCCGCCTCCTCCACGACGGCGGCGTCGCGGCGGAACCCGGTCGTCTCGTACCCGACGACGCTCACCCACGGCGCGAGGGACAGCACGAGCAAGCACCAGACCAGCTCCACGTCGGCCGCCGCCATGACCAGCGCGATCCCGATGACCACCGCAGTGAGGAGCAGCAGCACGACGTGGAGCCGGTCGAAGGTCCGGGTGAGCGACGAGTAGCCGGCGTGGAGGAGCAGCGTGTAGAGCGACACCGGGATCGCGACGGCGAGCACCGTGCCGACCAGGCCCAGGTGGGTGGCGTGATCGAGGTACGTCGCCCCGCCGTGCAGGCCGGCACCGACCGCGACGATGCTGCCGAAGACCGCGAGGTGGCCGTAGCCGAAGCCGAAGGAGCGCTCCCGGTGCGCGTGCAGGATCGCGCCGGCCGGGGCGGCGAAGTAGCTCCACCAGATGCCGAAGGTCAGTGCCGTACCCGCCAGCGCGAGGAGTCCGACCTCCCAGCTCAGAGCGTCCTCGGCCAGCACGTTGATCGACGCCATCGTCCCGATCAGGCCCTCGCCCAGCGCGATGATGACCATCAGGCCGTAGCGCTCGGCGATGTGGTGCGGGTGCCAGGGGGTGCCGGCGAGCCGGGTCTCGGCGTACACCGGACCGCAGAGCTCGATGAGGAACGGGACACCCAGCAGGACGAAGGTGGCAGCCACCGGGACGTCGACCAGCGCGAGCACGACCCACAGCACCTGGGCCGCCAGGATCGACAGCAGGTAGGTGCCCACCACGTCGCGCCGACCCCGGTCGTGGGAGCCGGCACGCCACCACTGCAGGACCATCGCGATCCGCATGACGACGTAGCCGGCCACCATCACGTCGAGGTCGAGGGTGTCGTGGTGCTCGGTGACGGAGGCGAACATCGGCTTGAGGCCGAGGGCGAGGACCAGCACGCCGACCATCTGGAGCATGGTGGTGAGGCGGTAGAGCCAGTCGTCGGTGTCGTACGCCGACGCGAACCAAGTGAAGTTGATCCACGCCCACGAGATGGCGAAGGTCGCGAAGCAGAACGCGACGACACCCGCGCCCACGTGGCCGTGAGCCAGGGCGTGCGCGAGCTCGCTCGCCGCCGCGCCGAAGGCGACGGCGAAGGTGAGGTCGAACAGCAGCTCCAACGGACTGGACACCCGGTTGCTCTCGTGGGGGTCGCGGCCGAGCATCCGGCGGCTGCGGTGGCGGACGTTGGGTGCGGCGCTCTCCGACATGCGGCGCAGGCTAGGGCGATCCGCGGTCGCCGTGGCGCGCGGAGCCCGAGAAGGGCGTCGCGGCGGGGCGAGGCGTGATCAATCCGTGACCTGCGCCTCCGGCAGCAGCACGGTGACCGTCAGACCGGTGCCGTGGTCGCACGGGAGGTCGCTCGCCCCGGGCGGTCGCAGCACGTGCTGTCCGGCCTGGCACAGCCGCAGCTGGCCACCGGCCCGCTCGGTGAGTCCGGCGACCAGCGCGAGACCGAGCCCGGCGCCGGTGCGGGAGCGGGCCTCCTCGGCGCGGGTGAACCGCTGGGTGGCGGTCGCGAGCAGCGCCGGCGGCATGCCGGGACCGGCGTCGCTGACCGCGAGCCGCACCCAGCCCGCGGCCGGTCGGTCGACGACCAGGCGGACCGGTGGAGCGCCGTGCCGCGCCGCGTTGTCGAGCAGGTTGGCCAGCACCCGTTCGACCTCGTGGTCGGCCAGGCCGACCGGAGCCGTGGGCGCGAGCAGCTCGACCTCCCAGCCCGCGGCCCCGGCCGGGTCCGCGACCCGGCGCTCCTCGACCACTCGCGTGACGACCTGCGCCAGGTCGCTGCGGCTCCCACCGGCCGGGTCGGCGCCCACGTGGAGCAGCTGGTCGGCCAGCCGCGCCAGCCGGTCGAGGTCGATGGCGAGCTCACCGAGGATGCGCTCGTGCTCCTCGACGGTGCGCTGGCGGCGACGGGCGAGCTGGATCCGCCCGGTGAGCAGGGTGAGCGGGGTGCGCAGCTCGTGGCTGGCCTCGGCGACGAACTGGCGCTCCCGTTCCAGGGCCCGCTCCAGGCCGGCGAGCATGTCGTTGAAGGTGTGCCCGAGGCGGGTCACCTCGTCGTCGCGACCGACCGGCACCTCGAGGCGCAGGTCGGCCGCTCCGGCCGCGATCGCCGCGGCCTGCTGGCGGTACCGCTCCACCGGACGCAGCGCGGCGCGGGCCAGCCGGTCACCGACGAACGCGGTGACCAGCAAGGTGCCGAGGCCCGCGACGACGAGCTGCAGCATCAGCTCGCGCAACGCCTCGTCCTCGCGGTCGCGGCGTACTCCCACCAGCAGCCGGCGTTGGTGCGCGAGGCCGACCGCCCGGATCCGGTACGACGCCCACCCGGTCGAGAGCCGCGCCTCGACGTCGTGCTTGCCGAAGCCGGAGGAGACGAGCATCGGCGTCGTGCCTGCCGGTCCGCCGCGGTCGAGGACCGTCCCGGCGGGGTCGAGCACCTGCCAGGCGAGACCGACCGCCTCGGCGGCGTCACGGTCACGGGCCATCCCGTCGTCCCCGACGAGCGGGGCGAGCGTGCTGACCCCGTGGGCGAGCTCGGTGTCGAGGGCACGGTCGAGGGCGAAGTCGACGCGCCAGTAGACGAACGCTCCGGCAGCGACCAGCACGACGAGCGTCGCGACCGAGAATCCCGCGACCAGCCGGGCCCGCAGCGGCCAGGAGCGGGGTCGCGCCAGGCGGGCCGGGTTCACAGGTCCCGGTCCGGCGGGTCGAGCCGGTAGCCGACGCCGCGCAGGGTCGTGATCGTGCGGGTGCCGAACGGCCGGTCGATCTTGGCCCGGATCGCAGCGAGGTGGACGTCGATCACGTTGCTGCGCAGGTCGGTCTCGCCGTCCCACACCTCGTCGAGGATCGTCAGCCGGGTGACGACCTGGCCCGCGTGTGCCGCGAGCAGGTGGAGGATGTCGAACTCCCGTGCCGAGAGCGTGACCTCCTCACCGGCGCGGGTCACCCGCCGCGAGCCCGGGTCGACGACCAGGTCGCCCACCTGGACCGGCGCCCGGCCGGTCAGGCTGTTGCGGCGGTACAGCGCCCGCAGCCGGGCGAGCAGCTCGTCGAGGTCGAACGGCTTGGGCAGGTAGTCGTCGGCACCGGCGTCGAGGCCCTCGATCCGGTCCCGCACCTCGCCGCGTGCGGTCAGCATCAGGATCGGCGTCACCAGGCCGAGGCCGCGGAGCTGGCGCGCCACGCTGAGCCCGTCCTTGCCGGGCAGCATCCAGTCGAGCAGCGCGACGTCGTACTCCGAGCCGGCGAGGAGCCGCTCGTACGCCGTACGTCCGTCGTGGACGACCTCCACGTCCCAACCGGCCTCGCTCAGCGACTCGTCGAGCAGGTCGGCCAGACGCACGTCGTCCTCGGCGACCAGTACGCGCATCACGGCTCCACGGTAGTGGGCCGGTACCCGCGCCGGAGGCGACCGCGCAGGTGGCAGCCGACGAAGGCGCCGACCGCGCCGGCGAGGTGGGCGAGCAGGCGCTCGACGAGCCCGGTCATGTGCCGACGGTAGGCAGGACCGGATGAAGGAAGGATGAACGGAAGAACCCCCGCCGGGATCCGGCGGGGGTTCTTCGCTGGCGGTGACGGAGGGATTTGAACCCTCGGTGGACTTGCGCCCACAAACGCTTTCGAGGCGTTCTCCTTAGGCCGCTCGGACACGTCACCGCGGGAGACATTACCGGAGCGCCAGCGAGGGTCCGAAATCCGGGTGGGGGCCGGTCAGCTGATGGTGACGGTCCCGCCACCGGAGGGTGCGTAGGCGACGGTGAGCTCGCGGGACTGGACGACCGAGCCGGTGCCGGCCTCGGTGGTGAGCAGCGTGACCGTGTGCGGGCCGGCGGCGACCGGTACGACGGTGGTGACGGCACCGGGGACGGTGACGCCGGGGGCGACGAACTCGAGGTGGTGGACGGGAGTGGCGCGGCGGCCGTCGACGACGACGCGGTAGAGCACGTTGCCGAAGCCCGCGTTGCCCGCCTCGTCCTCGGCCTCGAGCGTGCCGGTGACCTGCAGGAAGCCCTTCTCGGTGGTGAAGGTGGCGGTGGCCTGGACCCCGTCGTTGGCCGAGGCCGAGGCGGGCTGGTCGCCGCCGGCTGCCCACACGCCGGCCTCGTCGGCCAGGTCGCTGCTGGAGAGCGAGCCGTCCGCGACGTCGCCGCCGGTGAGCGAGCCGTCGCCCACGTCGGCGCCCGTGAGCGAGCCGTCGCCGACGTCCGCGCCGGCGACGGAGCCGTCACGGAGGTCGCGGCCGGTGAGGCTGCCGTTCTTGACCTGGGCGCCGGTGACCATGGTGCCGGCGACCGCACCGCCGGCGCTGCCGAGGACGGCGACGGCGACGAGGGCAGCGAGGCCGGCCGGACCGGTGCGGGCGGCGAGACGACGGGGGTTCATGACTGTTCTCCTGGGCTCTCGATGAGGGGACGGGCAGGACGCTAGGCACCCGCGGGCGGGCGGAGAAGGCCTTCGGGCGCGGTCAGGACGCGCGGACGCGAAGTCGGGACGGCCGTCCTCCCGCCGGCCGGGACGCGCGTCCCGGAGGGCGTGCAACCTGGATGCAACCTCTGTGCGTCATCGTCGTGCGCAGAGACGCTCGTCACATGGGAGAGACGCCGTGGCCACAGCCGTGATGGACAACCGCTCGCGCGGCATGCGCGCCGAGGTCGCCGCGTCCTGGGAGCGGTCCGCCGCCGCGGGCGTCGACGTGACCCAGCGCGAGGCGCCGATCGCCCTCGAGACCCCGGACCTGCGCGGGCAGCGCGAGGCGCACGCCCTGGCCCGGGTGTTCCCGCTGCTCGACGACGTGCTCGGGCGCGAGGTGCGCGACTGCGGCGCGGTGATGGCACTGGCCGACGCGGAGGGCACCCTGCTGTGGGTCTGCGGTACGCCGGAACGGCTGCGCGAGGCGGAGCGGATCGGCTTCGTGGAGGGGAGCAACTGGGACGAGCGGCTGGCCGGGACCAACGCACCCGGGCTGGCGCTCGCCACCGGCCGCGACGCGATCATCACCCGCGACGAGCACTTCCGCTCGGCGGTCCGCTCCTGGAGCTGTGCCGCGACGCCGATCCACGACCCGGGCACCAGCCGCGTGCTCGGGGTGCTCGACGTGACGGGTGGCGACGCGCTCGTCGTACCGCAGACGATGGCGATGGTGCGCGCCGCGGCTCGCCTGGCCGAGGCCGAGCTGGCCCGCCAGGCGCCGCCGCCCGCACGGGGCGACCGCGACACCGGGCTGCGGATCGTGCTGGAGCTGCTCGGCCACGACGAGGCCCTGGTGAGCGTCGACGACGGCCGCGGCAAGCTCTCCCGGCTGCGCCTCTCGCGCCGCCACAGCGAGATCCTGGCCCTGCTCGCCTGCTCCCCGGCAGGCCTGTCCGGCGACGAGCTCGGCGTGCTGCTCTACGAGGAGGACGGCGGCACGTCGACCCTGCGCGCCGAGCTCAACCGGCTGCGCGGCCTGCTCGGTGACGAGCTGCTCGCCTCACGCCCCTACCGCCTCACGGCGCCGGTCACCGGCGACTGGCTCGCGGTCGAGGCCCAGCTCGCGGCGGGTGACCTGCGCAGCGCGATGCGGGGGTACGGCGGACCGGTGCTCCCCCGCTCGACCGCACCGGGCGTCGTCCGGCTGCGCGAGTCGCTGGCCGCCTCCCTGCGCCAGGCACTGCTGCGCTCGGGCGCACCCGACCTGATGTCGACCTGGACCCGATCGGGCTGGGGACGCGACGACTACGACATGTGGCTGGCCCAGCGGTCCGTCGTACCGGCGGCGTCGCCGATGCGCGCGCTGGTCGAGGGACAGATCGCCCGCCTGGACGCCGACCTGCTCTGAGGGACTACTCCTCCGCCGCGACGACCTTGCCGAGCGCGCGGGTGAGCGCCGCGACCTCGGTCGCGGTCAGGTGCCGCGCGAAGTGGTCCTCGATCGCGGAGAGGTACGACGGCGCCGCGGCCCGCAGCCGCTGACGACCGGCGGCGGTGATCGTCGCGTACGACGACCGCTTGTCGTCCGGGTTGGGGACCCGCTCGACCAGACCCGCGCGCTCGAGCTCGCTGACGACGCGGCTGATCTGCTCGCGGCTCAGCACCGCCGCGGCGCCGAGGTCGGACATCCGCAGCCGGCGCTCCGGTGCGGCGTTGAGCACCAGCAGCACGTCGTACCAGGAGATCTGCAGACCGGCGGCGGCGACCGCCCGCCCGAGCTTGGGGACGACGGCCGCGTGCGCGCGCAACAGCGCGGCCCATGCGGTGACGCCCGGTTCGTCCTGCGGTGTGCGTGCCATGGACCCATCGTAGAACTACGTGCGTGCACACGCACCTTGACAGCGGGAATCCTCAGGAGCAATCATGTGCGTGCACACGCACATAACTACTCGAAGGAGAACCCCCCATGGTCAAGGACCTCACCGGCACCGAGCTCGTCGAGCTCATCGACAGCGGCCACCCGCTCACGCTGGTCGACGCCCTGCCGGAGTCGTACTACAACCAGGCCCACCTCCCGGGCGCGATCAACCTGGTCGAGCCGGACGTCGCCACCCGCGCGGCCGACGTCCTGCCCGACCGCGACCGGACGGTCGTGACCTACTGCTCCAACCGCGCGTGCGGCAACAGCGGTGCGGTCGCCCGCCGGCTCGAGCAGCTCGGCTACACCGACGTCCGCACCTACCCGGACGGGATCCAGGACTGGGTCGAGTCGGGCCGCCCGGTGGAGACGGGCCAGGAGGTGTCGGCATGAGCGCCACCGACGTCACCACGCACGCACTCCCGACGCCCGGACGCTGGGAGATCGACCCGGGTCACGCCGACGTCGCCTTCACCGGCCGGCACTTCATGGTCACCAAGGTCCGGGGCCGGTTCACCGACGTCACCGGCAGCCTGACCGTCGCCGAGGACATCACGCAGTCGCAGGTCGACGTCGTGATCGGCATGGCGAGCGTCAGCTCGGGCAGCCCGGACCGCGACGAGCACCTGCGCTCGGCCGAGCTGTTCGACGTCGAGGCCTTCCCCCGGACCACCTTCCGCAGCACCGCGGTCGCGTGGGGCGAGGGCCGCAACGGCACCGTCACCGGCGACCTGACCATCCACGGGGTGACCCGCTCGGTGGACCTGGCGGTGCGCTTCGAGGGCCAGGTGCGCGACCCGTGGGGCGGCGTACGCGCGGTGTTCTCGGCCTCGACCCGGGTCAACCGCGAGGACTTCGGCATCACCTGGAACGTGGTGCTGGAGGCCGGGGGCCTGCTCGTCAGCAAGGACATCGAGATCACCATCGACGTCGAGACCGTGCTCGCCTCCTGACGGTCGCGCCCACGCCGCCGGCCGGGAGGACCCTCCCGGCCGGAACGCGGGATCAGCCGCTGGGGCGCGCCGCGTTGCGCAACCGGGCATCGACGGCGACCGGGCTGAGCACCTCGTCGAGCGCCAGGGCGGCGCACCCGACGAGGCCGGCCCGGTCGCCGTAGGTCGCCGGGAGGAACTGCAGCTCGCGGGTCGCCAGTGCGGACGACCGGGCGTAGACCGCCTCGCGCACGCCGGCGGCGTAGACGTCGTAGGCGGCCGCCATGTCGCCGCCGAGCACGACCGCGCGCGGGTTGAGCAGGTTGATGGCGACGGCCAGCAGCTCGCCGACCATCCGGCCGCTCTCGCGCAGCAGCTGCTTGGCCTCGGGGTCGCCGGCCAGGGCGTGCGCGACGAGGTCGCGCACGTGCTCGACCTCGCGGCCCTCCTCACGCAGCCTCGCGACGAGCGCCCAACCGGCGGCGATGGTCTCCAGGCAGCCGACGTCGCCGCAGCGGCAGGGCCGGCCAGCGGCCTCGGGCACCTTGGTGTGACCGATCTCCCCGGCCGCGCCGAGCGCACCGGTGACGATCCGGCCGTCGGCGACGACACCGAGGCCCAGGCCGGTGGAGGCCTTGAGCACGAGCAGGTCGCGGGCCTGCGCGACGTGGCCGAGGTACTCCGACCGAGCCAGGATGTCGGCGTCGTTGGCCAAGAAGAGCGGGGCGTCCGTGACCGAGGCGAGGTACGGCGCCAGCGCGATGCCGTCCCAGCCGGCCATGACCGGCGTGTCCACGCTGACCCCGCGCTCGGTGTCGACCGCACCGGGCAGCGAGAGGCCGATGCCGAGCACGGGCGGGGTGTCCGTGCCGATCAGTCGCGCGAGCTGGTCGGCGACGCCCGGCATCACCAGGTCGGGTCCGGCGCCGACCTCGTGGTCGACGGCGGAGGCGGCCAGCTCGGTGCCGCCCAGGTCGAAGACGGCGACCTGCGAGCGGGACCGGCCGACCGCGACGGCCAGGACGGTGCCGGCGTCGGCGGCGAGCTCGAGGCTGCCGGGCGGACGGCCGCCGGTGGAGGCGAGGTCGGCGCCGACCCGGAGCAGCCCCGCCTCGCCGAGCGCGCTCACCCGCGCGACGACCGCCGTGCGGGACAGGCCGGTGAGCCTGACCAGGTCGGCACGGGTCGAGGCGCGCCCGGCGCGCACCAGCGCGAACAGCTCGCCCGCCGTCGCCGTGTCACGACCGACCGGCTGTCGCACCTCCGTCATGCCTGCAGACTCTAAACCTGCCCCACTTTGTTCCGAAAAAGTCATAAGCATGACTTTCGGAAGACGCTCTTGCGCACTACCGTTGCACAGGTGACCGCACCCGACCTCGTGCTTCCCCCTTGCGACTTCACCGTGTTCGGCGGCACCGGCGACCTGGCCCTACGCAAGCTGCTGCCCGGCCTCTACGAGCAGGAGCGTCGCCGTCAGCTGCCGGCCGGCACCCGGATCATCGGTGTCTCCCGCAGCCCGCTCGACGACGCCGGCTACCGCGACCTCGTCACCCGTGCCCTCTTCGAGCACGTCGCCGAGGACCACCTCGAGGCCGGCGCCCTGCACCGGCTGACCGCCCGCCTGCACCACCTCACCCTCGACGTCGGCTCCGCCGAGGGCTGGGACCGGCTGCACGGGCTGCTCAAGGACCGCCCGGACCGTCCTGCCGGTGAGGAGGCGACCCGGATCCACTACCTCGCCGTCGCCTCCGGCCTGTTCGGCCCGATCTGCGACCGGCTCGACGACCTCGGCCTGGTCACCCCGCAGTGCCGCGTCGTCCTCGAGAAGCCGATCGGCGCCGACCTCGCGTCGTCGCGACAGGTCAACGACGCCGTCGGCCGGGTCTTCGAGGAGCGGCAGATCTTCCGCATCGACCACTACCTGGGCAAGGAGAGCGTGCAGAACCTGCTCGTCACGCGGTTCGCCAACGTCTTCCTCGAGCCGATCTGGAACTCCCGCTGGGTCGACCACGTGCAGATCACCGTCGCCGAGACCCTCGGCGTCGGTGACCGCGGCGGCTACTACGACCAGGCCGGCGCGCTGCGCGACATGGTCCAGAACCACCTCCTGCAGCTGCTCTGCCTGGTCGCGATGGAGCCACCCTCGTACGTCGGTGGAGATGCCCACGACGCCGTCCGTGACGAGAAGCTCAAGGTGCTGCGTGCTCTCGCCCCGCTCACCGGCGACGACGTCGACCGGGCGACCGTGCGCGGCCAGTACACGACGTACGGCACCGAGCTCGGGCACCCCAGCACCACCGAGACCTTCGTCGCGCTGCGCGCGGAGGTGCAGAACTGGCGGTGGTCGGGGGTGCCGTTCTACCTGCGCACCGGGAAACGCCTGGCCCGCCAGGAGTCGACGATCGAGGTCGTCTTCAAGGAGCCGCCGCACGCGATGTTCCCCGACAGCGAGGGCGTCACGACGCCCAACCGGCTGACCATCCGGATGCAGCCCGACGAGGGCATGCAGCTGCACCTGACCGCCAAGCACCCCGGGCCCGGCGGGATCCGGCTGCACCCGGCGTCCCTCGACCTGAGCTGGGCCGAGGCCTTCGACGAGCGCAGCCCGGAGCCGTACGAGCGGTTGCTCCGCGACGTGATGCGCGGCGTCCCGACCCTGTTCATGCGCCGCGACGAGGTCGAGGCCGCGTGGGGCTGGGTCGAGCCGATCCTCGCGCGCTGGCACGAGGCCGGCGTCGAACCCGTCCGCTACCACCCCGGCACCGAGGGACCGGCCGCCGCCGAGCGACTGCTGGCCCGGGACGGCCGCACCTGGCAGGAAGGCACCCGATGAACGACCTCCACCCCGTCCTGGCCGACGTCACGCAACGCCTCGTCGAGCGCAGCGCCGCCACCCGGTCGGCGTACCTCGACCGGGTCCGGGCGGCCGCCGTCCGCGGCCCGGCCCGCGGTCGGCTCGCGTGCGCCAACCTCGCACACGGATTCGCCGCCGCCGAGGGCAGCGCGAAGACCGAGCTCGCCCGCGGACAGAAGCCCAACCTGGCGATCGTCACCAGCTACAACGACATGCTCTCCGCGCACCAGCCCTACGGGGCCTACCCGCCCGTGCTCAAGGACGCGGTGATCCGCGCCGGCGGGCTGGCGCAGGTCGCCGGCGGCGTGCCCGCGATGTGCGACGGCATCACCCAGGGCCGCGACGGCATGCAGCTCTCGCTCTACAGCCGCGACGTGATCGCGATGTCGACCGCGATCGCGCTCTCCCACGACATGTTCGACGCGGCGCTGCTGCTCGGCGTCTGCGACAAGATCGTGCCCGGCCTGCTGATCGGCGCGCTGTCCTTCGGGCACCTGCCGACCGTCTTCGTGCCGGCCGGGCCGATGACGTCCGGGCTGCCCAACGGCGAGAAGGCCCGGGTCCGCCAGGCGTACGCCGAGGGGAAGGCCGGGCGCGAGGAGCTGCTCGAGGCCGAGGCGGCGTCGTACCACTCGAAGGGGACGTGCACCTTCTACGGCACCGCCAACTCCAACCAGCTGCTGATGGAGGTGATGGGCCTGCACCTGCCGGGCTCGTCCTTCGTCAACCCGGACACGCCCCTGCGCGAGGCGCTCACCCGGGAGGCGGCCGCGGTGGCGGTGCGCCGGGCGGCCGACGCCGCTCCGGGGATCGGCGAGCTGGTCGACGAGAAGGTCGTGCTCAACGCCTGCGTCGCGCTGCTCGCCAGCGGAGGATCGACCAACCACACGCTGCACCTGGTCGCGATCGCCCGCGCTGCGGGGATCCTGCTGACCTGGGACGACCTCGCGGACCTGTCGGCCGTCGTACCGCTGCTGGCGCGGGTCTACCCCAACGGCGCCGCCGACGTGAACCACTTCCACGCCGCCGGCGGGATCGGCTTCCTGGTGCGGACCCTGCTCGACGCCGGCCTGCTGCACGAGGACGTCGAGACGATCGCCGGGCCCGGGCTGCGGCGCTACACCGCGGAGCCCGTCCTCGTCGACGGCGAGCTGTCGTGGCGGCCCGGCCCGACGTCGAGCCTCGACCTCGACGTGCTGCGGCCCGCCGCCGCGCCCTTCTCGGCCGACGGCGGCGTGAAGGTCGTGCGCGGACCGATCGGGACCGGGGTGGTGAAGACGTCGGCCGTCGCGGTCGAGCACCGCACCGTCTCCGCACCGGCCCGGGTCTTCGACGACCAGCACGACTTCCTGGCCGCCTTCGCCGCCGGCGAGCTGGACGGCATCGACCTGGTCGCGGTGATCCGCTACCAGGGGCCCGCCGCCAACGGCATGCCCGAGCTGCACAAGCTGACCCCGGCGCTCGGGGTGCTGCAGGACCGCGGGCAGAAGGTCGCGATCGTGACCGACGGCCGGATGTCCGGCGCCTCGGGCAAGGTCCCCGCCGCCATCCACGTCACCCCCGAGGCCGCCCTCGGCGGTCCGCTCTCCCGGGTCCGCGACGGCGACGTGATCACGCTCGACGCCGATGCGGGGCTGCTGACCGTCACCGCCGACCTGGCCGGACGCCCGGCCGAGGGCTCCGCAGCGGCGGGCGAGGCCTGGGCCGGGACCGGCCGCGAGCTGTTCGCCGCGTTCCGTGCCACGGTCGGCCCGGCCGACCAGGGCGCCTCGATCTTCCCCGTCCCCGCTGCTGCTTCCCCGGAGGTTCCCCTTGTCCGCGCCTGAGTCCGCGCTCGACCTGGTCCCCGTGCTCCCGGTCGTCGTCATCGACGACCTGGCGACCGCCGTACCCATCGCCCGTGCGCTCGTCGACGGCGGGCTGCCCGCGATCGAGCTCACCCTGCGCACGCCGGCGGCGCTCGACGCGATCCGCCTGATCGCGGCCGAGGTGCCCGAGATCGCGCTCGGCGCGGGCACGATCGTCACGCCCTCCCAGGCGTCGGCAGCGGTCGCCGCAGGCGCGGGCTTCCTGGTCTCCCCCGGCTGCACCCCCGCGCTGCTGGCGGCGATGCAGGACACCGGCGTGCCCTTCCTGCCCGGCACCTCGACCGTCTCCGAGGTGATGTCCGTGCTCGAGGCCGGCGTGACGGAGATGAAGTTCTTCCCCGCCGAGGCGGCCGGCGGGGCGCCGTACCTGCGCGCGGTCTCCGGCCCCCTCCCCCAGGCCCGGTTCTGCCCGACCGGCGGCGTCACGCCCGCGTCGGCGCCCGGCTACCTGGCCCTGCCCAACGTCGGCTGCGTCGGAGGCTCGTGGCTCACCCCAGCCGACGCCGTGGCCGCCGGGGACTGGGAGCGGATCAGCAAGCTCGCCGCGGAGGCCGCCGCGCTGCGGTGATCGTCAGGCGCGGCGGCCGAGGAGGGCCAGCAGCTCGACCAGCGGGGTCGCGCCGTCCGGCACGGGCAGCACCGGGCCGAAGGCCGGGCCCCGCTCGGCGGCCGCCTCGGGCGTCGAGAACGGGCGGGCGAAGGCGAGGCAGGCGGCGACATCGGTGTCGCTGGCCGCGAAGGGCCGCCCGAGGGCGGTGGCGAGGTCCCAGCCGTGGACCACGACCTCGTTGAGGGCGACGGCCGCAGCGACGTCACCGGGCAGGTCGAGGCCGCCAGCGGCGGTCATCCCGTCGTACGCCGCCGGGTCCCGCCACGCGTCGGCGAGCTGCCCGAGGTCCGACGCGATCCGCTCGCGCCAGCCGTCCTCCAGCCGGGAGGCGTCACCGCTGCCGCCCTGCTCCGAGCCGGGCGCGGGCGACTTCCGGGCCGCCTCGGTGAAGGCCCGGGCGAGGCCGCCGACGTGGTCGACGAGGTCACCGACGGAGTAGGCCGGGCACGGGGTCGGGAGGGTGAGCTGGTCGTCGCTCACCGAGGTCACCAGATCGCGCAGCGTGGCGGTGGCGGGTCCGAGATCGAGGGGGGTCATGACCGGTACCGACTCCTCGACCGCCACGGACTCATCGGCGCTGGGAGGCGAAGAAGCCGTCGAGCAGCGCGACCGACTCGTCGGCGAGCACCCCGGCGAGGACCTCGGGGCGGTGGTTGAGCCGGCGGTCGCGTACGACGTCCCACAACGAGCCGACGGCGCCGGCCTTGTCGTCGTACGCACCGAACACGACCCGGTCGACCCGGGACAGGACGGCCGCACCGGCGCACATGGTGCACGGCTCGAGGGTGACCACGAGGGTGCAGCCGGTGAGGCGCCACTCGCCCCGGGCGGCCGCTGCCTCCCGCAGGGCGACCACCTCGGCGTGGCCGGTCGGGTCGGCGTCGCGCTCGCGGACGTTGCGGCCCGTGCCGAGGACGACGCCGTCGTCGGACACGACGACGGCACCGATGGGCACGTCACCCGTGGCGAGGGCGGCGGCGGCCTCGGCGAGAGCGGCGCGCATCGGCTCCTCCCAGCGGGCGAGCGGTGCGCTCATGCGGGGTCCCCGACGAGTTGTTCGGCGCAGCGGAGCGGGGGAGAAGAACTCGGTGGGGTGTTCACGCGGAGGTCAGGCCGACGGTGTCGTCGAAGAGGTCGCCGAAGCCGAGGCCGCGGGCGATCTCGGAGAGCATCTCGTCGGGGTACAGCTCGTCGTCGTCGAGGATCGCGGCGAGGTCCATCGCGTCGACGCCGAGGTCGCTGAGCAGCTCGAGGTCGCCGGCGGGCTCGGGGTCGTCCTCGTCCTCGACCGGCGGCAGGCCGAGGTGCTCGAGCACGACAGCGGCCACCTCCCACTCGGTCGCGGCGGTGATGTCGGAGAGCATCACCCGGGTGCGTGGCCCGGTGACGCGGACGACCACGAAGAAGTCCTCCTCGACCGCGACCAGGCCCACGGCCCCACCGTCACCGGGGAAGCGCCGCAGCGCAGCGGCGAGGGTCTCGACGTCGGTGGCGTGGTCGGGCGACAGCTCGGCCACCTGCCACACGCCCTCCTCGCGGTAGGCGGCGAGGGCGAAGTCCACCGATTCGATGGCCGTGGCGGTCATGCGTCAAGCGTGGCACGGGACCGGTCACAGGACCAGAGGGTTTCCGCTCCGACGACATCCAGCCCGGACTCGGCCGAACGACCTGCGTCCACGGGTCGCCGCGCCCGCTCGCTCGGCGAGGTCGACGCCCGCCGGACCGCCGGTCCCCACTCGGCGGCTCGTGCGGCTCATCCAGCGACGCCACCGTCCGCGACCGGGGTCGCGTACCAGACGGTGCGGTGGGTCCACCGGCCCGGACCGAGGCGCGTGCCCGAGCACACCACGATGACGAGCTGCTCGGGTCCCCACCAGCGGAAGGCCTTCCTGCGCGGGACCTTCGCGGCGCCGTACTCCTTGCGCTGGGTGACCTGGTAGCAAGCCACCGCGGAGCCGTTGCCGAGCTCGAGGCGGTCCCCCGCGCGCAGCGAGCGCAGCAGCGCGTTGCCGAGCGCGGAGCCGTCGGGCCAGGTGTGCGCGGCCATGATCACGGTGCCCTCGCCGTCGCCGGGCAGGGCCTGCGGGTCGAGGCCCATCAGCCACTTGCCGCGCTTCGAGACCGGCGGGGTGCCGACCGCCCCGGACGCGGTACGACGCACACGGACCACTCGCGCGGAGCGACCGATCGCCGGGATGCTCGCCGTCGAGGGGTGGAACGGGGCAGGAGGGCTCACACACGCCCGGGCTGCACGGGACGGCGGGGCGGGCGCATCGGCCGACGCGCCGGGCACGACGGCACCGGCGAACGCGACGGTGAGGACCGCAGCGGCGGCGGTACGGCGGGCGCGGCTCACGTCGGGTCCTCGCTTCTCGAGCAGGGGGAGGGAAGGCCAAAGCGATCCCAAGGATCGGCACGGACGCTAGGCGGGCTCGCGAGGCGACCTTCGCGCCTTGCTCGAATCGACCGGGAAATGTCCCCCGAAAGGGGGACAGAAAAGCCGCCAGGGGTCCGATTTCCCGACCCCTTCTCGGGTGAGAGAGCAATACCAGCGACTCACTCGGCGCGGGCGTCCTGCGACGGGATCATCAGGCCGTCGCGGATGGCCTCGCGGTTGAGGTCGATCTTGGTCCGCACCGGACGCCCGGCCTCGGCGTACTTCGCCTTCACGCGCTCCAGGTACTTCTTGACGGTGTCCCGCTTGACTCCGAGCGCGACGGCCACGGCGTCGAGGGTCAGGCCGGAGGCGTAGAGGACCAGGGCACGCTCCTCCTGGTCGCTCAGCCGCGGCCGCCGGGCGTCGCCGGCCATCACGCTCGCCAGCTCCGGCGTGATCCACTGACGGCGCTCGAGGACCGCCCACACCGCGGCGACGATGTCGTCCTCGCTGTCCCTCTTCCCGACGAAACCGGACACTCCGGCCCGGATCATCGAACGCACCAGGGGCACGGAGGCCATCGCCGAGAGGACCAGGACGCGCAGTCCCGAGCGCACCAGCCGCTCGACGACGGCCGGGTCGGCGTCGCGCCCCCGGTCGACGACGAGGTCCAGGACCACCACGTGCGGCCGGGTCAGCGGGGTGCCCGCCGCCATCCACGCCACGAGCTCGTCGAGCGTCTCGCACGAGTGCACGACCCGCAGCCCGGTCTGGCGACCGAGGAGCTCCTCGGTCCGCAGCCGTTGGAGCCGGTGGTCCTCGACGATCGCCACGCGCCAGTACCCGGGCACTGCCTCGTGCGCCTCGTCCACGGGCACAGTCCTCCTCGTCCTCACTCATCGCCTGAATTCCGCTCCCCCGGCGAATCGGACGGATCTTGACATGTCCTCATGACGCGATGTCGGGCACGGAATTCCGATTTCGCGTGGTTCGACCGAAGAATTCCGGCGCGGGCCCGGAATCAATTCCGCCACCTTCGCCCGGCCGGCCCTGCGCGTCCTCCCGACGCGCTCGACTGCCACACGGGCATCGCGGTGTCCTAGGCTCACCACCATGCGCACCCTGGTCGTGGATCACCCCCTCGTCGCCCACAAGCTGACCGTGCTCCGCGACAGGGAAACCGACTCCCCGACCTTCCGGTCCCTGGCCGACGAGCTGGTCACCCTGCTGGCCTACGAGGCCACCCGCGACGTCCGCGTCGAGCCGACCGAGATCGAGACGCCGGTGGCGCCGACGACCGGCACCCGGCTCGCGACGCCCCGCCCGCTCGTCGTTCCCATCCTGCGGGCCGGCCTCGGCATGCTCGACGGCATGGTCCGGCTGCTGCCGACCGCCGAGGTGGGCTTCCTGGGCATGGTCCGCAACGAGGAGACGCTCGAGGCGACGACGTACGCCGAGCGCCTGCCGGAGGACCTGTCCGGGCGCCAGTGCTACGTGGTCGACCCGATGCTCGCCACCGGCGGCACCCTCGCGGCGGCGATCCGCTTCCTGGTGGACCGCGGCGCCGACCACATCACCGCGGTGTGCCTGCTGGCCGCCCCCGAGGGCTGCGCGCGCCTCGAGGAGGAGCTGGGCGACCTCGAGATCCCGGTGACCATCGTCACCGCGGCGATGGACGAGCGGCTCAACGAGAAGGGCTACATCGTCCCGGGACTCGGCGACGCCGGCGACCGGATGTACGGCATCGCCGCAGGCTGAGACCTCAGGCGGGCGGCCGCGGGGCCGATGGACCCCGCATGACCCGCAGTCCGTTCGTCCGGATCGCCGCCACCGGCGCCGTCGCGGCCCTCGCCCTGGCGACCACGGTCCTGACCGGCCCGGCGTACGCCGCCCGGGACCGTGACCACGACCGCATGCCCGACCGCTGGGAGGCCCGCCACGGCCTCGACCCGCGCAAGGCCGACGCCCGCAAGGACGCCGACCACGACGGGCTCACCAACCTGGTGGAGTACCGGCGGCGCTCGGACCCGACGGACGAGGACACCGACGACGACGGGCAGGACGACGGCGACGAGGTCCACGACCGCACGGGGAGCACCCGCTTGCTCCGCGCGGACACCGACCGCGACGGCGTACCGGACGGCGACGAGGACAGCGACGGCGACGGGGTCGCGAACGAGGACGAGGACGACCTCCGCGAGAGCTGCCGCGCCGACGACGACGACACCGACCGCGACGGGGTCGACGACGAGGACGAGAACGACGCCGTCGACGACGACGCGCCGGACGACCTGACGTCCGACGACGGGACCGACGACGGGACCGACGACGGGACCGACGACGACTCGAGCGATCGCTGCGCCTCCCACCACGGCGGGGACGAGTCCTCCGACGACGACGCCGACGACCCGGATCTCGACGACTGAGCCTGCCCCGGACGAGCCGCCGTCCACCCCGGTCCCACTGAGCGCAACGGGTATCCCCTAGATGTACGTCACACGTAAGACGGGCCCCGTGAAGGGGTGAGGTCTGTGTAACTTGGCTCGCGCTGTATCCACAGAATGGCTGGAGGCTCGATGCTCATCGGCATCCCGCGCGAGTCGAAACAGGGCGAAACCCTGGTCGCGGCAACCGCAAAGACCGTAACCCAACTGACCAACCTCGGCTACGACGTGATCGTCGAGTCGGGCGCCGGCGACCTCGCCGACCAGCCCGACACCGCGTTCACGGAGGCCGGGGTGCGCGTCGGGACGACGCAGGAGGTGTGGGCCGCCGACGTCGTGGTCAAGGTCAACGCCCCCTCCGACGAGGAGATCGGCCGGCTCCGCCCGGGCGCCACGATCATCTCGATGATGGCGCCGGGCCGCAGCCCGGAGCTGCTGGAGAGGCTGCAGGCCCAGGGCGTGACGGCGCTGGCCATGGACGCGGTGCCGCGGATCTCGCGCGCGCAGTCGATGGACGTGCTGTCCTCGATGGCCAACGTCGCGGGCTACCGCGCCGTCGTCGAGGCGGCCCACGAGTTCGGCCGGATGTTCACCGGCCAGGTCACCGCCGCCGGCAAGATCCCGCCGGCCCGCGTCTTCGTCGTGGGTGCCGGTGTCGCCGGCCTCGCCGCGATCGGCGCGGCCTCCGCGATGGGCGCCATCGTCCGCGCGTTCGACGTGCGTCCCGAGGTCGCCGAGCAGGTCGAGTCGATGGGCGCGGAGTTCGTGCACGTCGACATGGAGCAGGAGGTCTCCTCCGACGGCTACGCCAAGGAGATGTCCGAGGCCCAGGTCGCCGCGACCGCCGCGATGTACGACGAGGAGGCGCGTGCCGCCGACATCGTCATCACGACCGCGCTGATCCCGGGACGTCCCGCTCCGTCGCTGATCACCGCCGAGACGGTCGCCGGGATGAAGAACGGCTCGGTCATCGTCGACATGGCGGCCGCCAACGGCGGCAACGCCGCGGGCACCGTGGCCGACGAGAAGGTCGTCACCGACAACGGCGTCACGATCCTCGGCTACACCGACCTCGCCGGCCGACTGGCCGCGCAGACGTCGCAGCTGTACGGCACCAACATCGTCAACCTGCTCAAGCTGCTGACCCCGGAGAAGGACGGCAACCTGGGCCTGGACTTCGACGACGTCGTCCAGCGCGGCATCACCGTCGTCGACGGGCGCGGTGCTGCCGACGGTGGGTCGGCGCAGGTCACGTGGCCGCCGCCGGCCGTGCAGGTCTCGGCCGCCCCGGCCGCGGCCCCCGCGGCCGTCGCCGAGCCGAAGCCGGAGAAGGCTCCGCTCTCGGCCGGCACGAAGGTCGGTCTCACGCTCGGCGCCATCGCACTGTTCTGGCTGGTCAACGCGCTGGCCCCGACCGACGAGCTGCGCCGCCACTTCACCGTGCTGATGCTCTCGATCGTGATCGGCTACTACGTCATCGGCAAGGTCGCGCACGCGCTGCACACGCCGCTGATGTCGGTCACGAACGCCATCTCCGGCGTCGTCGTGGTCGGTGCGCTGGTGCAGGTCGCGACCGACGACAAGCTGGTGCTCGGCATGTCCGTGGTCGCCATCCTGCTCGCCTCGATCAACGTCTTCGGTGGGTTCGCGGTCACCCGCCGCATGCTCGCGATGTTCAGCAAGGGAGCCTGATCCATGGACATCAACTCCATCACCGGTGCGGCGTACATCGTCGCCGCCCTGCTGTTCATCCTGTCGCTGGCGGGCCTGTCCCGGCACGAGTCGGCCAAGAGCGGCCTGACGTTCGGCATCGTCGGCATGGCGGTCGCCCTGGTCGCGACCGTCGCGGGCGTCATCGACGTCAGCGAGCTCGTCGACGACCGCGCCCTGGTCATCATCTTGATGCTGGCCGCGATCGCGGTCGGTGGGGCGATCGGCCTGTGGCGCGCGCGCATCGTCGAGATGACCGGCATGCCCGAGCTGATCGCGATGCTCCACTCGTTCGTCGGCCTCGCGGCCGTCGCGATCGGCTGGAACGGCCACGTCCTCGGCTCGCACGACTCGCTCCCCAGCCTGGTCAACATCCACGAGGCCGAGGTCGCGATCGGCATCTTCATCGGTGCGGTCACCTTCACCGGCTCGATCGTCGCCAACCTGAAGCTGTCGGCGAGGATCTCGTCGGCCCCGCTGATGCTGCCCGGCAAGAACCTGATCAACGTCGGCTCGCTGGTGCTCTTCGCGGTCCTGACCGCGTTCTACGTCGGCCTCGACACCCACGACAACACCTCGGCCGACATCCTGCTGGGCGTGCTGACGGTGCTGGCGCTCTTCCTCGGCTGGCACCTCGTGGCCTCGATCGGCGGCGGCGACATGCCGGTCGTGGTGTCGATGCTCAACTCGTACTCCGGTTGGGCCGCGGCCGCGTCGGGCTTCCTGCTCGGCAACGACCTGCTGATCGTCACCGGTGCCCTCGTCGGCTCCTCCGGTGCGTACCTGTCGTACATCATGTGCAAGGCGATGAACCGCTCGTTCATCTCCGTGATCGCGGGTGGCTTCGGCATCGCCGCCCCTGCGGGCGACGACGTCGACTACGGCGAGCACCGCGAGATCCAGGCCGACGCCGTCGCCGAGCTCCTCGCCAACGCCGGCTCCGTCGTGATCACGCCGGGCTACGGCATGGCCGTCGCGCAGGCGCAGTACCCCGTCGCCGACCTCACCGCGAAGCTGCGGGCCAAGGGCGTCGACGTCCGCTTCGGCATCCACCCCGTCGCGGGTCGCCTCCCGGGCCACATGAACGTGCTGCTCGCCGAGGCCAAGCTGCCCTACGACATCGTGCTCGAGATGGACGAGATCAACGACGACTTCCCCGACACCGACGTCGTGCTGGTCATCGGCGCCAACGACACGGTCAACCCGGCCGCGTCCGAGGACCCGTCCTCCCCGATCGCCGGCATGCCGGTCCTCGAGGTCTGGAACGCCAAGGACGTCATCGTCTTCAAGCGCTCCATGGCCGCCGGCTACGCCGGTGTCCAGAACCCGCTGTTCTTCCGCGAGAACAGCCAGATGCTGTTCGGCGACGCGAAGGACCGCGTCGAGGACATCGTCAAGGCGCTCGGCTGACACCAGCCGTACGACGAGGGCCCGGATCCGCTGCGGCGGATCCGGGCCCTCGCTCGTTCGTGCGTCCGCTCAGAGCAGGATCTCGGCGAGCGGCTCGTAGCGCGGCGCACGACGGGGCCCCTCCCCCAGGTGGGACGCGATGACGGAGATCGCCTCGAGCGGCCAGGTCGGCCCCTCGTAGGTCTCCAGCAGCCGCACCCAGCTGGACATCTCGGTGGGGTGAGCGCCGGTGCGGGCGATGGTGACGTGGGGCCGGAACCGCTGCCCGTCGACCTCGATCCCGCAGGCGACGGCAGCGTTGCGGGCCCGGACCGCGGCGGTCGCCAGGACGTCGTCCCCGCCGGTCACCCCGGTGGCCAGCACACGGCCCTCGGCGACGTTCGGGAAGACGACGGCGCCGGCCAGGGACAGCTCCACCGGGGCGAGTCCGTCGAGGGACTCGGCCAGGCGGTCGACGTAGACGTCGACGCGGCGCTCCTCGGCCTCGGGCATGAAGGCGAGGGTCAGGTGGAGCTGCTCGGTCCGGGTCCAGCGGAAGGGCGCGGCCGCGCGGCGCGGGTCGAGGAAGACGTCGAGGTGGCCGATGGCGTCGGGGGGCGGGACGACCGCCGCGAAGATCCGCATCGCGGCGTCTAGACCTGGGTGCCGACCAGCTGGCCGATGCCGTACGTGACGGCCATCGCGAGCAGGCCGCCCAGGACGTTGCGCACGACGGCCCGGCTCGGAGGTCCGTAGCCGAACCGAGCGCTCGCCCACCCGGTCACGGCGAGTGCTGCGACCACGGCGACCACCGTCACCGGCACCCGCGTCCCGGAGCCGAACAGGACGATGGTGAGCAGCGGCAGCAGGGCGCCGAGCGTGAAGGACAGCATCGACGCGAAGGCCGCGTTCCACGGGTTGGTGAGGTCGTCGGGGTCGATCCCGAGCTCGGCCTCGGCGTGCGCACCGAGCGCGTCGTGGTCGGTGAGCTGCTGGGCCACCTGGAGCGCGAGGTCGGGGTCGAGCCCCTTGTCGACGTACAGGCCGGCGAGCTCGGCGAGCTCGTCCTCGGGATCCTCGCGCAGCTCCCTGCGCTCCTTGGCCAGCAGCGCCTCCTCGGAGTCGCGCTGGGTGCTGACCGAGACGTACTCTCCTGCGCCCATGCTCATCGCGCCGGCCGCGAGGCCCGCGATGCCGGCGACCAGGATCGCCGTGCGGTCGTTGGTCGCACCGGCGACGCCGAGCACGATGCCCGCCGTCGACACGATGCCGTCGTTGGCTCCGAGCACCCCTGCCCGCAACCAGTTCAGCCGGTCGTTGAGGCCCTCCCGGTGGGGCTCGTCCTCATGGGGTCCGATCACCTGTCCTGTCGCATCCGCATCGACCACGCTCCCATCATCCCCGACCGGGAGGCGGGTGTGCGACCGAGTTGTGCCGACGACGCGCGACCGGCCGCGACGAGACGTCGCGGCCGGTCGGGTGGGAACGAGGGGTCAGAGGCCGAGGTCGCGGCCGATGAGCTCCTTCATGATCTCGTTCGAGCCGGCCCAGATCTTGGTGACCCGGGCGTCGCGCCAGGCCCGGGCCACGCGGTACTCGTTCATGAACCCGTAGCCGCCGTGGATCTGGACGCAGTGGTCGAGCACCTCGGACTGGACCTGCGAGGAGAACCACTTGGCCTTCGCGGCGTCGATCGCGGTCAGCGTCTTCTGCGAGTGGTTGAGCACGCACTTGTCGATGTAGGCCTCGGCCGCCTCGATCCGGGTGACCAGGTCGGCCAGCAGGAACTTGTTGTGCTGGAAGGTGCCGATCGGGGCACCGAACGCCTGGCGCTCCTTGGCGTACTCGATGGTCTCGAGCAGGATCTGCTTGGCGTGCGCGATGTTGGCGACCGCGCACCCGAGGCGCTCCTGCGGGAGCTTCTGCATCATGTGGATGAAGCCCATGTTGAGCTCGCCGATGATCTCGGCGTCGGTGACGCGCAGGTTCTCGAAGAACAGCTCGGCGGTGTCGGACTCCTCCATGCCGACCTTGTCGAGCTTGCGGCCACGCGAGAACCCCTCGGCGCTCGCCTCGATGCCGAACAGCGTGATGCCCTTGGGGCCCTTCTCCGGGTCGGTGCGCACGGCCGTGACGAACAGGTCGCCGGAGTAGCCGTTGGTGATGAAGGTCTTCGAGCCGTTGATGATCCACGAGTCGCCGTCACGCACCGCCGTGGTCTTCAGCGCGGCGAGGTCCGAGCCGCCCGACGGCTCGGTCATCCCGATGCCGAGCAGGATCTCGCCGGAGGCGACACCGGGCAGCCAGCGCTGCTTCTGCTCCTCGGTGCCGAGCTCGACGATGTACGGCGCGGTGATGTCGGCGTGGATGCCGTGACAGGTGGGGTACGCCGCACCGACCTTGGCCAGCTCCTCCTGCAGCACGGCGTTGAACCGGAAGTCGCCGGCGTCCGAGCCGCCGTACTCCTCGGGGATGCACAGGCCGAGCAGCCCCTGCTTGCCGGCCTCGAGCCAGAACTCGCGCGGCAGCGCCTTGGCCTTGATGTGCTCCTCCGCGTGCGGCAGCACCGAGCGGTCCACGAACTCCTTGACGGATGCGCGGAAGGCCTCGTGGTCCTCGTCGTAGATCTCACGCTTCATGCCGGCGACTCTACTCGCGAGTCACATCGGCGGTCGTTGTCCCCGAGCACAACAAAACCGGCCCCGTCGTTGGTCGCCCGAAACGATCAGGAGGCGGCCGAGACCAGCTCCCCGCAGCCGCACGCGGCCTGCACCTCGGCGTACAGGTCCGTTCCCTGCCGACCCCACAGCCCGTTGACGATGAGGGCGGTCGGACCTGCGACGAGGGCCTGCTTGTCGTCGTACAGGTTGTCCTGGGCGTACTTCCGGGCCGCGTCGGCCGAGGGCATCTCGACCCAGATGACGGTCTGCAGGAGCGCCGGGAGCCCGACGTCGACGGCGTCCTGGTCGCCGTAGCAGTCGAGCTGGCGGAAGTCGACCTGCCCGGAGACCCCGGTCTCGTTGGGGCTCCACCTCACGATCGCGCACGACGGGTTGTCGCTGGTCAGGTCGGCCGTCGCGGTCTCGACGGCCGCGAAGTCGAGGCGCTGGTCCGGGTCGGCCGGTCCGCCACCCGCCGGGGTCTCGGACGGGTCGGGCTCGGGCGCCGGCGGCGTCGACCCGGGCGCCGAGGTCTGGTCCGAGGCGGACGGGTCGTCCCCGCCGTCCGAGCCGCAGGCGGTGGTCGTGGGGAGCAGGAGGAGGGCGCCGGCGAGGAGGGCGGCCGGGCGTCGCAGGGCAGAGGTCACGGCTCCATCCAGTCACGAGCCGCCCGAGGACCGCATCAGGGAACGACCCCAATCCGGTGGTGCGCCGGCACTACGCTTCCTCCGTGCCCAGCCGTCGACTCGTCGAGAGGGAGGCGAGCCTCGCGCAGGCCGGCGCTGCCCTCGATCGGCTGCGCGCCGGGCACGGTGCTGCGCTCTGCCTGCTCGGGCCCGCAGGGGCCGGCAAGACCTCCCTGCTCGACTCGATCCTGGCCGCGGCCGGTGACCTGCGTGTCCTGCACGCGGCGGCGGGCGAGCTCGAGGCGCACTCGCCGTACGGCGTCGTCCGGCACCTGTTCGGCCGCGTGCTCACCGCGCTCGACCCGGACGCGCTCGACGGCCTCGACGGCCTCGCGCACGGCGCGGCCCGGGCGGCGGTCGACCTCGTGCTGCACCGCGGCGAGCCGGTCGGCGACCCGTCGGTGATGCTCAACAGCCTGTACTGGCTGCTCGACGGGCTCGTCGCCGACGGCCCGCTGGTGCTGGCCGTCGACGACGCGCACTGGGCGGACGAGGCGTCCCTGCTGTTCTGCCGGCACCTGCTGAGCCGGGCCGGCGAGCTGCCGGTGCTGCTCGTCGTCGCGGCCCGCGACATCCTGCCCGAGCGCCGCAGCCCCGCCCTGGCGGCGCTGGTGGCCGACTCGGCACGGGTCGACCTCGAGCCGCTCAGCGTTGCCGGCGTCCGATCCTGCCTGGCCGACCTGGGCCACGCGGGGATCAGCGACGACCTGGCCGCGGCCTGCGCCGACGTCACGGGCGGGAACCCGTTCCTGGTCACCGCCCTGGCCGAGCTGCTCGGTACGACGGACGTCCGCGCGCTCGTCCCCCGGACCGTCGTCGACACGGTCGTGCAGCGCCTCACCGCACTCGGCTCGGCCGAACAGGCGCTCGCCCGCGCGGTCGCGATCCTCGAGTCGGCGCCGCTGCGCACTGCCGCCGGTCTGGCCGGCTTGTCGCCCGAGGAGGCCGGCGTCGCGGCCGACCGGCTGCGCGACGCCGGGCTGTTCGCGACCGAGCGGTTGCTGGGGTTCCGGCACGCGCTGCTCCGCAGTGCCGTCGCCGCCGCGACCGGGGCCGCGACCCGCGACGACCTGCACCGGCGCGCCGCGCGAGCGCTCGCGCAGGAGCCCGACGGCCTCCACCCGGCCGCCGGGCACCTGCTGGAGGCCGAGGGCATGGCCGACCCGTGGGCAGTCGAGCTGCTGCGGACCGCGGCGCGGGCGGCGCTCGCCGACGGTGCTCCCCAGGCCGCCGTCGACCTGCTGCGCCGCGCGGTCGCCGAGCCGCCGCCGGCCGCCGGGCTCCCGGGCCTGCTCGTCGAGCTCGGCACCGCCGAGCTGCACGCCGGCGACCCGGCGTCGGTGACCACGCTCGAGCGTGCCGGCCGCGGCGTCACCGACCCCGTGCTGCGGGCGCACTGCGCGCTGGGGCTGGCGACGGCCTACCACGTCGGCGGGTTCTACGAGCTGTCCGTGCCGGTCCTGGAGGAGGCGCTGGCCGAGCTCGGACCCGAGCACGGCGACCTGACGCTCGTCGTCGAGGCCGCGCTCGTCGCGGCCGAGATCTCGGTGCCCGGTCGTTTCGAGAACGCCCGGGCCCGGCTCGCCGCGCACGGCGAGCTCGCGGGCGCCACCCCCGGCGAGCGGCTGCTCCTCATCCACCAGGCCTCGGTCGCCAACGCCACGCTCGCGCCGATCGCGCGGGCCGGTGAGCTGGCTCGCCGCGCGATCGGCGACGGCGCGACACCCGAGCAGCTGGCCAGCCCGTTCGCTTGGTCGCTCGCGCGCATCCACCTGGCCTGCTCCGGGGAGTACGACGCCGCGGCCGACCTCTGCGCGCAGGGACTCGAGCTCGCCGCCCGCGAGGGCTCGGTCCCCATCTACGCCGCTGCCTCGGTGACCCGCGGCTGGGCTCACCTGTGGGCCGGACGCCTCGACGACAGCGGCACCGACTTCGCCGAGGCGCTGCGCCATGCCGAGCTCGTCCCCGGCGGCCAGCTGGTCCGGCTGATGGCCGCCGCCGGCCTGGCGGAGGTGCTGCTCGCCCAAGGCCGGCTGGCGGACGCGGTGGCCGCGGTCGAGCAGATCCCCGAGGAGGTCGCCGTCGACCGCAACCACGCGACCGGCATCCACCTGCTGCGCGCCCGCGGCCAGGTCCGCGCCGCGACCGGCGACCACGAGGGCGCCCTCAGCTCGCTGCGGCTGTGCGCGCAGCGACTGGCCGAGCTCGACATGGACTCGCCCACCTGGTGCGGCTGGCGGGCCGTCGCCGTCGAGAGCCTGTGGGCCCTCGGACGGGTCGAGGAGGCTCGCGAGCTGGCGGCCACCGAGCTCGCCGTCGCCGAGCAGAAGGCGGGCGCGAGCATGCTCGGCCAGGCGCTGCGGGTCGCGGGCGAGGTCGCGGCCACCGACGGGATCGCGCTGCTGGAGCGCTCTGTCGACGTCCTCACCGGCTCCCAGGCCCGGCTCCAGGAGGCCCGGTCCCGGGTCGCGCTCGGAGCCGCGCTGCGCCGTACCGGGCAGCGGGTCCAGGGCCGCGAGCAGCTCCGGATCGGGCGCGAGCTGGCCCACCGGCTCGGGGCGAGGCTGCTCACCGAGCGGGCGAGCACCGAGCTCGCGCTCGCCGGCGGCCGCGCCGGGCGGATCGAGGTCAGCGGCGTCGCGGCGCTGACCTCCGCCGAGCGCCGCGTGGTCGAGCTGGCGGCGTCCGGGCTGCGCAACCGCGAGATCGCCCAGCGCCTGTTCCTCAGCACCAAGACCGTCGAGGTGCACCTCTCCCGCGCGTACCGCAAGCTCGACGTCGGACGCGACGGCCTCGCCGCGACGCTCGCCGCCGACGCGTAGGAGACTGCTGCCATGGCCGCCCACGACACCCGCATGCTGCTGCTGGGTGCCGTCGCGCTGTTCGAGCCGGTCAACGGCTACCAGATCCGCCGCGAGCTGCTCTCGTGGAGCGTCGACGACTGGGCCCACCTCAACCCGGGCTCGATCTACAACGGCCTGGCCACGCTGACCCGGCAGGGCTTCCTGGTGCGCCACGACCTCGAGGACGGCGGCCGGGAGGTGGCGGTCTACGAGTCGACGCCGTCCGGGCGGACCGAGCTCGAGCGCCTGGTGACCGCCGGCCTCGAGGAGGTCAGCGTCGTCGACCGCACGGCGTTCAGCGCGGCGTTCGGCCTGCTCCCGCTCGTCTCCCCCGACCAGGCGCTGCGCTCGCTGGTCCGCCGCCGGGTCGCGCTCGAGGAGCTCGTCGCCCGGCTCTCCTCGCCCCCGGCGCCCGGGGACGCGCCCCCGCACGCGCTGCGCACCGTCGTGATGTGGCTCGACCTCGCCGTCGCCGAGCTGGCCTGGCTGCGCGAGACCATCGAGGAGCTGAAGGCGGGCCGGCTCGCCCTCGACGCGTCGACCTGGACGCCGCCCGCCGACGATCCCGGCTGGCAGATGAACGCCGACCGCGAGCGCTACCGGGCCCTGCTCGGCGGCTGACCCTGCCCTGCTCGGCCACCGATGAATGTCGGTGGCCGGTGTTGTCGTACTCGGGAGAACCCGTTTGACGGACCGGTGTTCAACGTTGAATACTCACAGGTGTTCAACCTTGACGACGAGGGGATACGACGATGATCCGTGCACGAGGACTCGTGCAGACCTTCCACAGCGGACAGGGCAAGCAGAAGAAGGAGGTCCACGCCGTGCGTGGCGTCGACCTCGACGTCGCGGAGGGCGAGGTCGTCGGCTTCCTCGGGCCCAACGGCGCCGGCAAGACCACGACGCTGCGGATGCTGACCACACTGCTCAAGCCGACGGCCGGCACGGCGAGCGTGGCCGGCTTCGACGTCGCGACGCAGGCGGTCGACGTACGCCGCAGCATCGGCTACTGCTCGCAGGTCGGCTCGACCTTCTCCGGTGCCTACGCCGGGGACGAGGTCGTCGACCACGGGATGCTCTACGGGATGTCGAGGAAGGCGGCCGTGGCCAAGGGCCAGGAGCTCTTCGACAAGCTGCAGCTCGAGGGGCTGTGGCGGCGGATGCCGAAGAACATGTCGGGCGGGCAGAAGCGGCGCCTCGACATCGCGATGGCGCTCATCCACTCGCCCAGCCTGGTGTTCCTCGACGAGCCGACCACCGGCCTCGACCCGCAGGCACGGATCAACCTGTGGCAACACATCGCGGACCTGCGGGCGAAGGAGGGCGCGACCGTCTTCCTGACCACGCACTACCTCGACGAGGCCGACGCGCTGGCCGACCGGATCGTGATCATCGACCGGGGCGAGATCGTCGCGAGCGACACCGCCGACAACCTCAAGGCCGCCGTCGCCGGGGACCTGGTCGACCTCGAGGTCGCCACCGACGAGCAGGTCGCCGTCGCCCGCGACAAGCTCGGCACGATCAGCGCCGACGTCGAGGTCGAGGGCCACCACGTCCGCGGCCGGGTCGCCCGGGCCGGCAAGGCCGTCCCCGGCCTGCTGCGCGACCTGGAGAACTCCGGGGTCGGCCTGGAGTCGATCGAGGTCGTCCGCCCCACCCTCGACGACGTCTTCCTCACCCTCACCGGCCGCTCGCTGCGCGACGCCGAGGCCGCCGCCGAGGCGAAGGACAGCCCCGCCCCCGACGCCGCGACCACCGAAGGAGCACCGGCATGAGCACGTTCTTCCGCGAGTCCTGGATCGTCTTCAACCGCCAGCTGCGGATGAACCTGCGCAACCCGGCGTGGGTGATCATCGGCATGTTGCAGCCGGTCCTCTACCTGCTGCTGTTCGGGCCGCTGCTCGAGCCGGTCATCGCCCAGCTCGGCGGCAACAAGTACACCTGGTTCGTGCCCGGCATGCTCGTCCAGCTCGGCATCTTCGGGGCCTTCTTCGCCGGCTTCTCGCTGATCGGCGAGTGGCGCGAGGGCGTCATCGAGGCCGAGCGGGTCACCCCCGCGCACCGCTCGGCGCTGCTGTTCGGCCGCCTCTACCGCGACCTGCTCCAGCTCTTCGTCCAGGCCGTGATCCTCGTCGGCCTGGGCCTGTGGCTCGGCATGGACGCGTCGTTCGGCGGCATCGTCGTCGGCGTCGTGCTGACGCTGATGCTCGGCGGCGCCTGCGCGGCCGCGTCCAACGCGCTGGCCCTCACCACCAAGAGCGAGGACGTGATGGCGCCGGTCATCAACGTCGTGATGATGCCGGTGCTGCTGCTCAGCGGCATCCTGCTCCCGATGAGCTTCGGTGCGGGCTGGCTGGAGCGGCTCAGCGACTTCATGCCGATCCGCCACGTCGTCGACGCCGTCCGCTCCGCCTTCTTCGGCGACTTCGACGCCTCGATGCTGTGGGGGGTCGGCTGGACGGTCGTGCTGTTCGGGCTGGCGGTGTGGTGGGGCACCTCGGTGTTCAAGAAGGAGAACGCCTGACCGCACGCCGGGTGGCGCGGGACGGACTCAGCCGCCCGGCAGGCCGGCGAGCAGCTTGTCGAGGTCGAGCACCAGGTCGGGGTCGGGCGCCTGGATCGTCGCCTCCTCGTCGATGTCCGAGAACTCGAAGTGGTCGACCTCGGACTCCTCGATGCGCAGGACGTAGTGCGGCTCCGCGACCCGGATGGTGAGCACCTCGCGCTGCGAGCCCTCGGTCTGCTCGATCCTCACCGCCCTCTCGCCCTGGACGGTGGTGGTGCCGAGGTTCTTCGCGACGGCGTCCTCGCGGCCGTCGCGCTCGAGCAGCTCGTCGAGGTCGCAGAACGCCTCGGTGCTGTCGGTCATCGAGTCGTCGACGACCCACTTGTCGCCGATCAGCGGCAGCACGAAGCCCGCCGTACCCGCCCCGACGACGCCGTCCCAGAACTTGGCGTCGGCGCGCAGCCAGGTCGTGTCGCCGACGTGCAGGATGTCGGCGGTGCCGCCGGAGGTGGCGGAGGTCAGCTTGCCCTTGCAGTCGCCGCGCGTCGTGGAGACGACGTCGACCCGGACGGTGTCGCCGCCGTCGGCGAACTCGCCGCGGATCCGGGCGGTCTCCACGACCGACATGTCCTTCTGCGACGCCCGGACGATCTCCTTCGCGGGCTGCTCGAGGAAGGAGTCACCTCCGCCGCCCGGGTCGCTGTCACGGGTCACCAGGGCCACGGCGACGCCGATCCCGGCGGCCAGCAGCACGGCGAGCACGGTGAGGAGGAGCCAGGTCCGCAGCCCGGGTCCGGTCCGCCGTGCGGGCACGGTCGCGAACGGCAGGGGCGCCGAGCCGGGCGGACCGGACGGAGCGGGCGGAGCGGGGGGCGGCGGCATCGTGGTCGCCGGAGCCGGCGGGGGCGTCGGCGTGGGCGTGGGAGCCACGGGCCGCGCGACCGGGCGCAGCGCAGTGGCACCCCTCTCCTCGGGTTGCGCGGCACCGGGCGTGACCGGGAGCCGCAGCGCGGCCTGCAGGTCGGCGCTCATCTCGGCGGCCCGCTGGTAGCGGTCGGCCGGGTCCTTGGCCATCGCGGTGCGCAGGATCCGGTTGGTGGCGTGCACCATCGCGCTCGTGCCGGCCAGCTGCGGGATCGGGTCGCGGACGTGGGCCGCGACGAGCTGGTACTCCGAGTCCCCTCGGTACGGCGGCCGCCCGGTCAGGGTGACCCACAGCAGGCAGCCCAGGGCGTAGAGGTCGCTGACCGCGCTGGCCCGCGCACCGCCGTGCAGCTCGGGCGCCATGTAGGAGGGCGTACCGGCCGTCGAGGAGCTGAACCGGGTGGCGTCCGCGTTCATCCGGCGGGCGATGCCGAAGTCGGCGAGATAGGCACGCACCGAGCCGGGCCGCCGGCGTACGAGCACGTTGCCGGGCTTGATGTCGCGGTGCACCAGCCCTGCGTCGTGGGCGTCGGCGAGTCCGCTGCTGACCTGCTCGATGATCTCGAGCGCCTCCACCAGCGAGGGCACCCCCTGGCTGCGGATCAGCTGGCCGAGGTCGCCGCCGGGGATCAGCTGGCTGGCGATGTAGAGGTAGCCGTCCTCCTCACCGTGCGCGTAGACCGCGACGACGTGGGCCGACTCGAGCGAGGCCTGCGCCCGGGCCTCGCGGGTGAACCGCTCGCGGAACTCGGGGTCGTGCGCGAACAGCGGTGCGATGACCTTCAGCGCCACCTCGCGGCCGAGGTTCTCCTCCATCGCGCGGTAGACCACGCCCATGCCGCCCTGGCCGAGCTGCTCGAGGATCCGGAACCGGCCGATCCGGGCACCGACGGCCGCGGGCTCACGCGGGCCGCCGGGACCACCGGGGCCGGAGGACGAGGACACGCCCCCTGTTCTACCGGACTTCTGCCCCAGCGCGACGTTGACGAGGAGCGCGGCGCTGCCCGCCGGACCGACCAACCCCCCAGTTGTCCCCGAGAGCACGGACCGGAGCGGGGATGGAGCGCCGCGGCTCCTCGTGACCGGGCTCGCTCCCCCACGGTGCGAACCCGGACCCGATTCTCCCGGGCCGCGTGGGGGTGGCGGTACCAGCGGAATGGAGGACAGCCACGGACCCCGAGCGGTGGGTGAAATCTGTCGGCATTCGGCTGCGGATCGCCCACCGGGCCGCCATATTTGGCCCGCGCCGGGTTCCGCGGCGCGGGCGGAGGGGGACCGGATGACCGACACCGCGCAGGGGCCGATCCTCGACCCGGGCGGCTTCCACGGACCCGCGGACCTCGCCGCGGCGCTCACCACGCTGCGGACGTTCCGCGGGCTCACGGTGCGCGAGGTGGCTCGGTCGACGGGCATCCCGAGCGCGACACTGGGCGGCTGGTTCAGCGGCCGCCACCTTCCGCCGCACAGCCAGCCGGAGGCGTACGACAGCCTGCTCGACGCACTCGGCGTCCCGCCGGAGGAGCGGGCCGCATGGCGCACCGCGCTGCTCCGGCTGCGCCGGGTCCCGGGGCCCCGACGCAAGGACGACGCGGTGCCCTACCGCGGCCTGGAGAGCTACGGGGTCGAGCACGCGGGCATGTACGTCGGCCGCGAGGCGGAGGTGCAGCGCCTGGTCGAACAGGTCGTCGCGCTCGCCGGTGCGGACGGGCTGCGCGTGGTCGCGGTCATCGGCCCGTCCGGCAGCGGCAAGTCCTCCCTGCTGAACGCCGGCCTGCTGGCGAGCGCCGCCGAGCGCGGCCTCACCACCGCGGCACTCAGTGTGGACGACGTCGCGGCCGGGACCGAGCCCGAGACCGACGACCGGGACGTGCGGGTGGTCGTGGTCGACCAGCTCGAGCAGGTGCTGACCGAACGGTTCTCCGCCGAGGCGCGGACCCGGGTGCTGCGCCAGGTGCGCGCGTGGGCGAGCAGCGAGCGGACCGTGGTCGTCGTCGGCCTGCGCGCCGACTTCCTGGCCAAGGCACTCACCGACCCGTCCCTGGGTCCGCTGGTCCAGGCGCACCAGGTGCTGCTGACGCCGCTGGAGCGCGACACACTGCGCCGCGTGATCGTCGAGCCCGCGCAACGGGCCGGCCGCCCGATCGAGGACGAGGCCGTCGACCTCGCCCTGCGCGACGTCGCACCGGTCGACGACCCCGACGGCCTCGACGCGGCCAGCACGCTGCCGTTGCTCTCGCACGCACTGCTCGTCGCCTGGGCACGGGCGGGCGGCTCGCGGATCACCGCGACGACCTACGTCGCGGCCGGCGGGGTGCGCGGCGGGGTCGAGACGTCCGCCGAGGCGGCCTACTCCTCCCTCGACGAGTCCGCCCGCGTCGCAGCGCGCCGCCTGTTCCGGATGATGGTGATCGCGGACGCCGACGGCGTCGCCCTGCGCCGGCCGGTCAGCCACGCCGACCTCGCCGACGACCCCGACCTGGAGCGGGCGGCCGACGCCTTCGTCGAGCAGCGGATCCTGACGGCTCACGAGTCGACCTTCGAGATCAGCCACGAGGTCGTCCTCGTCGCCTGGGCGCGGTTGCGGGGCTGGCTGACCGACGACCAGGGCACCCGGTTGGTCCAGCACCGGATCGCGCTGGCGACCCGGGCGTGGGACGCGCACGCCCACGACCCCGGCTCGCTGCTGCGCGGCACCGTGCTCTCCGAGGCGCGCGCCCTGCCTCCCGAACGACGCCAGGAGCTGACCGCTGCCGAGCGCACCTTCCTCGACGCCAGCGCCGCCGATGCCGACGCGGTCGCCCGCCGCGAGCGGCGCGGCCGGATCCGGCTGCAGGTGCTCGCCGCGTGCGCCGCAGCGCTCGCCCTGCTGACCGGCGTGACGGCCGCCTACCTGTTCGACGCGCGCAGCACGGCGAACGATGCCCGCGCCGCGGCCGAGTCCGCACAGCGCAACGCCCTGTCGCGCCAGGTCGCAGCGGAGGCCCGGCTGACGCGCGACACGGACCCGTCGATCGCGGCCCAGCTCGCCGCGGCGGCGTACCGGATCAGCCCGACCCCTGAGGCCCGTTCCGCACTGCTGGAGGCGACCGGCGAACCGATGGTCACCCGCCTGACGGGGCCGGAGGGCCCCAGTCGCGCGATCGTCTCCCCGGACGGGCGGACCCTGGCGATCGCGCTCGCGGACGGCACGGTCCGCTTCCACGACATCGGCGCCGACGGCCGGCCCTCGCGCACGCTCGCGCAGCAGGTGCAGGTGGACGACGGCCAGCTCTACGCCTCGGCCTACAGCGAGGACGGTCGCCTGCTCGCCGTCGGCAGCGCGTCCGGCAAGGTCGCCCTCTACGACGTCTCCTCGAGCCGTGCCGTGGCCGTCGCGACAGCGTCGGTCGAGGACTCCGCGATCCTGGCCCTGCTGGTGCACGACGGCGTCGTCTACGCCGGCACCGGCGCCGGGCTGCTGCGCTGGCGCATCGGGGACGGCGAGCTCGTCGCCCTTCCCGCCACGCCGGCGCACGACGCGACGGTCGCCTCGCTCGCACTCGCCCCCGACGGCCGCCTGGTGACCGGCAGCAACGACGGCACGGCCCGCGTGTGGCAGGTCGGGACGAAGCGGTTGCACGAGATCCGCTCGTTCTCCGTCGGCAGCCCCACCACCACGGTCACCGCCGCTGCCGTCTCCCCCGACGGCAGGCTGCTCGCCACCGGCTCCAAGGACAAGGCGGTCCGGGTCTGGGACCTGGCCGGCGACCGGGCCGAGCCGCTGCAGGAGCTCGAGGGCGCGGGATCGTGGGTCAACGCCGTCGCCTGGACACCCGACGGGAGCCAGCTGGCCGCCGGCGCGTCCGGGGCCAACCTGCTGGTGTGGACTGCCGACACCTGGCGCCGGGTCGCCGACATCGAGCCCACCGCGAACATCGGATCGATCACCTACAGCCCCGACGGCGAGATGCTGGTGACCAGCTCCACCGACGGATCCACCCGGTTCTGGCCGCGCCACCCCGCCGCTCCGACGACCGCCTTCGGTGACACCGTCTGGAACCTCGGCACCCCCGACACCGGCGTCCTCTACGCGAGCACCGGCTCCGCCGATCCCGTCATCCGGCGTTTCGACGTCACCGACCCCGCCGCACCGGTGCTCGACGGCGCTCCGTACGCCGCACCGGCGGCCGCCGCACTGAGCGGCTCGGCCTCGGTCTCGCGTGACGGCAGCCTCCTGGCGGGCGGCACCAACGCCGGCGAGCTCGCCGTGTGGCGCACGGACGGACCGCGCGACCAGCCGGTCGTCGTCCCGGTGGCGACGGACCTGGTCGAGGCCACGACCTTCTCCGCCGACGGCGCCACCGTCGCCGTGGCGTCCGACGACGGCACCGTCACCCTGGTCGACGTCACCGGCGAGACGCCGCGCACGGTCCGGTCGCTGGAGGTCGGGACGATCGTCCTCAGCGTCGGGTTCAGCCCGGACGGCCGCCTCGTCGCGGCCGGCGGAGCCGACAACCTGCTGCACCTGTACCGGGTCGCCGACGGCAAGGAGCTGGCGACGATGACGTTCGACAACTACGTCTACGGGACCGCGTTCAGCCCCGACAGCACGCTGCTGGCCGCCGGCAGCACCGACCGCACGGTCCAGGTCTGGGACGTCACGCGCCCCGACGAGCCGCGGCGCATCGGCAAGGCGCTGACCGGACCGAGCTCGACCGTGTTCCTGGTCGCGTGGAGCCCTGACGGCTCCCGTCTCGCCGGCGCCTCCCAGGACGGATCGGTGTGGTTGTGGGACCGCGACGGCGGGACCTTCCGTGCCCGGGCCAGCATCGCCAACCTGGGCTCGGGCGCGGTCAGCGTCGGGTGGCTCGCGAACGGGGAGGCGCTCGCTGCCGGCGGTCTCGGCGGGACCCTGCGCACCTGGACCTCCGACCCGGAGCTGGCGATCGACCAGATCTGCGCGCGCAGCGGCACCCTGATGACCCGTGGGGAGTGGGACCGCCACGTGCCGGGTTCGGAGCCGATCGCCCCGTGCTGAGCCTGCCCGGCTCCGGGGTCCACGAAAGCGAGGACGCCGGACGCACTGCGGACGATCGGCGCCGCACCTAGCATCGGGGCGTGACGGGGACCCCGATGGCGACGCGCGACTTCGCCGCGTCGGTCGAACGGGGACTCCACATCGCCATCGGCGTCGTCATCCTCGCCAAGACGACGGTGTTCGCCTCGGCCCTGACCGCGCGGACGTCGTACGACGCCCGCGACGTCCTGCTCTCCCTGGCCGTGGTCGCGTGCGTGGGCACCGCCGGCGTGCGCTGCGTGCTCGGTCGGCCCGGCCGAGTGGACGTGGTGCTGTGCACGCTCGCGATGGTCGCCGGCGCCCTGCTGCACCAGGGCACGGTCCCGCTCGCGGGCGCGGCCGACTCGCCGATCATCCACCTCGTCGAGCCGATGCTGCTCGTGGTGGCCGCCCGGCTGCCGGCCGCGACGATCCTCACGGTGGCCGGCCTGTACGTCCTGCTGCGCTGGGAGACCGGCCGCACCGCCGTGTCGCTGTACTACGGCGTGCAGGAGGCAGCGTTCATCACCGGCACCGTGCTCGCGGTGTTCGTGCTCGTCGGCCTGATGCGACGCACGTCCGCGCGCGCCGAGGAGGCGCTGCGCGCGGAGGGTGCCCGCCAGGCCGCCGAGGACGACCGGGCCGGGGTCGAGGCGACCGCGTTCGTGCACGACGACCTGGTCCCGGCGCTGCTCTCCGTCGCGAGCCTGCCCCGCGCCGAGCCCACCCTGGCCGCGGCGGCCGACGCGCTGGACGGGCTCAGCACCCGGACGCCGACCTGGTCGCGGGCACAGCTGGCCGAGCAGGTCCGGGCCGCGGCGGACAGCAGCGGACTCGACGTCCTCCTGGTCGTGCGGGGCCGGCGGACCGCCGTACCCGAGGACGTGCGCGACGCCCTCGTCGGCGCCGTCCGGGAGGCCCTGCGCAACGTGGCCCGGCACAGCGGCGGGCACCGGGCGACGATCACCCTCACGCAGCGACCGGGCCGGGTCCGGCTCACCGTCGAGGACGCCGGCGTGGGCTTCGTGGTCACGCCGGGCGTGGGCCTCCGCGTGGCGGTCACCGGACGGGTCGAGGCTGCGGGCGGTACCGCGCTGGTCACGAGCACCCCCGGCGCCGGCACGATCGTCACCCTGGACTGGCACGCCCACCGGGTCGCCCGGCTCCTCGGCCTCTCCGCCGACACCGACACCTTCGCCCGGGCGGCCGTCGGTCAGCCCGGGCAGGCGGCGCTGCGGATGTGCGGGGTCCTGATGGCCGGGTACGCCGTCTCCGGGCTCCTGCTCGCGTTCGACGGCGTGCGCCAACCAGCGACCTGGGCCGGTGCCGCGGTCGTCGCGGTCCTGGCCGCCGGTCTCGCGCGACGCATCGACCGCGGCCCCGTGTCGGCCGCCACCCTCGTCGTCGGCGGCCTGGTCCCTGCCGCGGTGCTCACCCTCGTGCTTCCCACCGTCCCGGCCGGTGGCCTCGGCGGGCTGGAGTCGTGGATCGTGGAGTTCACCGCGCTGCCGGCGATGGTGCTCGCCTGGACCGCCTCGCTGCGGGTGGTCGCCCTGCTCCTCGTGCCCAACGGGATCGCGATCACGGTGGTCGCCCTCCAGGCGGGCGTTGCGGCGCCGGACCTCCCGCACCTGCTCTTCGTCCAGCCGCTCAACACCTTCTTCGTCGCCGTGATCATCGGCGTGTGCCGTCGCGCCGGCCTGGTCCTCGCCGGCATCAGCACCAGCCCCGTACGAGACCGCGGCGACGCCGCCCGCAGCCTCCTCGGCCCGCTGCTGCCCGAGGTCGAGCGCACCCTCGCCAGACCGACCTGCACCGAGACCGCGGCCGGTGCCGCCGTGCTGGCCCACTCCGTGCGCGACTGCCTCTACCTCCCCGGCCCGACCCACCTGGCGCTGCGCGAGGAGCTGCACCAGCTGCGCCGGACCGGCACCCACGTCGTCGTCACCCTCCACCAGGACCTGGCCACGAGCGCGACCCTGGCCAGCGCGGTCGCCGTGCTGCGGGCCCTCGCCCCCGGCCGGGTGACGCTCTCCGGCACGGCCCTGCAGACCAGCCTGGTCGTCGTACCCGCGGTTCCGGTCGCCGCCGCCGACGCCCTCACGGCCGCGTTGCCCCGGACCTGGGTGGCGACCTTGGACCCCGACGCGACGCTGCTGACCGGGCCGCCCGGGGAGCTCGAGGTCGAGGCGCTCAGCCTGGACCCGCCGGGGGGCGGCACGGCGGGTGTCACCCCCGTGGCGTGACCGCGACGCAGGCAGCCCCCGGTGGATCCCGCTTCAGCCGTCCAGGTGCCCGTCGGCCCGTGCCCGGCTGATCAGGCCGTGCACGTTGCCCGTCTCGACCCCACCCTCGCGGTAGGCCTTGGCGGCGCGGGCGAGGTGCTCGCGCACGGTGACCTCGCCGATCCCGAGCTGGCGGGCGACCAGGCGGTAGGGCAGGCCGGCGCTGACCGCACGCAGGATCTCGATCTGCCGCGGCGAGAGTCGGGCGCCGACGTCCTCGTCGGACAGCAGCATCGTCGCCAGCTGGCTCGAGCAGGCCAGGTCGCCCGCCACCGCGTCGCGGATGGACTGGGCGATCGACTCGACCGGGTCCACCTTGAGGATCAGTCCCGCTGCACCCGCGTCGATCGCACGGCGTACCGGCACCGGCCGCTCCTCGGCGGTGAACAGCACCACCACCAGCCCGTGGGCCACCAAGGTCGCCACCGTCTCGTCGGCTGCCGGCTGCCCGGGGATCCGCATGTCGAGCAGGACGACGTCGAGCCCGTCGGGGGCTCGCGCCAGGAGCTCCTCGGCCGATCCCGCGATCGCCACCAGCCGCATGTCGGGTGCGGTCTCGGCGAAGGCTGCGCCGAGCCCCAGCAGCACCACGGGGTGGTTGTCGATCGCACCCACCCTGATCACCCGGCCCCCCGACGTCATGGGCGCGATTATTCGCGGCGGCCCGACCCGGCGTGCCCGAAATCCGCCGTTGTCCGCGTACGAGCCTGTCCGGACTTCCCCGTACAGGCCCGTACGCACGCTCAGGTCTAGACCAGCACCTCGTCGTGCTGGGCAGCCGCACGGGTGGGTGCCTGGCCACCCTCGCGGAAGCCGTGCCGCTCCCACCACCGGGCGAGCGGGCCCGGGGCCCACCAGTTCCAGCGCCCGAGGAGCTTCATCGTCGCCGGCACGAGGAGCGCCCGGACGACCGTCGCGTCGACCAGGATCGCGACCAGCATGCCGAGGCCGAGCATCTTCATGAACACGACGCCGCTGAGGCTGAAGGCGCCGATCACGACGGCGAGCAGGAGCGCGGCGCTGGTGATGATCCGGCCCGTCTTCTGCACGCCGGTCTGCACGGCGAGGTCGTTGTCACCGGTCGCGTCCCACTGCTCGCGCACCCGCGAGAGGAGGAACACCTCGTAGTCCATCGACAGGCCGAACAGGACCGCCAGCATCACGATCGGGTTGGTCAGGTCGAGGAATCCCTGGGGCGTGAAGCCGAGCAGGTCGGCGAGGTGACCGTCGCTGAAGATCCAGGTCACGACGCCGAACGACGCGGTGATCGAGAAGCCGTTCATCAGCACGGCCTTCAGCGGCAGCACGACCGAGCCGAACGCCAGGAACAGCAGCACCAGCATCACGCCGACGACGATCAGGCCCATCAACGGCAGGTGGTCGCCGACCGAGCCCGCCAGGTCGACGGTGTCGGCGGTCAGGCCACCCACGAGGGCCTCGGAGCCGTCGGGCGCGGCCACCGCGCGCAGGTCGCGGACCACCTGCTGGGAGTGGTCCGTCTGGCTGTTGCCCTCCCAGGCGGCCCGCAGGAGCGTGGTGTCGCCCTCGGTGGCCACCGGTCGGACGTCGACGACCCCGTCGACCTCGCCCAGGGCCTTCTCGTAGGCCGCAACGCCGGCCTGGTCGGCACCGCGCACGAGGATGTTGGCGGTCGAGCGCTCGGGGCCGAAGTCGCTGTTGAGCCGCTCGGAGGCCCGGTGGGACGGGGTGTCCGACGGCAGCACGCGATAGTCGACGCTGCCCCACTTCACACCGAGGAAGGGCGAGGCGACCGCGAGCAGGACCACCACGACGGCCGTGGCGACCACGACCGGGCGCCGCATCACGGCGCGGGCCAGCCGGGCCCAGGCACCGTGACCGGTCTCGACGGGGGTGGATCGCTGCAGGAAGGGGATCCGGATCGCGTCGATCCGGGTGCCGAGCAGCGCCAGCACGGCCGGCAGCACGGTGAGCGCGGCGACCATCGCGATGAGAACGGCCGCGATGCCGCCGTAGCCGATCGACTTGAGGAAGGTCTGCGGGAAGACCAGCAGCGAGCTCATCGCTGCCGCGACGGTCAGCGCCGAGAACGCGACCGTGCGACCGGCGGTGGCCATGGTGCGGACGACGGCGCCCCGCGTGTCGTCGGGGTCGCGGGCGATCTCCTCGCGGAACCGCGAGACCACGAAGAGGGCGTAGTCGATCGCCAGGCCGAGCCCCAGCAGGGTGATGATGTTGGGCGCGAAGATCGACACGTCGACCAGGTGGTTGAGCCCGGCGATGGTGGCGCGGGCGCCGAGCACCGCCACCAGGCCGACCAGCAGCGGCATCAGCGCCGCGACGACGCTGCGGAAGATGATCAGCGACAAGACGAGCACGATCGGCATCGACACCAGCTCGGCGCGGAGCAGGTCGGACTTCGTCTCCTCGTTGACGTCGGTGTACACGGCGTAGGGCCCGGCGAGCTCGGTGTGCAGCGAGCTCTTCTCGACGGCGGGACGCATCTCGTCGAAGGAGTCGATGAAGTCGTTCTGGCTCTCACCGGCGAGGGAGACGTAGACCGCGGTGGCGTGTCCGTCCTTGCTGACCATCGCCGGGTCCTGGACGTCATACCAGGTGAGCACGGAGACCACGCTGTCCTGCGGGATCGTGGCGACGGTGCGCTCGACCTCGGCCCGGAACTCCGGGGCGGAGGCCTCCTCGTCGTCGCTGGAGAAGATCACGATGGCGTCGATCGACCGGTTGCCGAAGGTCGAGCGCTCGAGCGCCAGCTCGCGGGCCGACTCGGTGCCGGGGTCGTCGAAGCCGCCCGCCGAGAGCTTGTCCTCCAGCCCGACACCGGCGATCGCGGCGAGGGCGGTCACCCCGAGCCCGACCAGCAGCACCGCGACCGCCCGGCGCACGACCAGGGCACCCCATCGCTCGATCATGTCGACTCCTCCCCGACGGCCCGAGTGAACCTCTGTCAGTTTCGTGAACGCCGTTAACCGTAAACGGTGTAAACTCTGGTCGTCAAGTGTTCACCCCGGCCGACCCGGGCCATCTCGAGGAGTCCTGTGCCGCACCTCCGCGCACCAGCCACCCGCAGGGAACGTCAGCGCGAGGCGACGTACGACGAGATCGTCGAGGTCGCCGCTCGCCTGCTCGACGAGGGCGCGGACCTGTCGCTGCGCGCGGTCGCCGCGAGGATGGGGATGACGGCACCGGCGCTGTACCGCTACGTCGCCAGCTACCAGCAGCTCGTCGACCTGGTGGCCTTCGAGCTCGACAAGGCGGCGACCGCCGAGTGGGCCGAGGCGGCCGACCGGTTCCCGGAGGACGACCCCGCTGCCCGCCTGGCGGTGGCGTGCGCCCGGTTCCGGCAGTGGGCACTGGCGAAGCCGCGGGAGTTCGCCCTCGTGTTCGCCAACCCGGTCGCCGAGGCCGACACCGAGCGTCGCGACCTGCTCACCCTGTCGACGTCGGGCCACTACTTCACCGACCTGCTCTGGCAGATCTGGGAGATCTACCAGTACCCCTACCCGGCCCTCGACGACCTCGACCCGGTCATCCGCGCTTCGGTCCTCGACCCGCTGATCCCGGCCAAGGCCGACCACATCCCACCCGAGCAGCGGGGGCTGCTGTGGGTCTACATGCGCGCCTGGTCGGCGCTCTACGGCGTGGTCACCCTCGAGTCCACCGGCCACTGCGACCCGCGGGTCATCGAGTCCGGGCAGCTCTTCCGTGCGACCGTGCTCGACTGGCTCGGCCCCCTCGGCCTGCACCACGAGCGGGAGCGGATCACGAAGATCCTGGACGAGGAGCTGGCCCGCCCCTGACCGCCGACCCGGCTCAAAGTGGCTGCCGATTTCAGCCGACCCGTCGCAAAGTAACCTCGTGCGAGGCCGCTTCGCGACGGGTCAGCGGGTTTGGGGAGCCACTTTGCGACGGGTCGATCAGGTCCAGAGCACCTCGCGCGCCCACAGCGGCACGAGGTCACCGGCCCGGCCCTGCCGGGACTCGTGGAAGAAGTGGCTGCCCTCGCTGGGCTCGAGGTTGAGCTCGAGGGTGCGGGCACCGTGACGGCGGGCGTGCTGGACGAAGCCGGCAGCCGGGTAGACCGCGCCCGAGGTGCCGATGGACACGAAGATGCTGGCCTCGGAGAGGGCGTCGGCGATCCGGTCCATCTCGTAGGGGACCTCGCCGAACCACACGACGTCGGGGCGCAGCTCGTGGGCGCCGCAGCCGGGGCAGGCCGGCTCGTCGAGCAGGGTGCCGGTCCACGGGGAGGCGACACCGCAGGAGCGGCACAGTGCCTTGAGCAGCTCGCCGTGCATGTGGATCACGTTGCGCGAGCCGGCGCGCTCGTGCAGGTCGTCGATGTTCTGGGTGACGACGAGGAGGCCGGTGCCGAGGGTCTCCTCGAGCTCGGCCAGGGCGCGGTGCGCGGCGTTCGGCTCGACGCTCGCCAGTGCGGCACGTCGCTCGTCGTAGAAGCGCTGCACGGTGGCGCGGTCACGCTCGAAGCCCTCCGGCGTCGCGACGTCCTCGACCCGGTGGCCCTCCCAGAGCCCGTCGGCGTCACGGAAGGTCGGCACCCCGCTCTCGGCGGAGATGCCGGCACCGGTCAGGACGACGATCTGGGGCACGACCGGAGGCTACCTGCCGATCGGGTGACGACCGTCACCCGTCCACGAGTTCCGGGCGAAGGACACTGGCCCCGATCGCCCGGGCGAGCCAGTCGGCGTACCTCCTCGGGGTCCAGCCGCGCTGTCGCACCAGCAGGTCGTACGGCGCCGGGTCGGTCATCGCCCACAGCAGGTCCGCCGCGGCAGGTACGCCGAGCCCACGGCGCAGGCCCCGCAGGTCGTGCAGCTGCCGGGCCATCATCGTCATGCCGAAGAGCCGCTGCTGCCGCACCTGCGCGAGCAGCGCGACGGCGTCCGCGTCGCCCGAGGCGGCGGCGGCCTCGATGGCCAGGGCGATCGGCGCGACCCGTGGCATCGTCTCGGCGAGGTGGACGGCGTAACCGTCGACGACCTCGACCGGGTCGGTCGAGGCACGCAGCCGCTGGATCACCGGCCGCTCTGCCATCGGCACGTCCTCGTCGTCGCCGGCGACGGCCCAGTCGAAGGCGAGCTTGACCAGGACGACCTTGCCGCCGACCGAGGTGAAGACGGTCTTGCGGCTGACCCCGGCAGCCCGAGCGACGTCGTCGATCGTGGTCGCGGCGTACCCGCGAGCGGCGAACAGCTCGGCGGCGGCCGCGACGATCCGCCGCCGGGTGGCGCGCGCCTGCTCGGCGCGCAGGTCGGACGTGTAGGACCTCTTGCCGGTCTCAGTCATTGAAGTTACTCTCGATGTAACGAATACGTCTCGGGTCACCACAATACAGGGGGCAGGCCATGAGGACGACGATCGTGGGCGCCGGCCCGTCGGGCACGACGGCGGCACTCCTGCTGGCCCGAGCCGGTCACGACGTGACGCTGGTCGACCGCGACGCGGGGCCGGGCACGGACGGGACCTGGGACCGGGTCGGCGTGATGCAATTCCTCCTGCCGCAGGGACTGCGCGGTCCGGGGCGGCTGTTCCTCGAGTCCCGCCTGCCCGACGTCCACCAGGCGCTGCTCGACGCCGGGGCGGCCTACGGCGCCGTACCGCGCGGAGCGCCCCCGTTCACGGCCGGCCTGCACCTGCGCCGGTGCACGATGGAGCGGGTGCTGTGGGCGTGCGCCGACCGCGAGCCCGGGATCACGCGCCGCACCGGCCACGCCGACGGCCTGGTCCGTGACGGCGACCGGGTCACCGGTGTCGTCGTCGACGGGGAGCCGGTGAGCGCCGACCTCGTCGTCGACGCCTCCGGCAAGGCCGGTCGCCTCGGCCACGAGCTGCGTCCGGAGGCGCAGGAGACGGCAGCGCCGTTCGCCTACGTCGCCCGGGAGTACCGGCTGCTGCCCGGCGCCGAGCCCGGACCGATCGAGCCCGGCCCCGGTCTCGCGATCCCCCACGACGGCTTCATGGAGATGGTCTTCGTCCAGGACGGCGGCACGTTCCAGACCCTCGTCGTCCGCAGCACCGACGACCACGAGCTCGCGCTGCTGCGCGAGGAGGCAGCCCACACCGCCGCCTCGGCGCTGCTCCCCGGCATCGCCACCTGGACCGCTGCCGAGCGCGCCGAGCCGATCGGGCCGGTGCGTGCCGGCGCCGGTCTCGTCAACCGCTTCCACCGCCAGCCCACCGACGTGACCGGCCTGCTCGCCATCGGCGACGCGCTCCTCGTCACCAACCCGATGGCGGCGCGCGGCCTCAGCCTCGGCATGGCGGCCGCCGGCAAGCTCGCCGACACCGTCGCCACCCTCCCCGCCGAGGAGTGGGCGGGAGCACTGGACGCGTGGGCACGGGCCGAGCTGCTCCCCTGGTACGACGACCACTGCGCCGTCGACGCGACCATGCACGCCCGCTGGCGGCACGAGCCGCTCACCGCGGACGGCCCGATCGGCTGGGACGTCATCGCCGACGCGGCGCACGACCACCCGGACTGGATGCCGGTGATCGGGCCGTACTTCGGGATGTTCGCGCAGCCGAGCGTCCTCGAGCCGGTGCGTGAGCAGATCCGCGCGCAGCTGCGCGACGGGTGGCAGCCGCGGGTGCCCGGCGGCCTGACGCGCGACGAGCTGGCGGGCGTCGTACGCGCCGCGGTGGCGGGCTGAGGGCCCTCCGGCGGCTACGCCAGGTACACCTTGCGCAGGCGGGTGCGGATCGTCCACTCGGTGCGCTCGCCCTCGTGCAGCCGCACGATCGATCCCGGTGCCAGCTCGACCTCGCTCCCGTTCTCGAACCTCACCGTGCCCTCGCCCTCGAGCACCACGAAGACCTCGTCGGCCTCGACGTCGCGGACCACGCCGGGCGTGATCTCCCAGACGCCGAGCTCGACGCCCTTGAAGGTGCCGAGCTCGACCACGCCGACGGTCGGGGTGCCGGACACGACGTCCCCGGCCGGCTCGTGCGGGACCTCCAGCGCGCCGGTGGTCGCCGCCACGACCCGGCTCCTCACGACGCCGCCAGGGTGCTCGCGAGGTCGCCCTCGCCACCGCGCCGGAGCACGATCGCGACCAGGACCAGGGACCCGAGGGTGAGCAGCAGCATCGCCGTCGACACGGCGGCGACCTCGGGCCGCAGCCCGGTGCGCAGCGAGCCGAACAGGTGCACCGGCCACGACGTGGAGCCGGGCAGGGAGACGAAGGACGACACGACCGTGTTGTCCAGGCTCAGCGTGAACGCCATGAGGGCGCCGGCCAGGATGCTCGGCCGCGCCATCGGCAGCGTCACCTGGCGGAACCGGTTCCAGGGCGCGGCGTAGAGGTCGGCGGCCGCCTCCTCGATCGCGGGATCCATGCCGGACATCCGCGCGCGCACCATGAAGGTGACCGTGGCGAGAGCCACCGACGTGTGCACGACGACCAGCCGCACCAGGCCGTTGTTGAAGAGGGTCAGGTGGGCGTCGGTGCCGAGGGTGACGAACCACGGGAGGATCGAGACGGCGTCCACGATCTCCGGCGTGACCAGGGTGATCGCGAGCAGTGCCGTCAGCACCAGGGCCCACCTGCTGCGGGACCGGGCGAGGGCAACGCCGCCGACGGTGCCGAGCGCGGTCGCCACGACCGTGGCGAGGACGCCGGACATCAGCGAGACCTGGACCGAGCCGCGGATGGTCGGGTCGTGCACCGCCTTGCTGTAGGCGCTGAGCCCGAAGCCGTCCCACGACGCGAGCAGCCGGCCCTCGTTGAAGGAGTAGACGACGATCACCAGGATCGGCGCGAAGAGGAACGCGAAGACGGCCAGGCCCAGCAGCCAGAAGAGCGCGTCCACCGGATCGCGGCGGGTACGACGGACAGCGGCGGTCATCAGGCCACTCCTGCCAGGTCGATGCGGCGGTGGAACCTGATCGCGGCCCGCCCGGCGAGGAAGACGAGCACGACCGCGAGCGCGGCGACCAGGATGAAGCCCATCAGGACGAACGCCATGGCCGCGCCGAGCGACCAGTCCTGGGCGCTGGAGAACTGCTGCGCGACCATCTGGCCGACCATGTTGCCGCGGGCACCGCCCAGCACCGACGGCGTGATGTAGTCGCCCATCAGCGGGATGAACACCAGCAGGCAGCCGGCCGCCAGACCGGGCAGCGCGTCGGGCAGCGTCACCGAGAAGAACGTGCGCACCCGCCCGGCGCCGAGGTCGCGGGAGGCCTCGCGCTGCGCGGGATCCGTGCGCTCGAAGGCGACGTACAGCGGCAGGATCATCAGCGGCAGGTAGTTGTAGACGACCCCGAGCTGCACGGCGCTGCGGGTGTAGAGCACGGCGAGTGGGCTGTCGATCAGGTGCAGGTCCTGGAGCAGGTCGGACAGGAAGCCGTGGGGCGCGAGGATGATCCGCCAGCCGATGGTGCGGACCAGGAAGTTGGTCCAGTAGGGCACCAGGACCAGGGCGACCAGCAGGCCACGGATCCGCGGGGACGCCTTGACCGCCATCCAGTAGGCGAACGGCACCGCGACGAGCACGCACAGCGTCGTACCGATGCCGGCGATCTCGAGGGTGTTCCAGAAGGTGCGCACGAAGGTGCCGGTGGTCGCCTCGCCGTAGCGGTCGAGGGAGAGCCGGTCGTTGGCGACCGGGGTGAACAGGCTCGGCTTGTAGCCCAGGCTGTACCAGCCGACCAGGCCGATCGGGATGAACACGAAGAACAGCAGCCATGCCCAGATCGGGAACGACAGCCAGGCCGCGCCACGCCTCGTCCGGGGTCCCCGGGAAGCGGTTCGGCCGGAGGAGCGAAGCGGGGGAGGCGACGAGGTTCCCGGGGTGGTCATGCTCCTGCCACCGCCTTGACCTCGTTGAGGATGTCGACCAGCGTCGACTGCGACTCGGTGACCAGTCCGGGCGTCAACCGCGCCATCACGTCGTCGGGCGGGAAGACCAGACCGGCGTGGCTGAGGTCCCTGCTCTCGGCGAGCTCGCGCTGCCCGCGAAGGCCGGTCGGGTAGCCGATGTACTCGACGTCGCGGTAGGCCACGGCCGGGTCGAGCATGAAGTCGATCCAGGCATGCGCGTTGTCGGGGTGCTGGCAGCCGGCGGCGATCGCCCAGGTGTCCATCCAGAGGTTCGCGGTCGGCGCCGGGTAGACGAACTCCCAGTGCTCGTAGTCGCCCTCCTCGATGCCGAGCCGCGCATCGCCGTTGTAGGCCTGCATCAGCGCGAAGTCGCGCTGCACGATGTTCTGCGACGGGTCCGAGCTGAAGTTGCGGATGCACGGCGCCAGGTCGTTCACGAGGAACTCCCGCGCCGCGGCGAGGATGTCGGGGTCGGTGGTGTTGAGGTCCTGCCCGTTGGCCGCGAGGTGGATCGCGCACACCTCCCAGGGGTCGTCGAGCACCGACGTGGCTCCCCTCGCCTCGGCCTGGGCCGCGGCGATGAAGTCGGCCCACGACGTCATCGGCCGGGTGATCCGGCGGGTGTCGTAGACGTAGCCGGTGGTGCCGATGGTCTTCGCGACGACGTACTCGTCGTGCGGGTCCCAGCTGCGTCCGCGCACGCTGTCCTCGAGGTGCGCGAGGTTCGGGATCTTGTCGTGGTCGAGCTTCGCGAGCATGCCGTTGGCGATCATCTGCTGCACGTAGCTGCCGGTCGGCACGACGATGTCGTAGCCGCTCGTGCCGCGCGCCGTGCCGAGCTTGGCGATCATCTCCTCGTTGGAGGCGAACGCGTCCATCTGCACGGTGACGCCCTCGCGGTCCTGGAACCGCCGTACGTTCGCGGGATCGTCGTAGTCGCCCCACGAGTAGACGTTGAGACGGCTCTCCTTGCGACCGTCGACGGCGGCGGTCGGAGCGTAGGTGCGGTCGCCGCAGCCGGTGAGTGCGCCGAGACCGACGACGCTCGCGCCACCGAGGAGGGCGCGCCGGCTCAGCCGGGGTACGGCCGCCCGCGGTGCCAGGACCCTCACGAGCCGGCTCCTGCAGGGAAGACCAGCACCGCCTCGGGATCCCAGGAGCACCAGACCGTGTCGCCGGCCTGCACGTCCGCGGCGTCGCGCAGGGGCGTGCGAGCGAACAGCTCGGTGCCGTCGGGACCGATGACGACGTACTGGATCTCGCCGCCGAGGAAGGAGGTGCCGGCGAGCCGGCCGGCGACCTTGTCGGCCGGCTGCGCGGGCTCGGCCGCGCTCACCCGCACCGACTCGGCGCGCAGGGCGAGGCGCAGCGAGTCCCCGGCCGTGTAGGGCGCCACCTGGTCGGGCGACACCGCGAACCGGGCGCCGCAGCCCTCCGCCACACCGTCGGGGCCGAGCACCACGTCGGCGAAGTTCTCGGTGCCGACGAAGGACGCGACGAACGCACTGCCGGGCCGCTGGTAGACCTCCTGCGGCGTACCGACCTGCTCGATCCGGCCGGCGTTCATCACGACGATCCGGTCGCTCATCACGAGCGCCTCGGCCTGGTCGTGGGTGACGAAGACGAAGGTGATGCCGACCTCGCGCTGCAGCAGCTTGAGCTCGACCTGCATCCGCTCGCGCAGCTGGCGGTCGAGGGCCGACAGCGGCTCGTCGAGCAGCAGCACGTCGGGCCGGTTGACGATGGCGCGCGCGATCGCGACCCGCTGCTGCTGGCCTCCGGAGAGCTTGCGGGGCTGGCGGTCCGCGAACTCCTCCATCCGGACCAGCCGCAGCGCCTCCTTGACCCGGGAGGCGATCTCGCCGCGCGGCGTACGACGCTGGCGCAGGCCGTAGGCGACGTTCTGCGCGACGCTCATGTGGGGGAAGAGGGCGTAGGCCTGGAAGACCGTGTTGACGGTGCGACGGTGCGGCGGCACCCCGACCACGGAGTCGCCGGCGAGCCGGATGTCGCCGGCGTCGGGCTCCTCGAAGCCACCGATCATCCGCAGCAGCGTGGTCTTGCCGCAGCCGGAGGGGCCGAGCAGGGAGAGGAACTCGCCGCGCGCGATGTCGAGGTCGACGCCGTCGACCGCGCGGTGGTCGCCGAACTCCTTGACCACGCCGTGCAGCGAGATGACGGGAACGGTGGCCGCGGTGGTCTCCGCGGCGGCGATGGTGGATGTCGTCACGAGTCGAACCCCAGTCCGAGTGCGTCGAGGGTGCGCAGCCAGGCGTTGCGGCGTCCGCCGCGGTGATCGGCCCGGTCGAGCGACCAGCGGGTGGCCTGGATGCCGATCGAGGCGATCGGCTCCGGCGGGAACGGCAGCGGCATCCGGCGCACCATGTCCAGGCGGGTGCGCTCGGTGTCGAGGCCGGCGAGGCGGTCGAGCATCACCTCGGCCGCGAACCGGGACGCCCCCACCCCGAGGCCGGTGAAACCGGCGGTGTGGGCGACCCGGCCGTTCATGGCCCGTCCGTGGAAGGCGCAGAACTGCGTCGAGGTGTCGATCGCGCCGGCCCAGCGGTGGCTGAAGCGCAGGCCCTCCAGCTGCGGGAAGGTGGTGAGGAAGTGCCCGGCCAGGCGCCGGTAGGTCTCCGGGCGGCGCTCGTACGACGCCCGGACCTTGCGCCCGTAGTGGTAGATCGCGTCGTACCCGCCCCACAGGATGCGGTTGTCGCGGCTGAGCCGGTAGTAGTGGAACTGGTTGGCCATGTCGCCGATGCCCTGGCGGCCCTCCCAGCCGATCGAGGCGAGCTGCTCGGCGCTGAGCGGCTCGGTCATCAGGGCGTAGTCGTAGACCGGCACCGTGTGCATCCGGTAGCGCGCGAGCAGGCTCGGGAAGACGTTGGTGGCCAGCGCGACGCGGCGGGCGGTGACGATCCCGGCCTCGGTGGTGACCCGGACCGGCCCCTGCCTGCCGTCGCCGTCGATGCCGGTGGCCCGGGTGCCCTCGAAGATCTCGACACCGAGCCCGGCCGCGACGCGGGCCAGCTCCCCGGCCAGCTTGGCCGGGTGGACCAGCGCGACGTCGGGGTCGAAGGCACCGGCGAGGTACGTCGGGCTGGCGACCAGCCGCCTCAGCTCCTCGGCCTCGATGACCTCGGCGCCGCTGGCCCGCAGGTCCTCGACCTGGTGCGGCGCGATCGCCACGTCCAGCTCGCCGGTGCGCTCGTAGTCGCAGTCCATGGCGTAGTGCCCGACGGTCGCCTCGATGGCGTCCAGGTTCGCGATCCCGAGCCGCTCCAGCTCGTCGTACTGCTCGGGCCAGCGGGACCGGCCGTTCTCCTCGCCGTGCGTGATGCTGGCCGCGCAGAACCCGCCGTTGCGCCCGGAGGCCGCCCAGCCGATCCGCGCGGCCTCGACCAGCACGACTCGGCGCCCGGGCTCGCGCTGCTTGGCGACCACCGCCGTCCACAGGCCGGTGTAGCCGCCGCCGACCACGAGCAGGTCGGTGTCGATCGCCCTGCGCAGCGGCGGGTGCGCCGGGCGCTGCGTCAGGTCGTCGATCCAGAAGCAGGCGTCCCGTGCGCCGGCGAGCGCGTGGTCGACGGCGGCGCGAGCGACGGGCGTGCGCGAGAAGACCGTCCCCGGGACGGTGGTGCTGACGGGCATGGGCAGTACCGTGGGTGATTAATCCATTAACCACAAGGGGTTCCCCGAAATGAAGCCGACGATCCTCGACGTCGCCCGTGCCGCGGGGGTGTCGGTCGCGACCGTGTCCAACGCCCTCAACGACACCGGCCGGGCCTCGGCCGCGACCCGGGCCCGCGTGCGCGAGGTGGCCGCGACGATGGGCTACCGCCCCAACGCCGCCGGGCGCACGCTGCGCACCGGCCGCACCGGCGTCCTCGCGCTGGCGGTCACCACCTTCGGCGAGCAGACCTGGAACTACGCCGAGATCGCCTACTACGCCCACATGGTCGCCGCCGCCACGTCGGCCGCCCACGCCCACAGGTACGCGCTCACCGTGCTGCCCGCCAGCCTCGACGCCGACGGCTGGCACGCCGTGGCCGCCGACGGCGTGGTGCTGCTCGACTCCCCGGAGGGCGACCCCGCGGCCCGGGTGCTGCGGGCCCGCGGCATCCCGATCGCCTTCGACGGCCGGCCGCACGAGCTCGGCCCGCTCGACTCCTGGGTCGACAACGACCACGCCGCGACGATGGCCGTGGTGCTCGCCCACCTGCGCGAGCAGGGTGCCCGACGGATCGCCCTGCTGGCCCAGAACACCTCCGACCACTACACGCGCGACTGCCTGGCGGCGTACCGCTCCCAGGTGGACCGGCCCCGGATCGCCCTCACCGAGAGCACCGACCCGGTCGGTCGCGCCGAGGCCGAGCAGCTGCTCCGCGACGGCGCCGACGCCGTCTACAGCCTGCTCGACGACGGCGGGCGCGGCATCGTCGCGGCCGCGGACGCACTCGGCCTCCGGGTGCCCGACGACGTCCTCGTGGTCACGGCGAGCGAGGACCCGACCTACGCGTCGACGTCACCGCCGGTCAGCACCGTCTCGCTGCGGCCGGCCGACACCATCAGCGCCGCCGTCGACGCGCTCGTCGCCACGTTGGCCGGGGGGTCGCCCTCGGTGCGCGACGACCTCACCACCGACCTGGTGGTCCGGCCCTCGTCGCTGCGTCGATCGGTGCCTGTTCGGGCCAGCTCGTCCTGATCCACAGCACCTCGGAGCCGAGCAGCCGCACCAGCACGAGGCCGCGGCCCCGGACGCGGGGCAGGAGGCCGACCTTGATCCGGCCGTGGCGGGTGAAGAGCTCCGTCACGACCTCGTCCCAGTCGTCCGGCGCGTAGGCGAGCCGGTCGACACGCCCCCTCTCCGCCGGGAACTCGTCGACCAGGTGGGCGCCCTCGCGTACCAGGTCACGTCCGTACGGCAGCCAGATGCCGTCGGCCAGGGCGAAGCGCGGGGCGTCGGCGACCTGCAGGCGCAGGTGCCCGAGCGCGTCGGGATGCCGGTGGGGATAGGTGAAGTCGCGGGCACCCATGGCGCCGCCTCTCGTTGCGCCCGCACCGCACCGGGTGTGCCGCGGAGGCGAGTGCCTCCACTCTACGTCGCCGCTCCTGTGGGCCTCGGGCAGAATCCAGGCGTGCAGCTGCGCCACGTCACCGGCTCGATCGCGGACTTCCACGCCCGGGTGATCCCGGACGACCTCGCCGACGCGGAGGTGTGGTCCTTCGAGCCCTCGGCCCCGGCCCTGGTCCTCGGCAGCGCCCAGGACCACACCACCGCCTCCGCGGCGGCGACCGCGGCCGCCGGCATCGACGTCGTACGACGGCGCAGCGGCGGCGGCGCCGTCCACGTCGACCCGGCCCGCTCGGTCTGGATCGACGTGGTCGTCCCGCGGCACCACGAGCGGTGGAGCGACGACGTGCGCGAGTCGGTGTACTGGCTGGGCGAGGCGTGGCAGCGGGCGCTGGCGCGCCTCGGGATCGCCTCCGAGCTCTACCGCGGTGGTCTCGAGCAGACGCCGTGGGGTCGGCTGGTCTGCTTCGCGGCGCTCGGTCCGGGCGAGGTGCTCGTCGAGGGCCGCAAGCTGGTCGGCATCTCGCAGCGGCGCACCAAGGCCGGCGCGCGGTTCCAGTGCATCGCCTACGACCGCTGGGACCCCTACGACGTCCTCGACCTGCTCGACATGACGGCCGAGGACCGGGCGGTCGCGGGCGCCGACCTGGCCGGCCGGGCCACGGGCGTCGGCGACCGACTGGCCGAGCTGCGGGCCGCGATCCTCGAGGAGCTGGTCGAGGGGTCGGGTCCTCCTCGGCGCGGACCCACCCCACCACCCATGCACTGAGAACATGGGTGCATGGAGCTGGACACGATTCGTGCATTCCTTGCCGTGGCCGACGGCAGCACCGTGACCGAGACGGCCGAGCAGGTGCACCGCACGCAGCCGGCCGTGTCGCGGGCACTGGCCCGCCTCGAGCGCGAGGTCGGCACCCCGCTCTTCCAGCGGGTCGGGCGCGGCCTGGTGCTGACGCCGGCGGGGCGCGAGCTGGCCGTGCACGCGCGGGAGACCGTCGAGTCCTACGAGCGCGGGGTGCGCTCGGTGCAGGACATCACCGCTCCGGACGGCGGCTTCGTGCCGGTGGCCTTCCTGCACACGCTCGGCACCTGGCTGGTGCCCGAGCTGATCCGCGAGTTCCGCGCCAGGCGGCCGCAGGTGCGCTTCGACCTGCGCCAGCACGGCGACGAGGGCCTGATCGACGACCTGCTCGGGGGCGCGGTGGACCTCGCCATCACCGGCGACCGGCCGGAGCTCGCACAGCTCGAGAGCCGGCGGCTGTTCCTCGAGCCGCTGCGGCTCGTCGTACCGCCCGACCACCGGCTCGCGCACCGGCGCACCGCACGCCTGCGCGACGTGCGGGACGAGCAGTTCATCGTGCTCAAGCCGGGCTTCAGCCTGCGCAGGGTCACCGAGGACCTCTGCGCCGAGGTCGGCTTCGCGCCGAGGATCGGGTTCGAGGGCGAGGAGGTCGAGACCCTGCGCGGCCTCGTGTCCGCGGGCCTCGGTGTCGCGCTGCTGCCCGAGCCGCGCGGCGGCGCGTCCCCGGCCGCGCCCTCGATCCGGCTCAAGGACGTGCGCGCGTCCCGCGAGATCGGGCTGGCCTGGGTCCGCGACCGCAGCCTGCCGCCGGCGTCCGCCCACTTCCGTGAGCACGTGCTGCGGACGAGTCGGAAGATCAATGTCTCTGACGCATAGATCAACCGAAAACTAGGCATTGGACGCATTCCAGCAGGGGACCTGAGGATGGTGACGGCCATCACCACCGACCCGAGGACCTCTGTTGACCGACATCGATCCTGCCGAGACCCAGGAGTGGCGCGACGCGCTGGCGGCCGTCCTGGAGTTCGAGGGCGAGGCGCGCACGAAGTACCTGCTCGACCAGGTGCTCGAGGAGGCCCAGCGTCTCGGCTCCCGTGTGCCGTTCGTGGCGACCACGCCGTACGTCAACACCGTCCCGGCCGACGCCGAGCCCACCCACCCGGGTGACCGCGCGGTCGAGCACCGGATCCGATCGGCGATCCGCTGGAACGCGCTCGCCATGGTGCTGCGCGCCAACAAGGACTCCACCGAGCTCGGCGGCCACCTCGCCAGCTTCCAGTCCGCCGCGACCCTGTACGACGTCGGCTTCCAGCACTTCTGGCACGCCCCGACCGAGAAGCACGGGGGCGACCTGGTCTACGTCCAGGGCCACCTCTCCCCCGGCATCTACGCGCGCGCCTTCCTCGAGGGCCGGCTCACCGAGGCCCAGCTCGACAGCTTCCGCCAGGAGACGGGCGGCAACGGGCTGTCGTCGTACCCGCACCCGTGGCTGATGCCGGACTTCTGGCAGTTCCCCACCGTCTCGATGGGCCTGGGCCCGCTGATGGCGATCTACCAGGCCCGCTTCCTCAAGTACCTCCACGCGCGCGGCCTCGCCGACACCGCCGGCCGCAAGGTCTGGGCCTTCCTCGGCGACGGCGAGACCGACGAGCCCGAGTCGCTCGGCGCGATCTCGATGGCCGCACGGGAGAAGCTCGACAACCTCGTCTTCGTCGTCAACTGCAACCTGCAGCGCCTCGACGGCCCGGTGCGGGGCAACGGCAAGATCATCCAGGAGCTCGAGGGCGTCTTCCGCGGCGCCGGCTGGAACGTCGTCAAGGTGATCTGGGGCTCCGGCTGGGACGAGCTGCTCGCCAAGGACACCACCGGCGCGCTCAAGCGACGGATGATGGACTGCGTCGACGGCGAGTACCAGACCTTCAAGTCGAAGGACGGCGCCTACGTCCGCGAGCACTTCTTCGGCGTCGACCCCGAGCTCGCCCAGATGGTGGCGGGGTGGAGCGACGACGAGATCTGGCGGCTCACCCGCGGCGGCCACGACCCGCAGAAGGTGTACGCCGCCTACGCGGCAGCGAACGCCCACACCGGCACCCCCACGGTGATCCTGGCCAAGACCGTCAAGGGCTACGGCCTCGGCGCGGCCGGCGAGGCGATGAACATCAGCCACCAGGCCAAGAAGGTCGCCGAGCCCGCGCTGCGGGCCTTCCGCGACCGGTTCTCGATCCCGATCGCCGACGAGCAGCTGCTCGACCTGCCCTACCTCTCCTTCCCGGAGGGCTCGCAGGAGCACGCCTACCTGCACGCACGGCGCAAGGAGCTCGGCGGCTACCTGCCCGAGCGCCGTCGTACGTCGAGCGCGCTCGAGGTCCCGGGCGTGGAGGACCTCGGCCAGACGGCCGGCTCCAACGGCCGCGCGATCTCGACGACCATGGCGTTCGTCCAGATCCTCACCAAGCTGCTGCGCGACAAGGAGATCGGCAAGCGGGTCGTGCCGATCGTGCCCGACGAGGCACGCACGTTCGGCATGGAGGGCCTGTTCCGGCAGGTCGGCATCTTCTCGCAGAGCGGCCAGCTGTACACGCCCGAGGACGCCGACCAGCTGATGTTCTACAAGGAGGACGCCAGCGGCCAGATCCTCCAGGAGGGCATCAACGAGGCCGGCGCGATGTCGTCGTGGATCGCCGCCGCGACGTCGTACTCCAGCAACGACACCCCGATGATCCCGTTCTACATCTACTACTCGATGTTCGGGTTCCAGCGGATCGGCGACCTGGCCTGGGCCGCCGGCGACATGCGCGCCCGCGGCTTCCTGCTCGGCGGCACCGCCGGGCGGACCACGCTCAACGGCGAGGGCCTCCAGCACGAGGACGGCCACAGCCACCTGCAGGCCGCGATGATCCCCAACTGCGTGGCCTACGACCCGACCTACGCCTACGAGCTGGCGGTCATCGTCGCCGACGGCCTGCGCCGGATGTACGCCGAGCAGGAGGACGTCTTCTACTACCTGACGCTGATGAACGAGAACTACGAGCACCCGCCGATGCCCGAGGGCGTCACCGACGGGATCCTGCGGGGCATGTACCTGCTGCAGCCCGGCAAGGGCCGCGGCGCAGCGAAGGTCGACCTGCTCGGCTCGGGCACCATCCTGCGCGAGGTGCTGGCCGCGGCCGAGCTGCTCGCCAAGGACTTCAAGGTCAAGGCCGACGTGTGGAGCGTGCCCAGCTTCACCGAGCTGCGTCGCGACGGCCTGGCCACCGAGCGGTGGAACACCCTGCACCCGCTCGAGGAGCCGCGGACGTCGTACGTCGCGCAGTGCCTCGCCGGCCGGAGCGGGACCGTGGTCGCGGCGACCGACTACATGAAGGCGTACGCCGACCAGATCCGCGGCTTCGTGCCCGGCAGCTACACGGCACTCGGCACCGACGGCTTCGGTCGCTCCGACTACCGGCGCAACCTGCGCCGGCACTTCGAGGTGGACCGGCACTTCATCGCCGTCACCGCCCTGCGCCGCCTGGCCGACGCGGGCGTCGTCACCCCCGACGTCGTCGCCGAGGCGATCGAGAAGTACGGCATCGACCCCGACCGGGCCGACCCGGCCCACGCGTGAGGACAGCAACAGTGGACAACGGCATCGACATTCGCGTTCCCGACATCGGCGACTTCTCCGACGTACCCGTCATCGAGGTGCTCGTCGCGCCCGGCGCCGTCGTGCGCGCCGAGGACCCGCTCATCACCCTCGAGACCGACAAGGCCACCATGGAGGTGCCCTCGCCCGTCGACGGCACCATCGTGTCGGTCTCGGTGAAGGTCGGTGACACCGTCAGCCAGGGCACCGTGATCGCGGTCGCGGAGACGGCGGCCACGGAGACGGCGCCCACCCAGGCGGCCCCGGTCGAGGCTCCCGTCGAGCAGGCGCCCGCTCCGGTCGTCGTACCGGAGACGGTCGAGGTAGGGGAGCCGGCGGCGGCCGGCTCCGACGACGGCGGCCTGCGGGCCACCCCCCTGGTACGACGCCTCGCCCGCGAGCTCGACGTCGACCTCACCACCGTGACCGGCAGCGGCCCCAAGGGCCGGGTCACCAAGCAGGACCTGCTCACGCACTACGACCGCAGCGTGGCACCCGCGGCCGGCGGTTCCCCCGCAGGTGCGGGGATCCCGGTCGTCCCGGAGGTCGACTTCAGCAAGTTCGGCCCGGTCCGCCGGGTCCCCCTGTCGCGGATCAAGAAGATCTCCGGCCCGCACCTGCAGCGGTCTTGGCTCAACGTCCCCCACGTCACGCACAGCGACGAGGCCGACATCACCGAGCTCGATGTCTACCGCCGCGAGCTCGACGAGGCCGCGAAGGCCGACGGCTACCGGGTGACCCTGCTCAGCTTCCTGCTCAAGGCCGCGGCCGCGACGCTGCGGAAGTACCCCGAGGTCAACAGCTCGCTGTCCGGCGACGAGCTGGTGCTCAAGGACTACGTGCACGTCGGCGTCGCCGTCGACACCCCCGACGGCCTGGTCGTCCCTGTCGTGCGCGACGTCGACCGCAAGGGCATCCTCGAGATCAGCCGCGAGCTCGCCGACCTCTCGGCCCGCGCGCGCGACGGCAAGCTGACCGCGACCGACATGCAGGGCGCGACGTTCACGATCAGCAGCCTCGGCGGCATCGGCGGCACCGCGTTCACCCCGATCGTCAACGCGCCCGAGGTCGCCATCCTCGGCGTCGTACGCTCGAAGACGGCACCGGTCTGGGACGGCGAGACCTTCGTCCCCCGGCTGATGCTCCCGCTGTGCCTGTCCTACGACCACCGGGTGATCGACGGTGCGCTGGCCGCAAGGTTCACCGCGCACCTCGCCCACCTGGCCGCCGACGTACGCCGCCTCTCGCTCTAGCCCGACCCTCAGGAGTCCCGATGTTCTCGAAGGTCCTGGTCGCCAACCGTGGCGAGATCGCGATCCGCGCGTTCCGCGCGGCCTACGAGCTGGGGGCCGCGACGGTCGCGGTCTTCCCCCACGAGGACCGGGGCTCCGAGCACCGGCTGAAGGCCGACGAGGCCTACGAGATCGGTGAGCGCGGCCACCCGGTGCGCAGCTACCTCGACCCGGACGCGATCGTCGCCGCAGCGGTGGCGTGCGGTGCGGACGCGATCTACCCGGGCTACGGCTTCCTGTCGGAGAACCCGGCGCTGGCCGAGGCCTGCACGGCGGCCGGGATCACCTTCGTCGGTCCGTCGGCCGAGGTGCTGACCCTGACCGGCAACAAGGCGCGGGCGATCGCTGCGGCCAGGGCGGCCGGTGTGCCGACGCTGTCGTCGGTGGACCCGTCCACGGACGTCGAGGAGCTGCTCGCGGCGGCCGAGGCGATCCCGGCGCCGCTGTTCGTCAAGGCGGTCGCCGGTGGTGGCGGGCGCGGCATGCGCCGGGTCGACGACCGGGCGCAGCTGCGCGAGGCGATCGAGACCTGCATGCGCGAGGCCGAGGGCGCGTTCGGCGACCCGACGGTCTTCATCGAGCAGGCCGTGGTCGACCCGCGGCACATCGAGGTGCAGGTCCTGGCCGACGCCGCCGGCGAGGTGATCCACCTCTTCGAGCGGGACTGCTCGGTGCAGCGGCGGCACCAGAAGGTCGTCGAGATCGCGCCGGCCCCCGGGCTGGACCCGGAGCTGCGCGAGCGGATGTGCGCCGATGCGGTGCGCTTCGCCCGGGAGATCGGCTACTCGTGCGCCGGCACGGTGGAGTTCCTGCTCGACCCGGCCGGGAACTACGTGTTCATCGAGATGAACCCGCGGATCCAGGTCGAGCACACCGTGACCGAGGAGGTCACCGACGTCGACCTGGTCCAGGCACAGCTGCGGATCGCGTCCGGCGAGACCCTCGCCGACCTCGGCCTGTCGCAGGAGACCGTGCGGCTGCGGGGTGCGGCGCTGCAGTGCCGGATCACGACCGAGGACCCGGCCAACGGGTTCCGGCCCGACACGGGCACCATCACGGCGTACCGCTCCCCGGGCGGGGCGGGCGTGCGCATCGACGGCGGCACGACGTTCACCGGCGCCGAGGTCAGCCCGCACTTCGACTCGATGCTGGCCAAGCTGACCTGTCGCGGCCGGACCTTCGAGGACGCCGTCGCTCGGGCGCGGCGGGCGGTGGCCGAGTTCCGGATCCGTGGCGTGGCCACGAACATCCCGTTCCTGCAGGCGTTGCTCGACGACCCGGACTTCGCGGCCGCGTCCACCGGTGCGGTGACGACGAGCTTCATCGAGACGCACCCGCAGCTGCTGACGGCCCGCGCGTCGGGTGATCGCGGCACACGGCTGCTCACCTACCTCGCCGACGTGACGGTCAACCAGCCGCACGGTCCCATCCCCGTCTCCGTCGCGCCGGTGGCCAAGCTGCCGGCGCTGGACCTCGCGGCGGTCGTGCCGGACGGGTCGCGGCAGCGGCTGCTGGCGGTCGGCCCTGCGGCGTTCGCCGAGGAGCTGCGCTCGCGTCCGGGTGTGGCGGTCACCGACACGACCTTCCGCGACGCGCACCAGTCGCTGCTCGCCACCCGCGTGCGGACCCACGACCTGGTCGGGGTGGCCGGGCACGTCGCGCGGATGACGCCGCAGCTGTGGTCGCTGGAGTGCTGGGGCGGGGCGACCTACGACGTCGCGCTGCGCTTCTTGTCCGAGGACCCGTGGGACCGGCTGGCCCGGCTGCGCGAGGCGGTGCCGAACATCTGCCTGCAGATGCTGCTCCGCGGTCGCAACACGGTCGGCTACACGCCGTACCCGACCGCGGTCACCGACGCCTTCGTCGAGGAGGCCGCGGCCACCGGCATCGACGTGTTCCGGATCTTCGACGCGCTCAACGACGTCGAGCAGATGCGGCCCGCGATCGACGCGGTCCGCGCCACCGGCACCTCGGTCGCGGAGGTCGCGCTGTGCTACACCGGCGACCTGTCCTCGCCGGGCGAGGACCTCTACACCCTCGACTACTACCTGCGCCTGGCCGAGAGGATCGTCGACGCCGGCGCGCACGTGCTGGCGATCAAGGACATGGCCGGACTGCTCCGTGCTCCCGCCGCCACGACCCTGGTGACCGCGCTGCGCGAGCGGTTCGACCTGCCGGTGCACCTGCACACCCACGACACCGCGGGCGGCCAGCTCGCCACCCTCACCGCGGCGATCGCCGCCGGGGTGGACGCGGTCGACGCCGCCACCGCCTCGATGGCCGGCACCACCTCCCAGCCGCCGTTGTCCTCGCTGGTCGCGGCCACCGACCACTCCTCGCGACCCACGGGGCTGTCGCTGTCGGCCGTGAACGCGCTGGAGCCCTACTGGGAGGCCGTTCGCCGGCTGTACGCGCCCTTCGAGTCCGGGCTCCCGGCCCCGACCGGTCGCGTGTACCGCCACGAGATCCCCGGCGGCCAGCTCTCCAACCTGCGCCAGCAGGCGATCGCCCTGGGCCTGGGCGAGAAGTTCGAGCAGGTCGAGGACATGTACGCCGCCGCCAACGACATCCTCGGCCGCATCCCCAAGGTCACCCCGTCCTCGAAGGTGATCGGCGACCTGGCCCTCGCGCTCGTCGCCGCTGGGGCCGACCCGGTCGCGTTCGCGGCCGACCCGTCGTCCTACGACATCCCGGCATCGGTCATCGGCTTCCTCCACGGCGAGCTCGGCGACCCGCCCGGGGGCTGGCCCGAGCCGTTCCGCTCCCGCGCCGTCGAGGGCCGCCCCTGGACCCCGCCGGCCGAGGTGCTCTCGGACGAGGACGCGGCCGGCCTGGCCTCACCTGATCGTCGCGGCACCCTGAACCGGCTGCTGTTCCCCGGCCCGACCCGGGAGTACGCCGAGGCCCGCGCCCGCTGGGGCGACCTGTCCGTCGTGCCCACGGCCGAGTTCCTCTACGGCCTCCAGCCCGAGACCGAGCACGCCGTCGACATCGACGAGGGCAAGCGCCTCCTCGTCGAGCTCGAGGCGATCAGCGAGCCCGACGAGCGCGGCTACCGCACCGTCCTGGCCCGCCTCAACGGCCAGATCCGCCCCATCTCCGTGCGCGACCGCTCCGTCTCCGCCGAGGTCGCCGCCGCCGAGAAGGCCGACCCCACCAAGCCCGGCCACGTCGCCGCCCCCTTCCAGGGCGTCGTCACCGTCACCGTCACCGAGGGCGACGAGGTCGCCGCCGGCGACACCGTCGCCACCATCGAGGCGATGAAGATGGAGGCCTCGATCACCGCTCCGGTCGCCGGCGTCGTGCAGCGACTCGCGTTCAGCGGGACCCACGCCGTCGACGGCGGCGATCTGGTCCTCGAGCTGGGCTGACGCAGGTCACGCGGTCAGCCGGCCCGCGCGAGCAGGGTCCGCCGGGCGAGCACGATCCAGCAGCCGATCGCGCCCGTCGACAGCAGCGCCGGCACCCAGTGGTCGAGCAGGGCGGACGCACCGACGGCCGCGCCGAACGCGGTCAGGTTCAGCACCACGTCGTAGACCGGGGCGACGAACGCCCGGTTCAGGACGTGGGCCACGGCGATGACGAGGCCGCAGCAGAAGGAGACCGACAACAGGAGGCTGACCACGTCGACCATTGTCGCGGACAGGTCCTAGCCTCTGCCCATGGACGACATCGACACCATCGTCGTCGGGGCGGGTGTCGCGGGCCTGACCGCGGCCCGGCTGCTGGCCACCACCGGTCAGCGCGTCGTCGTGCTCGAGGCACGCGAGCGGGTCGGTGGCCGCACCCACTCGGAGCGGCACGAGGGCCTGGTGACCGACCGGGGCGCGTCGTGGATCCACGGCATCGACGACAACCCGCTGTTCGCAGCGGCCGAGGCGTTCGGCATGCCGATGACGGAGCTCACCGTCGGCAGCTATCAGCCCGACAGCCGCCCGATCGCCTACTACGGCCCCGACGGCGTGCGGCTGGACCAGGCGCAGGTGGACGCCTTCGCCTGCGACGTGCGCACGTTCGACGAGCGACTCGGCGTGGCCGTCGCGAGGTCGGCCCGCGGGACGTCGTACGAGTCCGTGGTCGAGTCGACCCTCGCGGAGCTGGCGTGGCCGGCTGATCGCACCGAGCGCGTGCGCGAGTTCCTGCGGCACCGCACCGAGGAGCAGTACGGCGTGTGGATCGGCGACCTCGACGCCCACGGGCTCGACGACGACCAGGTCGAGGGTGACGAGGTCGTCTTCCCCGACGGCTTCGACGTGCTCGCGACCCGCCTGGCCGACGGCCTCGACGTGCGCCTCGGGCAGGTGGTGACCCGCGTGCGGTGGAGCACGGACGGAGTCGTCGCTCTCTGCGGCGACCGGGCCGTCCGCGCCGGGCGTGCGATCGTGACGGTGCCGGTCGGCGTGCTGAGGTCCGGCGCCCTCACCATCGAGCCACCGCTGCCCGAGCCCCTGGCCGGCGCCCTCGACCGGCTCGAGATGAACTCCTTCGAGAAGGTGTTCCTGCGCTTCCGCGAGCGGTTCTGGGCGCCCGACGTGTACGCGATCCGGCGCCAGGGCCCGGCGGCGGCCTGGTGGCACTCCTGGTACGACCTCACCCGGCTGCACGGCGTACCGACCCTGCTGACCTTCGCAGCCGGGCCGTGCGCGCAGGCGATCCGGGACTGGAGCGACGAGGCGGTCGCCGAGTCCGTGCTCGCCGCGCTGCGCGAGATCCACCCGGACGCCGAGATCACCCCCACGGCCGTCGAGGTCACGCACTGGCGCGACGACCCCTTCGCCCGCGGCTCCTACGCCTACATGACGGTCGGAGCGACGACCGACGACCACGACGTGCTCGCCACGCCCGTCGGCGGCGTCCTGCACCTGGCCGGCGAGGCGACCTGGACCGAGGACCCGGCGACCGTGACCGCCGCCCTCCGGTCGGGGCACCGGGCTGCCGAGAACGTGCTCGGCCGGCCGGTCCCGGTCGAGACGCTGTGGACGACCGGCCTCCACGGCCACCAGCACCCCTGACGGACCGGCCCGTGGCGTCCCCGGGCCGGCGGTCGACCGGTCCGCCGACCCGGGGAGGCGTGTCACGCGAGCAGCGCGTTGACCGACTTCTGCTCGGTGTAGGCGTCGATGGCCGAGGCACCGAGCTCGCGGCCCCAACCCGACTGCTTGAAGCCGCCGAAGGGCATGGCGGCGTCGAAGGCGTTGTGGCAGTTGATCCACACCGTGCCCGCCTTGATCTGACGGGCCGTGCGGTGGGCCTTGGTCACGTCGCGCGTCCAGACCGAGGCGGCGAGCCCGTACGGCGTGTCGTTCGCTGCTGCCACGACACCCTGCTCGGCGTTGAACGGCGTCGCGACGACGACCGGGCCGAAGATCTCCTCGCGGTAGACGCTGAAGGAGGAGTCGACGTCCACGAGCACGGTGGGCTCGACGTAGTAGCCCTCGTCGCCGTGGCGGCGGCCACCGGTCAGGGCGCGGGCGCCGTCGCGCAGGCCCTGGTCGACGTAGCCGAGGACACGGTCGAGCTGCGTCTGCGAGACGAGGGGGCCGACCTCGCTGGTGGGATCGAGGCCGGGACCGAGCTTGCTGGCTGCGGCGACCTCCGCGACGCCCTGGGTGAACTCGTCGAAGATCTTGTCCTCGACCAGGAGCCGGGTGCCGCTCGTGCAGGTCTGGCCGTGGTTGAACAGGAAGCCCGACGCGGTGCCCGGGATCGCGAGGTCGAGGTTCGCGTCGGCGTACACGACCTGCGGGCTCTTCCCGCCGAGCTCGAGGCTGACCTTCTTCAGGTTCCCCTTGGCGGCGTCGACGATCAGCTTGCCGACCTCGGTCGACCCGGTGAAGGCGATCTTGTCGACGTCGTCGTGGGCGGCCAGGGCGGCACCGGCGTCGCCGTACCCGGTCACGACGTTGAAGACGCCGTCCGGCAGCCCGCACTCGGCCATGATCTCGGCGAGGCGCAGCGCGGTGAGCGGGGTGTCCTCGGCGGGCTTGAGCACGACGGTGTTGCCACACGTGAGGGCGACCGGGATCTTGAAGGCGGCCATCAGGAGCGGGAAGTTCCACGGCACGATGGCGCCGCAGACGCCCACCGGCTCACGCAGCGTGTAGGCGTGCCACTGGGTGCCGGGCGCCCAGGGGACCGACACCGGGATGGTGCGGCCCTCGATCTTGGTGGCCCAGCCGGCGTAGTACTGGAACAGCTCGGCCACCCAGGTGACGTCGACGGCCTGGGCGACGGCAGCGGACTTGCCGTTGTCGAGGGCCTCGAGCTGGGCGAGCTCCTCCGCTTGCTCGTAGATCGCCTCGCCGATCCGGAAGAGCAGGCGCTGACGCTGGGCGGGCGTCCACAGCGACCACTCGCCCTCGAACGCCTTGCGGGCGGCGCGGACGGCGCGGTCGACGTCGACCGCCTCTCCGTACGCCACCTCGGTGAGCACCTGGCCGGTGGCCGGGTCCCGGGTCTCGAACGTCCGGCCCGAGGCGGCGTCCACCCAGGCGCCGCCGATGAACAGGCCCTTGGGGCGGGACAGCCAATCGCGCACCCGGGGCAGCACGGCGGTGTCGGTGGGGACGAGCAGGTCGGTCATGGTTCCTCCGTCAGGAATGGGCGATCGGTGCGGTGCGAGCGTCGTCCGCCCTGCCCGGTGGCGGTGTTCAGCTTCTGGACATTCCCCGGCCTCAGGGCGCCAGCAGTCGGTCCAGCACGGCGGGGAGCTCGGCGAGCGCGTCGAGCGAGGCCATCCGCGCACCGGCGTCGCGGGCGAACCGCCGGGCCTCGTCGTCGTCCGACGCCGGTGCGACGACCAGCAGCTCGTCGAGCCCGCGGGCGGCCGGCAGCGGGTCGACGTCGTCGGTGACCCGGCAGTCGGAGAGCAGCAGGGTGATCCGGCGGCGCGCCCGGGCGCCGGCGAGCTGCTCACGCGCGGCGCGCAGCGCGGCGTCGAGCGAGGTCATCCCGTGGCCACGCAGGCCGAGGACCCGTTCGACGGTACGCCGGGCCGGGCTCGCCGTACCGAGGGCGACGACGGTCTCGGCGCGACGGTCGAAGGCCACCACCGCGAGCTCGCCGCCGGACTCGGCCGACCTCAGGGCACAGGCCGCGGCGGCCATCGCCGCGGTCGCCAGCCGCCGACCGTCCATCGAGCCGGAGCGGTCGACGAGCAGGCACAGCGCGGTCGCCGGGCGCTCCCACACCGACGCGGTCAGCTCGTCGAGGGCCGGCGGGCGACCCTCGCCCCGCGCCACGGCGACCGCCTCCAGGGACGCGTCGAGGTCGAGGTCGCCCCCGCGGTCGGCGCGGGTCGGTCGCAGCCGGCCGGCGCCGATCCGGCCGTGCGGACCGCTGCGCGCCCGCTCCAGCACCAGCCGCGGCACGAGCGCCTGGACCCGCGCCCGCAGGGCGGGGTCGGTGGCCCGGCTCATCAGCGCGAGCAGCGGCAGCACGTCGTCCGGGTCCTCGGCGACGGCCGCCTCGACGGCCGCGACGTCGAGCTCGCCGACCTCCGGCGAGAGCTCCTCGAAGCGCGGGTTGCGGGCCAGCTCGGCACGAGCGTTGGTGCGCTCGGGCCGCCCGCGGCGGGAGGCGGCCGTGGGCGGTGGGGAGGCGCCCGCCCCGACCGGGGGCGGGCTCAGGCTTCCCCCGGGCGGGGCTCCTCCACGGTGTGGTCGTCGCCCGCGGGCCCCGGTCCGAAGTGGGTCGCGTAGAGCTCGCCGATGATGTCCTCGGGCCGCCGGGTGGACGCCTCGTCCACCCGCACCCGCCCGCTCAGCGCGACCAGTGCCGCGTCGAGGCCGACCTGCCAGTCGTCCTCGGCGACGCCGCGGGCCCGGGCCAGCTGGTGGTTGATCCCGGCCAGGTCGATCGTGCCCCGCACCGACGAGCCCACCCGCAGCTCGGGGTGCTCGCGGGTGGACCGCACCAGCGCGACCGCGCGGTCGCGCCAGTCGGCGGACGGGACCGGAGCCCGCTGCGCGAGGATCTGTGCCTCGGCCTCGGCGGACTGGTAGCCCATCGCGATCCGGCAGGTCCGGTCGTAGACGGCCGAGGAGACGCGGGCGGTGCCGACGGCGTCGTACGGGTTCATCGCGGCGACGACCGCGAAGCCCGGCGCGGCACGGACCAGGCCGAGCCGGGGTACGACGATCTCCCGTTCCGACATCACCGTGAGCAGGGTGTTGAGGGTCTCCTCGGGCACGCGGTTGAGCTCCTCGACGTAGAGCAGCCCGCCCTCGCGCATCGCGGTGAGCAGCGGCCCGTCGACGAAGACGTCGGGCTGGTAGCCCCGGCTCAGCACCAGGGCGGGGTCGAAGTGGCCGACCAGTCGGGCAGGGGTCAGCTCGGCGTTGCCCTCGACGAGGGCGAACGAGCGGTCCCGGCCGGCGGCGACCCGGCGCAGCAGCGTGGTCTTGCCGGTGCCGGGTGGCCCCTCGAGGACGACGTGCGCGCCGCTGGCCAACGCCGCCTCGAGGAGCTCGGTCTCCCGGGACCGGTCGACGACCGCCAGCGCCGCGAGCACGGCAGTCATCGGTCCTCAGTGCTCGTGGACGACCACGCCGCGGACGTTCTTGCCGTTGAGCAGGTCGTCGTACCCCTCGTTGACCTGGTCGAGGGTGTAGGTGCGGGTGAGGATCTCGTCGAGCTTGAGGTCGCCGGACTGGTAGAGCCCGAGGATCCGCGGGATGTCGACGGTCGGGTTGCAGTCGCCGAAGAGGCTGCCGCGCAGCTCCTTGCGGAAGAGGGTGAGGATCGAGCCGGGCAGCTGGATGTTGGTCTCCTCCAGCTTGTTGAGGCCGGTGAGCACGACCTTTCCGCCCTTGCCGACCGCGTTGAAGCCGTCGGCGACGATCTCCGAGGTCATCAGGCCGGGCGTGAGGATGGCGGAGTCGGCCATCTGCCCGCGGGTCAGGTTCGTGATCGTCTCCATCGCGAGCTCGGCGGACTCGAAGGCGTGCGTGGCGCCGAGCTCCATCGCCTTCTCGCGCTTGTTGGCGAGCGGGTCGATCGCGATGATGTTCTTGGCGCCGGCCAGCGCTGCGCCCTGGACGGCGTTGATGCCGATGCCGCCGATGCCCATGACCATGACGGTGTCGCCGGCCTTGACCTCGGCGGTGTTGACTGCCGCACCCCAGCCGGTGGGTACGCCGCAGCCGACCAGGACCGCCTTCTCGAGCGGGAGGTCGTCGTCCACCTTCACGCAGGAGTTCTGGTGGATGACGCCGTACTGGCTGAACGTGCCGAGCATGCACATGGCGCCGTACTGCCCCGCAGGCCCGGTGATCGGGAACCGCTCGCCGGGCAGGTAGCCGTCGAGGATCGTGGCGCCCATGTCGCAGATCGACTGCTGTCCGTTGGCGCAGTAGCGACAGGTGCCGCAGTTGGGGATGAAGGAGCACACGACGTGGTCGCCCACCTTCACGCGGGTGACGCCGGGACCGACCTCCTCGATGATCCCGGCGCCCTCGTGGCCGAGCACCATCGGCAGGCGCGCCTCGAGGTCGCCGTGGGCGATGTGGACGTCCGAGTGGCACAGGCCGGCGTGGGTGTAGCGGATCAGGACCTCGCCCTCGCGGGGCTTGTCGAGGGTGAGCTCTTCGATCTCGATCGGCTTGCCGGTCTCGTAGACGACTGCGGCCTTGGTCTTCATGAGGGTTCTCCTGGATGGGGCGCCGGGGCGTCGGCGGCGGGGACGTGACGCCGGACACACTCGCAACGCGGCGGACCCCTGGCTGTTCAGAAACTGGACAACCGCCTGCCAACCCTCTCGCGTTTACTGTGACCGCGGTCACGAGGCCGGTGTGGCGGCAGGTTGAGGAGAGACGCGTGACGACTGGAACCGACGAGCTCCGCGACCCGATCGCGAAGTCGTGGCAGCGCGCCGCGATGGCCGGGCTGACCCCGGGCAGTGCGCTCGACCACCTGACCTACAGCGACGTCGACACGTCCGGTCCCCTGCTCTCCGCGGCGTCCGAGGTGCTCGACGAGCTCAACGACCAGCTGCAGGGAACGATGTTCTCCACCCTCCTCGTGGACCGTGAGGGCCGGATCGCCCAGCGGTGGTGCGGGGACCGGGGCGGCCGGCGAGCCTTCGACAACCTCGGCCTCGACGTCGGTGCGTCGCTCCTCGAGGAGGCGGTGGGCACCAACGCGCTGGGCACCGTGCTGGAGACACGCACGAGCATCACCATCAACGGCGGCGAGCACTTCGCCGTCCCCCTGCGCCGCTTCAGCTGCTATGGCCACCCGATCTTCCACCCGACGACGCGCCGGATCGAGGGCGTCTTGGACATCACGGCGTTGATGGAGGAGGCCAGCCCCCTGCTACCTCCCCTGGTCGCCCGTGCCGTCGCCGACATCGAGCAGCGCCTGCTCGACCGGAGCCGGGTCTCCGACAAGCAGCTCCTCGCGGCCTTCCAAGCGGCCGGCACCCGCCGCCGCGCCGTGGTGGCGATCGGGCAGGACCTGTTCATGTCGAACCAGGCCGCCTCCGACCTGCTCGGCTCGACCGACGTGGCCCTGCTGCGGATGCTCGTCGGCGACCTGCACGACAACGCCGACGTCGACCTGACCCTCGAGTCCGGGCTGGAGGTCCGGGTCGAGGCCAGCCGGATCGGCGGCGCGCGCGGAGGCGCCCTGCTCCACGTCGAGCCGCGCCGCGAGCTGCGCGTCGCACCCCACGCGGTCCGTCCCGACCTCGCCCACGCGCCCGTGCTGGTCTCCGGTCCCCCCGGGTCCGGCCGCTCCACCGAGGCGCGCCGCGCGAGCGAGGTCCAGCCCGTCACGGTCCTCACCGCCGCCTCGGCACTGCTCGACGGGGCCGAGGCGTGGGCCCGGAACTTCGGGGCGCTGGTCCGCGCCGGTCAGGGCACCGTCTGCGTCGACGGCATCGACCTGCTCCCCGACGACCTCGTCGACCTCGTCGCCTCGCACCTCGCGGAGCGGCGCGCGCCGCGCCTGGTGCTGGTGTGCGGCCCGGTCGACGCCTTGTCGGGACGGGCCGCCGCGCTCGCCGGCGAGTGCACCGAGCGCCGGCTGCTGGCGCCCTTGTCGAGCCGGCCCCACGAGCTGCCCGAGCTGGTCCGACGGATGCTCGCCGACCTGGGGGCCGATCCCTCGCTGCACTTCACGCCCGGCGCCCTTCGGGCACTGTCGGCGCAGCCGTGGCCGGGCAACCTGCGCGAGCTGCGCGCCGTGGTCGACCACGTGGTCCGCCACCAGCGCACCGGCGCGGTCGTGCTCGACCAGCTTCCCGAGGCCTACCGTGCCCAGGAGCCGACGAAGAGGCTCGCCCCGATCGAGCACGCCGAGCGAGCCGTGATCGTCGAGGCGCTGCGCGAGCACGACGGCAACAAGGTGAAGGCGGCACAGTCGCTCGGCATCTCGCGCACCACCCTCTACGCGAAGATGCGGGCGCTGCGGATCACGGTCTACTGAGCCCGAGGGCCAGGGATCGTGACGCAGCGCCCGCAGCCGCGGGGGCTCCGGGGGTCAGCGACCGGACGGCACCCCCGCGGCAAGGTGGCGACGGCGACTCGCCAGCCGCGCCACCAGGACCCCCACGGCGAGCACGACCTCGAGCCCGGCGACCAGGCTCGCGACGTGCATCAGGTCCCATCCCTCGCCGTGGAGGTGCGCCGCCACGTGACTCGGCGCCGACGCCGCGTGGGCCGTCCCGCCGTGCACGGCGGGACCTCCCGTCGTCCCCATCACCAGCAGGTGGAGGCCGATCATCGCGGCGGCCGTGGCAGCCGTCCACTCCCACGCCCGGGAGTCCGACGTCCGCCACAGTGCCGGCACGCAGCGCAGGCAGGTCAGCGCGGCAGCGAGCATGAGGAGCGCGGCCAGCGGGGGCATCGAGCCGAGCGCCACGACGTGCAACCCGACCGAGACGACCGCCAGGCCGGCAGCGACCCGGCCGGCGACGAGCGCGCTCACTTCCTGCCCCGGCAGTGCGGCGTGGTCCCGGCCGGTACGTCGAGGGCCGGGTTGCGGTCGAAGAAGCCGACCGGCTTCAGCTTGAAGCCGGTGTAGTCGACCGGCATGACCGGCCAGTCCTCGGGACGGGGGAAGTGCGTGAGCCCGAAGGTGTGCCACAGCACGATGTCCGCACCGTCGATGTCGCGGTCCTGCTCGACGTAGCGCTCCAGGCCGTCGGTGCCGGGCGACTGGTTGACGATCTCGCCGGCCGGCCAGCGGTGGCTGTCGTCGTGCGCGCTGACCCACAGGTGGTGCGTCCCGAACGCGCCGCGCCTGGCGATGACCGAGGACGGGTCGGCGAGCAGGGTCGGCTGCCCCTCGGGGTGCAGGGCGTAGCCGACCGGCTGGCCGAGCCGGTTGCTCCGCTCCGGGTTGGTGACCAGCCAGGTCCGCGACGCGAGGTTGTCGGCCTGCCGCCGGGCCTCCAGCTCGGTGCGCAGGCGGGTGTGCTGCTGCCGGAAGGCGTTGCCGTGCGGGTTGAGGTCGCTGACCGGCACGCGGACCGCGTCGACCTCGTCGACGGCATTGGTGTGGCCGTCCACCGCCATGTCGAGGCGCGCGGAGAAGAGGTGCTGGTGGAAGGGCGCGCCCAGCCCCGGTGCCATCTCGGTGGCGAACCCGTCAGGTCCGGTGTAGGCCGACGTGAACACGATGCCCGTCGCCTTGGCCTCGAGCTCGATGGTGCCGTCGAGGTAGAGGTACCAGTAGAAGCCGTAGTCGTAGTTGCCGATCGTGAGGAAGAACGAGATCACCAGCCGGCGCTGACGGCGGGTCTCGGCCATGCCGTTGAACAGGTCGGTGTGCTTCCACAGCACGCCGTAGTCCTCCTCGTGCAGGCAGATCGCGTTGGTCAGCGTGCGCGGCTCGCCCCTCTCGTCCGCGATCACCGCGTCGATGTAGGTGATCTCGCCCAGGCAGTCGCAGCCCAGCTCGAGCGAGTTCGTGTAGCGGCCGAAGACGTACTCGCCCTGGTCGAAGTAGTTGATCCAGTAGCGCGAGGGCGCCGGGTCGCCGTACGGCACGACCATCTCGGGGATCGAGGCACGGTTGACGATCGGGCGCACTCCGCCGGGCGCCGCCTCGTCCTTCCAGCCGAGCTGGTGCAGGACGAGACCCTCGCGCACGTCGAAGGTGAACCGGAACCGCCAGTTGGCCCACTCGATCAGGTTGTCGGTGACGGTGAAGCTCGGCCCCTCGGGCTGGGTGATCTCGATGGGCTTGAGGTCCGTGCGGGTGGGGGCGCCGTGCGGCTCCGCGTTCCACTCGCCCCGCTCCATGGGCACGTCCATCATCGCGTTGTCGGCGACGGCGAAGACGGTGCGCTCGGTCAGGTCGACGTAGGCGCAGACGCCGTCGATCGGGTGCGCCCACGGCAGGTCGGCCTCGTCGAGCTGCAGGAACGCAAGCACACGGCACATCCGCCGGCCCTCCTCGGCGGGATCACCGAAGTTGCCGGCGGACAGCGGGACCGCGCGGACCATCGCCGGGTCGATCCCGCGGCGCTCCATGGCAGCGATCCACTCCTCGCTCGCCAACAGGATCTGCTCGATGTCCTCGAACTCCTCGTCCAGGATCGGGCCCTGTCCCTCGGCCAGGGCATCGATCTCGCGGGTCGACTCGACGGCGCCGGCGGTCACGTCGACCACCACGCTCGTCGCGGTGCCGGAGGCCCGGTCGACGAGGATGCTCGCCACGCTGCGGCGGAACGGGTCGCCGTCGGCGTGTGCCAGCAGCTCGGCCTTCGGCGCCTCGAGAAGTCCGACGTAGACGAAGCGGGTGTCCGGGCCCAGCAGGCCCGCGGCATCCACGACCTCCCGGTTGGTGCTCACCTCCTCCGCGGTGAGCAGGGACAGCGGGTGCGCGGTCAGTGGCGCCGTGACGGCGGAGCGGGTCGGGGTGGCGGTCATGGGATCTCCTCGTGTCGGATGGGTGATGGAGGGGCGATGGAGGGGCGTTGGAGGGGCGTTGGAGGGGCGTTGGAGGGGCGTTGGAGGGGCGTTGGAGGGGTGGTCGCGCAGGTCAGGGCTGCGCGGAGGCAGGGACCGGGTCCGGGACGGCCTGGCGTCGGATCGCCAGGGACAGCAGGAGGCCGGCGGCGAAGGCGCCGACGAGCAGCGCCTTGAAGCAGGTGGCGACGCTCGCCGAGCCGCCGACCAGGAGGGCCAGGTTGTCGACGGTCATCCAGGCGAAGGCGGCGAGGCCGCAGATGGCGACGGCCGGCGCGACGACGGCCTGCCACGGCGTGGCGAGGCCGGGGTGGCGGCGGAAGTGGGCCACCACGGCGATCGAGGTGAGCAGCATCAGCGCGATCAGGCCGACGACGGAGACGGCCGCGAACCACGTGAACACCTCGAGCACCGGGTCGAGCCGGAAGGCGACGCAGCCGGCGAGGAGGACGGCGCCGACGACAGAGGTCGTGAGGGACGCGACGTGCGGCGAGCCGTGGTCCTCGTGGGCACGGCCGAGGGCGGACGGCAGGACGGCGACCTCCGAGGCGGGGTCGCCGAGGGTGTGGAGGTAGCGCGAGATGACGTTGTGGAAGGCGAGGATCGCGGCGAAGACGCTGGTCACGAGCAGCACCTCGACGACGTCCCCACCGAAGCCGCCGAGCACCGTCGTGGCGGTCTCGCCGAGCATGGTGCCGGGGTCGGCGACTGCCCGGGCCACGGCGCCCTCGTCGCCCCACCAGGAGACCAACGCCCATGCGGAGAGGGCGTAGAAGCCACCGATGAGGAGCAGGGCCGCGTACGTCGCCCGCGGGATGGTGCGGTCGGGGTCACGCGCCTCGTTGCGGAAGATCGCGGTGGCCTCGAAGCCGATGTAGCCGGCGACGGCGAAGATCAGCGCGATGCCCGGCGCTCCGGAGGTGAACGCCGACGGGTCGAAGGTCGTCGTCGCCAGGCCCTCGTCACCGCCACCGCGGGCGATCACGACGACGTTGAGGACCATCACGACCGCGACCTCGGCGACGAGCAGCACCCCGAGGACCCGCCCGGACAGCTCGATGTGGCGGTAGCCCAGCAGCGCGACGACGACCATCACGGCGACGCTCCACATGCCCCAGGGCAGGTCGGGTCCGCCGTGGTCGGTGACCAGCACGTCGATCGCACTGCCGATGAAGCCGTAGACGGCCAGCTGCACGGCGGCGTACGAGACGAGCGCGAGGAAGGCCGAGCCGACCCCGGCCGGGCGGCCGAGCCCCCGGGCGACGTACGTCGAGAAGGCACCGCCGGCGTCGACGTGCCGGGCCATCGCCGTGAACCCGACGGCGAAGAAGAGCAGCACGACCGTGCAGACGACGTACGACGCGGGGAAGGCGGCTCCGTTGCCCGCGGCGATGCCGATCGGGACGGTCCCGGCGACGACGGTCAACGGGGCCGCTGCGGCGACGACCATGAAGACGATCGCACCGACGCCGAGGCTGCCGGAGAGCCGGTGGTGACCGGCGGACGGGGTGGTGGACATCGCTGCTCCTTGCTGGACGGGGACCGGGATCGGTGCCTCCACGCTCGGCGGTCGACGTCTCCGTCCGGTCTCCGCCGGGTGAAGGTCTCCGCACCGCGGACGGGAACGGGGACGGGGTCGTTGCGGGCGTGATGCAGCTCACTGTGCGCTGCTCGCGGGGCCGCGCTGTTCAGAAACTTGACAGCGTCGGGCGAACGGGATGAAGGCGACGACGTGCTTCTCACTCGGCCGCGCGCGGTGGCCGCGGCCCGTTCTCATTCGACCCCGTCGCGGCGGTCGTGGATTCTCATTCGGACCCCACACCGCGTTCACGACGGCGTAGCGACGGGAGGGCCGTCAGGCGCTAGCGTCGGCCTCGATGGACGGTGCGGACACCGGCTCCGGCCGGACTCTCGAGGGCGACCCGGTCGCAGCGCGGCTGCGGTCGTCCTCACCCGTCGGTGGGCTCTCGCGCCGGACCCTCGCCTTCCCCCAGGTCCTCGCCCAGTCGGTCGCGGCGGTCGCGCCGTCGGCCGTGATGGTGACCCTGCCGCTGCTCGCCCACCCGACGGCCGGCAGCCTGACGCCGGTCGTCTTCCTCGCTGTCGCGGCGCTCATGGTCGCGGTCGCCCGCTGCGTGAACGCGTTCGCGACGCGCATGGTCGCGCCCGGCGGGCTGTACAGCTACACCGTCAAGGGCCTCGGGCCGCGCGCCGGCCTCGTTGCCGGCCTGTCGCTGGTGATCGGGTACGCCGGTGCGGCAGCCGCGAGTGTCCTGGGCGCCGCCGAGTTCCTGCTCGCCCTCCTCGACGACCTCGGTCTCGACCCCGACCCCGCAACGGCCCGTCCGCTCGCCTGTCTCGCGGTCGCCGCGGCCGCGGGCGCGGTGATGGTGCGGGGCGTGCGCCTGTCGGCCGGCGCGGTGCTCGTCGTCGAGGCGCTCGCGATCTCGACCGTCGTGGTGGTCCTCACCGTCGCGGGCTGGACCGACCTGCGCATCGACGCCGGCCTGGGCAGCTCCGTCGCCGAGGGCCACTGGGGCCTGGTGCTGCTGCTGGCGATGGTCGCCTTCGTCGGCTTCGAGTCGGCGACGACCCTGAGCAGCGAGACCCGGCGCCCGTTCAGCGCGGTGCCCCGAGCCGTGCGCTGGACGCCCGTCGTCACCGGTCTGCTGTTCGCCGGGGCGGCGCTGCTGGTCACCCGTGACGGGTTCGTGGGCGCCGGAGGCTCCGGGATGGCCTGGGACCTGTCGGGCGGCGGAGGGGCCGTGCCGCGGCTGGTCGAGGGGCTGCTGCACGTGGGCGTGCTCGGCTCCTGGTTCGCGTGCGCGTGCGGCTCGACGACCGCGCTGACCCGGACCTTGTTCACGATGGCCCGTGAAGGGGTCCTGCCCGCGCCGCTGGGACGCACCCACCGCCGCTGGCGCACGCCGGCGCTGACCCTGACCGTGGCCTCGACCCTGGTCGGCGCTGCCGTCGCGGCGACGACGGCCGTCGGCGTGGCAGCCGACGAGCTGTTCGTCTGGCTGCTGGCCCTGTCCGCGCAGGGGTACGTCGTCGCCTACGTCTTCTGCGTCGTCGCAGCCCCCGTCTTCCTCCACCGGATCGGCGAGCTGCCGCGCGCAGGCTGGCTGGTGCCCACCCTCACCGCCACCGCGATGGCCGGCATCGTGGTCGCGGGCACCGCCCTCGACCCCGGCCGGTTCAGCCGTCCGGCGGTGGTCTACCTCGCGCTGCTCGCATCCGGCCTCGTGCTCACCCTGATTCGGCTGCGGGCCCGCGGCGTCCGGCTCGCCGCGCTGGGCCTGTACGACGAGACCACCGAGGCCGACCTGCTGACCAGGCGCCGGACCGCGTGGCGAGGGGGCGAGCATGGTTGACAGCTCCCCGATCAGCGGGCGCCAGCCCAAGGCCATCCAGAACGCGCTGGCCGTGCTGGAGGCGGTCGCCCTCTCCGGCAGCGGCGTGACGGCCAAGCAGATCGCGAGCCGCCTCTCGATGCCGCCCGCGACGGTCTACCGGATCCTCAACCTGCTGGTGGCCGAGGAGTACCTCGTGCGCCTGCCGGAGCTCTCGGGCTTCGCGCTCGGACGGCGGATCGACGTGTTCGTCGACGCGGCCCTCACGCCGACGATCGTCCAGTCCGCACGCGACCTGCTGACCGAGCTGCGGATGACGGTGCGGGTAGGGATCCACCTGTGCTCGTGCCGGTCGGGCGTCGTGCGGATCCTCGACGCCGACCCGGACTTCCCGCCTCCGCTGACCGAGCCCGAGCTCAACGCGCGCCTCCCGCGGACCGCTCTCGGCGACCTGATGGCCGGCGGGCGGGAGCGGGCCACCGCCCACCGGGCCGCCGACGTGGCGCCCGACACGGAGTCGGTCGCGGTCGGGATCTACAACCGCGACGGCGTGCTGCACGCCGCCCTGTGGATGGTCGGCTCCCCCAGCGGGATCGCCGTGGTGCAGGAGCGGCTCACGACGATCGCGCGGCGCGCCGGCGACCTCGACCCGCTGCTGCACTGACCTCACGCCTCCCACCGGCCCGGGTGGTCCCGGGCCGGCGCGGGAGGAGGCAGCGTGGGCTGCGGCGGAGGATCGCGCCCCACCACAGGCCGCTGCCGTAGGCGAGGTCGTCGAGCCGCCGGGCGACGAGGGCGGTGAGCGGGTCGACGCCGGTGCGCTCGCGGAGGAAGACGACCATGTCGACGGCGACCGCCGAGAGCAGGGCTCGGCGGACCTGCCGGCTGAAGGGGGCCGCGAGGGCGGCGAGCGGCCACCAGTGGCGCAGCAGGAGCCCGGCCTCCTGGCGGACCGCCCACGCCGTGCCCTTCGCGGCGAGCCGGGCGGCCACGACGTTGCGTCCCTCCTCGAGCGGGAGGTGGGGCGCGAGGTTGCGGGCGGTCAGCGCGCCCGCGCCCGCAGCGACGGGCAGGGACCACCAGCGCCGCTGCAGGAGCGCCCAGCCGCTGAGCGCCATGGTCGGGGACAGGACGGCGGGGGCCACCTTGCCGCCGTGGCGGGCGGCGAGGTCGGCGCCGCCGGTGCCGTAGAAGAACTTGCGGCCCAGCCAGCTGCGCACGGTGCCGCGGACGTCGTGGTCGGCGCGCACGTCGGGGTCGTAGCGGACGAGGTGGCCGGCGTCGACGAGACGCCAGACGAGGTCGACGTCCTCGGCGACGCGCCAGCCGTCCTCGAAGCCACCGGTGTCGCCGGCGAGGAGCTCGGTCCGGCCGACGAGGCAGGCGGAGGGAAGCCATCCCGTCGCGGCGCCGGGACGGACCACCCCGCCGGTGGAGCCGAGGTCGAGGGAGGAGGCCGCGGCGTCGTACCGCTCGAACCAGCGCGCCCGACGACCCGGTGCGCTGCGCACCTTGCCGACCACCTGCGGGCCGACGAGGGCGACCCGCGGGTCGGCACCGTGGCGGGCGAGGTCGAGCAGGCGAGAGGCGTCGACGGTCACGTCGGAGTCGACGAACGCCACCAGCGGCGACCGGACCAGGCGCAGGCCCGCGTTGCGGGCGCCGGCAGGACCGAGGTTGGTGCTGAGCCGGTGGACCCGCGCGCCGTGGCGGTCGGCGACCTCGGCCACCCGGTGGGGTTGCTCGGAGTCGTCGTCGACCACGATGACGCTCAACGGGACCAGCGCTGCCAGGCACCTGTCGAGCTGCTCGGGCCGGTCGCGCACCGGTACGACGACGGTGAGGTCGGTCAGGGCGACCTCGATCGGGCTGTCGGGATGGTCGAGGACGGGGTTGGCGAGGTTGCCGTCGAGGAGGCGACGCGCGAGTCGGGCGGTGGCCGTGTCCGTGACGACCAGGTCGTCGCCGGCGAGCAGGCTGCGGGCCCGGACGCTCAGCCGGACCGCCCGCACCGGGGAGCCGCCGACCAGGAGGCGGCCCGCCTCGGCGTGCGCCACGTCGGCGCGCAGGCGGATCCGGAAGCCGTCGGGAAGGTCGCTGACGACGCGGGTGGCTGTCATGGCGCGAAACCCCCGTCGGCATGCACGACGGATCCGTTGAGGACGGCGGCCTCGCGACTGCAGCAGAAGGCGACGGTGGCGGCGACCTCATCGGGCTCGAGGACGCGACGCAGGAGCTGGTTCCCCGCGAAGCCGTCGATGTCGTCGAGGCCGTAGAGCGCGGCGGTGGCCTCCAGCATCGGGGTCCGGGTCGAGCCGGGCGAGACGGCGCAGGCGCTCACGCCCGTCCCGGCGAGGTCGGCGGCGAGACCCTTCACGAGGCCGACGACGGCGTGCTTGGCGGCGTTGTAGGCCGCGAGGTGGTGCAGCCCGTGGTGGGCGGCGGCGGACGCGATCGCGACGAACCGGCAGCCGGTCGGGTCGGGGCCGGCCAGCATCGCGGGGACGGTGGCGGCGGCGGTGTTCCACACGCCCTTCACGTCGACGTCCCAGAGCAGGTCGAGGTCGGCCTGCGGGGTCTCCCACAACGGGCGGCCCCCGGCGATGACCGCGGCCCCCGCGACCGCGGCGTCGAGCCGGCCCCAGCGATCGAGTGCGAGGCCGACGGCCGTCGCGAGGGCTGCGCGGTCGCGGACGTCGGCGACGTGCGCCACGACCTGGTCACCCTGCGGGGAGACCGCGAGCTCGTCGACGGCCACGACGCGGTCACCACGACCGGCGAGAGCACGCACGGTCGCGGCGCCGATGCCCCGGGCGGCGCCGGTCACCAGGACCACCCGGCTCATCGTCGTACCGCGTCCACGACGTCGGCGACCATCGAGGCCAGCACCGCCGCTCCCTCCTCGGCGCTCGCTCCCGACGGGTCGCCGAGCACGCCGTTGGGCGAGACCGCCTTGACACCGCCGGCCATCATGAGCGGCAGCAGCTCGGCGAGGGTTCCGGTGTTGCCGGCCTCGGCGCGGTCGAGCCAGACGTTCCACGGGGCGATGTGCAGCATCAGGGAGGTCTCGGTGCGTCCGGCGTGCAGGTCCGCCCCGGGGTTCGACGGCGGTTCGGTCGCGCAGGGCACCCAGTCGACGTCGTGCCCCTCGTCCACCAGCCGGCGCACCGCGCCTCTCAGGGCCACGACGTTGCCCCCGTGGGCGTTGACGAACACCACGCGGGCGGCCCAGGTGCGCATCGAGCGGGCGAGCTCGACGAGGACGTCGTGGAGGACCGTCGTGCCGATCGAGCTGGTGCCGGCGAAGTCCTGGTGCTCCCCGCTCGAGCCGTAGGACAGGGCGGGCGCGATCAGCACCGGCAGGCCGGCCGCTGCCATCACCTCGGCGGCACGAGCGGCGACCGCGGTGGCGATGACGGTGTCGGTGTCGAGCGGCAGGTGCGGTCCGTGCTGCTCGATCGAGCCGACCGGGACCAGCACGGTTGGCCCGGCTGGAAGACCGGGCGAGGTCGCGGGCGCCAGCTCGGGGGCCATGGTCAACGCCCCGCCCGGACGGTCCTGGCAGGCTCGGGCACGCCGAGGGCGCGCTCGAACCCGTCGGGGATCAGCAGGTGCTCGGGCCGCAGCTCGCCGGTGGAGCCGAGCGCCAGCCCACGCAACGCGGAGTCGATGCCGCCGGAGAGGACGTCGAGGACGTTCTCCACGCCCGCCTGGCCGTTCGCCGCCAGCCCCCACAGGTAGGCCCGGCCGATCATGACCGCCTTCGCACCGAGCGCGAGGGCCTTGACGACGTCGGAGCCGCGGCGCACGCCGCCGTCCATCACGACATCGATCTGCTCGCCGACCGCCTCAGCGATCGGGCGGACCATCCGGATCGCGGCCGGGGTGCCGTCGAGGTTGTTGCCGCCGTGGTTGGACACCGAGATCCCGGCGACCCCGGCGTCCACGGCCCGCAGGGCGTCGTCGACACGGCACACGCCCTTGAGCACGAACGGCGTCCCGGAGACCTGCGCCCAGGTCTCACGCATCCACGCGACGTCGTCCCAGGTGGGCGGCGGCGTGGTCATCCACTCGTAGTAGGCACCGAAGAACGTCGGCCCCGTCGTCTCCCCGGGTGCGGCGAGGTTGGGCGCGGTCAGGTCGGGAAGCTTCCCGGTCTGGCGGAACTGCTGGCCGAACTGCCACAGCCAACGCGGCTTGGTCGCGACCTTCGGAGCGAGCCGGACCATCGCCTTGAGGTCCACCTTCTCCGGGATCTCCGGGCTGCCCCAGTCACGGCCCATCGAGAACGACCAGTCCAGGGTGGCGATCAGGCCCCGCACGCCCGCGGCCTGCGCGCGCTGCATGCGCTGCACCATCGTGTCGCGATCGCCGGTCCAGTACATCTGGAAGAACGTGTTCGCGCCGGTGCCCGTGACCTCCTCGACGGACTTGGAGGCGAAGTTCGACAGGCCCATGATCGTGCCCCGCGCGGCGGCCGCGCGGGCGACGGCGACCTCGCCGTCGGGGTGGACCGCTTGTACGCCGGTCGGGGAGATGAGCACCGGCAGCCCGATCTGCTGGCCGAAGACGGTGGTCGCCTGGGACCGCTCGGGCAGCTGGCCCACGACGTGCGGCGCCATGCCGAGCTCGGCGAACGCGGCCTGGTTGTCGGCCACGGACTGGCCGCGCTCGGAGCCGGCCACCAGGGCGCCGTACACCGGCTGCGGGAGACGCTTGCGGGCCCGCTCCTGCGCGACCGCGACCGACTCGAACCAGGGGTTCTGCTTCCAGGGGTTCTCGAACTTCTTGCTCATCAGCAGCAGCCTTCGTGCGTGGGATCGAAACCGGCCAGCGGGCTCTCCGCGCACGCCGACACGGGCGGTCCCGACGGTCGAGCGGTGAGGAGCTTGAGCATGACCGGCTGGTTGCGGGTCGGGGCGGCCTTGGAGTGGTCCTGGCTCGGCGCCGGGACGGTCCGCTCCCCGGCCAGGGCGTGCTCGCCGTACCCCTGCACGCACTCGGGGTCGGGGCCATCCAGCGGGAGGCCGGTGAAGAACTTCGCCGCCATGCAACCACCCCGGCAGGAGTCGAAGAACGCACACGACGAGCAGGCGCCACCGGTCTGCGGCGAGCGGAGCTCGTTGAACAGCGCGGAGTCCTGCCAGACCCGCTGGAAGCCGCCGTCGGCCAGCAGGTTGCCGGCCAGGAAGTTGTCGTGGATCGCGAACGGGCAGGCGTAGACGTCACCGACCGGGTCGATCAGGCACACCACCCGCCCCGCACCGCACAGGTTCAGGCCCGGCAGGGCCCCACTCCCATCGGCCGGGCCGAACGCGGCGAGGTGGAAGAACGAGTCACCGGTCAGCACCTCCTCCCCGTCGGCGGTGTGCGCCATGAGCCAGTCGTAGAGCTCGCGCTGCTGCTCGGGCAGCGGGTGGAGCTCGTCCCACACGTCCGCGCCCCGGCCCGACGGGCGCAGCCGCGTCAGCCGCAGGGTCGCGCCGAAGCGGTCGGCCAGCGCCTTGAACTCGTCGAGCTGGCCGATGTTCTCCCGCGTGCAGACCACCGAGATCTTCGCGTCCTCGAAGCCGGCGTCCTTGAGGTTCGCCAGCGCGCGCAGGGCGGTGTCGTAGGAGCCCGGACCACGCACGTAGTCGTTGACCTCGGCGGTCGCACCGTCCAGCGAGACCTGCACGTCGACGTACCCGTTGCAGGCGGGTGAGGCCAGGAACGCCGCACGCTCGGGGGTGATCCGCACCCCGTTGGTGGAGAACTTCACGCCGACCTGGTGGTTGACGGCGTACTCCAGCAGCTCCCAGAAGTCCGGGCGGATCGTCGGCTCACCGCCGCCGATGTTCACGTAGAACACCTGCATCCGCTGCAGCTCGTCGATCACCGCCTTGCACTGCTCGGTCGACAGCTCCCGCGGGTCACGCCGCCCGCTGCTCGACAGGCAGTGGGCGCACTCCAGGTTGCACGCGTAGGTCAGCTCCCAGGTCAGGCAGATCGGGGCGTCCAGGCCGTACTCGAACTGCTGGACCAGGCTCGCGTTCTGCGGTCGTTCGGGTGCGATGGTCATGCGCTCTTCTCCTCGGCCATCGCGCCGGACGGGCGCGGGCGGATCATGTCGGTCGCGGCCAGGCCGCGCAGGGCCGCCGCGAAGGCAGGGTGCTGGGAGGCCGGGACACCCGCGGCCTCGAGCGCGGTCCGCACGTCCGGCGCCTCCCCCAAGGCCCGGACGACGGCGACCAGCTCGGGTCGCTTGAGGAAGGTCAGCTTCCGGTTGCCGAAGTGGTAGGCCAATGCCCCGAACGGCTCGGGCCGCAACGCCACCGACGGCGAGAGCATCCACGGCTCTCCCAGCAAGGCGTCCATGTCAGTAGACGCCGCACATGCCGTCGATCGAGACCTCCTCGATGAGGTCCTCGGCCGCCAGGTCGATGGACAGGTCCTGCTCGATCTCGGGGTTCATCATCTCTCCTCCAGCTCGTGCCGATGTGGTGGCCGCCACACTAATTGCACCAAGGGCAGAAAGTCCCCCTCCTTTCGGAGGGGATTCGACCTCGCCCCCGGGACGGTAGGTTGACGGCCCATGACCGGAGGCCGCAGCGAGGGCGGGCGCAGCAGCGCGCGCGGGCGCCCCGAGGCCACCTCCCACGCCGCGATCGAGCAGGCGGCCTTCACCCTCTTCGCCGAGCGCGGCTTCGCCCGGACCACGCTCGACGCGATCGCCGAGGCGGTCGGCGTCAGCCGGCGCACCCTGTTCCGCTACTACCAGTCGAAGAACGACATCCCGTGGGGCCAGTTCGACCGGACGCTCGACCACTTCCGCGACCTGCTCTCGGAGCAGGCAGACGACCTCCCGGTCCACGAAGCCGTCCACCGCGCAGTCGTCGAGTTCAACCGCTTCCCGGCCGACGCCCACCCCCCGCACCGCGAGCGGATGCGGTTGATCCTGGCGACGCCCGAGCTCGAGGCGCACTCGGTGCTCCGCTACGCCGAGTGGCGTCAGGTCATCGCCGAGGACGTCGCGCGTCGCACCGGCGCACAGCCGGGGGACCTCGTCCCCCAGGTGGCCGGCCACGTGTCCCTCGCCATCTCGCTCTCCGCCTACGCGGCGTGGCTGGCCGAGCCCGACGCCGAGACCGCCCCCCTGCTCGACATCATCGACGAGGCCATGGCCGGTCTCCGGCGGTATCTCGGCGTCGCCTAGGCCGAGGACTTCGCCACCAGCGCCGCCAGGATGCGCTCGGCCACCTCTGTCACCGGACCGAGACCGTCGACCGTCGCCAGCAGCCCGCGCTCGGCGTACTGCGCCGCGAGTGGTGCGGTCTCGGAGGCGTAGACCTCCAGCCGGCGGCGGATGACCTCGTCGGTGTCGTCGGCCCGGCCCTGGTCGAGAGCGCGGCGCAGGAGGCGGCGGACCAGCTCCTCCGGGTCGGCCTCGAGGAGCACGACCGCGCTGAGTGCCACGCCGTCGCGCTCCAGGATCGCGTCGAGCTCGTCGACCTGCTGCAGCGTGCGCGGGTAGCCGTCGAGGAGGAAGCCGCCGGCACAGTCGGTGTCCGACAGCCGCTGGGCCACCATCGCGTTGGTGACCTCGTCGGGGACGTACTCGCCGGCATCCATGTACCGCTGGGCGGTCCGGCCCAGTTCGGACTGCCGCGCGACGTTCGCGCGGAAGATGTCGCCGGTCGAGATCGCCGGTACGCCGAACCGCTCGGCGATCGCTGCGGCCTGGGTGCCCTTGCCGGCACCGGGCGGGCCCATGAGGAGAAGACGCATGCGCAGGAGGACCTTTCGTCGTCGGTGCGGGTCCGCCCCAGCTCACGGACCCGTCGGCGCGCACGGTAGTGCTCAGGCCGCTGCAGGGACGTTGCACGTGGCGACGCCCTCGCCGTCGGATGAGCCGCCCCCGTCCGACCGGGCAGTCCCAACTGCGGCCTGCTCGCAGGGTGTGGACCCGGCCGCGGCGTCGGCACAGTGACCGGGACCACATCCCCTTGGAGGTACTCGTGTCCACTGAAACCCCCGTCCCCGACGGCAACCCCGGCCTGATCGGAGTCCCGACCTTCCTCGTCGGCTCCGTCGCCCTCGGCCTGGTCCTGGTCGGCTTCGTGCCGGCCAGCGCCGGCTCGGCGTCGATCCCGATCATCGCCACCGCCACCGCGTTCGGCCAGGCGGTCGCGGCGGTCTGGGCCACCCGCCTCAACCAGAACGCCGTGGCGGCCATCTTCGGCATCTTCACCGGCTTCTGGTCCAGCTACGCGGCCCTCGTCCTCGGCCTCACCCACGACTGGTTCGGGATCCTTCCCGCTGACGCGGTGCGGACCCAGGAGCTGTTCCTCGGCTCCTGGCTCGCCGTCATCGTGCTCCTGACGCTGGCCACCTTGCGCCTCCCGCGGGCGTTCACGATCCTGTTCGCCCTGATCGACCTCGCCCTGCTGCTGGTCCTGCTCGGCACGGCCCAGGCAAGCCCCGACCTGACCCGGCTCGGCGGCTACACCGTGTTCGCGTTCGTCAGCGTCGGGGCCTACCTGTTCCTCGACGCCATGTCGCAGGCCACCGGCGGCCGAGCCCTTCCCCTCGGTGCGCCGATCCGCGCCTGACCATCGACCGGCGGCGCCCGCATCGGGGGCTGTGGCGGAGTGCTGCACGGCACTCCACCACAGCCCCCTTTCGGTGGGCTGCGGTCGACCGGCCCCGGCCTCTCCGACCGGGCAGGTCGCGGCCGAACCATCCGTTCAGGAGCCGCTCCTCGCAGCGGATGGTTTGCGTTTCCCGGCCTCCCCGCCGGGGTGTGACCAGCCTTACGTTCCGGTGGTCAGCACGTCCCACCAGGAGGTTCCTCATGCAGGTTGACGAACTGCTCAAGCCGTTCCCGATCAAGGAGTTCCACCCGTTCCCGCGGGCGCTCATGGGTCCGGGTGCACACGAGCTCATCGGCCCCGAGGCCATCAAGCTCGGCTTCACCAGGCCGCTCGTCATGACGTCGGGCCTGCGCGGCACGAACGTCGTCCAGAAGATCGTGGACTCGCTCAAGTACCACGGCCTCGAGGCCGTCGTGTACGACAAGGTCGAGTCCAACCCGAAGGACTACAACGTCATGGACGCGGTGGCCCTGTACCAGCAGAACAAGTGCGACTCGTTCATCTCGATCGGTGGCGGCTCCTCGCACGACGCGTGCAAGGGCGCGCGCATCTCGGTCGCCCACGACGGCCGCAACGTCAACGACTTCGAGGGCTTCAACAAGTCGGAGAACCCGAACAACCCGCCTCACATCGCCGTCTCCACGACGGCCGGCACCGGTTCGGAGACGTCGTGGGCCTACGTCATCACCGACACCACGACGGACCCCGACAACCCGCACAAGTACGTCGCCTTCGACGACGCATCGGTGGCCACCCTCGCCATCGACGACCCCGTCCTCTACTTCGACTGCCCGGTCGACTACACCGCCCAGTGCGGCTTCGACGTGCTGGCGCACGCATCCGAGCCCTACGTGTCGCGGCTCAACTTCGAGCCGTCGCTCGGCAACGCGATCCGCGCCATCAAGCTGACCGCGGAGAACCTGCGCGAGGCGGTCTGGAACGGCCAGGACCTGAAGGGCCGCGAGGGCATGATGTACGCGCAGTACATCGCCGCCCAGGCGTTCAACTCCGGCGGCCTCGGCATCATCCACTCGATCTCGCACGCGGTCTCGGCGTTCTACGACACGCACCACGGGCTCAACAACGCGATCGCGCTCCCCCGTGTCTGGGCGTTCAACATGCCGGCCCAGTACGGCCGGTTCGCCGACATCGCCGAGGCCATGGGCGTCGACACGCACGGGATGACCAAGCCGCAGGCGGCCGACGCCGCACTCGCGGCCGCGATCCGGCTGCTGCGCGACGTGGGCATCCCGGAGAACTTCGTCTCGGTCACCCAGGACACCTACTCCAAGAACCGACTGGGCCAGGGGCCGACGAAGTACTACGAGAACGCCAAGGTGATCACGGGCGACGACGCCGACGTCGACCGCATCACCCACCACGTGCTCGGCGACGCCTGCACCCCGGGCAACGCCAAGGAGTGCACGTTCGAGACCGTGCGCCCCGTCGTGGAGCACTGCATGACCGGCGAGCTCGACGACCTCCTGTCCTGAGCCGCACCGGTGTGGCCGTCCCGACGGCCGCACCGTGAGTCGGTCCGGCTCGGGTGAGCCGGGGCACGCGCCCCGGGTCGGACCGATCCACACCCCCGTCCACCGCTCCGCCGCCCAGGAGGCATCCATGTCCGCCCGATCCCTCGACGCCGTGCGCGATGACGCCGGCTTCGCCGACGTCGCCGACGTCATCGTCCAGTTCGCCGATCACGGCTACCTCGCCGACGAGCGCCTGGCGACCACCGTCTTCCTCCAGGCACACCTGGAGAAGCCGATCCTGCTCGAGGGCCCGGCGGGCGTGGGCAAGACCCAGCTGGCGAAGTCGCTGGCCGAGGTGACGGGACGACGACTGCTGCGCCTGCAGTGCTACGAGGGCCAGGACGAGACGACCGCCCTGTACGAGTGGGACTACGGCAAGCAGCTCCTCTACACCCAGCTCATGCGGGAGAAGGTCGGTGCCCTGGTCGCCGACGCCCCCGACCTCGCCGGCGCGGTGGACACCCTGGCGGGCGAGGAGAGCGTCTTCTTCTCCGAGCGCTTCCTCGCCGCCCGTCCGCTGCTCGAGGCGATCCGCTCCGAGGAGCCGGTGGTCCTGCTCGTCGACGAGGTCGACCGTGCCGACGAGGCGCTCGAGGCCGTCCTGCTCGAGCTGCTCGCCGAGTACCAGGTGTCGGTGCCGGAGCTGGGCACCTTCCGCGCCCGCCACACGCCGTACGTGATCCTCACGTCCAACAACACCCGCGACCTGTCGGCGGCGCTCAAGCGACGCTGCCTCCATCTCTTCCTCGACTACCCCGACGCGGAGCGGGAGCTCGACATCATCCGGTCCAAGAGGACCGGACTCCCCGACGAGCTGGCCCGCCAGCTGGTCGGCATCGTGCGCGGCCTGCGCGAGCTCGACCTGCGCAAGGCACCGAGCATCTCCGAGACGGTCGACTGGGCGCGCACCCTCGCGGTCCTCGGCGCCGAGGAGCTCACCGCCGAGACGTTGTCGGCGACGGCCAACGTCGTCGTGAAGTACGAGCGCGACCTGCGCCGGGCACTCGAGGCGTTGCCACGGATGGTCGACCCGAACGCCGTGGTCCCCGACCACCTGCACGACCACGGACACGGACACGGGCACGGACATGGACATGGGCACGACCACGGGCACGACCACGGGACGGCCACCCCGGACGAGCCCGACGGAGCCGAGGTACGCCGCGCGAAGGACCTCCCGGGACGCCACGACGAGGCGTACTACGGGACCGGCACCATGGGGCCGACCCGCGCCGTCCCTGCCGGCCAGGGCGCCCGCTCGTTCGGCTCGCGCCGCCGGCCCTTCTGACACGGGCGGGTCTGTGCCATGGACGGCGCCCTCCACCGCTTCGTGCGGCTGCTGCGGCTGCACGGCATCCGGATCGGGATCTCCGAGGTGGTCGACGCGTCGCGCGCGGCGGCTGCCCCGGGCGTCCTCGAGGACCGCGAGCTGCTCCGCAGCGCGCTGTGCGTGACGTTGGTCAAGGACCAGCGGGACGAGGCCGCGTTCGACCGGGTCTTCGACCGCTTCTTCCGGCTGCGTGCTGTGCTCGACACCTCCGAGGAGCACGGACACTCCCACGCCCACGACGACCTCGAGGACGACGGCGAGCTCGACGAGTTCGTCCTCTCCGAGGAGCCCGGCCGTACCCCCAACCAGGGGCACAGCCACGGCAAGCCCCAGGACATCCGCGACTTCTTCGACCCCGAGGACCTCGCGCAGCAGTACAACCTGCACCAGGAGGCGAACAAGCTCGACCTCGCCGCGATGACCGACGAGATCGTGCTGTCCAACGACGGCGCCGCATCCGCCGCGAACGCGGCCCGCGTCCAGCTCGACACCTCGCGGCTGCACAACCCGGGACGCCCGGGGAGGATCGCCGACCGGACGGGGACCCGACTCGACTCCGAGCTGACGGTCGCCGAGGAGATGGCGCTGCTGGCCTGGCTCGACGAGGGCGACGACGACGCGGTGGAGGGCAGCACCGTCGGCGCGGACGAGCTGAGAGCACTGCGCAGCGCGCTGTCCGGTCTCCTCGACGGTCTCCCCCAGGCGCTCCAGCGCCACCTCGAGGAGATGCTCGCCACCGAGGCCGCGATCGAGTCTCGCGAGGCACGGGCCCGGGAGATCGACCGGATCGGGGAGAGTGAGCGGGCCGCGCTCGAGGAATCGCTGCGCAGGCTGGTCCGCAGCCTGCACGGAGCGCCCCGATCGCGGCGCCGGGAGGCTGCCCGCGGCAGCATCGACGGCTCACGCACGATGCGCCGCAACCTCCGCAGCGACGGCGTGCCGTTCCGCCCGGTCACGGTCGCGAAGGTGACCGACCGGCCGCGGCTCCTCGTGCTGGCGGACGTCTCCCTCTCCGTGCGAGCCGCTGCTCGCTTCACCCTGCAGCTGGTCCACGGCCTGCAGGGCATGGCCTCCCACGTGCGGACCTTCGCCTTCGTCTCCGACCTGGTCGAGGTGACCGACCTGTTCGCCGAGCACCCGATGGAGGATGCCCTGTCGCTCACCCTGTCCGGGTTGCCCGCCGGCGGGGTCCTGGACGTGGACACCGACTCCGACTACGGGTCGGCCTTCCAGCAGTTCCTCGACGACTTCGGGGGTGGCGTCAACCGGCGGACCACCGTGGTCGTGCTGGGCGACGGGCGCGGCAACGGCAACGACCCGGCGCTCGGGGTGTTCGAGGAGATCACCCGACGGGCCCGCGAGACCATCTGGATCACTCCGGAGCCGCGGTACTCGTGGACGCTCGGCAGCTGCGACCTCCCGGCGTACGCCGCCCACTGCGACCGGGTCCACGTCGTGCGGGACCTGTCCGGACTGGACCTGGTCACCTCCCACCTCAGCGAGGTCCGATGACCATCACTGCCACCGCCCCCATCGACCCGCTCGGCTGCCGGCGCCCGGGGGTCTACTCGGACGCGCTCGTCGAGGTCTGCCGCAACGCGGTGGTTCCGCAGGGCGCGACCCGGACCTCCTCCTTCACCCTGTGGCGCGAGCGCAACCGCATCCACCTGGTCCACGACCTGCCCGACCACCTCGTCGACAACGACCTCGCCGGCCTCCTCGCCCGCGAGCTCTTCGCGCCGGGCTGGCTGGAGGGGAGCGAGCTTTTCGAGCGGCTGATGACCGGCGTCGTGGTCAGCACCTCGCCGGACCCGCTGACCGCGTGGACGCTCTTCTACCGAAACACCCTCGCCCGTCTCGTCGGCACCGCGGCGTCGACCGGTGCCGAGCCCCAGCGCGATCGCACCTTCGTCGAGGGTTCGCTCGCCGGCTACGCACCCGTCTACCGCCACGCCCACGAGCTGATCGAGCCGGGCTCGATGCTCGAGCTGGGCAGCTGCTTCGGCTTCTTCAGCCTCCTCGGCGCCCGTCGTCTCGACGTCACCGCGAGCGATGTCAGCGCCAACACCGTGCGCCTGCTCGCCCGTGTCGCCCCGCGGCTCGGGCTGCGGCTCGACACCGTCGTCTGCGACGCGGCCCGCGTGCCGCGACCCGACGCCTCCTTCGACACCGTCGTCGCACTCCACCTGCTGGAGCACATGCCGCCCGAGCACGGGCGCGCGGTCCTCCACGAGATGCAGCGGGTGGCCCGGCGCCGGGTCGTCGTCGCGGTCCCCTACGAGGACGAGCCCACCGCGGCCTACGGCCACGTGCGGACCTTCACCCCCGCCGAGCTCGCCGACCTGGGGCGGCGCAGCGGCTGGCAGTGGCAGACGCACGACCACCACGGCGGGTGGCTGGTCCTCGACCGTTCCTAGGGCGAACGCGAGCGGCGCCCGGCGCAGCGTCGCCGCGCGTATTGTCCAGCAGTCTCCTGGGCATCCCGCCGGCCGCCGCCCGCGCGAGGCCTCAGATCAGGCCGTCCTTGCTCGCGACGTAGACCGCTTCGGCACGGCGGCTGACCTGCAGCTTGCGCATGATGTTGCTGACGTGGAACTTCGCGGTCGTGTCGGAGATGAACAGCTGCCGTCCGATGTCCCGGTTGGACATCCCCCGCGCGAGCAGCCGCAGGACGTCCTGCTCGCGATCGGTCAGCCGACGGTTCTCGGCGGCCGTCTCGGCGTTGATCCCCCGGACCATCGCGGCCGCACTGCGCGAGTCGAAGGCGCTGTCCCCGCGGTGGACGGCGCGGATCGCGCGAACCAGCTCGGAGGTGTCGACCTCCTTGACGACGTAGCCGCGGGCACCTTGGTGGATGGCCTCGAGGACGAGCTGGTCGTCGATGACCGTGGTGAGGACGAGCAGCGCCAGCTCGGGGTGCGCCTGGTGCAGGCGGGTGCACAGCTCGATGCCCTCGTTGTCGCTCGACGGGGAGAGCCGCAGGTCGAGCAGCACCACGTCGGGCCGGGCCGCGGCGACGACGGCCACCGCCTGGGCCGGCGTCGCCGCCTCGCCCACGACGCTCAGGTCCGCCTCCCGCTCCAGCACCGAGCGCAGGCCCTGGCGGACGATCGCGTGGTCGTCGACGAGGACGACACCGATGGTGTCCGGACGCTCGGCGGCCCGGGAGGACTCGATGGTTGTCGCACTCATGTGTTCGTCTCCTCGAAGGCAGGGACGGCGCCCTGGACGGCGCCGGACAACGGAACCCGGGACTCGATCGCGACGCCACCGGCACGGGAGCGCCTGATCGACAGGCTCCCTCCCAGCCCCTCCGCACGCAGGGCCATGCCGACGAGGCCGCGGTGGCGTCCGTCCGCGGCACCCCGGCGAGCGAGTCGCATGGTGCGTCGCATGGCCGCCGGGTCACCGTCGCCGTCGTCGCTGATCCGCAGCACGACGGAGTCCTCGAGGTAGCGCAGGCGCACCAGTGCCCGTGCGGCGTTGGCGTGCATGGCGACGTTGAAGAGCGCCTCGCCGGCGGTCCTCGCCAGGGCGTGCTCGGCCGCCGTACCGAGGGGCACGGGGCTGCCCTCGAGCCGCAGACGCACGCTGAGGTGGGGCCGGTGCTGGGCAGCGACCTCGGCCAGGAGCTCGGGCAGGCTGGCCACGTCCTCGGCGACCCGCTCGTGGTGCAGGGCGTAGATGACCGACCGCAGCTGCTCGGTCGCCTTCGCCATCAGGTCCCGCGCGCGGTCCAGCTCCGGGACGACCGGGCCACGTGGTCCCGCTCCGCAGCCGAACTCGCCGCGCAGCACCTCGACGACCAAGCCCGCACTCAGCACGGTCTGGGCCACGCTGTCGTGGAGCTCGAGGGCGATGCGGCGGCGCTCCCTCTCCAGCAGCTCCCTCTGGTCGGCCACCCTCAGCCGCTGCTCGGCCGCGCGGAGCTCCTCCGTGCGCAACGACAGCGTGCGCGACTGCTCGG